>NZ_MAEL01000063.1 GCF_009933335.1 Candidatus Enterococcus willemsii | reverse complement strand
CTCATATCCTTTTGATAAATTATTTTTGCCGGCTAATAATATTGACCCTACAGGATATCCCCGATTATTTAATCTTTCTCCTAGGAGATGTGAAGCAGATAGGTTCTGTTGCAAAGTCTCAAAAAGGTCATTAGTTTTTCAAGATGATTCTTATTTAAGCAGGGATTCCTAATAGTCCTTTGATTTCTGTACAGACGGAAAAGCCAAAAAGAGACCCTTCTTTTCGGCTTTTTTTATAAATTCCTCGAATCGCTTCCATGCCTTTAATCGTGGTTGAGGCTGTTCGCAAACTTTGGTAAAATTTGTTTCTTCGCTTAATTGGACGATGATCTTGTTCAATCAGATTATTCAGATACTTGATTGTTCGATGTTCTGTTGTTATATACAGTCCATTTTTCTGAAGCTTTCTGAAGGCACTCTTAATAGAGGGTGCTTTATCCGTTACTAGAACCTTTGGTTCTCCAAACTGGTTCTTCAGTCGTTTTAGAAAAGCATACGCAGCCTGTGTGTCGCGCTTTTTCCGTAACCAGATATCTAAGGTTAAGCCATCTACATCGATAGCGCGATATAAATAATGCCACTTTCCTTTAATTTTGATATAAGTCTCGTCCATTTTCCATGAATAAAAGGACTGTTTGTTTTTCTTTTTCCAAATTTGATAAAGAATCTTTCCGTATTCTTGCACCCAACGGTAAATTGTGGTGTGACAAACGTGAATTCCTCGGTCATACAGAATTTCCTGCACTTCACGATAACTCAGGTTGTACCGAAGATAGTAGCCGACGGCTACGATAATCACGTCTTTTTGAAATTGTTTTCCTTTGAACTGAGTCATCTTCATTCCTCCAAGCTATCTTTTTCAATTATTTTACCTCAAAATGAGCTTATCGGAAACTTTGCAACAGAACCGCTTCTTCTAACGGTTTGTATGTTTCAGCGAAAAAAGTCCAACCTTGATTCAAGGTAAGGTAGAGTCCAGTCATATCAGCTTTGAAAAGAATCGCTATATAAATCCCTTTTGTCGTTTGGGTAGAAATCGTTTTATCAAATATACATATCCAAGGAATTTCCGCCCACTGACCTTGTCCAACGGATCCTTTGATAACGTATTTATCATTTTGTACTTTTTCTCGTATAGAAGAAACTAGATCTTTTGTTACCACTTTTGCCAAATTATTATCTTTAAGTGGCTTTTCCTTTTCTATCAAGTAATTATCTAGTACTTTTTTTAATAATTTATTCATAATAATTATACGCCTCCAATGTAAGAGCAAGTAGCCCATACTTCTTGCCCTTACACCCCACTACTCTCTATTTTTTCAACAACTCCATAAACTTCTGCAGCTCTTCCTGTGCTTCATCTGTCGTTCCTTGCAATTCACCTAGCATTTCAAATAATTTATCTGTCGATTTTTCTATCTCTTGCTTCACATCTACTAATTTTTGTGCAAGCTGTGGTAATGGCGTTACTTCCTCTTCCTCAAACGTATCTACATACCTTGGGATGTTTAGGTTATAGTCATTCTCTTTAATTTCGTCTAAGGTTGCTACATGTGCATATTTTTCAACATCTTCACGTTTTTCATAGGTTTCAATAATTTTATCAATATTTTCTATTGTCAATGAAATATTTTTATATTTCAAACACGTTGTATCTAATTTCTTTGAAGCCTCATACAATTTTCAATATCGCTATATATTAGAAAATATCACCACCTATCTTCTAGTTTGATCCATCAACATCATCTTTATATTGATTTGGATCATATAGACTGACAAAGTAAGCAAAACTCATTATTAAACTCACATCAAAAAAACAGAAGTTATTTACCTAATAGATTCTTCAAAAAATTTTTTCAAGTTTATAACAAAAATTACTAAAATGTATAAAATAATCTATTGCTTCTGTAATAGCTACTTACTGAGTAACTTATTTCTTTCTCAAACAATAAGTTTTTTCCCACTTTTTAAGCAATCTATTATGATCCATCAACTAATTCCATCTTAATAAATAAATGATAAATTTTACAGTATTTAATCCATTTTTTTCTTTTCTAAAAAAGTACAGATCATCATTAATATATTCGCTAATATGATAAAACCAAAAAGACACTCCCCACAATTGGAAAGTGTCTGAAACGTTGATATAACAACGATTAACGTTTTGAGAATTGAGAAGCTTTACGAGCTTTCTTAAGACCTGGTTAATGGATATTCTCTTTCCTTTAGTTTAAAACCATTGATTTAACAGCCGTAACATCCATTTTTAATAAAGATAACTTTTATGAAATTTCATAGAATATTATTCTTCTATTCTCTACAATCTTCTCTAAAATATCTAAGCACCAGTATGCAACCTACAAATTAAAATAACAAAGACAAAACCCTATCATTTAACCGATTTACTCAATCTAGTAAATTGCTCTCTTATTTTCAATTTCTCTCATGCTACATAGTAGTTTGTGTTTTTCTCATTTTTGAAAAAAATCCTGATATTTGTACTATTTTTCCCAAAGCTTTCCCTTACTCCTGTTAAGGTATGGAGTTAAACTTACCATTCACTGATAGACTTTTTTTACTTCGGTAATTTCAATCTTTTGTTGAAACAATTGTATTAAGTCTAATATCATTTTATAAAGATTCACTTTTATCCTTATATGTTTTCAAAATATCTTGAATAGTTGTTTTAATAGTTTCTGTATAAAACAGCACATCCTGCTTAATTTTATTAATTGTATCATCCACATAAAACTTTTTTTCTTTAAAATTCTATCATCGAGCTTCTTTTGTAATTTTTTTCATTTTAAATCTGTCAGTACCCAAGTCTCTTTCCTAGTTTAACGTAAAATATAAAGACGACCTTTTTTGTTTTATGTCTTATTTTTTCTTCCAATAATCGTATTTTTCTTTTATTTATATTGATTTAAAAATTTTAATGTCTGTTGATAGCATTCTTTTGCTTCTGTAGTGGCATAATCAAATTGATACTCATGTGTGATTTCATTTTTGTCGTTCGTATAAAAGAGCCCTTGTACTGGTATTCCCAGCTCGTTCAAACGATTTTCCAAAGTAATTCCCTGCTCTTGAAATGAATATGCATTACCATCTGTGATATATGTCGGTGGAAATTCATTTGAAACATGATCTACTAAACTAGATTGGAACAATTTAGGATCATTTTTCCAATTCTTTGTACCTATCAAGGACCACGCAACTGTTTTCACAAAAAATTTCATAAATCTATTATCGGAATGTTGTTGAGCAGTCTGTTTTAAGTTCACTGGTCCACAATAAGAAATCGTTCCTTTTAGGTTACCTTCTGGTATTGTTTGCATCATCCCCATTTCATCAGCATACGATGCATTTGTTTGAACAACAGCATATTGTAAGGCAATTTGCGCACCAGCACTGTCACCGCCCAAAAATAATCTTGATAAATCCAGCTCAGCCATTTTTCTAGTTTGCAATTCTTTTACTAAATCATTTACTTGTTTTACTTGATTCGGATATTGAGAATCCGGCGCAGTTTCATAATTCATTGCAACTACGGCTATATTAGCATCTGAAACAATTCTTGTTGCAAATTCTTTCACTCCAGATTTATCACCAGCAACAAAGCCACCCCCATGAGCCCAAATCATTACTGGAACTGCTTTTGACGCATTCTTAGGATAATAGATATCAAAGGTATTTTCTTTATGTTTTGACTTATATACTTCATTCGATATGACTTTAACATTGCCTTTAGCTTTTTTATAAGCTTGCTTGTCTGAAATTGATACTGGCGAATCAAACATCAGTCCAATTACGTAAACACCTGGCCTAGGTGACAACTGAAATGCAGTAAATACGGCTAACATCATAACAATTAAAATACCGAAAAGCCATAATATAAATTTTAGTATTTTCTTCTTCATAATTCTCCAAACGTATAATATTTATTTTTTCACTGTCAATTGTAGCATAATTATAAAAAGCAAAAAATCCATTACCTTTAATTGATCGTAAAATAGATCAATCCACACTATAAAATCAGTTTAACTAAGTTATGTGTGGATCAATTTATTTTATATTTGGAAGTAATAAATAGACACTAGAGGAGAATCGCTATCCCTAAAGAACCAAGTAGATAACGTGATCGAAACAAATTGTAGTTGCTATTTTGTTACATATCTAGCCATTTAGAGTATACAAAATAACAGCTAAATAATGTCCAATACAGTAACCAACAATCTTGTTTTCAAAAAAGGTTGGGTCTTACCTTCTCATGGTCTCTTATTTGTATAAGCTCTATAATTAAAAATTCCTCCACCAATCATCAATAAAACGACACCTATCCCGATTACTCCACAACTAATTAAAATATTGATATCCAATTCCTTACCTCCTGCCTTTTATCCGTTTCTCTTTATTTAAATTATACTCTGTGTATCAGCAATAGAACCATCGAATAACATAACAAAATTGTCATATTTTCAATCAAGAGAATACTTTAGTCCAGAGTTTTAGTTCGAGTAATTAGCGTTTGAATGCATCAACATCTATAGTTTTTGCCATTTGAGCTCCTCCTGCTTCACTTGGATGTAATTTATCTCCAGAATCATAGCTACTATTCAATTTAGTTGGGTCTTTCGGATCAGCCAAAACTTGATCAAAATCATATATGCCATCTACTTCTGTATTCTTTCTGATCCATGCATTTACTTTTTGGCGTAATTCTTCTTTTTCTTCATTCTTTATATCTTTTGTATAACCAATAAATGGACTAATGGTTGCTAAAAATATTTTACTTTCATGTTTTTTCGCTTGTTCTATGAGTTTTTCATAGCCTGAAACGGTTCTGTTGCAAAGTTTC
>NZ_MAEL01000062.1 GCF_009933335.1 Candidatus Enterococcus willemsii | reverse complement strand
ATATAGGATACTGAAAATATTTAAATAATTTTATAAATAGGTACGGATACATCAAAAAAGCTGTCTTAGTAGTAAACTAAAACAGCTTTTTTTGATTAAAAGATACCTAATAAATGCATCATCGGAAAGACAAATAATAAACTGTCGAATCGATCTAAAATTCCGCCGTGCCCTGGTAAAATATTTCCTGAATCTTTGACATCATAATGACGTTTAATTGATGATTCCACTAAATCACCAAATTGACCAACGATTGAGAAAATAATTGTTAATACAATCATAACAAAAAAGTTATAACCAAAGTATGTTTCACCTGGAAAGGCTAATAAATATAATAGCGCAACCACAACTGCACTTGCAATTCCTCCAAGTGCACCTTCAATCGTTTTGTTCGGTGAAATCTCTGGCCATAGTTTACGGCTACCATATTGTCTTCCAACCATATATGCACCAATATCAGTTGCCCAAACAACAAATAGTCCAAAGCATAAGACAACTAAACTCTCTGTTCGTGCATTAACAAAATTTTGAAATCCTACACCAACATACAGACTTGCTAAGACTGGAAAACCTGCTTCATCAATCGTATACGTATTTTTAGAAATCACCGATACACCTAATAATAACATCACGATAAAATAAAAAAGCATAAACTTATCTGTTTTCTCAGGCAAAAAACTAAACCATGGATCTTGAGGTAAAACTAAAATAACTGCTCCAATAGCTGAAAGAATTCCTTCAAAACTTAGCATAGCTAAATTTTTCATACGAAATAGTTCATATACTCCTACTACAGCTAATAATGCACCTAGTAAAGCAACTGAAACCCCACCAAAATCAAAATAAATAATTGGCAGAAACAGTGCTAAGGCCACAACTGCTGTGATGACTCGTTGTCTCATTTTGTTTCCTCCTTTTCCAAGCCACCAAATCGACGATTGCGATTTTGGAAACTTGCAATAGCTGTTTCTAATAATGATTCATTAAAATCTGGCCACAATGCATCAGTAAAGAAAAATTCACTATATGCAATTTGCCATAATAAGAAATTACTAATACGTTCCTCACCACTTGTACGAATCAGTAATTCCGGGTCACGTAATTCAGATGGTAAAAAACCAGTCATTAAATGGTCAGCAATCAGCTCTTCATCAATCGTTTCCACATCGCCACCGTGTGTAGCTACCTCTTGGTAGACTTCCTTCATAGCTGATACGATTTCTGCTCGACTACCATAATTTAAAGCAAAGTTCAAAATCATACCATCGTTGTCTTTGGTTTGTTCCATCGCTCGTTCAACCGCATCTTGTGTATGCTTAGGTAGTAATTCTTTGTAACCCATCACATGTACCTGAACGTTTTCTTTGATTAATTCTGGTACAAACGTATCAAAAAAATCAACCGGTAACTGCATCAAAAAATCGACTTCATCCGTTGGTCGCTTCCAATTTTCTGTAGAAAAAGCATATAAAGTCAACACTTCTACACCTAGTTGAGAGGCATGTTTCGTGATTTTTTTTACAGTTTCCATCCCTTCTTTATGTCCAGCAACTCGAGGCAAACGACGATTCTGTGCCCATCGACCATTTCCATCCATAATAATTGCAATATGTTTAGGAATCATTTGATCACTTTGAAATTCAAATTTCCCTTTTTCTTGGATGTATTTGTTCTTTTGTGGAAAAAAACGTAGCATCTTGTTCTCTCCTATCATCCCAAATTTAAAAATTTATCCTATTTATTATAACAATAATCGCAATTCTTGCCTATCAAAAAAGTAAGAATGTATGAATATATTAATGTTTTCCATACCAAATAAAAAAATGAGATAGCCAGCTAACGACTATCTCATTTTTTTCAGTCTAAAATTAAACCTCTAATAATTCTTTTTCTTTCTCTGCTGCAATATCATCCAATTGTTTGATACTTGCATCAGTTGCTGCTTGAATATCTTTTTCAGCAACTTTTAAATCATCTTCTGTGATTTCACTTGCTTTTTGTTGTTTTTTATAAGCATCGATAGCATCACGACGTGCGTTACGGACAGCAATTTTTGCATTTTCCGCTGTTTTTTTCACATCTTTTGCTAATTCTTTACGACGTTCTTCAGTCAATTGTGGCATTACTAAACGAATTACTGACCCATCATTGGTTGGTGTAATTCCTAAATCGGATGCCATAATTGCTTTTTCTACCTCTGGTAAGATTGATTTATCAAATGGTGTAATCATTAAAACACGAGCTTCTGGAATCGTAATAGATGCCATTTGATTTAATGGTGTCGGTACACCATAATAAACCACTGAAATGCGATCTAAAAGACTAGCATTCGCGCGACCTGCACGAATTTGTCCTAATTCACGTTGTAAACTATCTGCAGCTTTCTGCATTTTTGCTTTTGCTTCTGTCATAATTTGATCTGCCATATTATTTCCCTCCTTTTACAGTTGTCCCAATATTTTCTCCTAAAATTGCACGTTGAATATTTCCTGGTTCGTTCAAATTGAACACGACCAATGGAATATCATTATCCATGCTTAAAGAACTTGCGGTAGAATCCATTACTTGCAATCCTTTTGAAATGACTTCTAAATGAGTTAGTTCTTCAAATTTAATTGCTGATTGGTCAACTTTTGGATCCGCTGAATAAACACCATCAACATTATTTTTAGCCATTAAGATGACATCTGCATTCACTTCAGCTGCTCTTAATGCTGCTGTTGTATCTGTTGAGAAGTAAGGATTTCCGGTACCACCAGCAAAAATAACGACACGACCTTTTTCTAAATGGCGTTCTGCACGACGGCGAATATATGGTTCTGCAATTTGTCGCATTTCAATTGATGTTTGAACACGCGTTGGTACGCCAGCATTTTCTAATGTATCTTGCAATGCCAAAGCATTCATCACCGTTGCAAGCATGCCCATATAATCTGCTTGTGCACGTTCCATACCCATTTGAGCACCGATTTGTCCACGCCAGATGTTTCCTCCGCCTACTACAATCGCTAACTCTACACCTAAATCGTGTACTTGTTTTAATTCTTTAACAATCTCTTGAATTGTTGGTGGTTTAATTCCAAAGCCTTCATTTCCTGCTAAAGCTTCTCCACTTAATTTCAAAACAACTCGTTGATATTTTGGTTTCTCCATGCCGATTCCTCCGTAAATTCTCTATTCCTATTGTAGCATATTCCCTTTCGTTATAGCAGTGTTAACCTTAACTTTCGAGAACAATATTTACTTAAAAAAAGGGAGCGCACTTTCATGCGTTCCCACCTGTTCAAGGAACAGATTATTTTTTCACTTGACTCATTACTTCTTCTACAAAGTTATCTTCACGTTTTTCGATACCTTCGCCCACTTCAAAGCGAGTGAATGATTTAACAGTTGCGCCTTTTGAAGCAACATATTTAGCAACAGTCATATCAGGATCTTTAACGAATGGTTGGTCAACCAATGAAATTTCAGCTTTAAATTTGTTCAAGCGACCAACAACCATTTTTTCAACGATGTTAGCAGGTTTGCCTTCGTTTAATGCTTGTTCTGTTAAAACAGTTTTTTCATGATCTAATTCTTCTTGAGGAATTTGAGTTTCATCAACGTAACGAGGGTTGATTGCAGCTACGTGCATTGCAACGTCTTTTGCAACTTCTTCGTCAGTTGTACCTTCTAATACAGTTAATACAGCGATACGTCCACCCATGTGTAAGTAGCCACCGAATGCAGCGTTATCGTCTTTTTCAACAACGTCAAAACGACGGAAGCTGATTTTTTCACCGATTACTTGAGTTGCTTCGATTAATGAGTTTTCAATTGTACCTGTAGAAATTTCCAATGCCATTGCAGCATCCATATCAGCTGGTTTGTTCGCAGCAACTGCTTCAGCGATATCTTTTACTAATGTTTGGAATCTTTCGTTTTTAGAAACGAAATCTGTTTCTGAGTTTACTTCGATGATTGCAGCAGTGTTGCCATTAATTGCAACTGAAGCTAAACCTTCAGCAGCAATACGATCATTTTTCTTAGCAGCTTTAGCCATACCTTTTTCACGTAAAAAATCAACAGCTTTTTCGATGTCGCCTTCTACTTCTACTAATGCTTTTTTAGCATCCATCATACCTACGCCAGTCATATCGCGTAATTCTTTTACTAATTTAGCTGAAATTTGAGCCATTTTGAAATTCCTCCTGAAATATGTGTTTTGTTTTTTAAAAAAAGCTGCTTCAAAGGAGAGTGCGGCTTTTCGCCTAGCCTTTGAAACAGCTCCGTCATTTAATGATTATTCAGCTGATGAATTGTCGCCTTCTACAACATCAACGATTTCTTCGATTGAAGTTGCAGCTTCTTCAGCTACGAAATCTTCTTCAACTACTTGATCTTCACCTTGGTTTCCTTCGATGAATGCATCTGCCATTTTAGCAGTAATCAATTTAACGGCACGGATTGCGTCGTCGTTTGAAGGGATTACTACGTCGATTTCATCTGGATCACAGTTTGTATCAACCATAGCAACGATTGGGATATTTAATTTGTGCGCTTCTTGAATCGCAATACGTTCTTTACGAGGGTCAACTACGTACATTACGTCTGGAATTCTTGGCATATCAGCGATACCGCCTAAGAATTTTTCTAAACGTTCACGTTGTTTGTTCAAACCAACAACTTCTTTTTTAGGTAGAACATCAAAAGTTCCATCTGCTTCCATTGCATTGATTTGTTTCAAGCGTGCCACACGTTTTTGGATTGTTTCCCAGTTAGTTAAAGTTCCACCTAACCAACGGTGGTTTACATAGTATTGACCAGAGCGGATAGCTTCTTCTTTAATTGCTTCTTGAGCTTGTTTTTTAGTTCCTACGAATAATGCAATTCCGCCATCTTCAGCGACTGATTTCATGTAATCGTAAGCTGCATCTACTAATTTAACTGTTTTTTGTAAGTCAATAATGTAGATTCCGTTTCTTTCTGTGAAGATATATTTCTTCATTTTTGGGTTCCAGCGACGTGTTTGGTGACCAAAGTGTACGCCGGCTTCTAGTAATTGTTTCATTGAAATTACTGCCATTTTTGTTTCCTCCAGTTGGTTTTTATTTTTCCCTCTCCTAAGTTTTAAAACTCCTTTATAGACTTAGAATTTCTAAGCACCCTATAAAAAATATTCTTAGAATGTGGATTATTGGTTTATCTGAGATTTCTCAGCAACCTTTGATAGTATATAACAGCATAGGAAATTATGCAACTATAATTTCTTCTTTCTTTTTATGAAGTTTTTCTCCTTATGATAAATACTAATACACTTCCAACTATCCCAACTAAAATTATGCCATAGATAACGATTCTCTTCATTTTTTCCTTTTTTTCATGTTTCCTTTCAAAAAGGAGTTTTTCCACTTGAATTTGTCCTTTTTCAGAGGATAACTTGATTGTCGAAGTAGTTACTTGATTGTTTGCTGCCTTTAAATCTAACCATGGGGCATCGACTTCTCCTAAAATATCTACAACATCTTTTAAGCCATCTATCCCGAGATATGGATGATAAAAGGCGGAAATATATGCTTCCTGATAGTTCATTAAGTTCGTCACTTGATTTTTCATCAATTGTAAAGACTGCTCATTATTTTGCTCGACAAAGCCAATTGTTTCTGGATAAACAGTCATACCATGTAAAAATGCTGGCCTAGAAGCGTTGCTTGGCTGATATTCACTTTTATAAGTTTCATCACTTATTTGTATTCGTCCAATATAAGTAGAAAAATGTCGTGAAACTACTTCATATCCTTGTTGAGACATCGCATAGTGTGGTGCTTCAAAGGCCAGTGGATAGATGCCTTGAGTCACTAATTCCGCTACACCATTTTCGATAGCCGCTGTGATATACTTTCGTTCAAAAGCTTCTCCTTCATTGATAAATTGTTGGTAGTCTTTCTCTGTTGCAAAATCCGTTCGCTGTTTTGCTTTCTCTGAGCCTTTTTGATAAATTGGTCGATCGTTTTCAACATCCCAAAACTCAAAACCTTCGCCTGTTTCTGACTCTCGGTATTGATGTCGATAACCATGTAAAACAATACTCGCTCCATTTTTTTGCATATACTTTAGTGTTTCTACTAATTCAGGAACATCTGAAAAATGGATCGTTTCACCATTTTCATTCGTATAAACTGGAATAACTGCAACCATATAAGGGATTTCTTTTTCTTTTAAAAACTTAGCCTGTTCACGAAGCTGTTTGGCATCTACTTTGGGATGGATGTCTTCCAGACGAAGATAGCGAACAAATCCTGTTGGTTGTTTATTAAAAAAGCTTTGAAATGATTCAGCCAAAATAGTTCCAAAAGGATTAGATAATGTTTCAGCCGCAAAATAATAGTTGTTTGCTTGCTTAGCGATTAAAGGAATACGAGTACCGTCGGTTGTCATTGCTACTTGTTGTATTTCATCAAGTTGAACATTTATCTTATAGATAATACGTTCTTCTGGTAATGCTTGCTCTTTTTCAGAAAAGACAAGATGTTGAATTAATACTTCTCCTTCTAAATTCAACCAAGACATTCGTGGGATTTGCTCCATATTATGTCCAATAGCATAAAATTTTCCAGAAAACGTGTTTAACTCTTCAATTAATTCCTTAGATAGTTGCTTCTTTTCAATCCCTAAGTAAATAATAGCAGAAGCACTCT
Source organism: Candidatus Enterococcus willemsii (assembly GCF_009933335.1). Taxonomy (GTDB): domain Bacteria; phylum Bacillota; class Bacilli; order Lactobacillales; family Enterococcaceae; genus Enterococcus_F; species Enterococcus_F willemsii. The sequence goes on along the minus strand of NZ_MAEL01000062.1, from coordinate 100,142 downwards.
TTATTTTTTCTTTTGTCATCATTGTATCTAATATCGTTTCACTGGTTACATCATATTGCCCAAGAATAATTTCCAAAATTTTTTGTTCTTTCATTGATTGTTGTTCTTCTCCAGATTGGATAATTAATACCTTTTCTGAAGAAATCTCTTGTGCCTGAGTAATCGTCGGGCTAATCAATAATCCAAACATCATAGCCAAAATTGCCCATAATTTGCGCATCACATAACTCCTTCTATAAAAATTTTCCATCCCAAAGTATAATGTAAACTCTTCTTTCCGACCATTTTTAAGTTCTTTTGAAAAGATTCTTACTAGTTGTCTTGTTCTCTATTAGTAGATTTTTTTGAATTTGTTCTTTTTCATTCATATAAACCTATCTATTTCAATAAGCTTTTGCTATTATAGAAATGAATATCTATACACAAGGAGCTGAAAAGACGTGCGTAAAGCCGATCGTCATGTATTAATTAAACAACTTATCAATAATCATACAATTCAAACCCAAGAAGAATTACTACATTTATTAGAAGAACAAGGGGTCACTGCTACACAAGCAACCATCTCGAGAGATATCCGTGATTTACAAATTGTGAAAACTTCTGATGGGCATGGTCATACCAAATTCGAATTATTCCAAGAAAATCATTCACAACATGATGAAACAGAAAAACAACGTTTAATTCATGTGATGCAAGACGTCGTGACTAAAATCGATCGCGTCCAATTCATGACCATTATTAATACAATCCCTGACAATGCCCCTATCTTAGCTGCAGCAATTGATGAAGTCGCAATGGAAGAAAAAGTATGCTCGATAGCAGGTTTTGATATCGTGGTCATTATTTCCCGTACAGAAGATGATGCAAAAGTCATCGAAAATTTCTTTCGTACAAATGTCTAAAAAAACAACTTGTCAAAATTTGACAAGTTGTTTTTTTCTTACATTTTATTCGGAGCATGTAATCCTAGTAAGCGTAAATCTTCTTTTAATAAGACGGTAACTGCATAAACTAATGCTAGTCGTGCATCTTTTTGTTCATCATCTGCTAAAACTTTTGTGTTTGCATAGTACTTATTAAAAGCTTGTGCTAATTTGATTGAATGTTTAGCAATAACAGATGGTTCATATTTATCCGCAGCTTGTTGAATCGTTTCTGGGTAACGTTGGATTAATTTAATAACTTCCCAACTTGCTTCATCACCTAAAGCATAAGATGCGGATTCGTCTGGTGTAAAACCAGCTTTTGCTAATAAACTCATCGCACGAGCATGCGCATATTGAACATATGGTCCTGTTTCTCCTTCAAAACGTACCACTTCTTCTAACGTAAAGTCAAAGTTATTTAGACGATCATTTTTCAAATCGTGGAAAATAACAGCACCAACACCCACTTGTTTCGCTACTTCATCTTTGTTCTCTAATGTCGGATTTTTCTCACTGATTTGTTCTTTTGCAGAATCAATCGCTTCATTTAAAACTTCTTCAAGTAAGACAATTTTCCCTTTACGAGTAGATAATTTTTTACCATCTTTAGTAATTAAACCAAATGGAATGTGGTACATATCGTCGGCCCAATCAAAGCCCATTTCTTTTAGTACAGCTTTTAATTGTTTGAAGTGATAGCTTTGCTCATTCCCTACAACATACAATGATTTACCAAAGTTATACGTACGTTTGCGGTAAAGTGCTGCTGCCATATCACGCGTGATATAAAGAGTCGCGCCATCTGATTTACGAATTAAGGCAGGGTTCAAGTCATAGGCTGATAAATCAACAATTTCTGCACCTTGGTCTTCTTTTAATAAATGTTTTTCTTCTAATAACTCAACCACTTCGTCCATCTTGTCATTGTAGAAAGCTTCACCGTTTAATGAATCGAAAGACACTTCTAACATGTCATAAATTTTATTGAATTCTTTCATCGACTCATCACGGAACCATTGCCATAATGACCATGCTTCTTCATCGCCGTCCTCCAATTTTTTGAACCAAGAGCGGGCCTCATCTTCAAGAGCTTTATCTTCTTCTGCTTTTTCATGGAAATCAACATATAAACGTAACAATTCATTGATTGGTTCGTTACGAACAGCTTCTTCTGAACCCCATTTTTTATAAGCCACAATTAATTTACCAAATTGTGTCCCCCAGTCACCTAAATGGTTAATACGAATTGGCTTGTACCCAACTTTTTCTAAAATAAAACCAATTGAGTTACCAATTACTGTTGAACGTAGATGTCCCATTGAGATTGGTTTGGCAATATTTGGTGAAGACATATCAATTGGTACTGCAGCATAATTGCCTTCTGAACTATCACCAAAATGATTTTTTTCTTTGATAACAGCTGATAATACGTTTTGACTAATTACTGATTTATCCATGAAGAAATTTAAATATGGTCCCACCACTTCAATTTTTTCAAAAGATGAGCCATCAATTTTTTCGGCTAAATCGGCTGCAATTTGTTGTGGTGCTTTACGATACACTTTTGCAAGTGAGAATGCCGGAAAAGCGACGTCCCCATGATCTGCTGATTTGGGATTTTCTAATAAATTTTGTACTTGTTCGAGAGATAAATCTTCTTTGACTACATCAAAAATAGCTTTTGATACGATGTCTTTGTTATTCATGTTAGTGCCTCCTAATTATATAGTTTTCATTGATTTCTTGCATGGCAATAAAAAAAGCCCCTAGCGTTAAAAAAACACTAGAGACGAGAATTCCCGCGGTACCACTCTGATTGTTCGAAATTTCGAACCGACTTTATCTGATAACGGTAGATGCCGTTTGCTTAGCAAATTTTCACAAGTGCGCTTCACTTTTTTCTTTATATCGGCTCCCACCATTCCCGAATTCGCTAACTAAAAATAAAAAGTTACTCTCTTGATCACTAAATCATGTATGAAAGATACACTGATTATAGCAAAACTTTTTTTATTGCGCTAGTCTTGTGTTTAATTTTAATACTTCGGAATAAATAAGTTGCCCAGAGTCGCTGCCATCACAGCTTTAATTGAATGCATGCGATTTTCTGCTTGTTCAAATTGTTTGGCATGTTTACTGCGAAAGACGTCATCGGTCACTTCCATTTCACTTAAACCAAATGTTTCGGCAATCTCCTTACCATAGTCGGTTTCTTGATCATGAAAAGCTGGCAGACAATGAAGGAAGATTACTTGTTCATTGTCAGTTAAATCAAGCATTTGTTGGTTGACTTGATAAGGCAATAATTGCTCAATCCGTTCTGCAAACTTTGCTTCTTCCCCCATTGAGACCCAAACGTCAGTATACAGTACGTCGGCATGTCGTACGCCTTGTACAACGTCATCGGTTACGATAATTTCGGCACCTGATTTGTTTGCATAGTCGTTTGCCAATTGAATTAGCTCTTGCTCTGGATAGAGTTCTTTCGGTGCGACAATCCGCACATTCGTCCCCAAAATTGCCCCTGTTATTAACAACGAACGAGCCACATTGTTTCGTCCATCACCGACATACACAAGGTTAATTCCTTCGACTTTGCCAAAATTTTCTTGAATAGTTAAGAAGTCAGCAATCATTTGTGTCGGATGCCATTCATCGGTCAAGCCATTCCAGACAGGGACACCCGAATGTTCTGCTAATAATTCAACGACTTGTTGGCTAGACCCGCGAAATTCAATACCATCAAACATGCTTCCTAACACTTTCGCTGTATCTTCTACTGATTCTTTCTTACCCAATTGAATATCATTGGCTCCTAAAAATTCAGGGTGAGCTCCTAAATCAACCGTAGCGACAGTAAAAGCGGCTCTTGTACGTGTCGATGTTTTTTCAAATAGTAAGGCAATATTTTTCCCCTCTAAATACCGATGTGGAATGTTTTGTTTTTTGAGTGCTTTTAAATGTTGTGAAAGGTCAATTAAATAATGCAATTCTTGCTGATTAAAATCTTTTTCGGCTAAAAAACTTTTTCCTTGAAATTCCATAAGTCCCCTCCATTATCCAGCTGTAGCAAATTTTATCTCTGTGCCAAACGAATCAATTGTATTACTAATAAACACGGATTTTACCCCTGCCATTAATGCTTTTTGGGCACTGTCTAACTTAGGTAGCATCCCTCCGGTCACTACTTTTTCAGTTTTTAATTGTTGAATATCGGTTACTGAAATTTCTTTGAGCCATTCGGATTCCTTTTTAATTCCTGGGACATCCGTCAACAAGTATAATTTCTCTGCTTGTAGACTGGCAGCGATTTTCCACGCCACTTCATCAGCATTAATATTTAACCATTGGCCAGCAGCTGTAATCCCTAAAGGAGCGATCACTGGAATATGTTTTTTAGTAAGTAGCGTTTGTAATAGTTGATGGTTCACTTCCGTCACTTGACCAACAAAGCCCAGTTGCTCTTCATTAATGACTTCTCCTTGAATCAATTGATCACAGCCAGCATTTAAACCTAATGCATGGAATCCTGCTTGTTGAAAATAAGTCGTAATCATCGGTTGTACTTGACCGAGTAGAACCATACGTGTAATTTCTAATGTTTCATCTGAAGTCACTCGTAATCCTTCTTTCACTTCAACTTCCAGTCCTAGTGTCTTCATCATCGTTGAAATATAATGGCCACCGCCATGCACAATAATTACCTGATACCCCTGCTCTTGCCACGAAGAAATTTTCTCAAAAAAGGCATCATTCAAATTATCTGAAGCCACACCGCCCATTTTCACAACTACTGTTTTCATCTTCCTTCGCCTCCTATGTGTGATATAGTGCATTGATTTTGACATAATCGTAAGTTAAATCACAACCCCATGCCTGACCAAAAGCAACGCCATCTTGCAAACATACATCAATTTTTACTTCTTCTTTCTCCAACCACTCTGCCATATCCACTTGGTCAAAAGAAACAGGTTCTCCATTTTGAAAGACGGGTAGACTTGCTAAGTGGATGGACACTTGTTCAGGTTCAAAAGTCACACCACTGTACCCAAGTGCGCATAAAATCCGGCCCCAGTTGGGATCTTTACCGAAAATAGCTGATTTAACAAGCATCGAGCCAACAACCGACTTCGCTAACATTCGAGCCTCACTGGCAGTTTTCGCACCGGTTACATCGACTTCAATTAATTTCGTTGCGCCTTCACCATCTTTAGCAATCAATTTGGCTAATTCGGTTAAGACAAAAGCCAATGCATCTTTGAAAGCCACATAATCTGGCGTATCTGCTTGTATTGGTTGATTTTTTGCTAAACCATTTGCCATAACTAACACCATATCATTGGTTGAAGTATCACCATCCACCGTAATTTGGTTGAAGGTAACTTCTGTTAATTCTGACAATAATTGTTGCAATAATTTAGAAGAAATATCAGCATCCGTTGTGACAAACCCAAGCATTGTAGCCATATTTGGATGAATCATCCCAGAACCTTTGGCACAACCTGCTAGTGTTACTTCTTTACCAGCAATCGTTGTTTGAACTACAACACTTTTTTCAGAAGTATCCGTGGTTAAAATAGCTTGTTGAAAAGCCGTCCCTTGTCTATTCGTTGATTGTGCCAGTGTTTCAATTCCCACTTCGATTTTTTCCATTGGTAATTGATGCCCAATCACTCCTGTAGAGGCTACCGCAACCAACGTTTCATCAATTGACCATTTTTTACTTGTTAGTTGTTGCATTTTTTTCGCGTTCATTAGTCCCTGTTCACCAGTACAAGCATTGGCATTTCCAGAGTTGACAATAATTCCTTGGATTTTTCCACTTTGAACAACTGCTTTACTACACAATAACGGGGCAGCTTGGACTTGATTTGTTGTAAAAACGCCAGCGACACTTGCTGGTACTTCTGAATAGATCCAACCAAGATCTAATTTATATTTTTTTAACCCACAATGAATGCCATCTGCAGAAAAGCCTGTTGGACTGGCAATCGTACCTTCAATTTTTTTCATCTATCTCTCTCCTTATGGAAATAAAGGAACGTGCATTAACCCACTGGTCTCATCTAGTTCCGCCCATTTATTAAAGTTTTGAATGGCTTGTCCAGCTGCTCCTTTGACTAAATTATCAATCACTGAAACAACTGTCAGCACACGATTATCTTCATTGAAACCAAAACCAATGTCACAAAAATTAGTGCCAATCACTTGGCGTAACTCTGGCAATGAACCATCTTGTAAACGAACAAAAGGTTTGTTCTCATAAGCTTGTTGATAAGTCTGTTGAATCTGATCAAGCGTAATGCCTAATTTCACTTTTGCATATAGTGTCATAAAAATTCCTCGTTTTACTGGAATTAAACTAGTTGTAAATTGTAAGGTCGTCAGTGTCTGGTCAAATTGTTGCAAAAACTGAATTATTTCTGGAATATGTTGGTGTTGATTTAATTTATACATTGACATATTCTCATCGACTGTCACGTAATGACTCGCATCGCTCAGCTGTTTCCCGGCACCAGACAAACCAGATTTTCCATCTAAAATGATTGTATCTAATTCAATCAATTCTGCTTGGACTAACGGAACCAACGCTAAAATTGCAGCCGTTGCATAACAACCTGGATTAGCTAAGAGGTTGCTCTTTTCGATTGTAAATTCTGGAAAAGCGTAGACGGCTTGATCAATCATTTCTTGTGTCGTCGGTTCTTTTTGATACCATTTGCGATAGCTTTCTAAATTTTTCAGACGTAAATCACCAGATAAATCAATGACTGGAAAGTCCTTCTGTACAAAATCTGCTACGAGATCTTTGCTAATACCAGATGGTGTCGCAAAAAAGACGAGATCATTGCATGCCATAATTTTTTCGGCATCATACGCTTCTACTTCCTGTTTGTATAGTTGCTGCAGATGCGGATAAATTTCTGAAATTGAGTTTTTATGCAATGAATGACTATGAAGTGTTCCAAGTGTTAATACTGGATGTTGATGGATTAAACGCACCAATTCTATTCCTGTATACCCAGTAACACCAACAATTGCTGCTTTCATCCACTTCACTCCTTTGTTAAATTAACTCAAATTATAGAGATTAATTCAACATCCGTCAATGGTTTTTTATAAAAAAAAATGTATTTTTTTGTAATTATATGTATTCGTCGCTGTAAATTGTTGTATATTTATAAAAAAAGCATCCATTTGTCTAATGGACACTTTCTATGCTAATGATTTTTCGCTAACACTTTTTTTATTTTTTCTACGCCAACCAAAAGTTCTTCTTCTGTCATAATTAATGGTGGCAACAAGCGTAGTGTATTCGTTCCTGCTCGCAATGCCAATAGCCCTTCTACTTCTAATTGCTCCAAAATGGTAGCAACTGAAATGTCTGCCTGTAGCTCGATACCAACCATAAATCCTAAACCACGAATGTCCAAAATATAGTCACTGTCAATTGTTTGCAACGCCGTAAATAATTGTTGACTTTTGTGCATGACTTGCGCCAAAAAATCAGGTGTTAACATCGCTAAAACTTCACTGGCAACCGCCATTCCTAATTTGTTACCGCCAAATGTTGAGCCGTGACTTCCCGGACCAAAAGAATGAGTTAATTCTTTTTTACCTAACATCGCACCGATTGGAAAACCATTGCCTAATCCTTTTGCTAAAGTAAAAATATCTGGCTCAAAACCAAATTGTTCAAAAGCAAATAAACTTCCGGTACGGCCGATACCTGTTTGCACCTCATCGACAATGAGTAACATATTGTTTTCATGACACAATTGAACTACCTCTTTTATCCAAGTTGCATCAGCGACGGTGACACCACCTTCACCTTGAATCAACTCCAACATCACTGCAGCTGTCTGCTCTGTAATCACAGCTTTTAATGCCTCTACATCATTGTATGGCACATGAATAAAATCAGGAACAAGCGGTTCAAAGCCTTTTTGGATGCTTGCTTGACCTGTTGCTGACATCGCACCATACGTTCGCCCGTGAAATGAGTTTGTAAACGTAATAATTTCTGACTTTCCTGTTGCTTTGCGGGCTAATTTAATTGCAGCTTCATTCGCTTCTGCTCCACTATTACAGAAAAAAGCCAGATAATCTAAATCTCTTGCTAATTGTTGCGCAACTTTTTCTTGTAACTGATTATGATACAGATTTGGTGTATGCCAAATCTCAGCTGCTTGTTTCATTAATGCATCGTTTAACTGCGGCTGATTGTAACCAACGTTCATTACGCCAATCCCACTTGTAAAATCCAAGTATGTTTTCCCTTGGTTATCCGTCACATAACAATCTTGTCCTGATACGATTTCAAAAGCTTTTCTTGCATAATTTGAAAATAAATAACTCATCAGCAACCACTCCTTTTGAATAAAAATACATTATAAGTCGTGATTATGCAACTATTTGTTTATAAAATATCAAAACCATACCCTTGAATATGCGTTTCTAACATATCAAGATACTGATGAGCAATTGGAGAAAGTTCTTTTTGTTTATGTTTCAAATAACCGATGGTCATACGATCCGGAACATTTAACGGAACCGCAATAATCTTGTCGTCATTTAGTTTTTTACTCAATACGCCCGAGCTAATCGTGTAGCCATTCACACCAACCATTAAATTAAAAATCGTTGCCCGGTCACTGACTTTAATCTCTTTACGATGAGCAACGGTACTTAAAATTTCTTCCGCAAAATAAAATGAATTTCGTTCCCCTTGTTCATAAGAAAGATAAGGATAGTCTTCCAAGTCCTCTAATTCCACCACTTCCTTTTGACCTAAAGGCGACATATTACTCACAAATACATGAGGTTTGGCTTGAAACAATGGCTGAAAAACGAGCTCTCGTTCTTTAAAAAGTTTCATCATGACTTTTTCATTAAATGAATTTAAATACAAAATACCTAACTCACTTTTAAAATGGCTCAAATCTTCTAAAATATTCTCGGTTTCTGTTTCACGCAATTTAAATTGATATTCTTCTACGTCTAAGCTGTTAATTAACTCCACAAAGGCATGAACCACAAACGCATAGTGTTGCGCCGAAACAGAAAACGTCTGCTTGCGAGGTCGCGTATCTTTGTATTTTTCTTCTAACAACTGTACTTGATCCATTATTTGTTGGGCATAAGACATAAATTCGCGCCCTTCTTCTGTCAAACGAACCCCCGTTTTACTACGCGTCAGAATTTGAATACTCATTTCATTTTCCAATTCTTTGATGGCACTTGATAAACTAGGTTGTGTCATATATAACGCTTTGGCAGCTTCATTCATTGAACCAAAAGCCACAATTTTTTCTAAATATTCTAGTTGTTGAATTCTCATAACATCACTCCTTTTTATATAAGACCATTGGTTATAGATTATATTTATAACCTAACATAAAAATTACCACTTATCCAAGCTTTTCTTTCCATGATACATTATCTCCAACACAAAAAAAGGAGTGTTCGTTTAATGACAACAACAATTATTGGTTTTCCTCGCTTAGGCGAATTTAGAGAATTAAAATTTGAAACAGAAAAATATTTTAGAAATGAAATTGCCGCAGATGAGTTACAATCTTTTGCCAAAAATTTACGTAAAAAACATTGGCAATTAGTCCAAGAAGCGGGAATTACAGAAATCCCTAGCAATGATTTCTCTTTCTATGACAATACCTTAGATACTGCCGTTTTGTTCAATATCATTCCTAAGAAAGTTAAAGATTTGGCATTTGACGAATTGGAGGAATATTTTGCACTCGCACGTGGTTACCAAGGAGCAAAAGGCGACGTCCATGCGTTACCGATGAAAAAATGGTTCAATACCAATTATCATTATCTAGTCCCTCAATTTGAGAAAACAACAACGATTCAACTAAATACGACTAAAATTTTTGATGAATTTATTGAAGCCAAAGAACTAGGAATCTTGACCCGACCGGTTATTTTAGGTCCATTTACTTTACTAAAACTTGGACAATATCACGATGGAACAAGTAGCCAAGATTTCGCCACTCAATTACTCACTGTCTATCAAGAAGTCTTTACAAAATTAGCTGCCTTAGGTGCCGAATGGATCCAATTGGATGAGCCTAGCTTAGTTCTTGACTTATCCCAAGAAGACAAAGCATTATTTATTAACTTATACGAAACGTTATTAGCCAACAAAGCTGGTTTAAATGTCTTACTCCAAACCTATTTTGGTGACATTCGTGACATTTACGGAGAGGTCATCACTTTACCTTTTGATGGTATTGGCTTAGATTTCATCGAAGGAAAAGAATCACTTGCACTTGTAACGAAGACACCATTCCCAGCAGAAAAACGCTTGTTTGCAGGAGTTGTTAATGGAAAAAATATTTGGAAAAACAACTACATCACCACTCTTGATTTACTTGCTAAATTACCGAAACAAACAACCTTAACAACATCTTGTTCCTTATTGCATGTTCCTTATTCTGTTGAAAATGAAGTATTCCCAGACACCATTAAACAACATTTTGCCTTTGCAAAAGAAAAACTCACTGAATTAGTAGACTTAGATACTTGTAACCAACAAGCACTTGCAGAAAATAAACAGATTTTTGAACAAGAGCGCATTGTACCAAATAAAGAATTACAAGCAAACATCGCTCATTTAAACGAAACTGATTTTGTTCGTCTACCCGCTTTTTCAGAACGTGAAGCCCAACAAACGCCTTTATTGAACTTACCAACATTACCAACAACAACCATTGGCTCGTTTCCGCAAACCAAAGAAGTCAAACTGACTCGCAGCAAATTCAAACGAGGGGAAATTACCAAAGAAACTTATGATTCATTTGTGGCACAAAAAATTGACGATTGTTTGGCATTCCAAGAAGAAATTGGCTTAGATGTCTTGGTTCATGGAGAATTTGAACGCAATGATATGGTTGAATTTTTTGGCGAAGCATTGGATGGTTATGTTTTTTCTAAAAATGCTTGGGTACAATCTTACGGTACACGTGGGGTGAAACCTCCAATTATCTGGGGGGATATTTCTCGTTCAAAACCAATCACCGTGCAATGGTCAACCTACGCACAAAGTAAAACTGACAAAATTGTCAAAGGAATGCTCACAGGTCCGGTCACTATTTTGAATTGGTCGTTTCCTCGTGAAGACATTACCATTCAAGAAAGTACCTACCAATTAGCTTTAGCTATACAAGAAGAAGTCCTAGATTTAGAAGCAAATGGTATTCGCATTATTCAAATTGATGAAGCAGCTTTACGGGAAAAATTACCATTACGTCAAACAGACTGGCACACGGAGTATTTAGATTGGGCAATCCCAGCTTTTCGCTTAGTTCACAGCAAAGTGCAACCTGAAACACAAATTCATACCCATATGTGCTATAGCGAATTTGAAGATATTATCCAAGCGATTGACGACATGGATGCCGATGTCATTAGTTTTGAAGCTTCTCGATCAAATTTGTCCTTACTTGATGCGTTAAATCGCAATCATTTTAAAACACAAGTCGGACCAGGTGTCTATGATATACATTCGCCACGTATTCCTTCGGTGGAAGAAATCAAAGACACCATTAACAAAGTATTAGCTAAAATTCCTACTGAAAAAGTTTGGATTAATCCTGATTGTGGGTTAAAAACACGTGGCGAAAAAGAAACTTACGCCAGCTTAGAAAATCTTGTCCAAGCAGCTAAACAAGTACGAAAGGAGCTTGCGGATGACTGATACAGAAAGACAGCGACCGTCATTATCATTTGAAATTTTTCCACCGAACACCAAAACTTCAAATGAATTATTATTAGATACCTTAGATGAGCTACAAGACTTAGGTCCACATTTTATTAGTGTCACTTGTAGCAATAAGCAAGCTAATTTACAGACAACGACATTAAAATTAGCCGGTTATATTCAAAAGAATTTAAAGGTGCCAAGTATCGCACATATCACTGCAGCATATTCTTCCAAACAAGAGATTCGAGAAGCACTTCAAACCTTAGATCGCTTTAAAACAAAACGAATTCTGGCTTTACGAGGCGATATTTATGAAGACAAACAACCCACTGGTGATTTTCAACACGCCAGTGAGTTGATTCAATTTATAAAAAAAGAAGACCCAACCTTCCAAATCAGTGGCGCTTGCCATCCTGAAATTCATCCCGAGGCTGCTAGTAGAGTCGCTGATTTACACCATCTGAAAGAGAAAGTCGACAGTGGCTGCGATGATTTAATTACGCAACTATTTTTTGACAACGATATTTTTTATCGCTTTCGAGAAAATTGTGAAATGGTTGGTATCGACGTCCCGATTTACCCAGGTATCATGCCAATTGTGAATCGCAACCAAGCATTGCGACTGATTCAAACAACGAAGACAGCACTCCCTCGAAAATTCGTAGCGATTTTAGAAAAATATGAACATGATCCAGCTTCCTTACGAGCAGCCGGCTTAGCTTATGCCATTGACCAAATTGTCGACTTAGTCACGCAAGATAGTGCCGGCATTCATCTTTACACAATGAATCAATCGCAAACAGCTTTAAGTATTTATCGCGCAACAAAAACCTTATTTAAAGAAGAATCACTCATTGTTTAGATACTACGAGCAAAAAACCAGAAGAAATGCAGAGTGTTTGCATTTCTTCTGGTTTTATTCATTCGTTTTCGATTGGAATGCCAAACTTGGAATAGCATTTAAAGACATATCCGCCAATTCACCTTTAGCAAATGCGACATGTGCAGCTGCACCAATCATAGCAGCATTGTCCCCACATAAACGTAATGGTGGTATCAGTAAATCAACATCCGTTAATTGCGAGGCAACCGCTTCTTCAAGTGCTTGTTGTAAGCCTTGATTCGCTGCTACGCCTCCAGCAACGATTAATTGTTTCACTGGATAAGTTTGACAAGCACGAATTGTTTTTGTCACTAAAACATCAATAACACTCGCTTGAAAACTCGTCGCCAAATCCTCTGTTGATAGAACCTCTCCTCGTTGCTCTGCATTATGCACAAGATTGATGAACGCACTCTTTAAACCACTAAAGCTAAAATCAAAATTATTTTCATGAATCATCGCTCGTGGAAAATGGTAACTATCCTCACCTAAATGAGCAAGTCGATCAATTTCTTTCCCGCTTGGATAAGGCAATCCTAGGACACGTCCTACTTTATCATAGGCTTCGCCAGCTGCATCGTCACGCGTTTCACCGACGATTTCAAATGAACCATCTTCTTCCATCAAAACAAGTTCGGTATGGCCACCACTGACCAATAGAGCCATCAATGGAAATTCTAAAGGTTTAACAAAGCGAGCCGCATAAATATGACCTGCCATGTGATTCACTGGAATTAATGGCAAATCGTGTGCCCAAGCAAAAGCTTTCGCCGCAGAAATACCTATTAATAGCGCACCGACTAGACCAGGACCTTGTGTTACTGCCACTGCACTTAACTCTTCTACGGAGACCCCAGCTTCTGCTAATGCCTCTTCAATACATAACGTAATTTGTTCAACATGGTGGCGGCTCGCAACTTCTGGCACCACACCACCAAATCGTTGATGACTTTTTATTTGTGAAGCTACAATATTACTTAAAATATGTGCGCCATTTTCTATGACGGCCACACTTGTCTCATCACAACTACTTTCAATTGCTAAAATTAATTCTCTCATCTGACCTATTCAGGCCTCACTTTCTTCATCATAATCAATGCATCCTCTGTTGGTGAATGGTAATAATTTTTCCGACGAGCAATTACTTCAAACCCTTGATTTATATACAAATGTTGCGCAGAAAAATTAGTGACGCGTACTTCTAGCATAATTTGTACAATCTGTTCTTCTACAGCCGTTTGAATAAGTTTTTGTAATAGTAATGCCCCATAACCTTTTTTTTGATAGTTGGGATGGATTGCTAGATTAAAAATCTCGCACTCATCTAAAAACTGATGATAACTTAGGAAGCCAACAATTCCTTCCTCTTCTAAAATCAAATATTGACTTTGCTGATTAAACAAATCCTCCGCAAATTGATCAATATTCCACGGTGAACCATTCTCATAACTCCTATTTGACAAATTATGTAGTTCCGTTGCTAAATATGCGGGATCAAAAAAATCTTTTGTTTTAATTGTTCTCATTTTAAATGTTTCACCATATCCACAGCATCTTCATTTCCTTCATTGTAGTATTTGGGCATGATTCTTCGCGATTCAAAACCTAATTGCCGATACAAACGTTGGGCATCACGATTACTAATACGCACTTCTAAGGACATTGTTTGACACTTTTGTTTTTTAGCAAATTTTTCAACCTCTTGAATCAACAATGTACCTAACCCTTGACCTTGATAATCCGGATGAATCGCAATGTTTGTCAGATGTCCATCTTCTAACGTGACACGAATCCCTACAAAACCAATAATCTCTCCTTCACTTAATAGACAAATGTACTGATGACTGTATTTTGAATACAATTCGGACAAAAAAGCACTCTTAGTCCAGGGAATTTCACCTTCATAGACTTCTCGTTCTAACTGAATCAAGTCTTTAATATCCCCCACTGTCATTTGTCGCAACAAATAAACAGATTCCGCTACTTTCACCACGCGATCGGTGTAATTGTTTTTATTATTTTTATAGAACGGCAGCCAAGTCTTAAATCTTTTCAACATAACTTTCGTCTCCAGCTTCATGGCTTTCCAACCATTTCTCTTCTGCTTCAACTCGTTTTAAATAATTAGGTACAAACGTTTCTATGGTTTGAGGTTGTGCTTGTGCCCCTAGTTCTGCCAACACCACACCGTTTGGATAGTTCCACGATAAGACTGTATTGCAACTAGCAGCTGGTAATTGGCTAATTTCTGTTTGAAATTTTTGAACATCTTCCCCTACAAAATAAACGTTTTTGTCAGCTACTATCTCTAATAAATCTGCTATAGCGATATGTTGATCTGGTAATACATTAACCAATTCGCCATCTTGCCATTGATAACCGCCCGCATACACATTTTTGCGACGCGCATCCATAATCGGCACAATCCACGCTTCTTGTCCGACACAATTAGCAGCCAATACTTTCAAACTAGAAATACCAACTAATTCAATATTTAACGTACTTGCTAACGTTTTTGCAGTTGTCACGCCGATTCGTAAGCCTGTATAAGAACCTGGTCCTTGTGCGACTACAATTCGATTTAGTTCAGACGGTTTCATTTCAATTGCCGCCATTAAATTTTCAATCGCTGGCATTAGGCTTTTACTATGGTTTTTATTGACTGTTGTCTGAATTTGCCCTAGAATTTGTTGTTCTTGAATCACAGCAACTGCCATTGTTTGATTTGATGTATCCATCGCAAGTATCTTCATTTCTTTCTCCTACCTTTACAAGTTCTTTCATATTCTACCACAAAATAGTGCATAGATTCCAAAGATTCTTCTTTCAGTGTTTAGTCATAATAAAAAGAGCCTTTTCAGGCTCTTTTAAGATAACTGGGTTGAGTGTCGTAGAATGAGCTCGGTTGCTATAACTGTTCGTTTGGAGACAGGGGCAGCTTCTTCAATCAAATTCATCGTTGTCTCTACAGCCAACTCGCCCATCCATTCTGTGTACACACGAATAGTCGATAACTCGGGACTCACATATTTCGCTACACTCACGTCATTAAATCCAATAATAGAAATATCTTCGGGCACACGCAATCCATGTTTTTGAACCGCTCGCATCGCACCGATTGCTAAAGCATCACTTGAAGCAAAAAAAGCAGTTGGGATTTCCTTTGCTTGTGCTAAAAAGTCACTCATCGCTTGATAGCCACCATCAATGGTAAATTTACCTTGCAAATGGAATTGCTCATCGTACAATTTTAGTTGATTCATTCGGATTTTAAAGGCACGAAAACGCGCATCTTCTAGTTGGTACTGACTATTTTTAGGGTATTCAACCCCTGATAAAATACCAATTTTTGTATGATTTTCTCTAATAAAATGGTCGATGACTAGTTCTATTGCCTGCTCAAAGTCAACAACAATGGAATCATGTCCGTAAATCGAACCATGTGTATCGACAAATAGCAGTGGACCTGAAAACTGTTCTAATTGGCGAATCTGTTCTTGACTAAATTTTCCTAACGCAATGGTGCCATCGGCTACGCTATCCGTTAGTTCGGACAACGTTTCTTTTACCAGACGTACTTGCAGTTCTTCGGCTTTTTTTTCGATACCTAAACGAATCGCTAAATAATATAAATCCTCAAGCTCTTCTTCTGTGTCATACCATTGAATAAACCGTAACACACGTTGCTCTCGTTTTTTTTGTTTGTGTTTCGTATAGTTCAACGCTTCAGCAACTTCGAATATTTTTTGTTTGGTTTCTTTTCCAACTGAAAGCTCAGGGTCATAATTTAATACGCGCGAAACGGTTGCAGGAGAAACACCTGCTTTTGTTGCAATGTCTTTGATTGTGGCGATGATTTCCCCCTCCTTGTCTTACAATGTCGCTGTAAAATCAGCAAATGCTGCTTGCCCTGTGGCATCACGCTTGAAGACACCTGCATCTTCTAAGACGCGTGCAAAAATGCGACCGACTTCTTGTTCAATTATTTGGTGCACAGATTCTGATGAAATAGTATAGTTTTGTTTGATTTGTTCTGCCCAAGGTTGATGATAAGTTGCCATTTCATGCGGCTGATCTAACAAGAATTTTTCAACTTCTTGTAATTCTTTTGCTAAACGTGGAGGCAATACGGCTAACCCCATCACTTCAATCAAGCCAATATTTTCTTTCTTAATATGATGGACATCTTGATGCGGATGGAAAATACCATCTGGATGTTCATCCGACACATTATTGTCTCTTAGTACTAAATCAAGTTCAAAAACACCTTCATTTTGACGAGCAATCGGTGTAATTGTGTGATGCGGTGTACCATCTTCCGAATAAGCACGAATCGACAATTCCGGTGCAGAATATTGTTGCCACTTCAAGCGAATCGCTTCTGCTGCTTCAACTAACACTTCTTTTTCCGTTGCTTGCAAGCGAATCACAGACATCGGCCATTTCACAACGCCTGCGTGCACATTTGGATAATCTGCTAGCGTAAAAGTCCGCTCAATCGGTGCTTTCGCCATCGCAAAGTCATGCTTGCCACCTTGATAATGATCATGTGATAAAATCGACCCGCCCACAATTGGTAAATCGGCATTAGAACCTACAAAGTAATGTGGCAACACTTCAACGATACGCAATAAGCGTTCAAAAGTTTTCTTTGCAATCTGCATAGGACGATGTTCTTCTGATAACACAATACAGTGTTCATTGTAATAAGCATAAGGCGAGTATTGAAAGCCCCATGCCTCGCCATCCAAATTCATACGAATAATCCGATGATTGGTTCGGGCAGGATAATTCACTCGGCCTTTGTAACCTTCATTTTCCATACATAACATACATTTTGGATAATCTGCTGAGACTGCTGTTCTTTCTGCTGCAATTTGTTTCGGATCTTTTTCTGGTTTTGATAAGTTAATTGTAATCTCAAAATCACCGTACTCTGTTGGTGCTAAAAAATAAATATTTTTGGCAATTGCACGTGTTTTGATATAATCATTATTTTTGCATAATTCAAAGAAATAATTGGTTGCTTCTTGAGGATTTTTTGCATAATGTTGTGCAAAAAAAGCATTCACAACTGAAGGTGGTGGTGTTAACAAGTCCATCAATTCACCTTCTAAAATTTCTGTTGCAGCTAATGTGTCATCAATCACGTGATTTCTTTTCGCACATGCGACTAGCTCATCTAGCACTGTCGTTGATGGGTCTGAAACCGGACGAACATCTGCTGACCTCCATTCTTCTTCACCAATCATGCCCAATACTCGATTTTGCAAATACACACGATCCATTTCCATCCAACCACCAGCAGCAATCGCTAACGTTACAAAATCAGTAATCGTTTGGCTTAACATACCTTCAGCTCCTATTCTGCATAACCTTTTGGATGGCTCACATGCCAATTCCAAGCTGTTTCGATAATTTTTTCAACTTCTGTATATTTTGGTTCCCAACCTAATACAGTTTTGGCTTTCTCACTGGATGCAACCAATGTACTTGGGTCACCGGCACGTCGAGGGGCAATTGCTGCGGGAATTTCTTTTTGTGTCACTTTGCGCGCAGCTTCTAACATTTCTTTAACAGAATAGCCGTTGTTACTACCTAAGTTAAAGACGTTACTTTCATTGCCTGCTTTCAAGTATTCCAAAGCTAAGATGTGAGCGGCAATTAAATCTTCCACATGGACATAATCTCGAATACATGTCCCATCCGGCGTATTGTAGTCGTCACCAAAAATCGCTAGCTCTTTACGTTGGCCTAACGCTACTTGCAAGATAATTGGCACTAAATGTGTTTCTGGCGTATGGTCTTCCCCAATACTTGCATCTGATTTCGCACCGGCAACATTGAAGTAACGCAATGCCACGTATTTCATGTCATATGCATTGTCACACCACTTCATCATTTTTTCCATCATTAATTTGCTTTCACCATAAGGATTTTTTGGATTCGTTGGCGTTGTTTCGGTAATTGGACTGACTTCTGGTTCACCATAGGTAGCGGCCGTTGAAGAAAAGACAATATGTTTTACTTCATATTCATTCATCACTTCTAACAATACTTGCATTCCATATACATTGTTATTGAAGTAAACAAGAGGTTTTTCGACCGATTCACCGACTAATGAGCTTGCGGCAAAATGGATGACGCCTTCAATGGTCTCTTTTTCAAAAACACTTGAAACAAACGCTTTATCACGCACATCTCCTTCATAAAAACGGGCATTCGGATGTACGGCTGCACGATGTCCCGTTAACAAGTTGTCAATGACTACCACATCGTATCCTTTATGAATTAACTGATCGACTGCGTGAGAACCAATATATCCCGCGCCTCCTAAAACTAAAATAGACATGTCTTTATATCCTCGCTTTCTTTTTCTCTTTCTATTTTAAAGCTTTCTTGCACCATCATCAATACTTGCTTGATAGATATCGGTGGCATACCCTATTTTTTCTAAATAGGTGGCAGAAACTTCCTTGACAAAGTCCTCCCAGCCTTCCTTACGAACTAAAGCAATTGCACAACCCCCAAAACCAGCACCTGTCATCCGGGCACCTAAAGTACTCGGGTGTTGTTGCGCTGCAGTAACTAGCGTATCTAATTCTTGACCTGTTACTTCATAATCTTCTTTCAGTGATTGATGAGAAGCATTCAATAATTGACCAAATAAGGGTAAATCTCCTGCTTCTAAAGCAGCTTTGGCTTTCAAGGTACGCTGGTTTTCAGTTACGGCATGTTTTGCTCGTTTAATTAGAACCTCTTCATCAATTAGTGAAGAATTGGCATAGAAGGTCGCTTCATCTAAGTCCCCTAACGTATTGATAGATAGTTTTGTTTGTAATCGACGCAAGGCTTCCTCACATTCACTTCGACGTTCATTGTATTTTGAATCTGCTAGTTCACGGCGTTTATTGGTATTCATAATTGCAATCACATACTCACCAAATGAGGCTGGTACCACTTCATACGACAACGTATTTGTATCCAATAGTAATGCCTGATCTTTTTTTCCCATACCAACAGCAAATTGATCCATAATCCCT
The DNA here is from genome assembly GCF_009933335.1 of Candidatus Enterococcus willemsii. Classification (GTDB taxonomy): domain Bacteria; phylum Bacillota; class Bacilli; order Lactobacillales; family Enterococcaceae; genus Enterococcus_F; species Enterococcus_F willemsii. The sequence goes on along the minus strand of NZ_MAEL01000062.1, from coordinate 80,564 downwards.
GAATTTACCCCGATAAATTCATTTTCTACTTTTTTGCCAATTTTCACTAAGTCTAATCGATTCAATTTTAATTTATATAAATCTTCTAAAATAACACCAGTTAATAATTCAATCGATGCAGAGGATGATAGACCAGCACCATTTGGAATATTGCCATAAAAAACAATACTTAAACCAGTGGAAATCTCATATCCAGCTTCAATCAAATAACATATCATGCCTTTTGGATAATTTGCCCAATCATCTTTTTTGTCATACGTTAACTCAGCTAATGAAAAAGAAATCACGCCTTTTTCTGGAAAATTAGCAGAATATACCTGAACGACATCATCTTCTCTCTTCGCTGCAACACCGTATGTTCCTAAAGTAATAGCTGCTGGAAAAACATTTCCACCATTGTAATCCGTATGCTCACCAATTAAATTAATACGTCCAGGCGCAAAGTATTCACCAGTTGGCATCGTTCCAAAACGTTCTTCAAAAATCTGTTCTAAATTCTCCATCTACTTTCTCCTTTTTTATTTAGTAAATAAACTATAAAACATTTACTAAATTTTTTCAAATGTTTTATTAAGCGTTTTTATAGTTTTTGCTTTTCAAAACTTCTTCTTTCCTTCATAATAGAGATAAGATGAAGGAATTGAGGTGAAGGAACAATGAAAAAATTTGTCACAGGTTTCGTTGTCGGCTCATTAGCAACAACTGCTGCAACAATCGGTTTGCTTGCAACAATCAAAAAGCAAGTCATTGATCCCATCGATGAAAAAGAAGCGATGATTGATGAGAAACGTCGCCAAGCACATCGTAAAAGTTTCGCAAGATAATAAAAAAGCCGAGAGATTTTTTTAATCTCTCGGCTTTTCATTAACCATTTTTCTTTTTAGTTTTACCATCCCAGCCATCATAGCCCTCTTTTAAGATATAAATATCTGTATAGCCTTGTTTACGTAATTTGTTCGCTGCACGAACACTTAATGTTTTTGTACCATCATACAGATATACTGGTTGATCTTTACGAATTGCGCTAATTGATGTATCAAATAATGTATAAGGAATGCTACGAGCACCTAAAATATGCCCACCGTCGAATTCATTTTTCTCACGAACATCGATTACTTGGGCTTTTCTCATCCCTTCACGAAATTCTTCTTTTGTAATGATGGTAGCAGAACGCTTGCCCATCACGTAGTAATATAACCAATTTAGACCCATAGCAATTAAAATAATTGCTAAAATAATTGTGACTGTTGTTAAAAGATTCATGCTTATTCTACCTTCCTATTTTGCTTGTAGCGCCAATGAAGCAGCACCGATAACTCCTGCATCATTGCCTAATTGTGCTAATTTAATTTTTGTACTTTCTTTTACTTGTGGGAATGTAAACTGCTCGAAGTAAGCTTCCACGCGGCTACGCAAGAATTCACCAGCTGCAGATACGCCACCACCTAAGACAATACTTGATGGATTCAATGTATTTCCTAAATTTCCACATGCTAAACCTAAATAGAAACACACTTTATCTACTACCATTAATGCAAATGGATCACCTTGCTCTGCCAAGACAAAGACATCTTTGCTAGTAATGGCTTGCCCGTCATCTAAACGTTTTTTTAATTCAGATTCACCCGCAAATTCTTCAGACAATTGACGTGCTACACGTACCACACCTGTCGCACTCGAAACAGTTTCTAAACAACCGATCTTCCCACAAGTACATTCAAACCCATGTGGATCGACAGTCACGTGCCCAATTTCACCTGCGCAGCCAGCAACACCATGTAGCAATTGGCCCTCCATAATGATACCACCGCCAACACCTGTTCCTAGAGTAACAAAGACCACGTCCGGTGCATTCTCACCCGCACCTTTCCAACGTTCACCTAATGCTGCCACATTCGCATCATTATCTAACGTAAATGGAATGCCTGTACCAGCTTCAATTTGTTCACGAACTGGTTGTAATGTTTTCCAGTTTAAATTATAGGCTCCGATAACTGTCCCTTTGTCACGATCGACGCTACCTGGTGTCCCCATGCCAATACCAATAAAGTCTTCTGGCTTCATTTCATATAAACTTAAACGATGATTAATCGATTCAATAATTTCTGGAACAATATGTGCACCCTCATCTAAAATATTTGTTTCAATACTCCATTTTTGTTGTACTTCACCATCTTTTGTTAAAATCGCAAATTTAACAGTTGTTCCACCTAAATCAATCCCAATAATTTTTTTGTCTTCCATACTACAAGTCCTCCCTGCTTTCTTCAATCCGATGTTCACGGGTTAAGATATTCCGAGCTTTTAAATACGTTGGTTGGTCAATTACTCGCGCGTCAAATAATTTCTTTAGCTCAATCATCATCAACTCAATATCATAAATCCGTTTTCCCACATAGATGTAAAGTCCAAATTGTTTAAATAATTGTTGTACATCATACAAAGTTTCCATAAAGACACTTCCTAAACATTATACAAGTATTTGATATTTTTTGAAACCCAAAATACAACTTAAAATCAAGCTTATTACACCAACGTTTTTAGCATATTTTTATAAGTACCATATCAAACTTAAATCCCAGTGTTCTGTTACGTATATCAACTAGATGATTATATCACAAGTCGATAAATTCCATCTGTTTAAAAAAAGAAAAACACTTAATATTCCTACAACATGCCATATTTTTTGAAGCCATAAAACAGACAAAAGACAATCAAAAAGGCGAAAATCATCCCTGAAATAATTCGTACATGAATCGAATAGGCACGACTATTTTTCGGTATCCCAAAGATATTTCCTAGCAAAGCGCCTCCAAGGAAACCACCAATATGTCCAAATATGTCAATCGATTGATCAAAAAAACCAAAGATTAAGCTCATACCAACAAATAATGCAAATTGGCGGACCATTGCTTGAATGGCTAGATTGTTCTTAAAATGAATACCTAGAATCACAAAAGCACCGAATAATCCAAACAATGACGTGCTTGAACCAGCTGATTGCACCCCCATCTGATTGAAGGCAAAACTTAAAGCATTCCCTGCTAACCCACTCAATAGATAAATAAATAAAAAGCGTGTGTGCCCGTAAATGGCCTCAACTTGTTGCCCCATAAAATACAGAACAACGGAATTTACCGCAAAATGCATTAAACTATAATGGATAAAAATCGGAGTCAAAAACCGCCAATATTCATGATTATAAACGACTAGTGGACCAAACATCGCCCCCCGAAATTCAAGTTGCAATTGCGGAAGTAAAAATGCTAGTAAAAATACTGCTGTTTGAATGGTTAAAAATAAGTATGTTAAAAAAGGGCCATTTGACCATCTTTTAATAGTTTGGTTCATGGGTCTTCCTCCCTTTTGCATAATCTGTGTAAATACGTGCAATTGGTCGATCAAAAGTAAAAGGCTCCCAATCATCATTTAACTGTTCCGAAAATACCAAACTACATGTGTTCCCTTCAAAATCTGCTAAGTATCGGTCATAAAAACCACCACCAAAACCAATTCGATACCCTTGACTAGAAAAAACAATTCCTGGAACTAACAACAAATCAATTTCTTCTTTGGTTACAAATAAATTACTCACAGGTTCTTCAACACCAAAAGTCGTTTTTCGATAGGCTGTATACTCATCCACTTCATAAAAAGCCAATTGATGTCCTGGCAATGACTTTGGTACCGTGACTATTTTGCCTTCTGCCAATCCACGCGCAATAATAGGCTGCGTATCAAACTCAAATTCAGTCGAACGAACAACCCCAATACTTTTTGCATTTTTCCATAATTGCGACGCAAAAAAGAGCGTCAAAATTGTTGCTTCTTTTTGTTTTTTCTTTTTTGTATTCTCTGCCAACTTCTTTAATATCGCTATTCCTTGTTGACGTAGCTCATCTTTTTCCAATTGATTCACGCTCCTTGCCAAAAATTAACTATACCTTCTTATTCTAACATGTAACCTTTCCTTCGCCTATTAAAAATCTAATTTCTATCGTCAAGTAAAACTACTTAACAAAAATTGTGAAAAAGGCTAGATTTCTGTGCATAAACATGATATTATAGTTTGGTCTGAGAAATGTCTTAGAGGATTCTTGATATATGGGAGGGAAAACACATGCGCGTAAACATTACATTAGAATGCACATCTTGTAAAGAACGTAACTACTTAACAAGCAAAAGCAAACGTAACACTCCAGATCGTTTGGAAAAACAAAAATATTGCCCACGTGAAAGAAAAGTTACTTTGCACCGCGAAACTAAATAATCGTTCAAATCAAACGCTAAACTCCTTGGTATACTTGGATTTAGCGTTTTTATTTTGTCTTTTTACAAACAAAAAAGCCTTTCTTTACATCATGTAAAAAAAGCACTTCTTTTCTCTTATTTTTTCACTTTAGTTGAACTACCTGTTTCATAATTAATGGTATACCCATCTTGAACATTATAGATAAAAACATTAAAATGCCAATCTGGGTCTTCTATACTCTGCGCTTCCATTTGTACCCCTCGAGGAACAAGCTCTGCTTCTCTAAAATAAGGTGTCACACGATAACGAACATGGTTGGAGGTTTCTTTTAAATACGTTGCAACCTGCTCTTCATATTTTGTCATCGCTAACTGGTTCATTTGTTGTGTACCTGTAAATAAATTTTGCCAATTATCATTTTCGCCTGTTAAACGAAACGCAATCAGATGAGAACGATTATACAGCCATTTGCCATCAGGTAACTTCTTTTGCTTCCAGCCTGTTGGATAGACATTAGATATATCACCCCGTTCTGTTTTCGGAGCCATACTCCTATGCAACAAAGCATTTGCCTGACCCACACGGTTTAAGGAATCCAAAGGTTGGAAGGTCTGCCATGTTTTTCCACCCTTTAAGTCGTCTGCGGTGAAGGTTGGGCGATTATTATTAATTGTCACAATGGAATGTTCACCATCATAATCAGGTAATTCTTCTAACTCACCATAATCAATTGGTTTCTCTGTATCAAACATCTCAATCAATGTACTTAAATCAGACCAATCTACTTTTGAAAGATCCACCTGACCAGCAGTTGCAGTAAAGAGAACCAATGCAACTAAACTATATAATAGTGCTTTCCCTTTATTTGTTGATTGTTTTTTCTTCCTTGGCATTTCTGTCTCACTTTCATTCTATTTTTTCAGAAAAGAAACGAGAAGTCCTAAAAGGAATTCTCGTTAGAAATTTTTATTCAAAATGCTCTGCATATAAGTCTTCTACCGTATTTTCTGGGTCGATGACAATGTATAAACTTTTTGTTTTTTCGCTAACTTTTGTTGATTGATAAACATTGTCTAAGCCCTCAGTAGTTTTATCTTTGTAAGGGAAATAAACCAAATCAGGTTCACCGTGTTGATATAAAATTTCCATACGCTCAATATCTTCATATTTTAACGCACGAGCAAACATACCTAGTTCTAACCCTCCTAAGTTGATATCATGCGTCGCTACGTGATCTCCTTCTTGGAAAATCTCGATTTTGAATGCTTCGCAAGGGTGGATTTCTACAATCTCACTACCTTTGATACGACCAAAACTTGTTGTAATTTGTTTAATCCATAAATCACCAATATAACGACGATCAATCGTCCAAGTTTCCCCATTACGGAAAAGGAATTTTAACGCTTTCATTTGTCTAGTCATGTTAAACTCTCCTCACATAGAAATTTGATATGTTTTACAAAGTAAGTGTAACATAACATTTGTCTTACGTAAATAAGAGACCCTGTCAGGAAACATATTTCCTACAGAACCTCTTGTTTGTTTAAATAAATTGTTGTGCAAATACCAATAATTGTGACTGCTGGTTAGAAATTTCCCCTGCCACTACCGCCTGTTCACACGCAGATAAGGTATCCTTCAACCATTTCCCAGGCTTTTTATCAAAGTGTTCCATCAAAATCGTTCCATTGATTGCTAAATCTTGTAGTGAATGAATTGGTAGTTGAAGATAATCTTCTTGTACCGTTGAAACATCAGCAGTTAGGTTAAAATACGGCAACAAGGATTCTACTAAAACGGCTTGATACTCACCTAATTCATAAAGCAATTGTTTAGAAAAATAACTCGTTTTGCGTTGTTGCAATCCCTCATACACATTTTGAACTGTTCGTATTAATTCATTGGAACATTTCCATGCTTTCAAGAATGTACGAATACTATTGGACTCAATTTGTAATTGATCCAATAACAATACCCATGCATGTGCTTCTTCATGAATTTGTTTTTCCGATAACTCCGCAAACTTCAACAGCCCTTGTCCAGCATTTCTTAGCATAGGACAATAGAGATAGCACTCTGTTTCTACGAACATCTTTAATCCTTGGTTACGATATTTCCCTAAAAGCAATTTAATAAATTCAATATTGATACGTTCAACCGAAATTTTCGCTAACAATGCATGATTTTCATAAATAGAAGCAAAGGTTTCTTCCTCTAGTTCAAACCCTAACTGACTAACAAAACGTAGCCCGCGCATCATTCTCAAGGCATCCTCATGAAAACGTTCGTGAGGATTGCCAACTGCACGTAGTACTTGATTCGTTAAATCTTGCAAGCCATCAAATAAATCAATAACCTCTCCGTCTTCTTTCAGCGCAAAAGCATTAATTGTAAAATCACGACGCTTTAAATCTTCCGCCAGTGAACGGACAAACTCAACATGGTCAGGACGTCGGTAATCTTGATATGTCGACTCTGTTCGAAAAGTGGTAATTTCATACTTATCATCGCCATCAAGTACCAAAACAGTCCCATGCTCAATTCCGACATCAATAGTACGCGGAAAAATCTCTTTAATTTCTGCCGGAAATGCACTCGTTGCAATATCTACATCATGAATCGGTTGATTAAGTAACACATCACGAACACTTCCTCCTACAAAGTACGCCTCATACCCAGCTTGCTCAATTTTTTTTAAAATTGGTAATGCATTTTGATACTCCTGAGGAATTGTTTTTAATTTCATCTACTCACACCCTGACTCATCATTCTCTTTTGTCTTTCCATCATTTCGTTCAAATCGATAGCGATCACGATGATTAAATTTAGACATATTCTTTTCAAAGACCTCTGTTAAATCAATATCTAACGAATTGGCCATAATCATCGTAACAAATAGGACATCTCCCAATTCCTCAGCAACCGTATTGGCTGCCTCAGTGGATTTCTTTGGTTTTTCGCCATAATAATGATTGACTTCCCGAGCCAATTCGCCAACTTCTTCTGTCAAACGAGCCATTTGAGACAACGGTCCAAAGTAACCGGCTTTAAATTGTTGAATATAAGCATCTACCTCTTCTTGCATTGATGCTAATGAACGTTCGTTATTCAATACAATCACTCCTCAGTGTTAATTTGTTGGTTTAACTTTTAAAATATATGGTTTCATTTCTATAGTTATTGTTTGTCGAGATGTATATAATAGCGTGGTGTTTTAACGTATATTTATTATTTACTCACAGCAATTATCGCCATGGTGCGTTGGGTATTCGATTTATGAGTTTTTAAAGAGTGCGACTAACTAAGATCAATTGTTAGCAACTTTCTCTATCTTTTTTATTACAATCCATATGCTCATAAAACATATAACTATGTCTATGAACATTCATTGTCATATTTTAATCTATGCACTCATATAGAGTGCAACAGCAATGGAAAAAGTACCAGAAGGGATTGATACACGATTTCAATCCATGCACTCATAAAGAGTGCAATACTATTATTGCATTTGCGATAATAGTATAACATATTTTAATCCATGCACTCATATAGAGTGCAACACAGACCGTCCTAACATTTCTATTTCAGATTTTGTATTTCAATCCATGCACTCATAAAGAGTGCAACGGTTGACCTCAAGAAACTATTGGAATCCAATCAAGATTTCAATCCATGCACTCATAAAGAGTGCAACGCGGAGTAACAGCTTATGGCTCAATTGGTGGGACTATTTCAATCCATGCACTTATAAAGAGTGCAACTTTATGCATGATGGATTAAGAAAATATAAGTTTAAATTTCAATCCATGCACTCATAAAGAGTGCAACAAACAGATAAAGGTTATCAAGCATATTTTGTGCTAATTTCAATCCATGCACTCATATAGAGTGCAACAAACAAACCCTGTTCATGGATCGGCTTATTGGGGGATTTCAATCCATGCACTCATATAGAGTGCAACAAAATTGCCAGTACCTTTAGTTATGTTACTAGATATTTCAATCCATGCACTCATATAGAGTGCAACATATCTAACCCTGAGATACGAGAGCAGGCACAAAAATTTCAATCCATGCACTCATATAGAGTGCAACTTTAGGATAGACAAGGAGCGTGGAGCGAGTGAGTATTTCAATCCATGCACTCATATAGAGTGCAACTTTAAAAAATTGGCTTGCTTATCCCACGCATATTATTTCAATCCATGCACTCATATAGAGTGCAACGATGGATACATGGAACAACAGTGTATTTGAATCCAATTTCAATCCATGCACTCATATAGAGTGCAACCACAGATGCTGCAACATTAGAGAAGTTATCCCAAATTTCAATCCATGCACTCATATAGAGTGCAACGGCGATTATAAGAAAAACAAGCCGAAAACGACTTGTTTTTGATGAGAATCGCCCAAATATATCTGATTAATTTAAAAAAATAGATATGTTCGTATTTGTTTTCCTCATCGTTTTTTAATTTTAATAGATTTTTACGGTGCGAATCTCCTAGGGATTTTATGGGAGCATAGAATTCGCACTAAAAAATTAATGGAGCTTCAATATCTAAAGATTCTTTCGCTCCTATGTGTTCCACTTTTGATTTATAGTTGTTCCCCAATCGATAAAATCGTAAGCTGTCATGTGCATTATCGATTAACTTTATCAATTCATTTTTCATAACTTCATATTGTGCTGCATCAACAACACATTCAAAAACAGAGTTCTGAACTCTTTGTCCATAGTTTTGGCAGACTTTAGAGACTTTTCGCAATCTTTTTTGACCACCAATACTTGATGTACTGACATCATACGTTACTAATACTAACAAAATGAATCACCTACTTCCAAAAGAATGGTGGAAATGCGTCTAAATCACCACGTAAATATCTTGCAAGAAGTAATGCCTGTGAATAAGGGACCAGCCCCCAGCTAATTTTCTCGCCTAGATAGGGGTGCGTAATTTTTTCTTGCTTTTTTTGTTGCCAATTTTGGATAAATTTGCGTTTACCATCATCCGTCATAGTTACGGCATTGTTTTCTTTTGTAAGAAAGTCGTCTTTCGTCATTACCTTTTTATTAATGAGAGACAGCACAAATCGATCCGCATAAACGCCACGCAAATCTTCCATTACATCCAACGCCAAAGAAACTCTACCTGGGCGATCGCGATGCAAGAAACCAACATATGCATCTAAACCAACGGTCTCCAAAGCTGAAGCAACATCATTTGCTAATAACGTATAGGCAAATGACAGCATCGCATTTACATTATCCTTTGGTGGTCTACGTGTTCGTCCGTAAAAATAAAAGTCGTCTTTTTGTTGTAAAATCAACTCATTAAACAAACTGTTGTACATGACTGCAGCTTGTCCCTCTAACCCTCGAAGTTCATCCAAATCTTCACATGATTGAATTGCTGGTAACGTCTCTCCTAAGTTTTTTGAAACGAGTTTAAAGCGTTCCAAATCAATGCGTAAACCATGGTCTCTTGTTGTTCGTTCAAGCATCCAACGATTGTTATATACTTTTCCTAAAATAAAATTACGAGCAATTTTTACCGACCGATGCTCATCATCTGAGACTCGGTATTGTTCCTTACGCAGCGTCACATTTCCTTGACTACTTCCAATAACCCGAGCTCTAAAACGACCATTTTGATCCAAAAAAGTAATAGAAATATTTCTCTTGGCACAATAGCCCATCAGGGATGGACTTGCACCAGTGTAGCCAAATGTCACAATAGATTCGACATTGTGGGAAGGAACTCTTCCCACAATCGAATTTTCATGCTTTAACACAATATTATCACCATCAAGAGAAAGATAATGATCAGGATTCGTTACAAACAAAGTATTTATCAATCTTCTCATTCACTCAACCTCTTCTCAATATATCGATTGACAGATTCTTTCGTCATTAATCGTGGCAAACAAATATCTTGCAACGAACAACTCTTACACCACTTACCAGTTTTTACTTTTGGTGTGTGCCTTTTTTGATATAAATCTTGCATTTTTGAAATCGCAGTTCGCACTTCCCTACGTAAATCATCCGTAATAAGAATTGTTTCTCGGTGCTTCACTTCATTATAAAACAGGTAGCCTTTCTCAATCGTACAAACTAGCATCTCTTCTAAACACATTGCTTGTGCAACTAATTGTAAAATATCTGAATGATTGGTTTTAGGTTTACCCCGTTTGTATTCTACAGGATAGATATGGAATTTATCTCCCAATTGCGGAATTTCCACACCGGCACTGTCTTTAACAAATTCTACTACATCGCAAATACCAGTAATTCCTAATTCATGGGACTGCACATGCATCGCACGGGAAACAATTTTATCCCCTCTTTTTTCTTTCATGAAAGGTTGATCCGCATTCCGATGTAAATGTTGTCCCTGAACAGTTCGCAGATTTTCTTCCCACTGTTGCTCAATATGAATAAGCGCCCATTGCCGTGGACAGAACTCATAGTGTTGAATCCCTGAAATCATCAGATAGTCATCTGTTTTATAGTCCATAATTACAGTCCTTCAAGAAATTCCACATGCAGCCCTTTTTCTTCATACTCACTCAATTTCTCTGAATCTAATGTGATTTTATAGTCAGAATAACCAATTTCGTTATCTGGATTTGGCTGTTCCCATTGTAATAAATCACGAATTTTTGCACTAGAGACATTTCCTAACTTGTTTGAGTGAGTACACCAAAATAATTCTTTTAGTGCCATCGAACCTTCTGGTCGAGCAGAGGACGAATCATTTTCAAATAAAGTTAATAGTGACTCTTTTAAAACGTCTAAATCTTTTTCATCAAACCCTGTCTTCTCGGAAAAATAAACATTTACAGAACCATAAAAAACATATACACCATATTCGATAAAATGCTTGCTACCCATAGTGTCTGAGGAACGTCCAGAAGCTCCTTTAGCCTCCATACTATTAGAACTCCGTGTAATTTGTAAGGTCGTTGTCGCTACAGTTTCCAAAGATTTCGCCATACTAATAGAAACTGGACCACGAATACCGATTGAACGCTTGTCATAGGTAATCACTTGACCAAAAGTTCTCACATCTAACCATTTTTGATTAAATTCTTTCTCAACTTTTTCATCAGAATCTTTTGAATTAAAAACACTCTCATAGCGTTTCTGTAAAGAAGTAAAGTTATCATCGCTACGATCTCGTGATTTTACAAAAATTTCGTACCCTTGATCTTGCATCCGATTACGAATTTTCCGTTTAATTGCCACATCACTAATCAATCCAAAACCTTTTGAGTCCGTTCTAGGCATATTTCCTGCTAACGGATCACCATTAGGGTTAGCATTTCTTACTTCAATTGTTGCAATAAAATCCACTTTCTTTGTTATCATCTTTTATTCCTCACTTTCATTTTTTTCAGATTTTGTAAAAATAAATTGTATTTCTGCATAATAACCAAAAATAAATCGATAATCTAACGGCTTATTAGCTTCATTTTCTTTTGTTAGATATACTGATAAAGCATTAATAATCTCTATTTTTTCATTTTCTAGTTTATAAAACATTCCTGGTTTTGAATTTACTAAACTCTTTTCATAGACTTTAGTTTTTTGAATCAATGTTGCCATTGTCGAAGCTGGATGACTAGTATATGAAGTCCAAAATTTCTGAGCGTTCGTCACACGTTTGTTTTCCTTTTGTTTGTTCTCTTTTTCAGGTGTCGTCATGTATGTTAATGCTTCTAATTGGTCTAATACAGCTAACAGTCGTCCAAATAAATATGACCGATCTTGGTACTGTCTGTCTAACATGAATGGTATCTCCTCTCTATAATGACTAAACAGTGCTAGTGTTGTAAATTGAATTTGATTCCACGTTTTAGGATAATTTAATCGCTTGCGAATATTCATAGCAAGTGCTGTTAAAATATTGGCAGGTACTGACTGCCCATCTAATAATCGAATAACTAAGTTTTGAAATTGATCTTTTTTAAAGTTATCATTATCCAGTTCCAATTTCCCATTTCGTTCTACACCATATGCAGCTAAAACAATTTGAGAAATTGACGGTGTAATTGGTGACGTCTTCCCTAAATTTTTATAATACACATTCCAAGAATACTTGTTATGCCATTTTTCTAAATTGGTTTGTAATTGAGAAACTTTTAATTCTTTAAAATACTTTAAAGAGATTCGACCATTACTAGCCTTATCTATAATAGCAACATAATAATCAGAGTCTTTATCATATAGTTTTCTACCACTGATAAAAGAGTCACCTACTTTTTTATTTGCTTGAGAAACGCTTGGAATCGCCCATTCACTTTGATTATCTCCAAAATCGAAAAATATAGGTAATGTAATATCAACTTCTTCTGTATTAGCAATATCTTTACTAAACCAATTAATTAGATATTGCTGACCACCTAACCACCTTCGGCTATTCTTATTTTCCAATAAATATTTCAACATCAAATGTATTTTTTCTGATGTTCGATAACCAATTTGGATAATATCTGATCCTGTTTGAAATCTGCCTTTGTAAGTTTCAATATGATTACTCACAGAGATAAGTTTTGCATTTCCCATTAATCCTCTATGTTTAGTCGTTAGTTGTTGCTCTTCCTTACCAATGTTACACAATACTGTGTTCGTTGCTTGTGATTCAACATATTTTATATAATCGTTATGCAATGCAACATATTCAGTAACACTAACAGTCTTATAACCTGTAAAGTCTGCGATTGCAAATGTCAGAAAAATTTTGGATAAATCAATTTTTTTGACTTTGTCTCCTTCCTTCTCGACATACTGTACTTCCAAACCTTTTCTCGTGTACTCAATCATTTTATTTTTATACATGCTGTTCAATAAGTCATCCACAAAATTTTCTTGGTATATAAAATTTTTAATTATTTCAAGATAACTTTTAACCTCACTGTTACCTACTGCATGATACCAATTATTAAATTCTGTTCGATATAGGTCATTCATTTCTTTATTTTCAGGTAACATATAACTTATTTTATCTACTAAAGGATGACTAGGAGGGTTTTTCCCTGAACGTGCAACAGAATCATTTGTAACAGGAAAAACAATTACCTCATCAGCCGATAAATATTCAACGTCCAATATTTGACTGTTTTTTGTCAATGTCACTTGAATAATATCATTTCCTCTAGACTTCATACTGGTATGATAAATCGGTAATAAAATTGTATTATCATCATCGTGTTTATCGACCTTGTCGTTTTTCAACGAATCATTATATGAATTATATAATGCCGTTAGAAAATCCATGTAATCACCTCATTTCCATTTGTTGATATTCCTTCAATTCGTCGTCTACAGGTTTTATTTCCTCAGGTCGTTTAAATTTATAGTTGGAAAGCTCATTAACAATTTCACACTTTTCACGTGGACCAAATGTAATAATACCGCCTTTCATAACTGTATCTTTAAAATAACTTTTCAATGGTTCATTTGAATCCGTCGGATACTCAAATTCTTGAAACATAATCCCCAAAGAAATAACCTGTCCGTCATAACAACTTTTTGCTTGAATATATTCTTCTTTGGTAATATATTCTGCAGTTGCTACACACTCTCTTGTCCCAATAAACACATCCCTTCGTCCACCTTTTTTAATCGACCTTTCCATAATTGCTTCATGTTTTTTAGCATTACGATCATAGACTAAATCCGGTCTATTCTCATCCCATTCCATATGAAATCGAATAAGATATTCAACATCAACTAAATAAGATACATAATTTAAATCAGCTTTCATGTTTCCTAACAATGCTCTTGTTCCGATAACTTCTGTCTGTATTGGATTGATTACTTTTACTTCAGTAACAATATTTTTGAATGTCGGTTTAAAATAAAGTGCATCTACAATTCCCGTTAAACATTGTTTAGTAGGAGTGGAATAAGAATATTTTTCCCCACCACCTTTAGATGACGGATTGCTAATCAATCCGTAGTCACCTTTTATCCTTACAAAAAACTCTCTTTGTTTAGCCAATTCTCTCATCCTCTCTATTTTTTCATTTAATAAATGAACCCTTCGATTGATTCATGTGCCCCCATATCTTCAGTGTACAAAGTTTCTTGTAATATCTGGATACGACCATCTAGCCGTTTATCGATACTTTTATCCAAGCTATCATTTTTTTGCATATTAATTGTGTATGGTTGAAGTTCTTTAGAGAGCTTTTGAATGGTATTCAAATCTTTTATTTGATAACTTTTTTCAAATCGACTCACTACTTCAATTAGCTCTTCCACTTTGCCTTTATTTTCACTATAATATACAATCACGCTATTCGTATCACTTTGAATAAGATTCATTAATGTTCCAGCACTTTTAAAAGATTGTCTTAAGCAAAAACGTTGATCCACTGGAGCATCCTTATTTAATGAAAGTAGTTCATAAACTGTTGGTTCGTCTGCTTGTTTCGGATAATTAAACTCTGCAGGTTTACTATTTGTATAATACCTTTCAAAAAATTCATTATTTAATGTCATAATATCAATTGGTGAGTCTAGTTTCTTAATAATTTGTTCCGTAATTTTCTTTTTCTTTCTGATTGATTTAAGCCTTGTTAAATTTTCTTGTTCTGGATGTACATTAACTAATTGAACAGTCCCTGATTCTAAATTCCCTTCACGGTTACAACGACCATTGGCTTGTACAATGGAATCAATTCCAGCGTATGAACGAATCACTCGATTAAAATCCAAGTCTACACCCGCTTCAATTAGTTGAGTGCTAATACATATCACTGGTTCATCAGCGAGCTTCTCTTTAATCGTTTTGATAATATCTAATCGATGCTGCGCGCACATATTAGTTGAGAGATGGTAACATAATCGTTGGTCCTTTTCCTTTAACAACTTATATAAATTTTTGACTGCAGATTTCGTATTCAAAATAATTAAAATTGATTCTTCTGAATAATTAGTAACTTCCTGAGCAATTTCTTCAAGTGAAATTATTGAATTATCTTCATCAAATTTATAAACTGTTGTACGTTTAAAAATTTGTCGTTCTTCAGCTGTTAATTGAACAATATCTGTCTCCTCTCCATTAATACCTCCATATTGAATTTTATGAGGAATATTGTCTGAGTTATAAACAGGTTGTGTTGCTGTGCATAAAACAACATTCACCTTCATTACTTTATTCAAAAAGTTGAGTGTTAAATTAAACAGCGTCATTACGTCGATGGGCAAAGATTGTACCTCATCCAATATGATTGTACTGTTAATCAAATTAGAGAAACGTCGGATATTGCTCGCTTTAGTTTTAAAGAACGTTTGAAACATTTGAACCATTGTGCTTAAAACTATTGGGCTATCCCATGAATCTACTAAATACTCTTTCATTGCTTCTTTTTTCTCATCACCTATATCATTTTCATTTTTCAAATCTTCTTCTGACTCCACAACATTGGAATGATGCTCTAGAACTCCTTCTGCTTCACTCTGATTTCCTACCGTAGCTTTAATCTCATGTGCATTTTGCTCAAGTACTGATAAGTAAGCAGTAATATAAATAAATCGTTTCTTTTTTTGATGCACCATTTGATGAAAGCCATAGCGCATGCTCAAATTTGTCTTCCCTGCACCTGTTGGTAAATCCAAACGATAGATACCATTGGAATCATTCATTCCTCTTGTTTTCACGAAATCTGCTATTTTTGTACGTACTACATTAATAGGTTTAGTCGGATTTTGAAAGTTTTTATAAACTTCTTCGATAGATGCTTTATAACTTTCTGCCAACTCTTCATATCTTGCTGTAAGCATTGGATTAACAATTATTTCATATGCATTAACAGTATCTAGAATATCAGCATTTTTTAATAGCGATAGATACAACCGCACAATTAGCGTTCGATAATAAGCATCCTCAGAATCATCCTTACTATCTAATTTCTCCCAGAGCCCAACATATTCGTTAAACGCTTTCAAAACAAGTTGTTCAAAAGAAAGATGATATTTTTCATACAGCTCTTTTTCGAGTTGTTGTGCAAATGGTAAAACGTCTTCTTCATAGTTATATTTTTTGTCTTCATTGTAAAAAAGACGCTCACATAGCTTATTATAGCCAAAATTTTTAGGGACATATTCTTCATCGTCTGTTTGTCGGATTATTGGAATGTCATATACACCATGATGCGCTGAAATCACATACGCGATGATTTCACAAAATGAATTACAGTATTTTCTATTGGCTCCTTTAATTCTATTTTTAAGTAAATGAGCAATTTTTAAATAAAGATAGATTGCCCCAGCAGAAGTATGGTTCACTTTCAAAGAAGGATCTTTTAAAATTTTTCTTTGAAAAAGGCGATCACTCTTACCTAAATCGTGGTATAAACCAATGAGGAAAAGAATGTACCCCTGATTAATTTCTTTTCCTGCTTCAGAAGATTTATCTGCTACATTGAACAAATGCACTAGCAATAATTGAGATTGTTTTGTATCTTGATTATAATGAGCATACATATTTTATAACCTATTTTCTATATTGTGTTTTTAAAAAAATTCTTGATATAAATGTAAACGAATTCAAACGCTTTGTCAATAAAAAAATATAAAATTATTGGAACATAAAAAAAGACCTTCAAAATTCAGATTAAACATCCAAATTTCGAAGGTCATTTCTCTTTATTTACTCTAACAACACAATATAATTTCAATCCGCACACAAAAGTGTGACTTTGCATCTTCCAATATTAAAAGATACAAAAACCCTCGATTTCTCGAGGGCTTCAAATCTAAAAGCCGTTATTATTTAACAGCGTCTTTCAATGCTTTACCTGGTTTGAATGCAGGAACTTTGCTTGCAGGGATTTTGATTTCTTCACCAGTTTGTGGGTTACGACCTTTACGTTCTGCGCGAGAGCGTACTTCGAAGTTACCAAAACCGATCAATTGAACTTTTTCACCGTTAGCTAAAGCTTCTTGAATAGTTGAAAATACAGCGTCAACTGCTGCAGTTGCGTCTTTTTTAGTTAAATCAGTCGCTGCTGCTACTTTTTCGATTAATTCTGCTTTGTTTGCCATGGATGGTTTCACCTCCTGAAAATTGTTATGATGTCTCACATCAATCATATGAACTTTCTTCATTTAAGTTATATGACAAATATTGATTATCACCATCAATATTCTGATATAACGTTATCACAAGAACCTTATATTATCAAGGATTTTAATGCATCTGACATCTTTTTTTTATAATTTTCATTAATTAGTTATAAAAAGATAATTTTCTTTGTCAAATAACAAAAATTATGTTAGAATTCGCTATTTTCTTCTACGTGGAATAATTCGAATTGGGGTTCCTTCAAAAGTGAAAGCCTTACGTATTTGGTTCTCCAAGAAACGGGCATATGAAAAATGCATTAGTTCTTCTTCATTCACAAAAATAACAAAAGTTGGTGGTTTTACCGCAACTTGTGTACCATAGAAAATTTTCAATCGTTTACCTTTATCTGTTGGTGTTGGATTAATTGCGACAGCGTCCATGATCACATCATTTAAAATGGCTGAAGGAATACGCATATTTTGATTCATACTCACTTCTTCAATCAATTCTGGTAATTTATTTAATCGTTGCTTAGTTTTAGCTGAAACAAAAATGATTGGTGCATAATCTAAATACTGGAATTCATCGCGAATTTCTTCTTCAAAATCACGCATCGTATTGGTTTCTTTTTCCACTAGATCCCATTTATTGACAACGATAATAATTCCTCGTCCTTCTTCATGGGCATAGCCCGCAATACGTTTGTCTTGTTCACGAATACCTTCATCCGCATTCAAGACCATTAAGACGACATCTGAGCGTTCAATTGCTCGCATCGCACGCATCACACTATATTTTTCAGTGGTTTCATAGACTTTCCCGCGTTTACGCATACCTGCTGTGTCAATCATAGTGAACTCTTGACCACTTTCGCTAACAAAATGTGTATCAATTGCATCACGAGTCGTTCCTTCAATATCAGAAACAATCACACGATCTTCGCCTAAGATAGCATTAATCAAGGAAGATTTCCCAACATTTGGACGCCCGATTAAGCTAAATTTGATAACAGAGTCATCTTCCTCTTCTTGCTCTGTACTGAAATGTTTGACCGCTGCATCTAGTACGTCCCCAATTCCTAAACCATGACTTCCTGAAATTGGATACGGTTCGCCTAACCCTAATCCATAAAACTCATAAATATCTGTACGCATTTCTGGATTATCTACTTTATTAATTGCTAAAATAACTGGTTTGTTACTCTTGTATAAAATACGAGCAACTAATTCATCCGCATCTGTAATGCCCTCTTTGGCGCTTGATACAAAGACAATGACATCTGCTTCTTCAATTGCAATTTCTGCTTGGTGCTTGATTTGATCCATAAATGGTTCGTCGCCCAAATCAATCCCACCTGTATCAATAATACTAAATTCGCGACCTAACCATTCACCAGTTGCGTAAATTCGATCTCGTGTGACACCCGGAGTGTCTTCCACAATCGAAATGCGTTCCCCAGCAATACGGTTAAAAATTGTAGACTTCCCGACATTCGGACGTCCGACAATCGCTATCGTTGGATTTGCCATTTTTTACCTCCATCTTTCTTTTACATAACGAATTGATTTATTTTTTGAATATATCTTTCGAATGATTCTTACGTATTCGTTTGTTTCTTAACCTTACTTAGTTTACCCAATGCATTCACAAGTTGCAAGTATTCTGAAAAAGAATTAAAGCAAAAATAAAAAAACTGCAACTGTCATCCTCTTTCAAGAAATGACTGTTGCAATTTATTGCTTATTCTTTTTCTTTTAAAGCATCACCTAAAATATCGCCCATTGTAAAACCAGTTGATTCTTCAGGTAATTCGTAGTTTTCTTCTTCAACTACTTCTTCTGTTTCTACTTCTGGTTTTTCTTCCAATGCTTTGATACTTAATGCAATACGATGATCTTCTGGTGTTACTTCTAAGACTTTCACTTTCACTTGTTGTCCTTCACTCAATACTTCATGAGGTGTGGCAATGTGTTTGTGTGAAATTTGAGAAATATGAACTAACCCTTCGACACCAGGGAAGACTTCAACAAATGCACCAAAGCTTGTTAGACGTTTTACGGTACCTTCTAACACAGTATCTTTCGCAGCTTTTTCTTCAATGTCTGTCCATGGTCCAGGCAATGTATCTTTAATTGATAAGGATACACGTTCAGTTGTTGGGTCAACAGATAAAACAGCAACTTCTACTTTATCGCCGACTTTCAATACGTCACTTGGTTTAGCTACGTGTGCGTGAGAAATTTCTGATACATGGACAAGTCCATCAATACCACCTAAATCAACAAACGCACCGAAATCAGTTAAACGAGCAACAGTACCTTCCACTTGGTCACCTTCTGAAATAGAAGTAAGTAACTCAGCTTTTTTCTCTTGTTTTTCAGCTTCCACAACCGCTTTATGTGATAAAATTAAACGGTTTTCTGAAGGCTCGATTTCGATAATTTTAAAGGTTAATGTTTTACCTTTATATTCTTCAAAATCATCCACAAAATGGTCTTCTACCATTGATGCAGGAACGAAACCTCGCACGCCAACATCAACAACCAATCCACCTTTGACAACGTTTGTAACAGGTGCTTCGATAATTTTTCCTTCTTGGAAATCTTTTTCAATATCTTCCCAGACTTTTTTCGCGTCTAAGCGGCGTTTTGAAAGTAAATAACTACCGTTTTCTTTATCTTTTCCAATAGCGGAGATTACTACTAAATCCAGAACATCTCCAACTTTGATTACTTCATCGATATTGTCTACAGGCAATGTAGATAATTCTTTAGCAGGTACCACACCTTCTACACCAGCACCTTCAATTCCAACGATGGCTTGTTTGTCTTCAATAGCTAAAACTTCACCTTTGACGACATCACCCACACTTACTTCTTGAAAACTACTTAAAGCAGCTTCCATCTCATTGGTATTTTCTACGTGGTTGTTTTCTAATTCTGTCATAACATATGTCCTCCTAACCAACAATTGTTTTATAAATACACTACATAACTAGTTTATGCTATTCTTACAAAAAAATAAAGCGATTTCTATATTTTTTAATAAAAAAAGCCTTGAAATTTACGCTTTCTAAACATTTTCCTTTAATTTTATTGAAAAGTAGCCGATTAATGTGTAAAAAGTCTCTTGAAAATGATTAACTATCACCTTTCAAGAGACTTTTTCTTATTTCACTTTTCTTATAACCTCATCTTTAATTGCTTGAACGACCTCTTCAATCGTTAAACCTGTCGTGTCAATTAAAGTAGCATCTTCGGCTTGTTTTAATGGTGATGTTTCACGATGGGAATCCAAATAATCTCGTTGTTCAATTTCTTTTTTCAATGTCTCAAAATCAGTTGCTATGCCTTTTGCTTGATTTTCTTTAAACCGACGCTCTGCACGCTCAACCACACTTGCTACCAAGAAAATTTTGACTTCGGCATGGGGTAATACAACCGTTCCAATATCACGGCCATCCATCACAACGCCACCTTGTTCAGCAATTTTTTGCTGTTGGCGAACAAGCTGTTGGCGAACTTCAGCATGAGCAGATACTTCAGACACATTGTTTGTCACATCTGGTTGACGAATCGCTTCTGTGACATCTTGACCATCAACAAAAATTAGTTGTCCTTGCTCTGTTTGTTTGAATGTAATTGGATAACGCTCAATTAGTGATACCAATTTTTCTTTGTCGTCAAAAGCTACTTGATGTTGAATAGCTAAATACGTCACACTACGATACATCGCTCCTGTATCTGTATAAATATAGCCAAAGTCTTTTGCTAAAATTTTCGCTACGGTGCTTTTCCCTGATGACGCAGGACCATCAATCGCAATATTGATTTTTTTCATACCTATTCTCCCTACTCTTGTCATTTATCTAAATAAAAAAACCGCCTGAGCGGTTTTTTTATTTCACTCTTAATTGATCTCCTGGATGTAAATCATAATTATTCATATCTAATCCATTCAAACGGAAAAGTTCTTCTAGTGAAATACCTGCACGGGCAGCCACTTGTTGTGGACCTTCTCCTTCATAAACTGTTTCATAAACAGCACCTTGTTCGTCTTGAGGTGTTTCAGCTGGTACCTCTGGAGTTTCAGCTTGAGGTGTTTCTGATTGTGGCACTTCTTCAGTAGTTGATGATGGTACTGTTTCAGAAGGAGCCGTAGATTCAGATGACTCAACAGACGACGATGCACTACTACTTGTTGATTGTGTTTCAGAAGAAGTCGTGCTTTCTTTCGTTGTTGACGAAATGGTCGATTCAACGGTACTACTAGATGTTTGTGCAGTCTCGGGTTTATTGTCTCGATTCATAATCCAAAATCCTGCTACCGTTGGCACAGCAATAATAAGGAACAATAAGACTAATACCACTGTTAAAAAGGCGCTATTTCCTCTTTTTTGACGACGGCCTGAACGAGAATAACTTTCTTCCGTTTCCGTCTCATAGATAGGTTGCTCCCAAGGTTCTTGTACGTCACGATTTTTATCTTTTTTACTCAATTTCTATAACCTCCCATTGTCTTCCCGATGTATTATACCACAGTAAAATAGTCAATGTCTCTCAAAAGCTATCTTAAAAATTTTCTTTAAACATTTTTATTAAAATCGATTGCCAACTTGCAAACGTAGGGCTATCCCAACTTCCAACAACTCTTTCAGGTAAATGACAGCCATGAAAATCACAGCATTGATCCTGTTCTTCAATTAAAGTTTCTTCAAAATATTTAAGTAAAAATGCTCGACGACAACCATCATATCGAACATACGCCAACATTTTTGCTAATTTTTCTTTTTTCTCATACTCATTTGCTTTCAAATGATGCAGAAATAACTCTGCGCCTTCTTTTTTCGTTTGTTGCCACCATTTTTCTTGCAGATCAGTTAATGAAGCAATTGCTTGATAAGACAGTTTTAATTCAAAGGCTTCTCTTTCAGCCTGTGCTGTATTCTGAAGAAAATGATGAATGCGTTCATCTCCTTCTTGGTATAATAACAGGCCATAACTTTGTTGACCATCCCGTCCTGCACGTCCAATTTCCTGCATATAGTTCTCTAAGTTATCTGGCAGCTCATAATGGACAACTAAACGAATATCCGGTTTATTAATGCCCATTCCAAAGGCATTGGTCGCAATTAAAAATTGTAGCTCATTTGCTAAAAATTGTTGTTGCAACATTCTTCTTTGGTTACTTTCTAAACCACCATGGTAATAACCGACTGAAAATTCACCTTGTAATTCTTCGTAAAGTTCCTCTACTTTTTTGCGTGTCGCACAATAAATAATACCTGACCCCGCTTGCTGTCGCAAGGCTTGTTTCAAATTTATTAACTTATCATCTGATTGTTCAACTAACAAGGCAATATTGGGACGATTCATCGAATAAATCCACTCTGCCTGTTTGGGCGAAAGCAACAACGTTTTTATTTCTTCACGTACTTTTTCAGTCGCACTAGCTGTTAATGCTAAGGTTAAAGGCGAATGTAGGCGCCGTTTGGCTTCATCTAAATTCCGGTATTCAGGACGAAAGTCGATTCCCCATTGTGAGACACAGTGCGCTTCATCAATGACCAATAAGCCGATTTTTTCACGTGAAAGGGTCGCTAAAACAGCTTCTTGTAACAACATTTCCGGACTCAAAAATAAAAATTTATATGCGGATAAATGTGCTAAAATAAATTTTTTCTCTTCTGCTTGTAAGGTCCCATTTAATGCAGCAACTCTTTTTTCACCTGCACGTAAAAAAGAAGTGACTTGATCTTCCATTAAAGAAATCAGCGGTGAAACAATCACTACGAGCCCTGATTGCAAGTAGCCAGTCAACTGATAACACAAACTCTTACCCGTTCCTGTCGGTAAAACCGCCAATGTATCTTCTCCATTAAGTAAACTGGTAATGACTTCTTTTTGTCCTGGGCGAAAATGCGTGTAATGAAAATATTTTTGCAGCGCTTCTTCTAATTTCATGATTGCTTTTTCCTCCAAATTTGATATAAACGGATGTCTAAAAATGATGCTTCACATCGTTCAGTCAATTCTTTATAGCGATACTTCCAAGACTCTTCTGGCAATTGCTGACACTGTTCCCACTCCGAAATAAATGTCTCAAAAGGAAATTGCTCATCAACTAATGCCCATTCAATCAGATGATCTTGAATGGTCCCTTTTCTTAATCGACGGGTACGCATAATCTCTTCAAATGTTGCACCTTGCTGAAATAATTTTCTCGTGAACAACATACTTTGATTGCGGTTTTGATTCAGAATTGGTCGCAAAAATTGATACAAAATAAAATCAGGATGCTTTGCCAATATACGAAAGAAATGATGCATCGCTCTTCCCACAAGAACGGTTGCCCACGGTGGTGTTTGTTGTTCTTTTGGTAAGACTTGAAAAAAGACCGCACCATTTTGATGATACCCCGTTAAGGTTTGAGCTAATAAATCCGCTTGTTGAGATGGTAATTGAGAAAAAATAGCCAGTAATTCTTGGTAAATCATCTCAGGTAATTTATCGCGATAAGTATGAACAAGTTGACGCGCTCGTTCTGTATAAAATGGCGAATTTTCCAAAGGGATATACGTTTCTTCACGGTTTAAATAGGAGCTAACCTGCACAATAAATTGTAACGACCGCCAAGTCTCATCCGCTTTACGTCCAAATCGAAAAAAATCAACCTCTTTTAATAATTCCCGTTCCGGACATTCTTCCCCAATTAAGGCATACAAACCATGTTCTTCTGACAATTTACCCGCTTTTGTTAATTCGAATAGACAAACGTCTAATTCCTTTTCTTTTAGTTCTGGTAACACACCGACTAAATGAAATAAATCATGAAAAAAAGCGTAGCAAAGAACCGATGATGTCCGTTTACCTGACAATAATTGATACAAGGTACTTGGTTTCAACTTGTCTTCTTTCGTAAACAACGATAAAATAAATGTATTCAAGATAACCCTCCAGAAAGTAGTGACAACATGTCTCAATTATGTAAAATCGTTCCCGAACGCTGTATTGCTTGTGGATTATGTGCGGTATATGCACCAGAAATTTTTGATTATGATGAAGAAGGAATCGTGCTTTTTGCGCAAGAACCTGAAGCTCATCAACAATTTATTCCGGAAGCAAAACAAGACGTCGTACTGAACGCTTATAAAAAATGCCCGGTTCGAGCAATTCTTCTAGAATCATAAGCTTCTTTTATTATACGCAAAAAAAAAGCGAATAGGACATCTCGCGAGTTCGTGAGATGTCCTTTGTTTTATTTTGAAAAAGTTTGACTTTGAGAAAAGGCTTGTTTTTTTGATAACCATGGCAATAATTTGGCATGTAAAAGTAAAAATACCACACTGACAATGCCACCTTTAATTAGATTAAACGGTAAGATCCCAATCACTACATATTTAGCAAGTGACATTTGTAAATAAGTATCTGCTGTCATGTTGAAAAACATTAGATACAACGGTGTAATTACAAAGTAGTTTGCAATGCTCATCACCACACTCATTGATAAGATCCCTGAAGCAGTACCTAAAATTTTATTTTTTAACTTGCTGTCTTTTCTAAAGAAATAATACATTGGTAACGTAAAGACAGTCGTAGCAAGAAAACTTGCCACATCTCCTACCAGATTTGGTGCCGATAAACCCGTTGTTAACGCATGTAATATTGAGCGAATCAATGCCGTGATAATCCCCGCCAACGGTCCAAATAAAAACATACTTAACATCACAGGAATGTCACTAAAATCAATTTTTAAGAATGGGAACATCGGCATAACTGGAAAAGCAACATATTGTAATACTAATCCCATTGCGGCAAACAATGCCATTGAAACCATTTTTTGTACTTTGCTGTTTTTCATTATAAATCCTCCTAGTTGAAAGGATTCCTCTTCAAACGAACCTATTAAATTTTCTATTTTGTGTTTACATCGGCGCCAGATGCAAAAAAATACCCTATTTTTCCACAGGGAAAAATAGGGTATGAGGTCACAAAATTAGATAAACCAAATACGCCCTATCTTCTTTATCCAGACTTTACTGTCGGTATCGGAATTTCACCAATTCAGCCATTTGTAAACAAACAGCTCGTGGACTATAACCACCGGTCGGGAATTACACCCTGCCCCTGAAGACGAACCTTTATTCATTTTTTAGTACAGTTTAAGTATACATGATTTATTTAAAGTTTCAACTACTTTTACTTACAAATTATTTCTTGGCTTGTTCTAAGAGTTGGCTGACTTCTTTTTTGCTCAATTCACGATATTCTCCTGGACGCAAGCCTTTTAATGTCAGTTCACCATATTTTTCACGTTTTAATTTTTGAACTGGGAGTCCGACAGCTTTTAACATATTTTTTACTTGATGATTACGCCCCTCATGAATCGTCAATTGCACGATACTCGTCTGCGCTTTCACGTCCACTGAGATAATTTCATAACGGGCTGGCGCTACTCTTTTTCCTTCCAAACGCATGCCTCGTGTTAAAGGCGTCAATGTTTTTTTGTCCGCAATGCCCTTTACCTTGGCTACATAAACTTTATCTACTTCGTGTTTCGGATGGGTTAGTTTTTGTGAGAACGCTCCATCATTTGTCAATAGCAACAAGCCAGAAGTATCATAATCTAAGCGACCTACAGGATAAATGCGTTCTCTGACATCTGATAAATAATCCACAACAACTTTACGTTTCTTATCATCTGTGACCGCTGAGATAACGCCCCTTGGTTTGTAAAACACATAATAGACCGGTTCTTCCTGATAGATTGGGACACCGTCTACTTCGACACGATCTTTCGAGCCTACTTGTGTACCTAGTTCACGTACCACTTGTCCATTAACCTTTACACGTCCATCTAAAATATATGTTTCTGCTTTTCTGCGCGATGCAATACCGGCATGGGCAATCACTTTTTGTAATCTTTCCATTATTAATTCTCCTCTTTCTCTTCTTCATATCGATTGAAAAATAAGTCCGTTGGCAATTCTTCAGATAAATCATCTTCCATCGATTGAATATCTGGTAATTCTTCTAAACTTTTTAATCCGAAGTAATCCATAAAATAATCTGTTGTTCCATATAAAATTGCACGCCCCGGACCTTCCACACGACCTTTTTCTTCAACCAATTGTCGAGCCACCAATTTTTGAACAGAACCTGAGGATTGCACACCACGAATGTCATCTACTTCAACTCGCGTAATTGGCTGTTTATAGGCAATTATCGCCAACGTCTCCAACGCTGCTTGTGATAAACGATTCGACATAGGGGATTGTGCATATTTTTTTAACAAAGGGGCAAATTCTTTTTTAGTTGTCAATACAAAATGGTTACCTACTTCTAAAATATTTAATGCGGATGTTTCATCAGATTGATATTTTTGATTTAGTGATTGAATTGCTTGGTAGACTTGTGGTGTTGGTTCTTCTAATAAATAGCTTAATTCTTCTAATCCAATCCCTTCGTCACCAACAACAAATAACATCGCTTCTAACTGATTTAGTTTACTCATTTGTGTCTCCTATTGAGTAGAGCAAAATAGTTTCATAATTCCCAGTTTGTTCTACTCTAATTTTTCCATTTTTCATTAATTCTAATAAAGCCATAAATGTAATCACAATTTCTGGCTTGCTGTAGCTCGTAAAAAAAGACTCTAATGTTCGACCTGTTTTTATTTGCTGCATCTGTGCTGCAATAAATTGCATTTTTTCTTCAATACTACTTTCATCAGCACGAATGGTTGATTCAATTGCTCTTCGCTTTTTCTTTTTTTCTAGCATACTATGAAAAGCTAAGAATAAATCAATCGTATTGATTTGATTTTTTTGCAATTCTTGTTCGGTTTCTTTGTACTCATCCATATCCATCGGATCTTTCGTAAAATACTGGCTACGTTCTATCGCCTTTTCTGATAATTTATCCGCAGCATATTTATATTTACGATATTCGAGAAGTTGTGAGACGAGTTCATCACGTGGATCTTCTTCGTACACATCATCATACTCTTCATCCATTTCTTGCTTAGGCAAAAGCATCTGACTTTTAATTGCCATCAAGGTTGCCGCCATGACCAAGTATTCTCCTGCAACTTCCAATTCCAATGTCTTCATCGCATGAATATAATTCATATATTGTTCTGTCACTGCTGCAATTGGAATATCATAAATATCAATTTCTAAAGAACGAATTAAATGCAACAACAAATCTAACGGTCCTTCAAAAACATCCAACTTAATTTTAATTTCCTGCATTGTTGCCCTTCCTTTACGCACGAGGGAAATGTTGCTTGTACACTTCTGTCATACGTTTTTTCGTAATATGTGTATAAATCTGGGTTGTCGAAATATCAGCATGGCCTAATAATTCTTGTACCGTTCGTAAATCTGCACCATTTTCTAATAAATGCGTCGCAAAACTATGGCGAAGTGTATGAGGCGTCACGTTTTTATGAATCCCTGCTTTTCGCACTAACGCTTTTAGATTTTTCCAAATGCCTTGTCTAGAAAGACCTAAGCCATGATTATTCACGAATAAATGAACTTCTTCTGGATGCTTGGCTGTTAACAACGGACGTGCTTCGTCTAAGTAACACTCAATCCATTGAATAGCCATATCACCAAGAGGAACAATTCGTTCTTTGTCTCCTTTTCCAAGGGTTTGTAAGAGTCCCATGCTTAAATGTAAATCATTTAATTTTAGACCAATCAATTCACTCACTCGTAATCCTGTTGCATACATAACTTCTAAAATAGCTCGATCACGAATGCCTAAAATTTCTTTTGTATCAGGAGTTTCAATTAACTTTTCTACTTCACTTAAACTTAGTGTGTCTGGCAACTTTTGCACCTTTTTAGGTGAATCAATGTGTTGCATTGGATCATGATCAGTAAATCGTTCTTGGCGAAGAAATTGATGAAAACGGCGTAAACTAGTGACCATACGAGTAATCGTTGCCGCGGCTTTGCCTTCTTCTTGTAACAGCTGTAAAAATTGCACGACTATGAAACGATCAACTGCTTGCCATTCCGTTACTTTTTGCTCTTTTAAAAAAATTAAATAGCGTTCCAAATCGCGCTCATAACTTTTTCTTGTGTTTTGAGAAAGACCACGTTCAATTGTCAAAAAGTGTAAATAGTCCGTAATTTGTTCTTCCATCTTTTTTCCTCCCATTCGCCTTACCTATCATAACAAATTCTTAGTTGTAAGAACAGAAATTCTCCCTTAGTTTACATAAAAATAGGTACAATTGGAACGAATTCTTCCAATTGTACCTATTTTTCATTCTTTTAATTGACAAGCTTGACAAACGCCATGAAATGTTAAGCGGTGATCTTTCACTTGAAAATGGAATTGTTTCTCAACAATTTCTTCAACATCCCCAAGTAAATCTTCTTCGATTTCCTCAATATTCCCACATTCCAGACATAGCAAATGATGGTGGAAATGCTTCGCACCTTCTTTACGCAAATCATATCTTGCCACACCATCGTCAAAACTGATTTTATCAACAATTTTTAATTCGGTTAAAATCTCTAACGTACGGTAAACTGTTGCTAATCCAATATCTGCATTTTTTTGTTTCACAAAAAAGTAAATTTCTTCTGCTGATAAGTGATCTTTTTCATTTTCTAACAAGACTAATAGCGTTGCTTCCCTTTGCGGAGTTAATTTAAATCCTGATTCATGGAGTTGTTTTTTGGTTTTTTTTAATGCTTCCACAGTATTCATACAATCCTCCATCTTAATTTATAATCATTCTAATTTAAGAGATAAATATCTCTCATGACATTAAAATAATTATAAAATAGACGAGAAAATTATACAAGTATTCTCAATTAGATTTTTTAATTAATTTAGTCACGCCATCTTTTTGTTCAACCATTCGTTGTTTCATCAAGTTTCCTAATGCACGTTTGAATTGACCTTTACTGATACCAAACATTTGTTTAATTTCTTCTGGTGATGATTTGTCTGTATAGTTCATTTGATTTTCAGGTGCACGTTCTAAAAAGGCGACAATCATGGCAGCATCATCGCTAATTGCTTCATGCGCACGAGGTTTTAACGAAAGATTCAACACACCGTCTGGACGCACGCCGATTACACGTCCTTTGACTTGTTCTCCTAAACGCGGTTCTTGGAAGCGTTCAGAAGGGTGAATAAAGCCGATATAAAAATCATCCGTCAAAATATAGGTCCCTACTAATTTCAAACGGTAGACTGTTCCTGTCACATCTTGATTTTTTAATGTATCATTGCCACGTTTACTTAGGGCTTGGAAAATTTTTTCTTCTGCTAGACTGCCCCAAATACGATCTTTATGATCGACACGCAAGGAAACCATTAAACGGTCACCTTTTTTCGGCCATAATTCACGCATGGTTGGTAATTCATCTAAAGAAACCGCCACATCTTTGTCAGGTAACCCAATATTCACGAAAACACCTAAATCACGGCGACTATCAGTCACTTCTCCAAATGCATAGTGTCCCTTACGGCTTTTGGGAATAATCGTTGTCATGCAGTAATCTTGCTTTTGATTTTGATAGCCAAATCCTTCGACAGCTTCTCCTAATGCATGCTCTCCTTCTGATTTTGCTAATTTAAATGTCACACCATTTTTTTGGACAAAATAATTTTCTTCATTTTCATCAATAATTAATCCGCTGAATACGGATGCTAATAACTCGTTCATTTTCCTTCTCCTTTAGAAGACAATTTATAAAACTAGGCGAATAACCGCTATGCTAATAATACCTGTAATTACAATCTTCATCAAATTTTTCGTATAGATGCCAACCATTAATGTGGGAATACATGCCAAAGTTTCTTGTAATTTTAAGATTGGCGCTTTGCCACTCTGAATAGACAAGAGACTTTGAACTAATAAAGCTGCTAGAATACATAATGGCAAATAACTTAAGAATAAATGCAGCTTTTCTGGAAATTCAAGACGTTTGGCAAAAACGAATGGTAAAATGCGCGGCAACCACGTGACAAGAAAACAACCAGCAATCATTATCAAAAAGGTACTACTCATTATGTGTCACCACCCCAATAAAACAACCAATCAATGTAGCTGCAATCACAGCAATTTCAGCAGAAGTAAACCACATAAATAAATACAAACTACCTACTACGCTCGCTAGCACAAGAATTGTTTGCTTTGTTCGTTTTTTCAAAGGCATCTCTACTTGAAATAAGAATAAGCCTAAAAACATCGCTACCAAAGCAAAGTCCAAACCGAATAATTCCGGGTTGGGAATAAATTCCCCTAACATTGCACCTAAAACGGTCGCTAAAATCCAACTAACATATGCCAAAATATTTAAGCCGTTCATCCAATGGAGTGTCGGTTGTTTTTCATTTTGCAGTGCATTGACTAATACGCCATACGATTCATCGGTCAACAGCGTTCCTATGCCAATATTTCCTAGCATACTTTCTTTACGAAAAGCGGGCGCAACTGACAAACTCATTAAAAAATGACGCAAGTTGACCAAAAAGACGGTCACGATAATCGAAGATGTTGGTGCTGCAATCGCTAGTAAGCCACAAATAATAAACTGCGCACTCCCCGCATAGATAAACACAGACATCAATAAAATTTCAAGAACCGATAACCCAACCCCCTTCCCAACAACGCCCATGGCAAAGCCGATCCCCATATAACCTAATACAGTTGGGATACAAGCTTTTACGCCATCAAAAAAACTTTCATACTTCACTTCTTGCAAAAAGAATCCCCCTTTATTTCCAACTGATATTTTTATATCATATCGAAAATAAAGAGGGGATACAAGTTATTCTTTTTTAATCACTACCGTTTCCACGGAAGAAACCAGTTTTATCATTAATTGTAAATAGATACATTGGTAAAGCTGATTCACCAATTCCTTGCATTAAGGAAGATTTAGTGTTTGTCGCATATAGGTTGTAATAACCTTCACCATTTTCAATCCGAACACGTTCTAGTTTAAAGCCACCTTCAACAATGTAACCACGTTTAATCGCTTCATTGATTACTTTCTCATAGACACCAGGTGCCCATTCCCATGCTGGATTGTTGACATCATCAATATCGCTTTGACGAGGTGAAATAATTGGCTGATTGTTTTTATTTCTTGGTGTATGGTCATTTAGGATTTCTTGGCCTTCGTTCGAACTTGGTGCACTAGTTCCTGCTTGTCCACCTGAGTTCGGTTGTTGTGGTTGTGCTGCTTGACGTTGTTGCTCTGCTTGTTTCTCAGCTTCAATTGCCGCTTGTTTTTCGGCTTCTGCTTGTGCTTTTTCTTTGGCAACTAAGGCTTTATCGATTGGCTCTAAATCAGCAAGTAACGTTTCTTTTTCTTTGCCATCAAAGATTTTTTCGACTTCTTGTTTTGTTGATTCATAGTCTTTACGACTAACTGCATCACTTAATTGATTATCTTTATAGTGAGCCGTTAATGATTGCACCGCCTTACTTGCAGCTTGCAATTGTTTTGCTTCATCTTTGCCTTTTTTAATCGCTTGATTAATGAGGTCAGAAAAAGCATTTTTTTCCGTTAATGAAGCCATCTCTACCGTTTCGCCTTCTTTAATATGCGCGTTTTCTTGTAGTTTGTCACCTACAACAATCGGCTCAGTAAAATGACTGTTAATTTGATCCAATACCGCTAATTTGACTTGAATTTTTTGCCCTTTAACAACTAGCTTATCGTAAGCATCTTCTTTAGAATACTCTTCCAATTCTTCCATTAATTTGGTAATACCTTCAGAAGTTTTCCCAGGTGCAATAAATTGTTGATCTGCATCAAGAAAGTAAGTATCCATTTCTTTATCAATTGTAGATAACGCATTTTCTATCCGTAATTGTTCTTGTCTTGCTGCTTCTTCTTTTTGTTGATGGTCATAGTAAAACCAGCCGCCACCAGCTAGGACAACAACAGCTGCTGCAGTCAACCAATAAATCTTTTTGTTGCGCTTCTTAGGTGTTTGTGGCGCTAGATTTTCTGATTTTGCGCTGTTGCTTTCAGGTTCTTTTGTAACGACGCCTACAGGTTCAACAGGCTCTTCCGTTTTTTCTGCTTCTGAATTGTCTTCTGCTACACTTGGCGTTACTACTGGTTCGTTAACTTGCTCTGGTTCAGGTTCATTCACAACGTCGGATTCTTTGACTGACTCATCAATTTTCTGCTCGTTTGCTTCTGATTTTTCTTGAACGAAAGTTGGTTCTTTATGCTCTTTAATATAATCTGCTAAAATGGAATTTTCTTCAAAGTCAGTTTTTCCATCATCGTTTTTCTCATGTAAATCGGAAAAATGTTCCATGACAGAACCTAAAGGAACATCTTGGTAATCTGACCATTTGATGTGTTCGTTGTTTTTGTGATCACTTGTAGGTGTCTCTGCTTGTGACGTTTCTGATAAATCTTTGCCACAGTTTGGACATACAGTTTGATTTGCAGCGATTTCAGCATCGCAATGAGGACATTTTTTCATCAATCTATCTCTGGCTCCTTTTACTTTCTAAAAAATAATCTACCATATATTAACAAGTTAGCCAATACTAAAGTAGTTACGTTTTTGTTAAGTTCTGATTGTAATTCTATCACGAAAAAGCAAAATACTTAACTATTTCTTGATAATATGTAAAAAAAAGACTTTTAAAAGCTGCTTCCAACTTTTAAAAGTCTTGCTTTTTATTCTAAGAAATCTTTCAATTGTTTTGAACGTGATGGATGGCGTAATTTGCGCAAAGCTTTGGCTTCAATTTGACGAATACGCTCGCGTGTCACGCCAAATACTTTACCAACTTCTTCTAATGTTCGTGTGCGTCCATCATCAATCCCGAAACGTAGGCGTAGCACATTTTCTTCACGATCCGTCAATGTGTCTAACACATCTTCCAATTGTTCTTTTAACAATTCATATGCTGCGTGTTCTGCTGGACTCGTTGCTTCTTGATCTTCAATAAAATCCCCTAAATGAGAATCGTCTTCTTCACCAATCGGCGTTTCCAAAGATACTGGTTCTTGAGCAATTTTTAAAATTTCACGAACTTTTTCAGTTGGTAAGTCCATTTCCGCACCGATTTCTTCTGGCGTTGGTTCTCTACCTAAGTCTTGCAATAATTGACGTTGAATACGAATCAATTTATTGATTGTTTCTACCATATGAACAGGAATACGAATTGTTCTTGCTTGGTCTGCAATTGCACGGGTAATTGCTTGACGAATCCACCAAGTAGCATAAGTCGAGAATTTAAATCCTTTGCGGTAATCAAATTTCTCAACAGCTTTCATTAGCCCCATATTTCCTTCTTGGATTAAATCCAAAAATTGCATGCCACGACCAACATAGCGTTTTGCAATACTTACAACTAAACGCAAGTTAGCTTCTGCTAATCGTTGTTTTGCTTCTTGATCGCCTTCTTCGATTTTTAAAGCCAAATCAACTTCTTCTTCAGCTGTCAGCAATGGGACACGACCAATTTCTTTTAGATACATCCGCACAGGATCATTAATTTTGACACCTGTTGGCGCTGATAAATCTTCTTGAGGTTGTGTTTTTGCTTTTTTCTCTGTACTTTTTAGACTGTGAATAGATGGTTCACCGTTTTCGTCTACTACACTGATTCCAGCGTCTTCAACTTTTTGAATCAGTTTATCCATTCCTTCAGCATCTAATGAATAGGGTGTTGCTAATTGATTAGACAATTCATCATAAACGACTTGTCCTTTAGTTTTGTTTACTTTAATAAAGTCAGCGACGGCTTTATCATAATTTTTCATTGTTTCTTCTGCCATGAAAGAAGTCCCCCTTCAATGTGCTATTTGGCTTGTTTCAATTGTTTGGTAAGATTTATTATTTCAACTGCCAATTCCAGCTCTAATTGTTGATTCCCTTTTTGACTAGCTTCTTGTTGCTGAATTCTCTTTTTATTTATTTCTTCAACGAGACTAGACGTTTGGATAATCCGAATTAAATCATGGAATTCTTGGTCCGTACTCTCTTCAGGTACTTTGAGGGAAGCAATTGTAATGACTAAATTTTTTAACTGTCCATCTTTCAAAAAATCCAAGAATTTTGCAATAATCATTTCTCCTTCGATTTCTACATAAGTATCAAATAACACATACAATTCTTGGTAATGTTCATGAGCGAATGTCAGCTTTAATTCTTTAAACCGACGATTTAACGAAGGTTCCGTGAACAATCGATATAAAAGCAGTTCTTCTGCTTTTTCCAATTGTGTTTTACGAACAGTCGTTGGCTGCGGTGGTGGTGAAACTGGGGCATCTGGGTACAGATATTCAACAGGTGCCGGTTGTCGCGCTTCTTGACGACGCGTTTGTTTCAATTGATGCAATTGTTGTTGCAAGGTATCACGGCTAATCTGAAATTCCGTTGAAAGTTGCGTAATATATCGATCTTGCTCAATTAATGAATCAACTTGTAATAAATCTTGCAGTAAATCTTGCACATAGTCAATCTGTTCCTTCTCATTTGCTAAGTTCCGATTCATTCTGCGATAACGCATTTTAAAGGAGAAAATTGATTCTCTCCCATGAAAAGCTAACTCTTTAAATGCTTCACTACCATACTTTCGAACATATTCATCTGGATCCAATCGTTCTGGTACGCTAACAATCGCTAGCTTCAAACGACTGTGCTCCTGCAATAATTCAATTCCTCGATTGGTTGCTTCAATTCCCGCTTTATCTCCATCATAACAAAGAACTAATTCTTTTGAAATTCGTTCAATTGTCGCAATTTGTTGGTTGGTTAAACTGGTTCCCATGGAAGCAATCCCATTTCGAATCCCTGATTGCCAAGCGGCTAGTACATCCATAAAACCTTCAAATAAAAACGTCGTACCTTCTTTACGAATCTCACTACGCGCTTTATCAAAGTTAAATAAAACTTCTCGTTTGTTAAACAAACTGGTTTCTGGACTGTTTAGATACTTTGGTTGGTCTTCCCCAGGAAAATCTTCGGTATTTAGCCAACGACCGGAGAAAGCAATGATTTTGCCTTGTGCATTACGAATGGGAAACATAATTCGCTGATAAAAACGATCTGCTAAACGACCATCGTCTCTTTCAATGAATAACCCCGACTCCGCAAATAATTGTGTGTTCAGCGATTCATTTTGGAAAATACGTTCTAAAAATTCTCGTTGATTTGGGGCAAAACCAATTTGAAACTCTTCAATCAATTCTTCAGTCAATCCCCGTTGAATGAGATAATCCAAAGCTTCTTGACCAGCTGTTGTGTGAACCAGCATGTGATGGTACACTTCACTGGCTTTTTCATGTAATTGAATCAATTGTTGATGTGCTGAATTTTCAGGATTGTCTTGTGGTGTTTGACGATAATCGTCTGCTAATTGAATATTTTCCAAATCTGCCACTTTTACGACGGATTCAGCAAATGAAATTCCTTCAATTTCTTGCAAGAAACTGAACACATTCCCACCACGTCCACATCCGAAGCAATGATAAAACTGCTTATCTTCTGCTACAGAAAAAGAAGGCGTCTTCTCATTATGAAAAGGACATAAACCTGAATAATTTTTGCTACCAGATTTCTTCAATTGCACGTACTGCCCAATGACTTCAACAATATTCGTTCGACTCCGAACGTCATCAATTACGTGTTGTGGAATTCTCGCCACTGACACTCACCTCCTTATCGATAACTAAGATGAGCTTATCTATTCGGTAAAAAATCGCACTAATCGAAATCAGCGCGATTCTAAAATAGACAGTTTTTCACATGTTTCATTTTACCATATTCTATTTGTTTTTCAAGCAATTTGTTTTGCTTTACAAATTAAAAAGTAGAAGCGACAAACTTCTACTTTTTAGCCAATTATTTATATTGTTCTTCCAGGCGACTCATCCAAGCACCTAACGCTATTCCTGCAATACACAATGCAACGCAAGCAAGATAATTCCCTACTGTAAAACCAGCATAGTTTGTTGGAATAATCATAATGGTTGAAGCAAGTACAATCCCCATAATAAAATGGAACAATTGTGCGTAAGCTTTGCTGAAAATATAATCCATCACCTTAGATAATCCCAAAACAGTCACCATCCCACCAATAGCAATTGGTATAACGACCGATAAATCCAATGTTTTAATCCCATCAGACATCGCTTTATACATCCCCATGTAAACTAAAAAGTTTGAAGGACTCAGACCGGGTACAATCATACCTAACCCAATTAATCCACCTGCAATCATCCAAGTCCATAAATTTTGAGGTACTTCTGAGAATAAATCGGCGCCTTTCCATAAAAACAAAAAACCAGCAATCAAGCTAACAACTAAAATAACAATCTCTCGGTTTGAACGCCCTTTTTTCCCAGCTTCCTTCCATAATGCTGGTACGGTTCCGATAATACAACCGACAAAGAACCACAGGATAATTGTTTCATACGTTCCAAGTAAAAAACTTACCGCAAAAGATAATAGGAAAACTCCTGTAATCCCACCTAAACCGACAGGAATGAAATAGAGTACATTTTCTTTAAAGTTTTTCGTGATGTGAGCCAAAAAACTAATGATTCGTTCATAAATACCAAAAATTGCCGCTAATGCCCCACCACTTACACCTGGTAATATAAAACCAGAACCAATAAACATTCCTTTAACAAATCGTAAAATCCAGTCATTGCCGCCTTTTTTTGCGGTTTGTTGCTTATTATCCATAAATTACTACGCTCCTACTTCCTTCTTTTAGAACAATCGACTTGTCCATTTTATTTTTTGTTCATTCAATTTAACCAATTCTGCATAAAAAAGGTTTCCCCCATTATGGTACAAATAGCCGCCATTGTAAATAACAGACTGCACACCTAAATAACGATAGGTCGTTTTTTCAGGGTTTCCTAGTAAGGGAGACAGTACCTCTTTTGAATATTCTTCAGCTAAATCCAATGAATTTTTCCCACCATGTTTGGCAACAAAATCAATATAATCCAAACCAAAATTATATGCTTGAACCGCTGTCCATAAATCAGTATGTTGATTTTCAGCTCGCTCAATCGCTTGTGCAAGGTAATGAACCCCTTGGTCAATACTTTCATTTGCATTTTGAATTTTATTTGGTTCACCATAGGCACTTTCTGAACTTTGCATTAAATCTTGTCCGGTCCCTTTGGTTTCAGTCATTATAATACTCATCGCTAATTCTTTGTATTCGGGAATACCGTTTTTTTCAACAGCATAGGCCACTTGTTCTTCATATTGATAGACTTGTCGCAATATCCGGTAATTTCGATAGCCTATATAAGCTAAGAAAATGATTAGTCCTATCAAAAATAGACGAAACATGCGCCTAAAGAAAGTTTTTTTTCTCATCACTATCATCCAACCTTTTTTTGTATCAGCACTCAGCGTACTATTTCTTCACTTTCTTGTCTATTTCCAACTGAAAAAATAAAAAAACTTTAGAAAAAGACAAACTTTTAATCGCCTTACATAATTGTTAGCACGTTTTTAATACCCAAAACGTACAAACATAGCTATACTTTAAGAAGAAAAAAGAATTAGGTGACAAGTATGAGTAAAAAAAGATATATTGAAATTGCCGATGGCAGTTTGTTATTTTATGAAATTTTTGGTGACGGTTTTCCTTTATTTTTATTACATGGCAATAATAACGATGGGTCTTATTTCCATTATCAAATTGACTATTTTATGAAAGAATATCAAGTTATTGTCGTAGACAGTCGTGGGCAAGGCCATTCCACAAATGAATCACCCCAAATAACGTTTCAACAGATGGCGGATGACTTAAAAGCGATTATGGATCAAGAAAATATTCAACGAGCAAATTTATTAGGCTTTAGCGATGGTGCTAATATCGCTATGGTCTTTGCTTATCAATATCCGACTTACGTTCACCGAATGATTTTAAATGCAGGAAATACCAGAGTAATTGGTTTGAAAAATCATTGGATTATCTTGACCTATTTGCAATACTTTCTCTATTGGTTACTCTCCTTTATTAGTCATCGTGCAAAAGAAAAACGACCAGTCATTGGTTTGATGATTCATGATATTGGGCTGACAAAAGAACAACTCTCACACATTCATGTCCCAACACTAGTCATTGTTGGCAAATATGATGCAATTAAATTGAAACACACCTTGATGATTGTCAATCATCTACAGGCAACATTCGTGCTAGTCCCTAGACAAGGTCATACGCTAGCTCGAAAAGATGCCTATAATTTTAATCAAACTGTATCTGCATTTTTAGGAGGAGCGCTTCATGAAAAACATTAGTCAGCGGTTTTTGAAACATAAAACCTTATTTAAATTCTTATTTGTCTTAATTTTATCAATCATTGTCAGTGCAGAACTACTCGGAATTGCCAAAACCATTTCCTTTAATCAACTGGCTTTATTATTTAAAGAGACACCAATTTGGCGAATTGTAGCCATGATTGTCATCGGTTTACTAGCGATTTTACCTATGACTGGTTATGATTT
This sequence comes from Candidatus Enterococcus willemsii, assembly GCF_009933335.1. Taxonomy (GTDB): domain Bacteria; phylum Bacillota; class Bacilli; order Lactobacillales; family Enterococcaceae; genus Enterococcus_F; species Enterococcus_F willemsii. Next base: position 41,733 of record NZ_MAEL01000062.1, on the reverse strand, counting down.
CATATTAAAAAAGATGCTACAATTAGACTTTTCTTCGTTTTATATTTTGGAAACGAGTTGGATGATTAACACTATTAATAATATTGCTGGCTTTGGTGGTTTAGTTAGCATGGGGTTACGTTCCGAGTTTTATGGGAAAGGCAAAGATAAAGGGAAAGAAATTTTTCACGCCTTGACCAAAATTTTGTTGTTTACCTTAGCGGGGCTATCCATCTATAGTTTACTTGCTTTTGTTGCAATTTATTTTTTCCATACCAATGTCTATGTTCAACAATACTGGCTATGGTTAGTCATTGGTGGCGGTTATTTCCCACTGCTCTATCTCATAACTAGCTTAAAAAAAGAGGGGTTGCTAGGCGGCCTAACTACGAAATTCCGACTTGGACTGTTAGTTTCTTCTTTTCTTGAATGGACGGGTGTCCTCTGTAGCTTTTTAAGTGTTGGCTACTTGTTAGGCATTCACTTTTCTATTTGGGAAATTGCGCCGTTGTTTATTGCGGCAATTGTGATTGGTATTTTGTCCATGATTCCTGGTGGTGTTGGTAGCTTCGATGTGATTATGATTCTAGGATTATCCGCATTAGGCATTGAAAAAGAACTTGCAGTACTCTGGCTATTGCTTTTCCGTCTATGTTATTATGTCATCCCTGTCACACTAGGTATTATTTTCTTTTTCAAGCATTTGTTTCATTCGTTTGATAACAAATACGACGGGATTCCTAAGCAATTAACCTTAGAAATTTTCCATAAAATTGAAGTTGGCTTACTCTACTTTTCTGGTGTGATGATGGTCCTTTTAGCTACCGTTCCGCAAGCTTTTCAAGATTTCCCTTGGTTGGCTCATATGAATCCTTTCCGTTTTCGATTGATTACCCAATTTCCGAGCCTACTCTTAGGGTTTGGCTTACTGATTATGGGACGAGGAATTGCAGCTCGGGTCAAGCGAGCGTACTGGCCAACGATTTTAATTATTAGTATTGCTATTTTGTATTCATTTATGATTGATTTTAGTCTGATCACGATTCTCTTTTTAAGTATATTATTATTGATTATTATCGTATCTAAATCAGAGTTAATCCGCGAACAACTGGTTTATTCATGGGAATGGATGACCATTGATGGCCTGATTTTTGCTGGTTTAACTTTAGCCTATTTACTGATTGGCATTCTAAGACTTCCACATGCACCAAAACATATCCATCCATTCAAAGAGTTTTTTGTTTTACCTTCTGAAAAAATTTGGTTATCTGGCTTTATCATTCTTGGTATTGTCGTTACCAGCATGTTGCTACTTATCCGTTATCTTCAAGGTACTAAGAAAAAAATTGGGGTATCGTATCAAATGGATCATATTCAAAACATCTTAGAAACTTATGGAGGCAATAGTGACAGTGAATTAGTCTTTTTAGAAGATAAATCAATTTTTCTTTATCCAAATGACAACCCAACTGTCTTTCTACAATTTGATACCTTCAACAACAAATGTGTTGTCATGGGTGATCCTTCAGGGAATAAAGCTGATTTTCCAGACGCAGTCGATGCTTTTATTCAAGAAGCTGATCGTTGGGGCTATCAACCCGTCTTTTATGAAGCACGTGAAGAAACAGTGATGATTTTACATGATTTTGGGTACGATTTTATCAAAATGGGAGAAGAAGCCTTAGTTGACTTACAAAGCTTCACTCTTTCTGGTAAAAAAATGCGTGGTACTCGAGCAGTGATTAATAAAATTAGCAAAGCGGGTTACACATTCGAAGTATTGCAACCACCATTTACAGCAGACACCATGCAAGTTTTAGCGGACATTTCTGAACAATGGCTTGGTGGACGAAAAGAACGAGGCTTTTCATTAGGCTTTTTCAGTGAAAGCTATTTGCAACGAAACCCAATTGCCGTGGTGAAAAATAGCGAAGGTGAAATTGTTTCCTTTGCTAATATTATTCCGAGTTATACCAATGAAGTGGGTACCATTGATTTAATGCGTCACCACCCTACCAAAGCGCCTTCTGGTAGCATGGACTTCCTGTTTCTCCATTTATTTGAGTACATGAAAGAAGAAGGTATCCAAGCTTTTGATTTAGGGATGGCTCCATTATCGAATGTCGGACGTTCAAGGAAAAGTTTCTTGCAAGAGCGCATCGCTTCACTAATCTATTCTTTTGGCAGTCGCTTTTATTCTTTCCAAGGGTTACGTGATTACAAGGAAAAATATGCAAGTCGTTGGATTTCTCGTTATACTTTATATTCGCGTGACAGTTGGATTGCTTATGTTGTTGTTGCCCTCTTAATTTTAGATAATAAACCTATGGATACAAATAAAAAAAACTCATCGCGATGATGAGTTTTTTATTTAACGATGAGTAATCTCAGTTTTTGCGAATGTTTCAATAACTGGGATCACGTCTAATTTTAACTTATATTTGCGCTCTAAAGCTGCTTCAATGGTAAAGTTATCTTTTTCTTTCATTGAAATTGTTGCTAATAAACGCTCTTCTTTTGGTGTTTTTTCAACCACTTGAACATCATCGGCAGTTTGATGTACCTGGAATTTAGGAAAAGCAGTCATTTTTTCTGTAAATTCAGCGAACGTCATTCCGTCAGAAATTTCTTGAACGTTTTCTGATACAGCTTCTTCCACTGGTTCTGGTTGTGCTACTGTTACTGGCTCTGCCCAATAATTCGCAACTTCATCTGCCAAGTTTTCACTAAAACGAGTCAATAAGCCTTTTTCTTGATTTTGGATACGTTTGACAACTGTGTTGAAGTTTTCATCCAATGGCACTGAGATGACTTGATCACGTGTTGTCTCACCTACTAGTTCAATCGCCATTTCAGATTGATTCGTAGGTTTAATTGAAACTTGAATGGTTAAACCATGTTTTGCTAATGTTTGCTTTTCCATTTCATCAAAAAGCATTTTACGAGCAGTCTCAAACGATGGACGGAATTGTTTCTTTAATTTTTCTAGTTGTTTCTTTTTCATAATGTTCCCCTTTCAATACGTTTTTGATTATATGAAAAAAAAGCCGAATTGAACAGGGATTTTCATGAAAAAGTGGCAAAAAATTAAAATTCTATGAAAAAAACTAGATTTTGATGGTCATTTTAACGCTTGGGTATCATGAAATTTTGGCAGAATTGCAAGCAGCTCTTTCTCATCTGAAACAGCAACGACCTTATTTTGCCATGCTTGCAAAGCATAAGTACCTAATTTTTCAGTCAACGCTTGTTGGTACTGTTCTTTTTTCCAATCTCTAGCTGGAAAATGCTGGACTTTCTCAGGAGTAACTAAAAAAACAAAATCAGGACTAAATGCAGTTAGGATTGCTGGACTTAAGTTATTTAAACGATTTTCGATAGTCATTTGTTCTCCTCCTTTTTTTATCAGTCTAACAATCCTAAACTTATTTGACAACTGATAATTTTTTACTTCCTAGTTTTTACTTTTTCTTGTACACTAAAGAAATAAAGGAGCGAAACTGATGGACATTTATTTAAAACGTGCAATCTTGCATATTATTGATCGTGAAGCAGGAGACCCTGTTTATTCACAAGTAGAACTCGATTTAACAACTGAATATATTCGCGATTACTTAACTAAAAAAATTCAAAAATTATCGACCCCACAAACGAAAACCGGTGTTTTAATTGAAGATTCCGCTGTTGGGCAACTAGCCAAGCAAGCAGAAGACAATTTTACTTATTTTAGCGAACAATTAGTTGCTCGTTGGTATGATATTTACCAACAAAGTGAAGATGCACCTAGTGCGGATGTCTTTATTGTTCTTTATGAAATGGATACCCGACTTTATGCCGCTTTATTAAAAGTCAATTATACGGATGCTTATACTCATTTTGTAGAAGCGGATGAAAATGGCATTCAAAATAAATTGATTATTAACCGTGCGATTCTAGGTGGTAAAACACAAAAAGCCGATGAAGGGATTACTATCGAGTTAGAAACATTATCGTATGAATTAATTGAGAAAAAATATACTTTTTCTGGTGATAAAGGCGCCTACTTTTCAACCAAAGTTATCGAATCTGAACCACTGCCTTCTTTAGAAGAAAATGTCAAAGTTATCAAAAAAGTGGCTGAAAAAATTGGCCAAAAATTTGAGGCTCCTTCATACGATGTTGTAGCGGATGTCAAAGAAGCCGTCTTTGAAACGATTGAAGAAACTGGTCAAATTGATGCCAAAGAGGTCGCTGAAAAAGTGTTTAAAGACAACATTACCGCTCAAATGGCATTCCAAGAAGAAGTCAAAGAAAAAGGCTTTGTTGACAATGCACCGATGCTACGTGAAGTCAAAGAAATTTCCGAGAAGAAATACGGCAAACAAAAATTGAAATTATCCAACGGCATTGAATTAATTGTGCCTTTAGATGTCTATCGCAATACCGATTTAATTGAATTTGTTAATAATCCAGATGGTACTATTTCAGTTACAATTAAAAACGTCGAGGAAGTCATTAACCGCCTATAACAAAAACCGCTCACCGATTGGTTGAGCGGTTTTGACTTATTGTCGTAACGTAGCTAAAATTTCTTTGGCGATTGCTTCATTCATCATCCCTTTTTGCAAGCGATCGGCAACGAATTGAATTTCGTCCCCTTTCGCACCAACACTTAATGCTAAAGAGCGTGCTTGTAACGACATGTGACCTTTTTGTATCCCTTCAGAGACTAACGCACGTAACGCTGCTAAATTTTGCGCTAAGCCCACGCAAGCAACAATTTCTGCTAAATCTTTTGCATGTTCCACACCTAGTATTTTAAGCGTAACTTGGGCTTTTGGTAACACTTTGGTTGCTCCACCAACCGTCCCCAATGCTAGCGGTAATTCAATCGTGCCTCGCAAGCCTGTAGCAGTTAATTGCCAAGTCGTTAAGCCTCTGTATTGTCCGCTGCGAGCTGCAAACGCATGAATCGCAGCAGAAGTTGCTCGGGTATCATTACCTGTAGCTAAAATCACCGCTTCGATGCCATTCATCACGCCTTTGTTGTGGGTTGTGGCACGATACGGATCTAATTGGGCAAAGGTTGATGCTGCAGCAATTTTTTCAGCAACTTTTTTCCCTTGTTTTCCTAATGCCTCAAATGAGATGTCACAACTGGCTGTTACGACTGATTCCGTTGCATAGTTACTTAAAATACTAAAGAGAATTTCTTCCGAAAACCAACCACGAAAAACACTGGCAACTTTTTCTAAAATCGTGTTCATCATATTGGCACCCATCGCATCTTGCGTATCTATTAATAAGTCAACCGAAAGAAACGATGGATCTTCTGGAAATTCTCGCGTCTGAATGCGTCGCAAACCACCTCCGCGTTTGACAATCGAGGGATACGCTGCTTCAGCCACTTCAAATAAATATGCTTCATTCGCGGCAATTTTTTTACAAATTGCCACTGCATCAGTAACATTCATCAACACTATTTGACCACACAACAGTTTTTGTTCCATCTGGCTACGAAATCCACCAGAAGCGGCCACTATTTTCGCCCCGTTACTACAAGCTGCAACGACAGAAGGTTCTTCGGTTGCCATAGGAACAAGATAGTTTTGCTCATTAATTACAAAATTCATCCCCACACCTAAAGGAATCGCAAACTCACTGATTTGATTTTCGATTAAATGATCAGCGATTTCTTCTGACAAGCTCATCTGTTGTAATTCATGCTGCATGTCAGGTGTCAAAACTTGTTCGTGAGCTAACCGTTCCAAGCGTTCTGAACGTGTTAGCTCATAGAACTTTTTTTCAGTATTGTATGGTACAGGTCGTTCCAATAAAATGGCTAATCCTAAGCCACCACCTACGCATAATGAGGCTACTGCATATTTACCTTTGATCCGTTGCAATTGATGTACAGCAGTTGCCACAATTCTTGAACCACTCGCACCAATTGGATGACCTAAAGAAATACCGCCACCACAGATATTAATTTTTTCGACAGGAATTTCTAAGGTTTGTTGCACAACAATCGATGATGCCGCAAACGCCTCGTTGATTTCAAATAAATCAATATCTGATACCGTCAAGCCATTTTTTTCCATTAACGAACCAATTGCTTTAATCGGTGAAATCCCCATAATACTTGGATCAATCCCCACTTCGGTGATATCTTTAATGACTGCTAAATAAGGAATTTGATGCGCCTCTGCAAAGCGTTTCGATGCTAAGAGTACGCCCGCAGCACCGTCATTAATTGTCGAAGCATTTCCAGCCGTCACCGTCCCATTTTCTTTAAAAACAGTGCGTAAACTTGCTAATTTTTCAAGAGACGTTTCTTTACGAATCCCCTCATCTTTTGTATACATAGTCCCATCTATTTCAATGGGTAAAATTTCAGCTTGGAAATAGCCTTGTTCTTGAGCGTCGACAGCTTTCATTTGCGATTCATAGGCAAATGCATCTTGTGCTTGACGACTAATATTAAATTGTTCTGCTACATTTTCAGCTGTTAACCCCATATGTTTGCCACTGAAAGCATCTGTCAGTCCATCTTGAATCATGACTGGTTTCGGGTTCGTATAAGAATCCGTCGCTTTATCAAATTGTGAGACATACGGCGCTTGGCTCATACTCTCAACACCGCCAGCTAAAATAACATCTGCTTCACCTAATTGAATTGCCTGACGAGCTAAGGCAATCGCTTTTAAGCCTGATCCGCAAACTTCATTAATCGTTGAAGCCGTCACTTCATGACCTAATCCGCTGTTTAATGCGATTTGTCTCGCAGGGTTTTGACCATTTCCTGCTTGTAAGACATTACCAAAAATAACTTGTTTAATTTCTGATTGTAGGGTCGGATTTTGCTGCAATAGCGCTTTTGCAACCTTTGTTCCTAACTCCACTGCTGACACTTGACTAAATTGTCCTCGGTATTTGCCAATCGGCGTTCTCAAGGCATCAATAATTACAACTTCTTCCACTACGCCACCTCCAAATGAACTATAGCATTTTTCTCTAGAAAAAAGAACTTTCCCTTTATTATAACGAATTTTTTTGTATGTTTCTTTAACAAACTTTAAATTCTCCTATTTTTTTAGCTAATTTTCACAAAATATCGCATGAATGTGATACTTTATATAAGTAAACTATCGTTAAAGGAGACTGACTATGACTGTTGGTATAGATAAAATTAGTTTTTTCGTTCCGCCCTATTATATTGATATGACGGATTTAGCACACGCAAGAGGCGTTGACCCTAACAAATTTCATATTGGTATCGGGCAAGATAAAATGGCTGTTAATGCCAAAACCCAAGATATTGTTACGTTTGCTGCAAATGCGGCAAACACAATTTTAACAGCTGAAGATTTAGAAAAAATCGATATGGTAATTGTTGGTACCGAATCAAGTGTGGATGAATCAAAAGCAACTTCTGTTGTATTGCACCGCTTATTAGGTGTACAACCCTTTGCTCGTTCATTTGAAATTAAAGAAGCTTGCTACGGAGGTACCGCTGGTTTGCAATTTGCAATTAATCACGTTACCTTACATCCCGAAAGCCGCGTTTTAGTTGTAGCGACCGATATTGCTCGTTACGGCCTAAATTCTGGTGGCGAGCCAACTCAAGGTGCTGGCGCTGTTGCGATGTTGATTACCAAAGAACCACGAATTCTAACAATTGATGACGACAGCACAATGCTCACACAAGATATTTATGATTTTTGGCGTCCAGTTGGTCACGAATACCCTATGGTTGACGGACCACTATCAAATGAAACCTACATTGATTCTTTCCAAAAAGTGTGGCATGAAAGCAATCGTCGTCACGAACGAACATTGGCAGATTATAAAGCTTTAGCCTTCCATATTCCTTATACAAAAATGGGGAAAAAAGCGCTACTCTCTATTTTGGAAGACGAAACACCGGAAGAACAAGAACGCATTTTAGCTCGCTATGAAGAAAGCATCTTGTATAGCAAACAAATCGGGAACTTGTATACTGGCTCTTTATATGTAGGCTTAATTTCATTATTAGAACATGCAGAAGACTTACATGAAGGTGATCGAATTGGCTTATTTAGTTACGGTTCAGGAGCTGTCGCTGAGTTTTTCAGCGGTAACATCGTGAATGGCTATCAAGAGCATTTACACCAAGAACATCACCAACAATTGTTAGCACAGCGCCAGCAATTAACTATCGAACAATACGAGCAATTATTTGCAGATAACTTAGATACTTCTGTCGATGCTACTTTTGAAGATGATTTACCATTTAGCATTACAGCCATCAAAAATACTGTGCGTTCTTATCGCGTATAAACGAAAACCATCGACTTCAATTTGCGAAGTCGATGGTTTTTAAACAATTGTTAGCAAGTCTGTTAATCTGGAAATTTGTCGATCTGCCGCCGATTGATCAACAGTGAATTGTTGTGTTAAAGCTACTGTATACAGCCCTGCTGCTTTAGCCGAACGGATTCCCACTGTTGAATCTTCTACGGCTAAACTTTGGCCGCCAAATTGCTTAGCACTTACTTGATAGATTTCAGGATGTGGTTTACTTTTTGTGACTTCATCTCCACTAATAATGAAATCAAAATATGGAGTAAGCTCACAAGTTGCTAACATTGTTTCAATTTGTTGTCTGGCAGACGATGAAGCAAGTGCAATCTTTTTCTCTCGTTTTTTTAACTCACTTAACACAAGCTTTACATCAGAACGCAATGCTTTTGGAAAATCAATTGGATGTTTCTGTCGATACTGTTGGTAGGCTTCTTTTAGATGTTGACGTTGCTTTTTTTCTGGCACTAACGTTTGCCAAATACCTGCTTCTGTCAAACCGATATAATCTGTTAATTTGCGTGAACCCGGTTCTAAACCTTGCTCATCAAAAAAGGCCATCCGTCGCTTAAAGAAATATTCCTCACTGTCTATCAAGACGCCATCCATATCAAAAATAACATTATCAAACATTCTTCTTCCTCCCTTAATTCAAAACAATATCGTTTAACAATCGTAGTTCCAAGTCAGAAATTGTGATGGTATATTCTTTTTCAATTTGTTGAAAGGATCGATGTATTTTTTCCATTGTTCCCCAATGTTGTCGCTTGTAACTTTCAATATCCTCTTGATCATCCACCTCTTCTTTGCGTAATAGACGTTCAATCATACAACTAACATGAAGATACAATAAATATTTGCGATTGGCATCAAAAGACCATTCTAAACTTCGTTCTAATTCATCAATCGCTTCGCGAACGGAATGCAATACTCGATCTGCGTCTAATATTGTTAATGTTTCAACCATTTTTCTCAAAGAAAAATTAAAAATTAGCTCTTGTTTTAATTTTTCAATGTCTACTTCAAAATAATCCGATAACAAGTCCACTAGACCATCAATCATCTCACCATTCACTAATTTATCCAAACCAAAGTAAGGGACATTTTCCAACTCAGGATTCTCTGTTCCAACAATTGCCAAAATATCATACATTTGAAAGGGTAGTTCATAGGACTTATGGTCTTTTAGTTTTTGATAATCATACGGTAAAATAGTTAGCATGTTGCTAGCATTTCCTAGACTCTTTTTCATAATTTCTTTGATTTGAATGGCACTTCCCATACCAGTATAACAACAAGTGATAATAGCTTTCTTTTTATTCACTTTTGGCATCGCCATCTGCTTTTTTATTTGTAATGTGTCCATAATTTTATCATGAATCTCAAAAATCGTTGCATGCTGTAACAATAAATTCCCAACTTCAAGTAACAAGGGAGTATTAAATGAATCAATGATTAGTAATGGACCCTGAATTTTATTCGCTAAATGCTGAGCAACAATATTTAACGAGCCCATATCTACCATCAAAATCAGACCTTCGTCCACACGATAACTCTCCATATATTGAAGGACTTTCTTTTCAATTTCATCAATCGTGATTCCTAAAGGCATATCATAAGCTTGAAAAATATTTTTTTGTAGCATTCGATTGGCAACATTTGCCATGCTACTGGCAGTTGAATAGCCATGCGCTAAAACGACCGCTTTAATCTCACTTTCGATAGAAGATAAGTTCATACTTTTCAAATAGAAAGCAATAAATACAATATCTTCGTCTAAAAACTCACTATCCATTTGAATCGACAGATAGTTCAAAAAACGCTTCGCTAACCATAGTTCGTCTTTCATTGATTCTTCCAAAAACTGAAATAATGGGACACGCAAATTTTCCCATTTCGGATGGTTGGTCAAAAAATCTTGATTTTCTTTTGCATACAAATAATTAGCAATCGAAAGGACTTTATTGCCATCTTGATTAAAGCCATAATTTTCATTCATAAATTGAAACGTTGAACGAATATTATGAATCATATAAGAGAAAAAAGATGTCTCTTTATCATCTGGTGTATAAAACACAAATTCATCCATCAACAAAATAACACTTTCTGTTGCAAATAAAATAAACTGTTCTGCTGATAGTTGATGCGCATCTATTTTTTGAAAATCATCTAGCAAACGATTGAAAAACGTTTTAACTCGCTTGCGTTCTTCTGTCTCTAAATTTGATTGATAGGTAGTGTTTGGTAGATACTTGCGTTGTTTCATATTCTTTTGATTATTAATCATCTTCCCAGACGAAAACGGATGCATCAAGTGTTCTACTGGTATATCTGTTAAACGGACAACAATTTCTTCATTTTGCCATTGTTTTGAGTAAGCATTACCGCAAGCGAATTTAATAATATTCTTAATTTTCCCCACATTTCCTTCTAAATTAGCATCTAAAAGAAAATGCAAAACTTTACTTGAAACAGACACACGTCTTTGCAAAATATTACTTTCTTGGATAAAAAATTGATCAATCAATTGTAATCGTTCTGCTTGAGGTCGTTCGTGGAAGCTGGGTAAATGAACAATTACAGGCAAACGTCGTAAAAAAGTAGGCAGAAAAGAAGACTGAATATCTTCTGTCGTTGCAAATATCAACCGAATTGTCGCCCTTTTTTTAATTGAATTATCGCCAATCGGTGAGTATTCGCCCGTATCCATAAATGTAAACAATTTTTCTTGACCTTCATCAGACAAACGATGGACTTCATCTAAAAATAAAATACCACCATCCGCAATGTCTAATAGTCCTTCTCGATCCGTTTCTGCCCCTGTAAATGCTCCTTTAGTATGACCAAATAGTACACTGGATAATAATTCTGGATTATTGTAGTATTGGGCACAATTATGTGAAATATAAGGTGCATCACTCGGTAAGATATTTTTTGCGACCGCATACTCATAAATTTCTGAAGCTAAAAAAGTTTTTCCAGAACCACTCGAACCTAACAACATGATGGGTAATCCCCCATTAGGATACATAATAGCTGTTTTAATTTGATTAATTTTCTCTCTTAAACTACCCGTAGCGCCAATGACTTGTTCCAGGGGATCGATAGTTACTAACTGTGTTTGATTCTCTGCAAATAATTCTTCAAAGGAATCATATTCATTTTTTGACACTTCAAAATAATTTTCTTGGAACGCTTGTTTATGCAAAAATGAGACTGGATATGTTTTGATTTTTAACAAAATACCTTTTCGAAAACCTGTATTTAAATAACTGCTAACAGTACTTCGATTCAAACCCACTTTTTCTGAAAGTGCGTGTGCTGAAAATTCATTTCGATTAACCTTGTTCAATTGGCTCGTCAACTGGAAAAGATAGGCTTCTATACTTTTTTTCAATCTTTCTCTCCCCTTTTCTTTATAAAATACCTCTCTAAAAAGAGAATAAAACAAGGGAAACTGAGGTAGAAATCTACCTCAGTTTATATTAATATTCAAGTTTCCACATATAGCGACGTTTTGTCAATGGATGTTGGCGAGCTTCTGCTAACTCTTCTGCATATACTCGGAAAACTGCGGTAATAACCATTGGGTTGAAATAATCAATAACTGTCGATTTCACAACTGAAGACAAACCGTAATCTAGTGCATCAACAATCGCTGTCTTCGCATCAAAACGATTTAAGAAAGTTAATGCACGAGCATCAATCGACCGAGTGCTACCTTCATTCATCAATAAAACAAACGGTACATCTTTATCAACAATTTCAAATGGACCGTGGAAAAATTCACCTGTATGGAAAGTACCTGAATTAATCCATTGCATTTCCATCATTAAACAAATAGAGGTTGAGTAAGCAACTTCATGTGTCGCACCACTACTCATTACATAGATGACAGGCTCATCTTTAAAAGCTTCTGCAAATTGCTTGGCGTCTTTCTTAGCAGATAAAGCTGCTTGTTGTGCTAAAGGATATATTTTGTCAAATCCATCCAGCATATCTTCATAGTGAGCATATCCTTCAATTTGGTGTAATAATTCAACAGCTAGCAACAACGCATAACCAGTTTTTTCTAATTTTGCGGAATAATCTTCTGCAAAGCGATGATAGATAACATAATCTGCATCTTTGGTTAACGGTGAGTCGACACTACGCGTAAGACTAATGACTTGCGCACCTTTGGCTTTTGCTACTGCATTGGCTTCAACTGTTTCAGGAGTTGTACCCCCTAATGAGGCAGAAATAACAACAGTGTTTTCACCAATTAAAGCTGGTGTCGCATAATTAAATTCATTTGCTGTGTAATGACTAACACTGATTTTTTTTGCATTTTGATCTAAGAAGAATTTCGCTGGATACAAATCAGCTTTTGATGCACCACAGCCTACAAATACGACATGGTCAATTTGTTGTTTCTCTAAAATTTCTTTGATAATTTCTTTTGGATTCATTGAAGAATACCCTCCTAATTTTTTTATATTAAACCAAAAATGGTTTATCACTTATTGTAAAATCCCTAAAACACTTAATAAAATACCGCCGACAATTGAAATAGTTAACATCCAACCAGTACGAACTTTTTTCTTCAATAGCCAGTACATAAAGAACGTCATCCCCAATGGAATCATTTGTGGCATAATATTATCTAACACATCTTGCAGCACAAAGGACTCTCCTAAATGAATAGGTGTGGTCAAACCAATCATACTAGCAATCATCGAACCAATAACCATTAATCCAACAATCGAACAAACATACATTACTTTATCCATTAACCCTTCTTGATATAGTTTCGTTAAATATTTGTTCCCCATCGTATAACCGAATTTCCCACCATAATATGTCACTAAGTATGATGGAATAAATGAGATTAACATGGCTAGAATCGGACCTAAAATACTTCCTTGTTGAGCCAAATTAATTCCTAAACCGAAAGCTAATACTCGAATGGTACCTTGGAAGAAGGAATCACCAATACCAGAGAGTGGACCCATCAAACTTGTTTTAACGGCATTGATTGTCTCAGGATTAAAATTCTCTTGATCTGCATAGTATTGTTCTTCCATTGATGCCGATAATCCTAAGACAAACGCACTCGTTTGCGGCGTGCAATTGTAGTAAGCCATATGTCTTTCATAGGCTTCTTTTTTTAATTGCGCATCTTTAGGTTCCTTGTAAATAGCATCTAAAATCGGTGCAATACCGTACATAAACCCCATGTTCATTTGTCGTTCGTAATTCCAAGATGCTTGAATCGCCCAAGAACGCCAGAAAAACTGACGATATTTCCAATTATTTGGATCTTTTTGTTTTCCCATTTTTCACCCTCCTATAAATCATCTAGTGGATCTGGGTCAACATTACTGTTGCCATCACCTCTAAATTTAATTTCAGACATGACAAATGCCAAAATACAAGCAAACGCAGCGACACCAATAATACTTAAACCAGAATAAGCTGTAATGAAAAAACCGAGTAATAAGAATGGGATTAAACGATTAGTTAACATTGTATTTAGCAATAAGGCAAAACCAAAAGCTGGTAAAATCTTACTTGCCACAGTCAATCCATCCGTAATCCACACAGGAATCATATCCACCAATTGCTTGACTAAATCGGTTCCAAAATAAATAGCTAAGAAAATTGGAATAAAATACATCAATGAATAAAGTACCGACCCATAAACAATATGAATATTGCGAGCGCCTCCATATTTTCCTTCTTCAATTAACGTATCTGCGCGATGAGATAAGTTTGATAGAATCGTACGCATTAAAATTCCTAACATTTGACCTAATACAGAAATTGGAATAGCAATCGTTAAGGCTGTTTCCGCATTGGCATTTGACAAAATAGCAAAAGACGTTGCAATAATTGATGCCATATTCATATCTGGTGGTGCTGCCGCTCCAATATTTACAATCCCGAGAGCCATCAATTCTAAAGAAGCACCAACCATCAAACCTGTCTGTAAATCTCCTAAAACTAGTCCAACTAAGGTACTAACAATTAATGGACGTTCTAAATTTAATCGTCCTAATAATCGTGAATCTAAAATACAAATGACGCCGATTAACCCTAGCAACAACGATTGAATGAACATATACTCTCCTCCTATCTTAAATTTTATTATTTAATTCTTCACGTTTTGATGTAGGCACTTGTTGCATAAATAATTTGATACCTAACTGACTTAGTTTTTTTGAATCTTCTATTTCTGATGGTGTTAAATGAATGGCTTTACTAAATTCTTTGGCTCCTTCTTTTTTAGGAATACCACCATAATTAATTTCTTTAATTGATGGATATGCTTCACAAAACGCTAGTGTCTCTTGTGTGTTGCCAAAAATAAGCATCACATTGTCGTTTAACTGTTCAATTTTAGGCATCCGAGCCAATACTTCTTCTACCGAAAAAATATTTAATTTCATGCCTGAAGGCTTTGATAAATTTAAAGACATTTTTTTAAACTCATCTGTAGCTGCCTCATTATTCACTACAATCGTACGTGTGATATTTAATGCTTTACTCCATGCAAAGACGACTTGTCCATGCAACAAACGATAATCAATCCGTACCAATTTAATCATAAGTCATCCATCTCCATCCCCATTTTTTCTTCAATTAGTTTATTGCAATTTACTACTCCATTCTGACTCTCACTAACAATAGTTGCTAAGGTGTCTTGCGCGATTTTATTGGTTTGAGAAGCAATTCCAATCACTAACATCAAATTCATCCCAGTTAGTAACGTCACATTGGGAAACTCGCTTAAAATTCCAAGTATTTCATTGTTTACACTGCCACCAAAAATATCTGTTAACACATAGACATCATCTGCGCTATCGAACATATGTAATTGCGCTCTTACCTTTACCGCAATCGACTGCTCTTCTCGATAACTACCAAAAGCATAAATATTTTTTGTCTCCCCAATTAGCATACTAACTGTTTGTAACATGCCTTTAGCAAGCTCTCCATGACTTGCTAAGATAATTTGATTCATTTTCTCCCTCCTTTATTCTTCTTGCTTTATTAAAAGCAAATTCCGTGCCATTTTTTTGTTGATGACTTTATCTATTGATGTCATTAGGGTTTGAATAAAACCTCCAACAGTTTTCGAACGTTTCAACACTCTCGTTAAAATAAGCGTTGAAAAAAGCGTATCTAATCAACATGACTAAATACGCTTTTCTTATTCTGCTTATTTCCACTCTACTAGTTCAGGTTTTTTCATCTTTCCAATGACTAAGGGAACCGTTTCGTGCTTAATTTCGCTGTATTCTAAACCGAACCAATTTTCTGGTGCCACGGTATGCCGTTTAATCCAGAGTTTCGTTTGCATAATTTGTCGATCCCATTTACTCAAATCTGTACTGTTAGATAGCGTCTCATCAACTAATACAAATTGAAAGTCACCTACTTCTCGTCCTGGTGTAATAGAATATTTTTGAGGTTGTTTTGGTAACCGTCCGTCGGCCATCAAAAGATGGATAATTTCTCGAATGTAGACATTCACCTCTTGATTGATACGAAATCCTAAATACAATTTCACTTTAACAATAAAATCTGTTTCCATCATATCAACTTCAAATTTTTTGGTATAAGGTTCATCAGTCACCTCTACGTTAATAAACCAATAAACTTTGGCACGTTTAGGTGATTTATCCAAAATAGAGTATAAAAATTGTCGTCCAATACGATCGCCATCCATTTTAGGGACAAGGAAAACCACATTTGTTTGATACATTGGAACGGATTCGTCTAAATGTAATTGCTGCAGTTGTGGTAACATCTCATTTAAATCAATTTCTTCCGATTCACGCTCTTCGATAATTTTTCCGCGCTCCCAGACCACCATTAAAAATAAAATCAAACAAGCCATCAAAACAGCTACAAAGCCACCATGGAAAAATTTACTTGCACTTGAAATAAAGAAAATCGTCTCAATAGATGCAAAAAATAGGGTAATAAGTAATGAGAATAGCTTATTGTGACGACTTTTTATTAAATAAAAATAAAGTAAAATGGTCGTCATTAACATTGTGACAGTAATTGATAGTCCATAAGCAGCCTCCATATGCGTAGATGTTCTAAATGTAATCACAATCAATGAACAAGCCAACCATAAAATAAAGTTCACACTCGGAATATACATTTGGCCAATCGATGTTCCTGGAAAAACAATTTTTAAACGTGGTAATAATTTTAATTTAATTGCTTCTGAGACCAAGGTAAACGACCCTGAAAGCAAAGCTTGTGAGGCAATAATCGCAGCAATTGTAGCAAATGCTACTCCAAAAATCAGCCAGCCATGAGGTAAGCTTTCAAAAAATGGGTTTAAATGAACATCTTTCATCAACTCTGGATTATCTTTGGCTTGTAGCAACCAAGCAGCTTGTCCCAGATAATTTAATACCAAACAAAGCTTGACGTAAGGCCAGCTCAAGCGAATATTATTTTTCCCTACGTGTCCCATGTCTGAATACAGCGCTTCTGCACCAGTTGTTGCTAAAAATATATTTCCCAAAATAAAAATTCCAAGGGTATTATTTTCACTCACTAATAAACGAAAGGCATACATAGGATTTAAAGCACGAATCACTGATAAATCGCCGCTAAAATTAATAAGTCCAGAAATAGCTAGAAAAGTAAACCACAAAAACATCACCGGTCCAAAGGCTTTTCCTACAATATCGGTTCCAAAACGCTGTACACCAAATAATAGTAGTAAAATCACTAAGGTTATCATGATAATAATATTCTGATTGGAACCAAACGTATCATAGAACCACGAAATACCTCGCAACCCTTCAATTGCCGTTGTCACAGTGACAGCCGGTGTCAATACACCATCAGCCAACAAAGCTGCCCCACCAATCATGGCAGGAATTACTAAATACTTACTACTTTTACGTACTAATGTATACAGAGAGAAAATTCCTCCTTCTCCGTGATTGTCTGCATTCAAGGCAATCATCACATATTTGACTGTCGTCAATAAAGTCAGTGTCCAAAAAATTAGTGAGACTGCTCCTAAGATAAAGTCGGTATTCACCGTCTGCAGACCGCCGTTTTCCTCGACAATTGCCTTCATTACATACAATGGGCTTGTCCCAATATCGCCGTAAACGACCCCCATCGCGACAAGCAAGCCACCTGCGCTTACTGCTTTTTTGTGTTTCATTTTAATATTCTCCTTTCAGCCAAAAAAAGACCTAAATATCCTTCAAAAAGGATACTTAGGTCTTGCAAATAATATTTTAGACCAGCGAATATTTCGCATGTATGTTGATCTAAAACCACATTCAAAATGTGTGCTACTCCCCTAATGCAATGATTATCTACATTTCTTGTTCAAGTGTCAATTGTTCTAACACGAATAAAAAAAATTCTATGGAAAACAAATTTACCATAAAAAAAATAACGAGAACGATTACTCGTTCTCGTTATTTATTCTACTGGGGTAGCTGGATTCGAACCAACGCATGAGGGAGTCAAAGTCCCTTGCCTTACCGCTTGGCTATACCCCAATATTATAAAGGCGACCGATGGGAATCGAACCCACGAGTGCCGGAGCCACAATCCGGTGCGTTAACCACTTCGCCACGGTCGCCGTTTTTCAACAACTCAATCATTCTAACATGTTATTTAATAGTTGTCTAGAGGATTTTAAATTTTTCTACAAAAAAATTTTCCTTTCAAAAAAAAAGAGTAAATTAAGAAGCGAATGAACTTATTTTCTGCTATACTTTGTCTATCTTAGAAAAGGATGTGTTACTCAGTGATAAAAATTGGAATTATTGGTTATGGAAATTTAGGTCGTGGCGTGGAACGTGCGATTAAGCAACACGCAGACATGGAGTTAGTTGGTATCTATACTCGTCGTGCGCCCGAAACAGTGACAACAGATGGTGCACCTGTCTTTACAATGGAAAGCCTCACTGAACAAAAAGACAAGATTGATGTTTGTATCCTATGTGGTGGTTCAGCTACCGATTTACCTATACAAACACCTGAATATACGCATTTATTTAATACCGTGGATAGTTTCGATACGCATGCCAAAATCCCCGAGCATTTTGCAAAAGTCGACCAAATTGCTAAAGAAAACCAAACAGTCTCTATCATTTCAACTGGTTGGGATCCAGGTCTATTTAGCTTAAATCGTCTCTATGCGCAAAGTATCTTACCAAATGGCGAAACCAATACTTTCTGGGGGAAAGGGGTTAGCCAAGGACATTCTGATGCTTTGAGAAGAATTGATGGCGTTGCAGACGCGACTCAATACACTATCCCAAATGCAGAAATTATCGAAAAATTAAAAGCCGGTGAATCACTAACACTTACTACTCGTGACAAACATTTTAGAGAATGTTTTGTGGTCCTTGAAGAAGGCGCTGACGCCGATACAGTCAAAGAAGAAATTATGAACATGCCAAATTACTTTGCGGATTATGATACAGAAGTTCATTTTATCTCCCAAGAGGAATTAAACCGTGATCACAAAGCAATGCCACATGGTGGAACAGTCTTGCATACTGGGACAACTCATGAAAATACAAAACAAGTCATCGAGTACAATTTGTATTTAGAAAGTAATCCAGAATTTACAGCAAGTGTATTAGTGGCTTACGCAAGAGCATGTGCTCGTTTAGCAGAAGAGAAAACGTTTGGTGCCTACACCGTCTTAGATATTGCACCGAAATATCTATCTGCATGTTCTGACGCTGAATTACGTAAAGAATTACTATAAGTTAATTAGCATGCCTTGGAAGTTTATCAAATTGATAAACTTCCAAGGCTATTTTAATACGCAAGACGATAAATAAATTCCTTCAAGACATCTTTTCCAGTATTCAAATCTTCTGCTGACGTATATTCTAGTGGCGAATGTGAAATACCTGCACGACTTGGCACAAAAAGTAAGGCTGTGGGTGCGACTAAATTCATGATTTGCGTATCATGTCCAGCACCACTTGACATAACGTGCGAGGAAATATTTTTCTCTTTACAAATTTGGTCTAGCAAGGCAGATAACTCTGGATTGGTTTTCTCTGCAGGTTCATCCAACCAACAATCTACAAGAATCTCCATTAACCTATCTTGCTTTTGTTGACGAATTTGTGCCAACATTCGGTCTTCAAATAACTGTAAAACATTCATATCCATATGACGAATATCAATGGAAAACACGACTTGGCTAGGAATCACATTACTAACATTTGGAAAGACATGCATTTCCCCAACTGTGAAGACAAGCGGTTCGCCAATTTCTTGTGCAATCTCTTCTAATCGTCCAATTAAAACCATTGCTTGTTTCAAAGCATCTTTTCTCATCGACATCGGTGTTGTTCCTGCGTGGTTTCCTTGACCATTAACAGTAATAGAAAAACGTTTTTGCGCAACAATTCCGGTAACAATTCCGATTTGTTTCTTTTGATTTTCCAACACGGGGCCTTGTTCAATATGAATTTCGGTAAAATTTTCAACTTCATACGCTTGCCCTTTCGATAAAGTTTCATGTAATTGAGAAACAGCATGCTGTTTCGCTTCTGAAAAAGTGATACCCTGATTATCCTTGAGTTCATCCATATTTTCTGGTACTTGATTTATAACAAAGCGCGAACCAGAAAAATTCATTGGAAAACGGCTACCTTCTTCTTCGGAAAAAGACAAGACTTGGATATTTTTTCTTGGTTGACCGTATTGCCTAACAAGTTCTGAGACTGCCACAATTCCTGCAGCAACTCCATACACCCCATCATATTTGCCAGCATTTATGACTGAATCAATATGACTACCTATCGTAATAGCTGATTTTTCTTCAGAACTTCCTCTCACTGATAAAATTGCCGTCCCCATTTCATCTACAGCGACATTCATCCCTAATTTTGCTCCAAGCGTACCAATATATCGCTGCGCATCTACCCAACTTTGCTCATATACAAGTCGAGTAATTTCTTCTTTCATACTAGTAAAACGTGAGACCTGTTCAATAATCTCACTTACTGATACTGTTGCCATTTCATCACTTCCTTTGCTCCTAGTATAACGCAAAAAAGTTGAAATCCTCCGAAAAGAATTTCAACTTTTTTTATTTAGGCATTTTCGGATGCACCTGAAACTGCGTCGACTTCATCCTCTTTGACAGAAGCACTAGAAACAGCATCGACATCACCAACTAGTTTTTGACCTGTTTGTTCTAAATACCAATCAATCGTTGGTTTTAAATCCCAAATATATTCATTGATTCCTGCATAATTACCTGCTTCATCATACATCGCTTGATAATTATGAACCACATATTTATCAGGACCATGTGTTGGTACATTCACACGAACCACATCTGTTGCACCTGAACGTAATTGTTGGATAACCCATTCTACCCCTTTGTATACACGTTCTGGATGACAATTCGCTAATGGATTTCCGACTTGATCTGGTGTACGAGAAGCTAACATATCTTCTGCTTCTTTCGTATAGTTATAATATAAGAATTGGTTATTGCTGTCTGCAAACGTTAATTCCATCGGCATAGAAGCTAAGAAGTAATTTAATTGATCAACCGTTAAGACACCACGATTTAATTTTACGTAGTCATTGCCTTCTGCTGCTTGGACAATGTCAGAAGCTTGTTCTACCCAATCATCGGCAGACATTTCGACACCTTCAATCGTTGTATCAATTTTACCTGTCGCAAATAAATCTTCTGGTTCCAAAGCTGGTTTTGGCTCTTGCATGCCATTAACCAGAGAAATAAATTTAACAAAATTTTCTAAGGTACTTTGTAAGAAATCTACCGTCCGTTTATCTTTCAATGAACCATTACTATCAAAAGCTTCTTTGACTTTTCCTAATAAAAATTCATTTCCTGGCATCACCATCGCATTAACACCCGGTGCATCTAAAATTTGGCGTAAATGTAACTGAGCGCGTGATGAACCTTGATCGTAATAAGAAGCACCTACAATCATGACTGGTTTATTTTCTAATGGATGGATTTTGAATGACAACCATTCTAGCACACTTTTTAATGCGGCTGGAATTGTATGATTGTGCTCAGGTGTTGCAATAATCACACCATCTGCTTGTAAAATTTTCTTGTTTAAGTTTTGAATAACTGGACCGTTTGTTTGGTCATCACTTTGATTAAACAACGGAACATCTTTGATTTCTAAAATTTCTAAATCAAATAGTTGACCAAATTGTTTTTTGATATACGTTAATAAGGTACGATTATATGATACTTCTGCATTTGAACCTACAATACCGACTAATTTCATTCTGATTCTCTCCTTTAATTTCGATTGAGTTTGATTAAATTTCTTCCCAAGAAAAGTTTTCTGCTAATTTTTTATTGGCTGCATGTGCATGATTGAGATGCTTCATAATTTCAACAAATTGAAGGAAATCATAGAACAGACCATCTAATTGCTCAACTTGTTCTTTGTCTTTTAATTGATTTTCTTGATCAAATGCTTGTAATGAATGACTCAATAAAAATTCTGAACTTGGCATAATACGCGCTTTTAATTCTGGTGAATCCAAAATTTGACGTAAATGCATTTGCGCACGTGATGAACCTAATGTGCCATAAGAAGCGCCAGTAATCATAACTGGTTTGTCTACAAATGGATAGATACCATAAGATAACCAGCTCAACGCATTCATTAAAGATGCTGTCACCGCATGATCGTATTCAGGCGTACTGATAATCACCCCATCGGCTGCCTCGATTTTGTCAGCAATAGTTTGAACGATTGCTGGAATCTCTCTTTCAAGCGGCTTATTGAAAATAGGTATTTCTTTTATTTCTACCACTTCAATTTCTGCTTGCTCTGCAAAATGTTGTGCCATAAATTGCAATAACTGACGATTTGTTGATTGTTCTGAATTTGTACCGACTAACCCAATTAATTTAACCATGTGAAATCTCCCTTTTTATAAATATTTTTTTATACCTTCCGAAAAAAGTATTTGTTGACTAGTAACAATAATGCCATCAATTTCTGCCAATTGATTCAGTTGTAACAGTATCTCGTTGGCGTTTTGCCCAAATAAGCGGGTTGTCCAAATTTCACCATCCAAGGAATGTTTTGAAACAATGGTCAAGCTGACCACATCTGTTTCGGCAGGATAGCCCGTTTGGGGATTTAGTATATGATGATAGGTTTTTCCTTTATGAACTAATTGTCGTTCATAAATACCTGAAGTCACGATAGATCGATTTTGCACATTTAAAGACAATAAATAGTGATTACGTTCTTTCAACGGATCTTGAATTCCGATTTTCCACATACCCGATGTTCGATTTGGACATGGACCATAGACGACTAAGTTGCCACCTAAATTAATTAATGCTGATTGCACACCAACTTCTTCAAAATAAGTCCGTAATAAATCCGCAAAGTATCCTTTTGCCAATGCCCCTAAATCGATGGCCATATCTGCTTTTGCTAAAAAAACAGTTGATTGCGCATCATCGCATATAATGGCTTGCGGATTGGTTTGAGACAGTTTTTGTTGAACTTCTTCATCGGTTGGAACTTTGGCATCCGCAAAGCCAATACGCCAAGTTTGAACTAATGGACCAATGGCAATATTCATGCGACTGTTTGGCGCAACGCTGTGAAGCTGACCAATTTTAATTAATTCATATAGTTCAGGATGTACTTGGACTGCTTGAATACCTGCATTTTTATTAACTGCCATTAATTCAGAATTTGCATCATTGGCGCTAAACCGTTTTTCATAAATCCGTAAACGACGTTCGGCTTCCTCCAAAATTGGTTTTGGAGTTTCATGAGCAATTTGTAACTGAATCACAGTACCCATCAGATGGATGATTTTGGTTTCCATTCGCTTCACTCCTTGGTACACTTAACTTCCTCTTCCATCTGAGCCAATTCCTTTAAAGCGATTTGATTGCGATTAATTTTCGAATAGGCTCTTGCATCATAGATTAATTCTAGAATAGTTTCCTCAGGTTCATTGGTTGTTATCGCATTTTTAGCTAATTGCAGTGCAGCCCGCGCAAGATAGTAAGTTACGTGATTATCTGAACAAATAGTGACCGCATAAGTTAGCAACGCATTACTAATTGCAAGTTCTTTAATATGTGCATAAAAAACACCGCATTGAAACACGATATGCAAGACACGCCACGTATCTTCAGTATTTTTAGTTGGATAATGATAAATTTGCTCAATGACTTTATTAAAGTAAAATTCGGCTTTCTCATCTTCATTTTCTCTTGAATAAATCATCCCAATACCGGTGTAGGCCAACAAACGAAAAATTTCAGTGTTTGCTGCTTCTTTTTCCAATAGAATTTGGTCAAAAACAAACATCACGTCAATTAATGGTCGTTGACGAAAGAACATGATGAAACCATTCAAGTAGTGATAACGCAACCAAGTATTTGCTTCTTCAATGTCTGATAGCTTGATTGCTGTCATGAGTTGTTCAGCTTGTTCATACTCACTCGTAATTAGTAGAAATTCCGCTTGATTCATTTTTTTAGTGATCTCAGAATTTTCAACTTCCACTTTGGGAAATAATTCACCTAAAGAAATATTCAATCGTGTACATAATTTCATCAAAATTTTAAGAGTTGGAATTTGTCCCTGATTCTCAAAACGACTCAAAGTTGCTTGTGTACATATATTTTCAGCTAATTCCGATTGAGAAAATCCCATCCTTTTTCTCGCTTCGATAAATCGATCAATGTTCATATTGGATAACTCCTAAGAAAAAATAGTTAATTTGATAAAAAATTCACATTATCTTATATCTGTGATTCTACTCTTGATAATTATAATTGTCAATACGATATATAAAAAATTATATAATTAGGACGCAATAAAATGTATAATTTATAATGAATCGCTAGAATTTTTCGATACCTAGCTTTTTTCATAAAATTTCGTTATCATTACAAATGATTTTGCTATTTTCAAAAACGTTATTCAAGGAGGTTACACAATGTTTAATTTTTTAGGCTCTGGTAGTGGTTTTAACACTGCTTTAGGAAATAACAATGCGTATATAAAAAAAGGAACCACACTTTTTATGATTGATTGTGGGAGTACAGCATTTAGTACATTGAAAAAATACCAATTATTTGATGGGATTGAACATATTTATGTACTATTGACTCATCTACATGCTGACCATGTCGGATCATTAGGCGATTTAATCTTTTATGGAAAATACGCTTTAGGTGAGATGGGCGTACCTAATGTGACGGTTCTTTGTCCAAAAGAAATAAAGGTCGCTGATTTATTAACTTTAATGGGCATTCCTCAGTCTGATTACGCTCTCGAAATATTTGACCAATCGTCTGAAATTCAAACTTCTGATTTGCAGCTTTCCTTTACAGCCGTACCTGTTGAGCACGTTCCTTATTTAGATTGCTTTGGCTATATTTTTAATTATCAAAACCAAACGGCTTATTA
Source organism: Candidatus Enterococcus willemsii (assembly GCF_009933335.1). GTDB lineage: Bacteria > Bacillota > Bacilli > Lactobacillales > Enterococcaceae > Enterococcus_F > Enterococcus_F willemsii. The sequence continues at coordinate 16,975 of NZ_MAEL01000062.1, read as the reverse complement.
TAGCGGCGATTCCATGATGATTCCTGAAAAGATTTTGACTCAAATTCATCAGCAAGCATTTGACTTTTTCTACCAAGATACTAGCCAAGCAGACTATCCCGGCAATATTCATCTCTCTCTTGGTAAACTAACAGAGTTAATTGCCCCAGAATATCGTTCACGTGTGTATTGCATGCATTTAGACGAAGGATTTAACAAAGAAAGTGCAAAAAAATTAGGTTTTCAGGTCATCCATTCAATCCAAAACTAAAAAACAACCGTTGAACACCAAAAGCGTTCAACGGTTGTTTAATTTTTATTCGCCTTTTTTCCAAAAATCGGTAATAGCACCCTTTGATGCACTTGAAACAATATGCGCATATTTCCCTAAAGCACCGCGTGAATGCAATGCTGGAGTCACCAAAGCCGCTTGGCGTTTCGCTAATTCTTCTTCCGAAACAAGCATGGTTAACTCTTTCGTATCTTGATCGACAATGACCGTATCCCCTGTTTGTAACAAAGCAACTGGTCCGCCATCTTGGGCTTCTGGTGCAATATGACCTACAACCAGACCATGTGTCCCACCTGAAAAACGTCCATCTGTCAGTAAGGCTACTGTTTCTCCTTGACCTTTCCCAACAATCATACTTGATAGTGAAAGCATTTCTGGCATACCTGGGCCACCTTTTGGTCCAACGTAACGGACAACCACGACATCGCCATCGACAATTTCGTCCGATAAAACTGCATCAATTGCTTCTTCTTCCGTATTAAATACTTTGGCAGGCCCTTCGTGGCGACGAACTTTTACGCCCGATACTTTTGCTACTGCGCCTTCTGGAGCTAAATTACCATGTAAAACAATTAATGGGCCATCTTTACGTTTTGGATTTTCTAATGGCATAATCACTTTTTGACCTTCTTTTAGTGAAGGTACCTCTGCTAAGTTTTCAGCAATTGTTTTCCCTGTTACTGTTAAGCAATCGCCATGAATGTAGCCATTTTCATATAAATATTTCATAACAGCTGGTACGCCACCAACTTCGTATAAATCTTGGAAAACATATTGTCCACTTGGTTTTAAATCTGCTAAATGTGGAACTTTTTCTTGAAAATCATTGAAATCATCCAAAGTCAATTCGACATTAGCCGCATGGGCCATCGCCATTAAATGTAAGATTGCATTTGTTGAACCACCTAAGGCCATGACAACAGTAATTGCATTTTCAAACGCTTTACGTGTCATAATATCTTTTGGATAAATACGTTTTTCTAATAAGTTTAAGACAGCTTCTCCCGCTGCTTCTACATCACGAAGTTTTTCTTCAGTCGTTGCTGGGTGAGAAGAAGAACCCGGTAAGCTCATGCCCATCGCTTCAATTGCTGAAGCCATCGTATTCGCAGTATACATACCACCACATCCACCAGGGCCAGGGCACGCATTACATTCAATTCGACGGACTTCCTCTTCTGAAATATCTTGATGATTCCATTTACCAATCGCTTCAAAAACAGAGACTAAATCAATGTCTTTGCCATCTAATTTGCCTGGTGCAATCGTTCCCCCATAAACAAAAATAGAAGGAATTTCTGTATTTGCAATAGCAATCATACAACCTGGCATATTTTTATCACAACCACCGATTGCCACAAAGGCATCACAATTATGTCCACTAATAGCAGTTTCCACAGAGTCAGCGATAATATCACGTGAAGGTAGCGAATAACGCATACCTGGCGTTCCCATCGCAATTCCATCAGCGACAGTAATCGTCCCAAATTGAACAGGCCAACCTCCCGCTGTAACCACACCATTTCGTGCTAATTTTCCTAAATCATGTAGGTGAATATTACAAGGGGTGTTTTCTGCCCATGTACTAATCACGCCTACAATCGGTTTTTTAAATTCTTCATCGCCCATTCCTGTGGCACGTAACATGGCACGATTGGGTGATTTAACCATACTGTCATAAGCATTACTTCTAATGCGAATATCTGCTTTTTCTTTCGTCATTTCATATGCTCCTTTCAAAAGTCAATCCATACATTTCATTACGACTTCAATACTATTCTAACAGAAAAATGAGATTTATCTATCAATACGCTAAAAAAAAGATTAAATATTTTGCTTGCCAAATCATAAATTTCATGGAAAAATGATAACTATAGTTCTGATGTAGAAAGGAAGTTACACGATGCGTGAAGATATCAAAATTAATCCGCAAGCTGCGTTGATAAGCGATAAATTAATTGAAAAATTACAAACCATTGAAGATCCGGAGATTGGATTAGATATTTATAACTTAGGATTTATTTATGAAATCCATTTAGATGAACAAAAACACTGTGACATTGTTCTGACATTTACAGGTATCGGCTGTGAATGTATTGAATCAGTGCCTGCACAAATTGAAGCTGCCTTAAATCAGCTAGAAGAAATCGATTCAACAACAGTCAAAATTGTCTGGTCGCCCGCTTGGAAAATGACACGAATCAGCCGTTTTGGACGAATTGCTTTAGGTGTTAATCCAAACTAATAAACAAAAAGCTCAGATATTCTGGAAACTTTTTAGTTGCCGATTACCTGAGCATTTTTTATTTAATTCAGCACATATTTTTTCAAGCCATGCGCCAGTCCATCCTGATTAATATGACTCGTCACACCATCTGCCAATACTTTTAAACTGTCGGAAGCATTGCCCATCGCAACACTTAACCCAACCGCTTCAAACATCTCGCCATCATTGTGTCCATCACCGAATGCGATGGTATCCTCGATATTTACTTGTAAATGGTTCAATAGAAATTCGATAGCTGTTTTTTTACTTAAGCCTTTGACGCTCACTTCCCCACTGTCTGCTCCAAAATGTGACGTTGTAGTTGGAATAACTGCAAAATATGGATGGAAACGTTGATAAATTTCTTGGTAAGGTACTTTATTGTTCACAAAACAAATTTTTTCCATTTGTTGATAGTCCACATTTGTTTCATCTTTTAATAAATCGAAAAACCATTGGACCGAATCTAAGATATCTGGATTACCACCTGAATTTTGCAGTAATAATTCACTCAGCGTTTCTCTTAAGTCTGAACTAGCAATTAATTCTTCGCTTGATTGTAAATAATAAGCAATATTTTCTGCTCTAAAGTACGCTAGCATTTCTAATAATTCTGTCTGAGGTAAAGTCTCGTGTAAAATTACTTCGCCATCGACTTCACAATACCCACCGCCAGCACCAATCATTCCTCTGAAATTTAAGCCAAGTAATTCATCAGTAATTTCCCCTTTCGTTCGTCCAGTACACAGAAAAAATTGATGTCCTGCCTGTTGTGCTTGTGTAATTGCTTGTTTGGCACTTTCAGGTACTCGGCCTGTTTCATCGCATAGTGTGCCATCAACATCTAAAAAAATCAGCTTATGATTCATTTTCTCCTCCTAAAATATGTATTATCTTCTTACTATACCGCAGTTGCTTCTTGAATCAAAGATTATTTAGGCAAATCTTTATTTAGCGTTCAACTTCTTTCTAACTATTTCGTACGAAAAAAACCATCGCAAACGCTGTCTGCGATGGTTTTCTCTATTGAAGTATATCTGTAACAACTGGATGAATAAGCGTTTGTAAAGCTGCTGGTGAAATGACAATACCTTTTTCTAATTCACCTGCAGAAACGATGATTTGTTTATGTTGGTTCACCGTTTCATCGAAGAAGATTGAATATTCGGGATGCGTCATAAAAATCCCAATTGGTGTATTTGCTCCATGTGGATAGCCCGTTGCTTGCAACACATAATCCATCGGTGGCAAACCAATTTTGCGATTATTCGATGCTTTCGCCATTTTTTTATAATCTAAACGTGCTTCAAGAGGAATCAAAGCAATCACAGTTCCCGTTTTATCCCCTTTTAACACCAATGTTTTGAATATCGGATATTGCGCACGTTCATTGGCTGAAAAGTAGTGGCTTTGAAAAGCAATATTTTTTTCCTGTAAATATAATTCAACGTCAGTCATAGTCTCCTCCTTAGGCTAAAAATTTCTTTGGCGTCAGCAATAAGCGTAGACCATTCAGAATAACAACTATGGTGCTACCTTCATGTAAAATAACCCCTAACGCAATGCTAGATTTTCCTAAGAAATTCAAGACAACTAAAACAAGAACGACAAACATTGCAAAGATTAAATTTTGCCAAATGACACGATCCATTTTTTTGGCTAATTGGTGGGCATACACTAATTTGGATAAATCGTTTTTCATCAAGACGACATCGGCGACATCTATCGCAACGTCAGTCCCATCGCCCATCGCTATCCCAACATCTGATGTTACTAGTGCTGGCGCGTCATTAATACCATCGCCAACCATTCCAACAGTGCCATATGCTTCTTGTTGTTCTTTGGCAATTTTCGCTTTGTCTTCCGGCATCACATTTGCAACCACTTCATCGATTCCTAATTGTTTTGCAACAGCTTCACCTGTTAACTGGGCATCACCGGTAATCATCGTTGTATGAATACCTACTTGTTGGAAATACTGAATTGCTTGTTTCGCATCTTTATTTGGAACATCCATTAGTGCAAGTAAGCCGACAACTACTTCATCTTTGGCAACAAAGACCACAGTTTTGCCTTCTTGCGCCAATTGACGTTCTTCTGCTTTTAACGCCTCAGGTACTTGCATAAAAGAACTTGGTTTACCAATACGATAGTTGTGGCCTTGATAAACTGCCGATAAACCTTTCCCGACTTCATTTTCAACAGTTAAGTCTAATACATTACTTGTCGGAAATTTAGCGATAATCGCAGTTGCTAACGGATGATTGGTTTGTTTTTCCATGGATACCACGATATCAATCAATTCTTGATTGTCCTCGAAGGAATAATCCGTCACTACAGGTTTCCCATTTGTAAGGGTCCCTGTTTTATCAAAAGCAAATGCCTTCACACCAGCTAATGTCGATAAAAATGCGCCACCTTTGACCAATACTCCTTTTTTCGCAAGGTTCGAAATCGTAGACAGCGTCGTCGGTACGGCACTAGCTGCTAACGCACATGGCGAAACCGAAATTAGAAAAACCATCCCACGATACCAACTCAAATCCCAAGACCAACCTAACAAATAAGGACCAGATAGAACCACCAATGGAAACAATAGCAAAGCAATTGTCACATAAATAGGTTCCATCCTCTTAATAAACGTCGCTGTTTTTGATAAATTTCCTTGTGACTGATTCACAAGTTGTAAAATTTTCGCAAAGACCGTCTCAGAGCTATCTTTGGTTACTTCCATTGTGAAAGTTCCAGAACCATTGATGGTACTTCCAAATACTTCATCACCAACATTTTTTTCTTTTGGCATGCTCTCCCCATTGATAGATGACTCATCAATTGCTGTTCTCCCACTAAGAATTACACCATCTGTCGGTACTTGATCGCCATTCAACACTTGCAAGCGAGCGCCAACCTTCACATCATCAACGGATATTACTTTTACTGTATCATCTGCCAAAATCAATCGCGCTTCCGTTGGGTTCATGTTTAATAAATTCGTAATTTCTCTTTTGCTTTTTCCGTCCACATATTCTTCTAAAAAATGTGCTGCGGCAAAAATCAAAATCAGCAAAGCACCTTCTTCAAAATTACCAATTGCTACGGCTCCTAGTGTCGCTAATGTCATCAATAAATGCAAATTGGGTCTAAACCGCTTCGCTTCAATACTATCACGAACCGTATCACCTAACCCTTCAATGATAATATGAAAACCACTAAATAAAATCGTCCCTGTAAACAATACATTTGCTATGACACCATTATTTTGATGAAAAAATAGACCAACTAAGAACATGACTAACCCTACAAAAAATAAGACAACGGTCATTTTCCCACCATGATGGTGCTCATGTGCATGTCCGTGTTCATGATGATGCTCCTGATTATGACTATGATTATGATGATTCGTGTGTGTTGTTTTTAAATCTTCCATCGTTTTTCTCCTCCACATTTGTCATATGAATGATTTCTCATTTGTTAACACAAGTATACTTGAATACTCATTCATATGTCAAGTGAAAGTACTAAAAAAACTACCAACCTAAAAAAAGGTTGATAGTTCAAAGGATTTAATACTCAAATTGACGATAGTAACGACGAATATCTAACGGATGACAGTTTAATTTTTCGACATAGGCATCAATTCGTTGCGTTACACAATGCATAATAAGATGTGATAAAATTCGTCCACGATATTTCTCGCTAATTCCTTTCACTGGATAATCTTTCGTATCGATAAATGTATAGTTTGCACAGATTCTTGGTAGCAATGCAGCAACACGTTCGCTTAACGGACGTTGTTCATCTTCTCCTAGAAAAACTGTTACTGGAGTCGTTTCATCAACAATTTCCAATGTTCCATGAAGGAATTCAGCTGCATGAATAGATTTTGAGCGCAACCAACTTTGTTCTTCCCAATAACACATTGCATAGGAATAAACAGCTCCCCATTGATTACCTGCACCAATAAAATAGTGCATGGCATCATGTCGATGTTTTTCAGCAAATTCTTTACCAAATGCTTCTGCTTTTTTCTCCACTTCAATTAAACCTGTTGCCAAATGTTGCTCTAATTCTTGGTAGTAAACGTCATAATCTTCAAATTCACCATTTAATTTCATTAAGCGATCAGCTACCATAAAGAATTTTAATTGCTCTGTTCCTGGTGCAGGATACGTAATTACATAATCCGAAAGATTTGCTAAGGCTGTATCTGGTGTATCGATAAAACCAATTACGGTTGCTCCGACTTCTTTCATTTCTTCAAGCGCTTTGACTACTTCTTGTGTAGTTCCTGTCACTGAGGAAACAATGACGATAGAATTTTTTGTTAAACGTCGATTACCTGTCGTATAATATTCCGCAGCATGTTGAACATACACTGGTAAGTCGCTTTTGCCGTTCATGTAGGTAACTGCTTGCATAGAGGAAGCATACGTACCCCCAATTCCTAAATAATAGATATTATCAAACCCTTGAGCATACACTTTATCAACAATGGCTTCCACTTCTGAACGTAAAGCTAGTGCTCCTTGAATATTAGCTATTTGTGTTTGTTCATCAAATTTCAACATAATTTTTCTCCTTTTATCTCTTACTTTTTAAGACCGTATCAAAATCATCAAAAATTCTTTTACTTAAATCAATTCCTTTGAATGTTGCGGTTTGGTAAGCAAACAATTGAAAAGGAATAATTTGAATGAGTGGTGTTAAATCTTCATCACACCTAATATTTAAACCCAACATATCTGCTTCATGACTCGTTGCAGTAGTAATGGTAAAAGTTTTCCCTACATAGTCTTGCATATACGCTCTTAATTGCAACGAGCGTTCTGCTTGCGGACTTTCATTCTCAATAAAGAATAAGGTATGCTCTGCATCTGCTTCCAAATATGGACCATGCATATACGCTTCAAGTTCAAACCCACTGGAAGGTTGCCGAACAGTCTCTGTAAATTTCGTTTCAAATTCTTTGGCTGTTCCCCAATTTGCGCCATAACCAATCGCAATAAACCTTGTAGATAGTTGAAAGCTATCTTTTTGTTTTTCAAAAAACACTTGGCTATTTGTAATAATGCTTGGAATAGCGGTTATTAGTTGTTGTAACTGTTTTTTATAATTGGAGACATCGGTTTCTGTTACCTGTTTTTTATTCAAACCAATGGTCAATCCTAATAGCATAAGGTGAAGAACAGTTGCTGTGTATCCTTTTGTCACAAACCCTACTGTCTCTATCCCTATCCCTAAATCAATGACTTCGTCGACTCCTTCTGCAATTGGGCTGTCTAAATTGCTGGTTAATGCTAATCGAACTAAGTCCTTTTTCGTATGCTGCATCGCATCAATCGTCGATGCACTTTTACCACTTTGAGAAACTGCTAAAATACCATTTGTCTCAGCAGTTATTTTTCCGTAATGATTAAAGTGATATGGCTCTTCAATACTGACCGTAATACCACTCACTTTTTCAAAAAATACTTTGGCAGACAAGCACGCATTATATGATGAACCAGTTGCTAAAATGAGTAAATGCGTAAGTTTTTCAAATTTTTCATCCTGTTTAAATTGGTAATTATCCAAAATTGCTTGAAGGGTTTCAGGTTCCTCTTGAATATAATCTAGCATTGTTTTCACAAAATTCCCTCCTAAAATAATCCAATTAATGACCCTAAAATACCGACGACTGCTAAAATTAATAACACACTAAGTGGTTTAACTTCTTTTTTCAATAGATAGAATACTGCTCCAAAGACACCTAAATTTAAAATATGTGGAACAATATCATCAAAAATACTCTGAACAGTGACTGCATTTTCGCCACTTCCAATTTGAATCGGAATATTAATATCAATCATCGTCGCAGTCATTCCTCCTACAACCATCAAACCTATAATTGATGCACCAAATGTCAAACTATGCATCAGACCATTTTCTTGGATTTTTTTCAAGAAGCCCGTTCCTAATTTATAACCCCAACCAGTTGCAAAATATCGAAACAGAAGATGTGGAACATTAAAAATAACGAGAAATAGTAGCGGACCTAAAATATTCCCTTGTAAAGCTAAAGAAGTCCCGACACCTGTGGCAATCAAACGTAATGTTCCCCAAAAGAATGAATCACCAATTCCTGCTAAAGGTCCCATTAAAGAAGTTTTGATACTATCAATGGTATTTACATCGAAATTAGCATCTTCTGCATTTTCTTGTTCCATCGCCGCATTAATCCCTAAAATCAATGTCACAATATGTGGCGTTGTATTAAAAAATTCCAAGTGACGTTTTAACGCGCTAGACATATCTTCTTTATTAGGATAAAGCTTTTTCAAAATAGGTATCATTGCGTATACATACGCTAGACTCATTTGCCGTTCATAATTCCATGAAAATTCCATTTGAAAAGAACGCCAAAATACTTTGTTTAACTCTTTTTTGGTGATTTCTGTCGATTTAGAAGTCTTCGTCATCATCTACTACCTCCCCAGTCGTTGTTTGAACTGTTTGTCCACGCACATTCATAATATTTACCACTATAACCGCTAAGATTGCTCCAAAGATAGCAATGCCTGTTACTGGAATTGACAAATATGCCGCCAACGCAAAACCTAAAAAGAAATACGGAGCTACTTGTTTATTAATTAAAAGACGTGCTAGCATAGCAAAACCAAGCGCTGGAATTAAACCTGTTGCTACCGACAATCCATGTTGGATAAATTCTGGAATCATTTCTAATAAATTACCGACAGTCTGACTACCTACCATAAATGAAATTGTGACGACTAAGGCTAACAATAAGGACAAACCAAAACCAGCCAATAAATGCATTCGTTCTACACCTTTATAATTAGCATCTTCTGCGTAGGTATCTGCACGATGATTCATCAATGGAATTAATAATCCTAGATAAACATTTTTTAAAATAAGTGTTAACGTAGCAATTGGAAGACCTAACAAAAGTGCTGTTTCAGTTCCTGCATTCGCTGTAATAGCAAATGCTACACCTAAAATCCCTCCTGTAACAACATCTGGTGGAATGGATCCACCGACCGAAAATGAACCAATAAATGCTAGTTCCAAGGTTGCTCCCATAATAATACCCGTTTTTACATCCCCTAAAACAATTCCTGTAAATAATCCTGTTACAATTGGACGAGACAGTAAAGAAGTTCCTAATGCGTATTCCGATTGCGCAATGAATGCGACAAGTCCTAATAAAATTGCTTGTACAACCATCATTTTCACTTCCTTTCGTTATAAAACATCTTGGACGAGTACCTTCTTATCGTTGGGTACTTGGCGAATTTCAACTTCAATTCCTTTTTGTACTAACTCATCTAATAAAGTTTCTTCTTCTGGTAAAACACTGACCGACTTGCCGATACTACGTGCACCTTCTTTAGCTTTAATACCACCTAAATTAATTTGCTTAATTTCTGGATAAGCATTGGCTAATTGGTATGCATCTTGAATCGACTCCACTACAATAAATAATTTATATTTATCAGTCACGCCGCTTTTTAAGGCAGCAATGGAATCTTCAATATTTTTAATAACCAATTTGACTCCTTGCGGCTTCGCTAGTTTAATGGTTGTTTTGCGAATATCATTGGTAGGAACATCATCATTGGCAATTAAAATACAATCAGCACCTAAATTTTGTGTCCACGAAAAAGCAACTTGTCCATGTAATAAACGGTGATCGACTCTAGTTAAAATAATCATTTTTTCTTCCTCCTAAAATTCATCTTCTTCTACTTCATTTTTGATTGTTTCATTACAAAATTGAATACTTTTCTTTGCATTGGTAAGCCCTTGATCAATAGCTGTCTTTGTTTCCATATGATGCAGGTTGGTTATTAATTCAATTAAAAATGGTAAGTTCAAACCCGCAACTAAGTAAAACGAAGGGTGCTCAATATAGTGGATAAATTCATTATTCACACTTCCACCAAAAATATCTGTCACCACGATTATTTCATCCTTACTATTCTCTCTCAGCAGCGTCTCAACAGTTTCTGCTATATCAAATTGCGGCGTTAAATAGCAATCAACTGCTTGTATATGTTCTTGTTTGCCACATATTAATTCTAGTGATGTTAATATCCCCGATGCAAATTTACCATGAGATGCTAAAATAATTTTTTTCGTCACATTGTTCACCTCTCTTATAACCATATAAAAGCAAATAGCATGCCAACAATAGTGGCATGCTACTTACTTTTCTTAAAAATCCTCTTCAATTGTTGAAATATCAACTGTTCCAAATAAAATATCATAGATATAAGCAATTTCAGAATCAGGAATTTTGACACTATAATCTCGTTCAATGACACTAAGTGCTTGTTTAATCTGTAAAAGCGTCTTTCTTTGACACTGATATAGCTGTTTGTATCCATCATAGTTATCAATCGGCACGTTACGAATCAATCGCTCAATTAAACAACTGACATGGACATATAATGCTAATTTTTGAGGATTAGGTATACTTGAATTCATGACTCTCTCTAAATCACGCATAAATAACTCAACTTCGCTCATCACTTTTTCGGTATCTAAAATAGTCACAGAATCAATCACTTTTTCGAGGGAAAAGTTTCGAATCATATTTTCCATAAATCGTTTATTTTCTTCTTCTGTCATAATATTGACTAACCAATTTGACAATACCTGATTTTCATCACCTGAAATAAGTTCTTCCAAAGATAGGTATGGTTTGCCTACATCTGGATTCGCCGTACCAATAATTCCTACGACGTCATACATTGAAAAAATCGTTTCTTGTTGTTTTTTTGATTGTAAAATAGTGTACTCATAAGGAATGACACTCAAGTTTACAGAAGACGGTAAGCTTTTTTCTAACAAATGAGAAATTTGATTTGCTGTTCCTATTCCTGTAAAACAAGTGGTGATTAAAGCTTTCATTTTATTTTCTTCTGGATAAATAATTTCCCAATCAAATGAAGCTGAAGAAACTGCTGTACTAATCATTTCTTCTAAAGGACACTTCTTTTGCAAGCTTTCTCCTACCGAAATTGCTAACATTGTTGTAACGTTATTCATAATGACAATCGATGTTTGAAGTTGTTTAGGAAAGTATTGATAAATTTCTTTCAAAGAGCCCATATCGACTAGAATAACTAAACCATTGGACACATCATTCGTTTCACTATAATCTAATATTTCTTCTGCAATGCGCTGAGGAGAGACATCTAAAGGCATATCAAAAGATTCAAAAATATCTTTTCCTAAAAAGCGATTGGCTACATTGGCAATACTGCTAGCAGTAGCATAACCGTGCGCCACAATAATCGCTCGCGGGATAGCTAATTTTTTTGTCCAATCGACGCGTTTTAAATAAATAGTTAAAAGTACTTTATCCATTGGTGAAATAACTAAATCAATTTTAGGTTGGCTCAATTCTAAAATGCGCTCCACGTAATGGTAACTTACAGGATAGGCATGAGCAATTTTTTGATTCAACGTTTGAATTAATTGCCCAATCATGTCATCTTCTGGAAACCAATTATTACTGCTACGTTGAAATAAATAATAACTGATGGCATAAATACTATTTCCATTAAATTTTATTTGATAAGACGTTTCCATTTGCTTTAATGATTCCCGAATATATTGTGTTAAATAAAGGAGTGTTTCTTGTTTGTGTTGACGATCTGTTTCAAACAATAAGAAATCAAATAATGTTTCTACCTCTTTTGTAAATATCTCATCACAATCCTCTAACTTGCATTCATACTGCTGAAAAGTCGTCAGTAAATGCTCAAATGTTTGAATAACTCGCTGTTGCGGTGGTTGGTTTTTATTGACTAATTGTGTAACCGAACTAAGTTCATTAAGGGTCACTTCTTCATAGAGTGAATTTTGTTTATTTGAATCGGATGCCATTAATAACTTTTCTGGTAAATGATAAATCGTCAAATGAACAGACGATTCTCGCTGTTGTTCAGTAAAGGCTTTAGCAACTGTTATTTTGACGATATTTTTAAGTTCACCAATATTTCCTTTAAAACTAGCACTTGTTAAAAGAGTTAACACTTGTCCTGTCACCGTTAATGGTCTTTTAATTTTCTTCTGCTCTTGTAACAAAAAACTATATACTAACTCTAATCGTTCATTATGGCTTCTTTTATCAATTGCTGGTATTTCAATTTGAATCGGAATTCGTCGGATAAACGTAGTCAAAAAATTACTTTCCAAATTCTCAGTAGTTGCAAAGAAAATTCTTGTTTGAATAGGAATCGGATGATTAGTATCTCCCATGCGATAAATAATTCCTTGATCTAAAAATGTAAATAATTTTTCTTGCCCTTCCGCATTTAACCGATGCACCTCATCTAAAAAAATAATTCCCTTATTGGCTGCTTCAAAAGCGCCTTGTTTATCATAATCTGCGCCAGTAAACGCACCTTTGACATGACCAAATAAATTACTTGTTAGTAATTCAGGATTATTTGCATACTGCGCGCAATTCACAGTAACAAATGGTGCATCTTCACTAATTAAATCGTTTTCAAAACAGTACCGATAAATTAAATTGACTAAGAAACTTTTTCCCGTACCACTTTCACCAGTGATTAAAGTAGGTAACCCATTATCAGGATAATAAAGCGCCATTTTTATTTGCTCAATACATCGACTTAAACTTTTATCGTAACCAATTAACAACGAAAACAAATCCTTTTGCTGCTCAAAAAAAGGCCGTTCTGCCACAATTTCTTCTGCATTCGTGTAAATTTGTTGACGTAATGGATAAAACTGATTTTCAAATGCTTCTTTATGAAAAAAATAAACCGGTCGCGAGTTAATTTTTATGACTTCACCTTGCTCATTCAGCTGATTCAAATAATGGCTAATCGTATTTCGTTTGACATCAAATTTTTTGGCTAATTCAGTAGCAGTAAAAATTTTGTCAATTGCTGTTAAATCGATAAAGGCCGTTTGATTTGCTAAATACGCCAATAACTTTTTCTTCACTTATTCCTCACCTCTTGTACACGTTATTGTACAAAAGAAAGATGTATTTAGCAAAAGGAAAAAGCAACCAATCATCTCTTTCATGATTGGTTGCTCAACTACTTAGTCATTAACTATCTTAAATATTTAGTGAAAAATTCATCTAATTTTTCGACAGCTGGTTCTACACCATTTGGTTGGTCATATAAATCATAGTGACTAACACCAGGCAAGACTAAAATATCTTTTTCTTTTGATGCTGCACGAGTATATACGTCAAATCCATTACGATAAGAAGCAAAACCGCCCACTTTATCTCCAACAATAATTTGTAATGGTTGTGTCAAAAGTTTTTCTAATAATACGTTGGTATCAAAACCTAAAATTTGTGCAAAGCTTGTGAAAGTAACTAAGTTAGGTGAATACTCACTGTAACCACGGTCTGTACGATAATAATCGACAGCTTCTAGGAAATCGATATCTGTCATTCCTGCTGCTTCAGCTTCTTCTTTTGAATTAGGAATCCAATTTGTTACTAACTGATCTGCTCCACGCGCTTCTGCTGTACGTTGTTGTCCAACTTGTTCCAGTAATTCAATAACTTTGTCTTCTGGACCAAAGTTTTGACGATATGTGTTACCAATGTTTGCTGGTGCAACTCCTGCAACTGCTTTGATACGACGTTCTGTTTTAGCAGCATGAATTGTATAACCTCCACCTGCACAAACACCCACCGCACCAATACGACTGTCATCAACATAGTCTAATGTCACTAAATAATCAATGACAGAGCTAATATCTTCTGCACGAACAGTAGGATCTTCTAAATTACGAGGCTCACCACCACTACGTCCTTGATAAGTTGCATCGAAAGTGATTGTGATAAATCCTTTCGCAGCTATTTTCTCTGCATAAATAGAAGATGTTTGTTGAGAATTACTACTAGTTGGATGAGATGCTACAATCGCAGCATATTTTTTTGATGCATCGAAATTTTCTGGAAAATAAATTTCACCAAAAATATTTGCGTGACGACCTTTAATTGTTACTTGTTCTTTGTTTGACAATAGAATTCTCTCCTTTTATTCAAGTTACACTTGAGTTATTTAATCTACACTTGTATAATAACTCCTTGTAGAGTATTAAATCAAGTCCCGAACTTTCCCGTTTGGTCATTATGACACACAAATAAAAAAGTGGGTATGAAAGGAGAAAAAATGGAAAAAACAATCGACCGACGTATTGTACGTACACAAAAAGCAATTAAACAATCATTTATTGATTTATTAAGTAAATACGAATTAGATCAGATATCTATCAAAATGCTAACTGACGAAGCTGATATTGGTAGAAAAACATTCTATCTACATTATGTTGATAAATATGATTTAATGGATACCATTATTGATAACTATTTAGAAGAACTTGATCAACGTTGTGAAAAAATGAAAACTTCTGGCATGCAGGATTCAGCCTATGAATGGTTCTTATTTTTCGATGAGCACCATGCCCTATTTCGTCGATTATTCCGTAGCCATGGTTCATATTCTTTTAGAAATAAATTGCTCCTATTTACAATGGAGCAATTAAAGAAAAAAGAACAAATTTTCGCCAAACATATCGATGAATTCAAAATACAATTTTTGGCTTACGGTGTAACTGGAATCTTAGAAGCATATATTATGCAAGAAATAAGCGCCCAAAAAGAAGAAATTTCTAAACAATTAACTGATTTTGTCATGAGTAATCTCGCAGAATAATCAGAGTAAAAAAACGAACTGTCTTAAATAGGACAGTTCGTTTTTTATTTTCTATAGAGTGCAACAATACGAGATAAGTTTTGATCCTTTAATATTTCAATCCATGCACTCATAAAGAGTGCAACGTGACCTTTCAAAAATTATGGATGTTTCCAAATATTTCAATCCATGCACTCATAAAGAGTGCAACCCTATCCATTAAAACTTTTTCTGATTACTTTACCGATTTCAATCCATGCACTCATAAAGAGTGCAACCCTGAGTGGATGGATCGCAATGGGAACTTCAAGATACTATTTCAATCCATGCACTCATAAAGAGTGCAACGCTCTTGTCCGCCAGCATCAGGGAGTTACTACGCCATATTTCAATCCATGCACTCATAAAGAGTGCAACATTACAAATATTAACAACAGATTAGACAATATCGAATTTCAATCCATGCACTCATAAAGAGTGCAACCTTAATGGAGGACTTTTCACTAGAGCCGAAACAATTATTTCAATCCATGCACTCATAAAGAGTGCAACGTTTTTTTCCCCTTGGAACAATAACTTCAACATCCATTTCAATCCATGCACTCATAAAGAGTGCAACTTAGAATCGTTCTAGGCAACACCAATAACAACCGTAATTTCAATCCATGCACTCATAAAGAGTGCAACAGAAAATGGTAAATTGGAATACACAATGCAAGCAATTTCAATCCATGCACTCATAAAGAGTGCAACAGTGAGTGCGGTCTATGTATTTGTTAAAAAGAAAATTTCAATCCATGCACTCATAAAGAGTGCAACAATATCTGGTGTTTCGTTATGACTGATAACAATCTGATTTCAATCCATGCACTCATAAAGAGTGCAACTGCGTTTCATAGTATGCAATCCACTGATTTTCAGTATTTCAATCCATGCACTCATAAAGAGTGCAACTGGCAAACGTCGGATTGCAGTCAGTGAGATATTGAATTTCAATCCATGCACTCATAAAGAGTGCAACAAAAACGACTTTATTTAGGTCATTTTGATACACTTATTTCAATCCATGCACTCATAAAGAGTGCAACATTAAAGAATACGACTTACGAGTGTTTACGTCAATTTCAATCCATGCACTCATAAAGAGTGCAACTAAACAATAAGCTTCGCAGTTTTTTATCACTATAATTTCAATCCATGCACTCATAAAGAGTGCAACAAACAACATCGTCATTTAAACCTTTTATATCGTTTATTTCAATCCATGCACTCATAAAGAGTGCAACATCCAATCGTCATAAGTAGCACTTCTTGACAATTTATTTCAATCCATGCACTCATAAAGAGTGCAACAGATAATCAATAATTCATTGGTTGGCGGTAATGTATTTCAATCCATGCACTCATAAAGAGTGCAACAAGAGATACTTCTAACGACACTATAGAGGGCGCTATTTCAATCCATGCACTCATAAAGAGTGCAACATCCCATGCCATTTCTTGAGAACGCTCAAGCAAAGCAATTTCAATCCATGCACTCATAAAGAGTGCAACGCTATGAGCGTGCGATTATGACCGACGAAGACAAATTTCAATCCATGCACTCATAAAGAGTGCAACTTCTAAGCCGTTTTATTTCGTTTTATCTGTCGATATTTCAATCCATGCACTCATAAAGAGTGCAACCATACGCTCGGGGTCTAGCCTCGGCAGTGGCTTTATTTCAATCCATGCACT
>NZ_MAEL01000061.1:2046-5004 GCF_009933335.1 Candidatus Enterococcus willemsii | reverse complement strand
ATTAGTATCAGTCCGCTCCGTACATCACTGCACTTCCACTTCTGACCTATCTACCTGATCATCTTTCAGGGTTCTTACTTTCTTAAAGAAATGGGAAATCTCATCTTGAGGTGGGCTTCACACTTAGATGCTTTCAGCGTTTATCCCTTCCCTACATAGCTACCCAGCGATGCCTCTGGCGAGACAACTGGTACACCAGCGGTAAGTCCATCCCGGTCCTCTCGTACTAAGGACAGCTCCTCTCAAATTTCCAACGCCCGCGACGGATAGGGACCGAACTGTCTCACGACGTTCTGAACCCAGCTCGCGTGCCGCTTTAATGGGCGAACAGCCCAACCCTTGGGACCGACTACAGCCCCAGGATGCGACGAGCCGACATCGAGGTGCCAAACCTCCCCGTCGATGTGGACTCTTGGGGGAGATAAGCCTGTTATCCCCAGGGTAGCTTTTATCCGTTGAGCGATGGCCCTTCCATGCGGAACCACCGGATCACTAAGCCCGACTTTCGTCCCTGCTCGAGTTGTAGCTCTCGCAGTCAAGCTCCCTTCTGCCTTTACACTCTTCGAATGATTTCCAACCATTCTGAGGGAACCTTTGGGCGCCTCCGTTACTCTTTAGGAGGCGACCGCCCCAGTCAAACTGCCCATCTGACACTGTCTCCCACCACGATTAGTGGTGCGGGTTAGAGTGGCCATAACGCAAGGGTAGTATCCCACCATTGCCTCCATCGAAACTAGCGTCCCGATTTCTACGGCTCCTACCTATCCTGTACATGCGGTACAGACACTCAATATCAAACTACAGTAAAGCTCCATGGGGTCTTTCCGTCCTGTCGCGGGTAACCTGCATCTTCACAGGTACTAAAATTTCACCGAGTCTCTCGTTGAGACAGTGCCCAAATCGTTACGCCTTTCGTGCGGGTCGGAACTTACCCGACAAGGAATTTCGCTACCTTAGGACCGTTATAGTTACGGCCGCCGTTTACTGGGGCTTCAATTCGTACCTTCGCTTGCGCTAAGCACTCCTCTTAACCTTCCAGCACCGGGCAGGCGTCAGCCCCTATACGTCATCTTTCGATTTTGCAGAGACCTGTGTTTTTGATAAACAGTCGCTTGGGCCTATTCACTGCGGCTGCTCGTAGAGCAGCACCCCTTCTCCCGAAGTTACGGGGTCATTTTGCCGAGTTCCTTAACGAGAGTTCTCTCGCTCACCTTAGGATACTCTCCTCGACTACCTGTGTCGGTTTGCGGTACGGGCCGTTACTTTCTCACTAGAAGCTTTTCTTGGCAGTGTGACATCAGGAACTTCGGTACTATTATTTCCCTCCCCATCACAACTCATCCGTCGCGAATGAAAGCATTTGACTCTCACTCAGACTCGTTGCTTGGACAGACATTTCCAATCGTCTGCTTTCCTTAGCCTCCTGCGTCCCTCCATTGTTCAAACAAAAGCAACGGGTACAGGAATATCAACCTGTTGTCCATCGCCTACGCCTTTCGGCCTCGGCTTAGGTCCCGACTAACCCTGGGCGGACGAGCCTTCCCCAGGAAACCTTAGTCATACGGTGGACAGGATTCTCACCTGTCTTTCGCTACTCATACCGGCATTCTCACTTCTAAGCGCTCCAGTAGTCCTCACGATCTACCTTCAACGCCCTTAGAACGCTCTCCTACCAATGCATCTTCGATGCACTCCACAGCTTCGGTAAACTATTTAGCCCCGGTACATTTTCGGCGCAGGGTCACTCGACTAGTGAGCTATTACGCACTCTTTAAATGATGGCTGCTTCTAAGCCAACATCCTAGTTGTCTGTGCAACCCCACATCCTTTTCCACTTAATAGTTATTTTGGGACCTTAGCTGGTGGTCTGGGCTGTTTCCCTTTCGACTATGGATCTTATCACTCACAGTCTGACTGCCGAATATGAATGAATGGCATTCGGAGTTTATCTGAATTCGGTAACCCGAGATGGGCCCCTAGTCCAAACAGTGCTCTACCTCCATCATTCTCAACTTCGACGCTAGCCCTAAAGCTATTTCGGAGAGAACCAGCTATCTCCAAGTTCGTTTGGAATTTCTCCGCTACCCACACCTCATCCCCGCACTTTTCAACGTACGTGGGTTCGGTCCTCCAGTGCGTTTTACCGCACCTTCAACCTGGACATGGGTAGATCACATGGTTTCGGGTCTACGACTACATACTCATTCGCCCTATTCAGACTCGCTTTCGCTGCGGCTCCGTCTCTTCAACTTAACCTCGCATGCAATCGTAACTCGCCGGTTCATTCTACAAAAGGCACGCTATCACCCATTAACGGGCTTTAACTTGTTGTAGGCACACGGTTTCAGGTTCTATTTCACTCCCCTTCCGGGGTGCTTTTCACCTTTCCCTCACGGTACTGGTTCACTATCGGTCACTAGGGAGTATTTAGCCTTGGGAGATGGTCCTCCCGGATTCCGACGGAATTCCTCGTGTTCCGCCGTACTCAGGATCCTCCTAGGTGCTTTTTACCTTTCGTCTACGGGGCTTTTACCCACTCTGGCCAACTTTTCCAAGTTGTTCGACTAGCTAAAAAGACTACCATATCGGAGTCCTACAACCCCAAGATGCAAGCATCTTGGTTTGGGCTTTTCCCGTTTCGCTCGCCGCTACTCAGGGAATCGAATTTTCTTTCTCTTCCTGCAGGTACTTAGATGTTTCAGTTCTCTGCGTCTACCTCTTAACAGCTATGTATTCACTGCTAAGTAACATCCTATCAAAGATGCTGGGTTCCCCCATTCGGAAATCTCTGGATCAAAGCTTACTTACAGCTCCCCAAAGCATATCGGTGTTCGTCCCGTCCTTCATCGGCTCCTAGTGCCAAGGCATCCACCGTGCGCCCTTATTCACTTAACCTTATCAACCTTGCGGTTGGGTTTTGATAAATTACTTCTAGCGATAGAAGATTTATCAAGAAAA
>NZ_MAEL01000061.1:0-1946 GCF_009933335.1 Candidatus Enterococcus willemsii | reverse complement strand
ATTCCTTAGAAAGGAGGTGATCCAGCCGCACCTTCCGATACGGCTACCTTGTTACGACTTCACCCCAATCATCTATCCCACCTTAGGCGGCTGGCTCCAAAAGGTTACCTCACCGACTTCGGGTGTTACAAACTCTCGTGGTGTGACGGGCGGTGTGTACAAGGCCCGGGAACGTATTCACCGCGGCGTGCTGATCCGCGATTACTAGCGATTCCGGCTTCATGTAGGCGAGTTGCAGCCTACAATCCGAACTGAGAGAAGCTTTAAGAGATTAGCTTAGCCTCGCGACTTCGCGACTCGTTGTACTTCCCATTGTAGCACGTGTGTAGCCCAGGTCATAAGGGGCATGATGATTTGACGTCATCCCCACCTTCCTCCGGTTTGTCACCGGCAGTCTCGCTAGAGTGCCCAACTGAATGATGGCAACTAACAATAGGGGTTGCGCTCGTTGCGGGACTTAACCCAACATCTCACGACACGAGCTGACGACAACCATGCACCACCTGTCACTTTGTCCCCGAAGGGAAGACTCTATCTCTAGAGCGGTCAAAGGATGTCAAGACCTGGTAAGGTTCTTCGCGTTGCTTCGAATTAAACCACATGCTCCACCGCTTGTGCGGGCCCCCGTCAATTCCTTTGAGTTTCAACCTTGCGGTCGTACTCCCCAGGCGGAGTGCTTAATGCGTTAGCTGCAGCACTGAAGGGCGGAAACCCTCCAACACTTAGCACTCATCGTTTACGGCGTGGACTACCAGGGTATCTAATCCTGTTCGCTCCCCACGCTTTCGAGCCTCAGCGTCAGTTACAGACCAGAGAGCCGCCTTCGCCACTGGTGTTCCTCCATATATCTACGCATTTCACCGCTACACATGGAATTCCACTCTCCTCTTCTGCACTCAAGTCTCCCAGTTTCCAATGACCCTCCCCGGTTAAGCCGGGGGCTTTCACATCAGACTTAAGAAACCGCCTGCGCTCGCTTTACGCCCAATAAATCCGGACAACGCTTGCCACCTACGTATTACCGCGGCTGCTGGCACGTAGTTAGCCGTGGCTTTCTGGTTAGATACCGTCAAGGGATGAACATTCTCTTCTCATCCTTGTTCTTCTCTAACAACAGAGTTTTACGATCCGAAAACCTTCTTCACTCACGCGGCGTTGCTCGGTCAGACTTTCGTCCATTGCCGAAGATTCCCTACTGCTGCCTCCCGTAGGAGTCTGGGCCGTGTCTCAGTCCCAGTGTGGCCGATCACCCTCTCAGGTCGGCTATGCATCGTTGCCTTGGTGAGCCGTTACCTCACCAACTAGCTAATGCACCGCGGGTCCATCCATCAGTGACGCAAAAGCGCCTTTCAACCTCCTCTCATGCGAGAAAAAGTATTATACGGTATTAGCACCTGTTTCCAAGTGTTATCCCCTTCTGATGGGCAGGTTACCCACGTGTTACTCACCCGTTCGCCACTCCTCTTTTTCGATGAACCGAAGTTCGGTGAAAAAGAAGCGTTCGACTTGCATGTATTAGGCACGCCGCCAGCGTTCGTCCTGAGCCAGGATCAAACTCTCATAAAAAAATTTGAAACAATCGTTAGATTGTTAAGCTCATAAATTAACGTTGCTAGCATTACTGCTTGCTTGTTGTGTTTGCTTCATTAAATGAAGCGTCCTACACATTTGGTTCGTTTGCTTGCTTTGTTCAGTTTTCAAAGGTCTACCGTGCTGCGTTAGCAACTTTTATATCATATCAGACCGACAAGTGATTGTCAACTCTTTTTTAAAAGTTTTTTTCGAAGTTGTTTCTTTCACTTCGATGTGCTGTTGGCAGCGACTAGATTATCTTAACAAATGAATTGTTATTTGTCAACAACTTTTTTTAATTAATTTTGTTGATGTATCAACGAAAATTTCTTTTTCTAAAATTGCGACTTCGTTATAATATCATTTGCTGTAAA
>NZ_MAEL01000060.1 GCF_009933335.1 Candidatus Enterococcus willemsii | reverse complement strand
TGGCGGGAGTCAAGCAGCACTACTTAAAGTCAATACGTTAAGTGAAAGTAGTTTCTTAGATTCGATTATTCCAGCTATTGAAAAAATAAAGGAGTAGGAAAGCAATGAAACGATGTGATTGGGCAAAAAGTGAGTTGGATCAAACGTATCATGATAACGAGTGGGGAAAACCTCTGCATGACGAAGAGAAATTGTTTGAAATGTTAATTTTGGAAAGTATGCAAGCTGGACTGAGTTGGAGCACGATTCTTGCTAAGCGTGAATCGATGCGTGAGGCTTTTGATCAATTCAATTATCGTATAATTGCTGAGTATGACGAAAGCAAACTTTTGGAACTTATGGCTAACCCTGGAGTTATTCGCCATCGAAAGAAATTGGAAGCACTCGTTCATAATGCGCAAGTTTACCAACAAGTTCAGGAGAAATATGGTAGTTTTGATGCGTTTATTTGGGAGTTCGTGGCGAATCAACCAATTATTAATCACTGGGAAATTATTTCAGAAGTACCAGCTTCGACACCTGAATCCGATCAGCTGGCTAAGCAGTTGAAAAAAGAAGGTTTTAAGTTTTTGGGAACAACGAGTGTCTATGCATTTATGCAATCAATAGGCATGGTCAACGATCATTTAATGACATGTATATTTAGATGAATTTCTAGTAATGAAATTAAAAAATATCCGAACGATATGCTTTACCGTTCGGATATTTCTCTTTAATTTCCGTTATTTACCAAGGCTTCCAGTTCTTTCATTGCATTGCTAACAAGTTGCGGGGTGATTTCTTCTTTTAAAAAATGGATGGTTTCATCCGGTAATGTAGCACGTTTTGCTACTCGTTGGTAGTCTGTATCTGATAGTTGAAGATTTAGTTGTTGCAAAGAGGACGGTAAGCCCAATTGTTGATAGAATGGTAATAAACGCAGAATTTCAGCGTGTTTCTTTTCGATAATTAATTGCACTAAAATACCGTAAGCGACTATGTTTCCATGCAAGTTTTGATGACAGTTAGGCAAAATTGTCAAGGCATCATGAATGGAATGTGCACCAGATGTCCGACCATAGTCATCTCCGAAGCCACCAACCATGCCTGCTAACAAAATATTGGTTTCCAAGATGTTTAAAAATGCTTGATTTAATTGCTTATTTTCCATTGCTATTAAAGCAGCAGCGCTATCTTTTAATAAAATATCTCGGGCTTTTTTTGCAGCAAAGGCTGCTACTTGAATTTCAATTGCAGGAGTGTCTAGTTGGTCAATCATAGGTTCTGCTTCATACCACTTCGCTAGCGTATCACCAATGCCTGCAATCATTAAGTCAATTGGAGAGTGTAAAATAATTTCTGGTTCAATCAAGACAAGAGTTGTCGCAGTTGGAAAAATATCGTAGCGATCCATAGAACCGTCTTCGTGATAAACAACGCTCAATGAAGTGTATGCGGCACAGGTTGCAGCTAATGTTGGCAAAATAATAATAGCAATTTGATTGTTATACGCCGTTAATTTTCCTAAGTCAGCCACTTTACCTCCACCAACAGCCACAATTGCTTCAATGTTTTTTTCTTGAATGAGAGAGGTTAACTTGATGCTTTGTTTATCAGAACATTCGCCACCGTAAGGTATTGCGTAGGTTGTAAATTCTGCTAAAGAAGGCAAGTATGGTTGCGCAGCCTCCCAAGATTGTTCGCCGTGTAAAATAAGCACTCGTTTGATGTTACGTTTGCTTAAATGTGCGGGTAATTTTTGCCATGCACCGGTTTGACATTCATATTCTTGTGGCGCACCTCGAACAATTAATTCTTTCATAAAAGAAAATCCTTTCTTTTTACTGTATGTTTATTCATGAGCTTTTTTCCATGTATGTGAGAAAAGATGAAATTCGTTCAATGGTAGAGCTTTGCTGAATAAGTAGCCTTGCATATAATTTGCTTGAATCAGGCGAGCAAGTTTCGCTTCTTTAACTGTTTCAATTCCTTCACAACAAGTAACTAATCCTAAACTTTTGGCTAAATTAACAATATGACGTGCGATAATGCCTTTTCTGGACTGGCCTTCAACATTTGTAATAAAAGATGCGTCGATTTTTAAAATATCAACTGGCAAGTCACTTAAAAGTGCGAGCGCAGAATGTCCCACTCCAAAATCATCCAAGGCAATTTTAAATCCCATCTCGCGCAAAGCATATAATTTTTTAATCGCTATTTCTGATTGTTCGAAGGCTTGGTGTTCGGTTATTTCAAAGGTTAGATGTGTGGTATTGGCTTGATACTCAGTAACCAAACTTTGAACTTTAGAAAGAAAGTTTTCCTGCTCAACTTGTGCGACATCTAAATTAATAGTCACATTTAATTGATCATAGAGACGATCTTGAAAGACTCGATTCAAAATCCAGTTAGAAAGTAAACTGA
>NZ_MAEL01000059.1 GCF_009933335.1 Candidatus Enterococcus willemsii | reverse complement strand
CTATATTTTGGGGGTCACTATAGAATCGACAAATGACGATAACGGTTATTTTTTAACAAACTTTTTATTTTAGTATTCGCCCCAATATTTAGACATTGTTTGTTTACCAATGCCAGGGTTGAAACTATTAGTTGGATCATTTTTCCTATAGTGCTTGATTAAGGCCGGTGCTGCCAAATATAGATGCCCAACATTGTGTTCGGCTGGATAAACAGCGTGACGCTCATCCAAAATTTTAAGCATTTCTTTTTTAAGTTCATGCGCATCGACGCCAGATTTTAGAATATAATCCTGGTGCATAACGTGATCAAGTAAGTGACCATAATAAATTTTGTGTTCTATTTTGTCTTCAATCTCTTTAGGCAAATGCTCGAACCACTTATAATCATTACTTGCCAACGCGATATCTAGTGGCAAAATGTCAATACTATCCTGTTTTAATTCTTGATATCGAATCGCAACCCCAGCTGTTACATAGCGGTGAGTTGCCGCTTTACTAGTCTCATTGGCATCGGCTTCAAAGTAGTCGCCACTGGCTTTGTCAAAATAAGATTTGAGATACTCTCGCGCTTCTTCAATACCATTATCTGCCATTTTCAATTGTAGGTAATGGTCGTACTTTTCGTAATAATCATCTAACCGCTTTGGCATTTGATTAGGAAATAAATTACTTAATGTTTGAAGCAAACGATCTGGGAAATAAGGTTTGAAAAACGGAATGTGCTTCAAAAAGCGTTCGCCCCATGCTTTTAGCGCAAACATTTGGGGCAAATGACCCGTACCAATTTTTTCAATCACAATTAGTGAGTCTTTACCATATTTCTTGGCCAATTTATAAGCATTTTTATGCATATATTCACCAGAAACAGGCAATTCTTTGAATGTCGTCATAATATGGCGACGAATATCTTCCAACTCATCGGGATTATTCGTTCCAATGTAAAACATTTGTGTTTTTTTATCCATTGGGAATGTATCTAAGCGGACAGCCAATGCCGCAACGTGACCGGACGATCCAGATACTTCATACAATTCTTTAGGATTTGCATTGTATCGAATAGGCTTATCAGATTCAACGTCACGCACAACCTGTTCATGATGGAACATTGAACCATGATGTTCAGTAGCTGGTACTTGATTCAAATCAAAATTGCGGTTCTGCAAATTAGTAATAATCTCTTCGGGCGTTTTGCCCAAATCAATGCCTAAATGGTTAACTAAGTGCATTTCGTCATGTTCATCAATCCAAACATACAATGATAGCTCTGTATAAGCTGGACCTCTTCTGATCAAAGCACCACCAGAATTGTTGTTAATACCACCAATGACCGATGCACCCAAATTAGATGAGCCAATGACTGAATGTGGTTCACGTTTAAGTGGTCGCAATTCATTTTCTAAGTGAAACAGTGTCGTACCGGGGAATGCTAGTACTTGTTCCCCATTATTGATTAACTGTAAATCTTTAATTTTCATGCCGTTCACAACAACTGCAGAACGGTCATAACCTGGGGCTGGTACGGATCCCTCAGTCAAACTAGTGTTGGCTGCTTGCATAATAATGATAATATTGTTATCATGCAAAACATTAAGCACACGCCACATTGCCATTAAAGTGGTTGGAAATACGACTGCAACTGCATCGCCCTTACCTGAGCGGTACCCTTTCCTAAAACGTAAAGATTTTGCTTTGTTAGTAATAACATTTTTTTTACCAACAACATTGACTAGTTCTTCGACTAAGTTCATATTAACTTTTCCCCTCTATAACGTTTGTAAAAAACGTTTTAATTATTATGCTTTCAATGATACACTTTTTTTGATATTTTGGTTAATAGTTAGATTGTAAAATTAATCCGACGCTGTTCGGGCAAAAAAGATCAGCTTCCCTTAAAATGGTGTTTACCACAAACACATCTTTTAGGAGCTGATCTTTTGTCTAGTATAACCTATTCTGAACGAATTAAAATCGAAACCTTTTGTGGTTCTGTCGCAAAGTTTTAAATCTACTATCAAATAAGGTAGAATATTAGAAAAAGATAGCAGGAGGAATGACGATGAATCATTTTAAAGGAAAGCAATTTCAGCAGGATATGATTATTGTAGCCGTGGGCTACTATCTTCGTTATAACCTTAGCTATCGTGAAGTTCAAGAAATCTTATATGATCGTGGCATTAACGTTTCTCATACGACGATTTATCGTTGGGTGCAAGAATATGGCAAACTACTCTATCAAATTTGGAAAAAGAAAAATAAAAAATCCTTTTATTCATGGAAAAACGTACATCAAAATTAAAGGAAAATGGCATTATTTGTATCGAGCCATCGATGCAGATGGTTTAACCTTGGATATTTGGTTACGTAAAAAACGGGACACACAAGCAGCCTATGCTTTTCTTAAGCGGTTAGTGAAGCAGTTTGATGAACCGAAGGTTGTAGTCACAGATAAAGCCCCCTCTATTACAAGTGCCTTTAAGAAACTAAAAGAATACGGTTTTTATCAAGGGACAGAACATCGTACCATTAAATACCTGAATAATTTGATTGAACAAGACCATCGTCCAGTAAAGAGACGCAATAAATTCTATCGAAGTTTACGCACTGCCTCTACCACGATTAAAGGCATGGAAGCCATCCGAGGATTATATAAGAAAACCCGAAAAGAAGGCACTCTCTTCGGGTTTTCGGTCTGTACTGAAATCAAGGTATTATTGGGAATCCCAGCTTAAATCATAGATACCGTAAGGGATTTTATTCTTTATTTAAAACTTTGCAACAGAACCTAAATTCTTACATACACAGACTCACCACTGTTAATTGCTAGATCAATCGGGTCTGTTTTTACCAATTCTTTGGCTTTAATTGTAAATTCCTGCTTTTCCTCAACTGTAACTTTTTTGAATTCCTCGTTCTTTTTCGTTGAGATAGAAACATTGTCTATTTTAAGCGATTCTTCACTATAATAATTTCCTAAAGTAAGTTTGATTTTGTCTCCAGAATTTTGTATTGGAATTTGGTATTCTACCGTACGTCCATTATCATTGACAGGAAACAATCCTATTCCTTTTTGCGCCTGACTCCATGTTGTCAGCCAATACTGAGATTTTTCTGTTTGTTTTTCACTATTTTTTTTAATCTGATTATTTCCACAAGCACTAAAAAACATTAACGCAACACACCCTAACAAAAAAAATAAATTTTTTTCATACTTAGCCTTCTTTCATCTATTTATTTTTAATGAGAAACTAGTATATGGTTGCAACCCTTCTAACAACAACTGATCTTCCGGTGCAATATGCCCTATTTTGTTCACTCGTGAATCCTTCGGTCGATCCTTTAATGCAATTTGCACTTCCCCTTTATACTGACCATAGTCCTCATTTAAAATTAAGACGTCCCCTCGTTTAATCACATCTGATTGTTCTTTTTTTGGGATAGACTCCTTTCGATAAGTAAAACGAGGCATAGAGGAACGAATCATATATTCAGAGCGATCACCGCGATACGTATGAACTGATTCTTCAATAATCTTTTGCTCCAATTCAGAAATACCATGCTCTGGAATAACTGATAATGTAAGTTCGTTCTCAAAGAATGCTTCACTCATTTCTTTAAGCTCTGTCTCTGAAGCGTAAGCATTCCCTATAATAAGATCATCGACCACATTTAAACATTTCATATGCTTAACTTGTGCGCCAATGGATAACTTACGGTGCTCTTCGATTGTACATAGTCCTTCATGTAGAGGCCAAGGGCCAATTTCACCTGTTTGAGATGTAACAAAAGCTGCCGTACGTAAATTTTTTTCTAAAAAGCGCTTTGAACAATGGATAAAATGCTCAATAGATAATCCTGTATATGCTTGAGGGAAAAAATTATGACATCCTACCAACTGATTTCGATTAGGATTATAATCGAAAATTCGTTCTAAGTAGTGATCATCATTACTCATATTGATTTCAATTTTTAAATCAAGAGAATTTTTAGTCATGGCTGCTTCTTCTTTTCCAGTAAATCCCATATCTAAACGTATTCCTTTTACACCTAAATCGGCAAAATAGGACAATTCATTTGGTTGTATATTTAAAGCTTTCAATGTATAAGGATTAACATCAATATATGTTTCAAAGCCTAAATGATTGCCATAAGTGATTGTTTTTTCTAAACGCTCAAGAATTACTTCTACTTTTTGTGCCTCGAATAATAATAAGTTCATAAATATTCGCGAAAAACCGTATTTTTTTGCTACTTCTAAGTAAGCTTTATCTTTTTCATAATCTGTCTTCTCCGGATATAAACTAACGCCAAGTACTCCCATATCTTTCCTCCATAATAGGTAAAGACAGAAGTGATTCCGAACAATCGGCTACATTCTTCTGTCTTCTTATTTTTTTTGAACATCTATAAAAGATGCCGCACACTTTTTTATTCTGTTACCAAAGTACTAGAAGTTTTTTCTTTTTTTTCTTCTTCTGCTAATTTCTTTTCATCAGCAAGCGCTTTTTGATCGGCTACTTTAAAGAATGGATACCAAATTAGCACACTGATTGCCAAGCAAACAACACCTACTAAAAATAAGCTGATGCCGCCGCGGAAAATCATCGTAACTAATGCAGGCGTTGTCCAAGGGAAAGCTATTGTTGGATTGTAATTACTTAAATCAATCAAAGAAGTTAATCCCCATGCTGATAACCCCATCACTAAAGGTCCGATTGCCATTGGAATAAAGAAGATTGGGTTCATGATGATTGGCATTCCGAAAATCAAAGGCTCGTTAATATTGAATATTGAAGGAACCGCTGTCAATTTGAACATTTCTTTATATCGTTGAGATTTTGCTCTCATCATAGAAATAACTAAACCTAACGTTGCTCCCTGTCCGCCAAACCCTGTACCACATGCAACTCCAACTACTGCAAACATCAAATATGGTACTGTTTCTCCCGACGTATATGCCACAATATTTGCTGTACTATTTGCAATAACAATCGGTGTAATTACACTGTAGACAACTTGGGGATGGATACCAAAATACCAGAAAAAATTAGCCAGTGATAGAATTAAAATTAATGAAAGTGGTGATCCCACGATATCTTGCAATGGTGTTTGAATAACTCCTGTAATAAAGGCAAAGATATTCCCATAGTTTGACAAGAATGGAGTATACTTAAATACTAAACGAATCACAAATACTATGATCATAATCGCTCCCGCAATAAATGTCGGGCTTAGTGATTCTGCCACATTTGTTGGAACGCTTTCCGGAAGTTTGACAACAAAATGTTTTTTGTTCAAATAAATATAAATTCTGGCAATTAAATACCCGATAATAATAGCAACTAAAATACCAGATGCACCAATATAGTCAGTTGAAAAGGCATTCAATTCTTTCGTCGCTTGAATCGTTGCCTGACTAGGTAATTCTTCTATTGCACCATTAATTGTATAAAGGATATATTTTTGAGGAATAAGTATCATAAAACCTGCTAAAGATAGCAAACCTGAAACTAACGGATTATACTTTGGCGCATTGATTTTTACAAAACTATAAGCAAACGTAAAAGCTAAAAACAAGCCTAATGCATTAATTGTTGCATTTTGAACAGCAACAAAATCTTCATAAATTCCTACTGTAACCAACCAATTTTGCCAAGCTGGAATAGGGAAAAAACCAATAATCATTAACACTGATGCACCCAATGTTAGCGATGTCATTCTCATGAAAGCATCTGTCAATGCTCTAAAAAATGGGCTACTATTCATATACAATGCAATCGGACCAAAAAACTTATCAATAAATTTTTCCATGTTTTTCATGTTATTTTTCTCCTTCAACAAATTGTGATACTGCCCCTATCATTCCAGCAGTGTTTCCTAATGTAGACGACATAATTTCTGGAAAACCTATGGCAGACATATCTGTGTATCTTGTAACTAATTGTTCAACAGCGGTTTGAATCCCTTGCATAATTGTCTTATTTTCGCTTATTCCACCTCCGATTAAAATTTTTTCCGGATCCAGTGACACACGAATGTTCAACAGTAGTACTGCAACATTTTGATAAAATTCATCAAAGCTTTCAATCGCTTCTTTTTGCCCATTCTCGGCTGATGCTAGTATCGTTTCAATATCACGTTCCCATTTAGTAAAATCCTTTTGACCTAACTTGTAATTATATATGCGGCATAATCCAGCAATTGCTCCGCAATAAAAACTAGAAGATTCATACCCGACTGGTTCAGTTTTGCCTAACCCCATAAGAACCATACCAAATTCTCCCGCTGCACCAACGCGTCCTTTAATTACTTTTCCATCAATCACAATTGAACCGCCTACACCTGTTCCTAAAGGTAAACAAACAAAATTATCACAGTCTTTACCTGCACCCAACCATTTTTCAGCATAGGCAATGGCATTCGCATCATTTGTCAACAATATCTGTGTTTGCGTTTTTTCTGAAAGAATACGACTCACATCATACAAGTACAAATTATCGATTGCACCTGACGTGATTAATCTATTTTCTCGATTAATCACGCCAGGAATACTAATACCAACTTGTTCAATCCCATAATCTGCTTTTAATCGAAGAATGATTTGAGTTAATCGATCAAGTACAGCTTCGGGATCTTTACGATCTGTTGGATATTTATCTGAAAATATGATCTCACCCGTTTCATTGACAATTCCATATTTAATAAATGATCCACCTATATCTATTCCAGCATATTTTTTCAAATTTTTCACCTACAACCCTATGCCATTATTGTTAATTACTTGCTGATACCATAAAAAACTATCTTTTTTATGACGGCTAAGATCTTTAAGATCAAAATCATCACGGTTAATGTAAACAAAACCATAGCGTTTTCTAAATCCTTCATGCGTACTGATCAAATCAATCGCACTCCATGGACAATAACCTAAAAATTCAACACCATCTTCAATAGACAAGCCTACTTGCTCAATATGTGCTTTCAAATAGTCGATTCGATATTGGTCGTGAATTTTTCCATCTTCTGTCATAGTATCTTCTTGCCCTAAACCATTTTCAGTAATTAAAAGCGGTAGACGATAGCGGTCATAAATTTGGTTTGCTGTAACTCGTAAACCTATTGGATCTATAGGCCAGTTAGCAAATTCAGTTGTCTTCAGGTGATCATTTGTCTCAGATTTAAAGAATCCTGCGATTGAAAAACCGGATTGTTGGTCTTTACTTTGAGCGTCTGTATTATCTTCAGCTGCTGAAACAGTCATAGAATTATAGTAGTTAAATGCAATAAAATCAGCTGTGTTTTCTTTCATTATTTTACGATCTTCTTCAGTAATTTCAGGCTCTGCATCTAAAGCTTTTAAAATCTTCATCGCCATATGATTATAAACTCCATAAACCGCTGCATCTAAAAATAGCCAGTTTCTAAATGCACTCATATATTCTGCAGCTAACATATCTTCTGGTTTTTCTGATTTTGGATATACACAGGCAATATTTGGAGCAGGACCAATTTTTCCGCCGTAGTTTCCCTCATGATAGACTTTCATAGCTTTAGCTTGCGCTACTAACATATGATGATTGCCTTGAAATATAGTTTTCCAACTTGCTTGATTTCCATCAAGTACTTTTCCAGCAAAAACAAGCATATTTTGTTCATTAATTGTTTGCCAATACTTAACACGATCACCAAATCGATCAAATAGAACTTTACAATACGTGACGAAAGCATCTATTGTCTCACGGTTACTCCAGCCACCTTTTTCATGTAATGAAGCTGGTAAGTCAAAGTGGAATACCGTTGGAACCGGCTCAATATCATTTTCAATTAATTCATTGATTAAATCATCATAAAACTTTATCCCTTGTTCATTGATTTTTCCATATGGCATGATCCGTGTCCACGCAATTGAAAATCGATAACCTTTTAATCCTAATTCTTTAAAAAGTTTTATATCTTCTTTGTAATGATGATAGTGATCCGCTGCAACTTTAAAATCAGTTGTATTTGGAAAAGGCTCTCTAATATCTTGAACGGATGGTTCTTTGCCATCTTCATTCCATGCTCCTTCAACTTGATAAGCGCTTGTAGATGCCCCCCATAAAAAATTTTTCGGAAATTGTCTCATTTATTTCTTCTCCCTTCTATAATTCTTGTTTATTATAATGGAGAAAGCGCTTGTTTTATATTATAATTTAAATATATTTATTATTTTTTTTAGAATATGGAAGTGAAATTATGCTTGATAAAATGAATTTGATCCGCTCTATTTTTAATAGTCCCTTTGCATTATTTAAAGAGAAGGTTTGTATTTTTGAATCTGGTATTGATGATACCTATGTTTTGACTTCTTTCACAAAAAATCTTTGGCGTATCGCTGAACCTGAGACAATTGTTTTAAAGCATTTTAGGGGGTTGATTTTTGTAACTGTACGTTATGAGTTAGAGCAAGATAACTATTTACTTGTTCTTATTTTAAAAAAACACGAGCAAACACACTGGAATAAAACAGATTGGACTCAACTTTATCAAAAAATTGGTGCAAGTATTGCTATACTTAAAAATCAGAATAACTATGCAGTGAAGGAAATTGAGGAATCAGAAAACTTTACATCTTTAGCTTTAGAAAAAGATGTTTCCATAGCGGAAACGATGGACGCACCTCATGATTTTTTAGATAATTATCAATTAGAAAATTTTTTTATGAATCAGTTAAAATCAGATAATCTAGCGGCTTTAAATAAATTAGTAAACAATCTTATTCAGATCAATCAAACAACATTGTCTCGCGATAAGTTACAAGAAAAAAAATATAGACTTGTTTCATTAATCACCTTACTTACTCGTGCTTCTATTAAACAAGGATGCGCGCCAAATTTAGCTTATCGATTATCAGACCAACTGATTCAAAAAATGGATGAAATTGAAGAGGTTCATGAAATTTCGACTTTTCTTAATTACTTAATATTAGAATTTTCCATATTGCTTCAGACAAGAGCAACGATTTATACGTCAGAAATTGTCAATAAAGCGATAGAATTTGTCAGTAGGAATCTGTACCAACCTATAAACAATGAAGATATAGCCGACTATGTATCAGTCCATCCAGCATATCTTTCATCATTATTTAAAAAGGAAACAAATACTTCTTTGCGTCAATTCATCATTGATGCAAGAATAAATGAAGCTCAATATTTGTTAAGTAATACTGAAATTGCCCTTAAAGATATCTCGGAAATCCTTCATTTTAGTAATCAAAGTCATTTTGGAAAACTGTTTAAAGAAAAGACTTGTTATACACCAAAAGAATTTCGAATTTTGTTTTAAATTCTAAAAATTTAAATGTTTCTCAACTCAAGACTTTCTGGAGCCGTTTTATATCCATTCAAATAAATCAAAGTTACGCCAAATTTGATTTCATATTTTTTAATATGTCACATCATCGTGCCTCATATAA
Organism: Candidatus Enterococcus willemsii; assembly: GCF_009933335.1. Lineage (GTDB taxonomy): Bacteria > Bacillota > Bacilli > Lactobacillales > Enterococcaceae > Enterococcus_F > Enterococcus_F willemsii. Next base: position 14,782 of record NZ_MAEL01000059.1, on the reverse strand, counting down.
CTCAAAAATACTTCTAATGGTGTCTTGTAGTACAATGATTTTCTAAATATATGGTTTCTTTTAGAAACAGCACTCTGAATGAAAGATTCGGAAACTTCTCCTAAATCCATGGATTTAGGAGAAGTTTCCAAAGTAAGCCATTAGAATGTTCATTTCCCTATATTATGAAAGTGTTTTCGTATCCGTTAAAAAAATTTCAATTTGATTGCACCTAGATTGCCAATAAAAAAACTCTTTTACACAATCGAAAGTATTAATTCAATGTCTTTTGCCAGTCTACCAATACGAAATATTTCATAAGAAGTCTTCAAAGTCAGTTTGAATCTTAGTTTTTACAGTAAGCAACAAGATACTAAAATAACTACAATTACTCCGACGGACCATCTATAGTTTTTTTCAACCCTCCACCTCTAACTTACTGTTTTTCCCCTTAGAGAATATTCTTCCACACATCCCAATAGCTCACTGCCATTTTTTACTCAATAATCCTTTCCATTCATTCCTTTTCTAAAAAATCTAACACCTCTTGCTCATTATCAAATCGCTTTTTCATACTATATTGTTTCACCCAACCACAAAATAAGGAATTAGAGATAGAGATATCTTCTGCTTCAAGATAGCGCCGTACCCAATTTAATTCATCTCTAAATTGCGCTTCAGTAAAGTACTCATCCCTATTTTTATCTAAATCTGTCCAGCTCATTTTATTATGCAGCTCACAAATGATGTAAAGATCATCTTGTACTCGTTCCTTTAAGTTTCTTACAGCATAGGTAAGCATCTCTGTGGCATTGTCAGACATCCCAACATTCCAAACGTATTTCTGTCCTCTGTCAGTTGGTACATAGGTTGCTACACTCTCTTTAGAATCTGTTCTTCCTAAAAGATAGTCTGTAGACACATGAAAAAAGTCCGCTAATCGTTCCAGTGTTTCACTCGATGGTGCTCTTTCGCCTGCTTCCCAACGCCTAAAGTTAGGTTGACTAATGCCTAAAGCACTTGCCACTTCAACTTGTGTCATTCCTTGTGCCAATCGTAAATTTTTTAATCTCTCTTTAAACATTTCTACACCTTCTCCATTTTTCCATTGACATTATCTCCAAATAGGTATATTATTAATTATACCTATTTGGAGATTACAGATTTATTCTAACATGTTTCTTTAAATTTAGATAGCTAAATGAGAAAAATTGAAAGGAGGGAAAAAATATGCCTTATACAAGCAGACAAGTCGTTGAACAGGTAACGAATCTAAACTCTACTCGCACCCTAAGGCGTTGGACAGAACGTGCAATAAATTTATGCGACGCCATATTTGAATACGACCATATGAATGTTGGCTACAAACACACGCAAGTTCGGTTTCTTGCTTACACAGAAGAAGACATTCAAAAATTTCAATTTATCGCTTCAAACAAAGCAAAATTAGGACTGAATAATGCCATCCAACAAGCATTCAAGAATGAGCAACAACTGACACTACCACGCATAAATGAACGCTTAACAACTACTATTCAACGGGTTCAAAAGATTGTTAATTCTCACAATAGCCGAATACATGAGCTAGAACAACAGAAAATTCGTTTTGCGCAAGAAAACTATCGGTTGACTCAACGACTCGAAAAGCTAGAACAAGCGCTTAAAAGTAAGGGAAGCCTAAAAAACTATTGGCGGGAGCGGGCGTCACCCTAGGCAGATTTTGACCGAGGGCGCACAAAGCGACGCAGGGTCAAAAGTGCTGTCATGGGTTAGCGAACGTTCTCGCCAATGAGGGTGTGTAGTAACACCACCCTCTAGACTAGATTGAAATCAATGGATAATACTGTTACATCAGCGTTTCTAGACAATCCATTTTGGCAAAAAAAGTACCCTCACTTTTTTTCAATGGTAGTCTCAGAAAAAGGAGGTGATTGATGACTTGGCATCTCAGAATAACTTGCGAGCGCTATTTGATTGGATTCAAATTCAGTTATTCATTAATGAGCCTCTGGATACAATTATTCACAATGTTTTAGGTATTCCCAGTGACTATTTTTTCTTAAAACAAGGAAAACTAGAACATTATGACTATGATCATGTAGTAGAATATGGAGCCATCCGTATTTACTTTGATTCATCTGAACAAAAATTGGATTGTATGTTGGTAATGAGTGGAGAAGCATTAGAATTTTATCGAACAGAAGTGCTTGGCAAAATGAAATTGACGGTGAAAGACTTTCTACTGAATTTGTTTCAAGTATATGAAAATCAATTCAGGATTACTCGAGTTGACCCAGCAATTGATGATTGGAATACTATTCCTTATTTCACTCCTCAGCAGTTAATGAAGATTTGTAGAAAAAAACGATTTATTTATGGGAAAAGCACCTATTTTGATGTGTATGGGCTTGAGACAAAGGAAAAAGGGATGACTGTTTATCTAAAACCACCCTCTGCGGATGATCGCCTTAAGTTTTATGACAAACAGGCAGAACAAGCAAAAAAACAAGGCGTACGAAAAAAGGATATTCCCCCTTGGATACGAACTGAAATTGTTTTCCGAAGAGAAAAAGCCCATGAATTTGTTCGTCACTATTTAGCATTAGATATTGAATTGATAGATTTAGTCAAAGGATATTTAAAAGCGAAGGTAAAATTTTATACGGATGATGAGTTCAAAACTCCTTTAAGAGCTTGGGTAAAATTTCTTGGAAAATCTCGTCCTTTTTCCCTCTCTATTCCAAAAACTAAATCAGGACTGGTAAAGAAATTTGATTGGTATTTCCATCATGGAGCAATTGCAGTATACCACGCTTATCTATTTTGCATTGAGAATCACTTATTATCTCATGATGAACGAATGGTTTACGAGGAAAAGGAGGTTCTATTTCCGCCTGATTTAGCAAGTGAACTGCAAAAAAGAGCCACTCAATACGGACGAACAGAATTAGTAGAGCCTATTGTTGAACGAACAAAAAAAGCCACCTCTCGAACAGGTGACTAGGAAAACTTATTGACTATATTATATCAAAGAAAGCAGGAAATGACTATGGCAAAAATGTTAGCACAACGAGATTTTGATTTATCACATATCGGAGAACGATTTGAATTAGATGAAGTCATGCCAAAATTTGAACAAGAAGAACGAACAAATGAAAAAACAGGAGAGGTCATCTTAGGTTCTGATGGGCGACCACGAAAATTTGATACAGAAACCATTATCGGGTACAAGTATTCTGTCACTATCTTAGATGGACAATTTAGAAAAAAATCTACACAAGTAACTGTTTTAGGGACAGAGCTTGTTATAACGAATGAAACGATTATGAAATCAGACAGTGTCAAATGTCGCTTTGAAAATTTAGAAGTCTCTATGGCTGGAAATCCTATGTATTACAAAGCAGAGAAGATTATCTTAGAAAAAGAAGGAAAGTAAGTTGAGGAGGTATTCGGTATGAACACTGTATCTATTTCATTATCAGATGAGCAATTGAATGAGTTACAAGCTACTGTCTACCTACACATAAAAAAGGAGATAGAACGTGCAAGAGAAGACTGTAGATTAGAACAGGTATATATGACAAAAAAGGGAGCCTGTACCTACCTCCATGTTTCAAACAATACACTTGATAAGTTTATTGAAGCAGGACTGCCTAAAGTTAGGTTAGCAGGAGTTACACGCTTTAATAAACAAGCAATTGATCAGTGGTTGCTTGGAAATGTTGAAAGATAAACGTATAATCAGTATGTAGGTTTCTGCATACTGGTTTGCTTTTTAAAGGACGTGACAATTAAATGGCAATCAGACAAACAAAAAACGGGAGTTACAAAGTAGAAGTTTTTTATCCCAAAGAATTTCGGCAACTTTCTAACATCCACTCAAAGAAATACACAAAAACTTTCAAGACAAAGGAGTTAGCGAAAAAAGACGAAAAAGAAATTCTCAAAAAAATCAATAAAGTATTGGACGATAAAAATGCTCGTTCATTAGAATCATTAGGAGTAATCACCTTTAAAAATTTTTACGAAACGATTTGGTGGGAAATGTATATATCAGGTGCTAGTGGACGAAGTAGAGGTATTCCTAGCTCATCTACTCAAACAGCTACACAACATTTGTTCAAGAATCATCTTTTACCAATGTTTGGAGAGTATTCCCTTAATTATTTGAATGATAACAAAAATTTAGTTTTGAGAACTTTTGTAAAAAAATCCAATGATTATTCAAATATTAAAGCATTAAAAAGTTACTTTAATCAATTGTTTGAAGTAGCAGAACTTTTAGAATACATTGAATACAATCGTTTGGCTAAAGTCATTCAATTTGTAGGACAACCAAAAAAAGAGCAATTAAAAAGACAACGAATCTTAAATGGCGAGGCATTGACAGCAGAAGAACTTGTGAAATGGTTAAATGCCATTCACATGGATTTTGAGCATGATACGCTCTCTTTACAAGACTATTTACTGTTACTTCTTACAATCAACCTAGGAGATCGTAAAAGTGAAACGTACGCTCTACAATGGAAACACATTGATTTTGAAAAACAAACCATTTCTTTAGTTCAAACACTAGATAAAGAGAGCAATATAACCCTGACAAAAGGGAAGAAAAGAACAGTATTCCAACTACCACCTTCTTTACTTCCTTTATTAAAAGAATGGCAAAAACAACAAAAAGATATGCTAAAACAAATAAATATTCGGACTTCTTCTAACCAATTTCTATTTACTTATACAAATCGTAAAAATGAAATGAATGTCCCAGTTCATATTGATTATTTGAACTATCGAATGAAAAGCATTCAGCGAAGACATCCTGAACTTGCACATGCAACACCTCATAAGCTAAGACATACATTTGCGACCTTAGCAAAAGAAGGCGGTGCAACTATGGCAGAGGTCTCACAAGCTTTGACCCATTCAGATATTAAGACAACAGAAATTTATGTGAATACGTCAAATGTGGTCAATCTTTCTACTCACGAAGCATTTGAGAGACGATTAAATGAAGTGCGAGAGGCTGAATAAAATAACACTAAGATATAGAGAGGGAACCTCTCTAACTTACCGTTTCCTCCTTTTTAAAGAAGTGTACGCCTGTAAAGTCCTCTCTATTTTGTTCTCTATTTTCAAAAAAACAAGAGACACCAATTTCTTGGCACCTCTTGAAAACATTGATATATAAATGTTTTTAACGCTTAGAGAACTGTGAAGCTTTACGGGCTTTCTTAAGACCTGGTTTTTTACGTTCAACCATACGTGCATCACGAGTAAGTAATCCAGCGCGTTTAAGAGCTAAACGGAAATCAGGATCTACTTCTAGTAACGCGCGAGCGATACCATGACGGATTGCGCCAGATTGTCCAGCGTATCCACCACCATTAACGTTTACGAATACATCGTAAGCGCCTTTTGTTTCAGTAACGCCGAAAGGTTGGTTGATAACTTCACGCAAGTCAGCGTGTGGAATATATTCAGTAACATCTTTTTTGTTGATAGTAATTTTACCAGTTCCTGGTACTAAACGTACGCGAGCAACTGCATTTTTACGACGGCCAGTGCCTGTATATTGTGCTTGTGCCAATGAAATTCCCTCCTATTAGATTAAGTTAGTGATATCTAAAACTTCTGGTTGTTGTGCAGCATGTGGATGAGTTCCTTCAGCATATACATGCAATTTCATGCCTTGAGCGCGACCTAAAGTGTTTTTAGGTAACATACCTTTAACAGAAGTTTCGATCAAACGACGAGAATTGTTAGCACGTAATTCACCTGCAGAGATTGATTTCAATCCTCCTGGATGATTTGAGTGACGGTAGTAAATTTTATCAGTCGCTTTTTTACCTGTTAATTTAACTTTGTCTGCATTAATAACGATTACGAAATCGCCTGTATCCACATGTGGTGTGAATGTTGGTTTATTTTTACCGCGTAGTACAGATGCTACAACTGCTGAAAGACGTCCTAAAGGAACATCAGTTGCATCTACTACGTACCATTTACGTTCTACTTCGCCAGCTTTGGCCATATATGTTGTACGCAAGATTTTTTCCTCCAATTTCATGTTCGAATGTTTGACATACACTTGAGTTTCCGGGGCTCTTGTGGGGCAAACAATACCATTTAATATAATACCGAGAATATCGCATAATGTCAACGTTTTTCTACCAATAAAATGAAAAAAAGAAACAGACTTTCAGAAAGTCTGTTTCTTTGGTCTTTTCTTAGTTTACTTTTTCGTGCGCTGGATCAATATTTGGTGCATAACCTAGTTTTGCTTGAATCATCCAGATTTTTTTCTCAACATCTGTATTAAATCCAGTAAAGATATCTTGCGTGCTGTCATCGCCTTCTTCACCAGCGACTTCAATTCCTTCTTGGTAAAGGTCAGCTAAATAACGATAGCCTTCAACTAATTTTGCCATACGTTCAGGGATTGTACGGTCATACGTACCTACTTCATCCTTGATTCCTGTATGGTCAGCGAATTCTTGTAAAGTAGAATAAGGAGCACCATCTAACGTGATTAAACGTTCAGAAATAACATCTAATTGTTCATTAATTTTATCCATAAACTCATCCATCAATGGGTGCAATGTCAAGAATTCAGGTCCACGCATATACCAGTGAGTTTGATGAATCACCACTGAAAATTGGCTTAAATCTGCAACCAATTGGTTTAAAATTTCTTTTGTCTTTTCGTATCTCATTACTGATTCCTCCTTCATTTTCTATATATTTAGCATAGTACGGATTGATGAAAATGTACACTAAAAGCCTTTATTTGAGAAACCTTCTCAAATAGAAATTTTTTCACAAAATACAGCTATTTTTGCGTACATACTATTAGGGAGGAATTGTTATGCTTATTTTTTTCATTGGAACTTGTCTAGGTTCATTTTTATGTGTGGTGGCACAGCGGGTCCCACAAAAAAAATCCTTTATGTTGTCACGTTCGCAGTGTGACCACTGTCAGCAAGTCTTACGTTCGTGGGAACTGATTCCCTTATTATCTGCTGTATTGTTACGTTTTCGCTGTCAGCGTTGCAAGGTGCGCTTTTCCAGCATCTCTTGGTGGGCGGAACTTATTTATGGTGGTTTGTTGCTATTTATTTGGCAGCAACCCACTTTATCAGCAAAACTCATCACAGGAGTTTGGTTAACCACGGCTTTTTTACTGACACTGACAGATTTGTTTTATTGGTTGGTTGAACCACGCTTGTTGTACCCACTTCATGGACTGTTGTGGTGGATCATGTTTTATCAAAATCAAGAGTTTCACTGGGAGACGCTAGCAATTGTCGGAGTACTGGCAAGTAGCTTGTCTCTTTTTTATCAACATGCAATTGGGCTAGGCGATCTTATCCTGCTTCTTTTATGGAGTCCTTGGTTGACTCTAAATCAATTTGCCCTGTTAGTACTTGTCGCCAGTGCCTCAGCAATTGTCATTTTTTGTGGCTATGCAATTTTACGTATCACGCAAATTCGACTGCCTTTTGTACCATTTTTAAGTTTTGGTTTATTTGTCGCCTATTTTCTACTATAAGGCATAAAAAAAGCTGACGAAATTTCGTCAGCTTTAAATCTTCTTACATACGTACTGCAAAGTCTGGTGCCCAGTATTGAACAGAACCAGTTGTTACAGTTTGACCTGGTTGTGGTGCATGGATGTATTGTCCGCCACCTAATGAAATCGCCACATGAGATGTGCCACCAGGTGAACCCCAGAATAATAAATCGCCTGCTTGTGCTTCGCTTACAGAGATTCTTGTTCCAGCTGATTCTTGAGGTACTGTCCAGCCACCGATTTCGCGTCCAGTTGCTTGACGGTAAACGTAGCTAGTAAAACCTGAACAGTCAAAACCGCTTGGATCTTTTCCGCCCCATACATATGGTACACCAATGTATTTGTATGCTTCCGCTACTACAGCACTACCTGAACCTGATGGCGCTGGTGCTGTTGGTTTTGGTGCTGGCGTTGATGGCTTCTCAACTGGTTGCGTTGGAGCCGGAGTTGGTTCTTCAACTGGTGCTGATGGTTCTGTTGAAGTTTCATTTGAACCATTATCAACAGACACATTGTTATTATTTGTTGAATTTGAGTTATTGTTAGTTGTTGGTGCAGAAGGTTGTGTTGCTTCTTCAACTGCTGGTGCTTCTGATTCGTTATTACTTTCAGTCTGAGCTGGTGCAGTTTGTTGTTCTTCTACAACTGTTGCTTGTTCCTCATTAGCAGCCGCTGCTGCAGCTTTGCGAGCTTCTTCGGCTTTACGTTCTTCTTCAGCAATACGTGCTTGTTCTGCTTCCGCTTTTGCTTTGCTTTCTTCTAAGCCAGCTTTTTCACTTTCTTTAGAAGATTGTTGTAAAGCTAATTCTGCTGTTAACACATCTAAATCGGCTTGACTCTTTTGAATTTCGCCTTTTTGTTGCTCTAAAATTCCTTGGTTTTCATGAATTTCAGCTAATTTTGCATCATTTTCAGCTTTTTTGTCTTCTACTGCTTGTTTATCAGCTTTTTGTTGTTCAACTAACTCATTGTTTGCACTAACGATTGTTGTTACAGCTTGGACACGACCAATAGCATCTGTTAATGAATCTGCATTTAAAACAGCTTCGACAAGGTTAGCATCGCTACCGTTCTTTTGTACGTCACGCGCTTGATTGCGAATTGTTTCTTCACGTTGTTCAATGCGTACTTCTAAATCAGCAATTTCTTGCTCTAATTTTTCTCTATCTGCTGCTAATTGTTCTTGTTTTTCTACTAATTCAGCTGCTTTTGCGTTAATACCTGAGATTTGGCCTTCCAATGCACTGATTTGTGATTGAACATCTGCTTGTTTGTTTTTCAAATCAGAAATTTCTTTGTTTTTTTGCTCGATTTGTTGATCATAATTGTCAGCTAAAGCAACAGTTGGAGCTGCTAAGGCAGAGATTGTCAATGAACATGTTAATAATGCCGTTAATACACGTTTTTTCAATTTTTATTCCTCCGTGTTGTTTCTTTTTTTATTTAATAAATCCTTAAATTCGTTTAATTTTTATTAAACTTAATTTTCGATAACAACGGAATTGTAACATAAAGATATGACATTCGAATAAAAGAATTGTTACAAATACATTTCAATTCAAAAAAAAAGAAACTACTCATTCGCGAATAGTTTCTTCAATGGATAGTATAAAAGAAAGAATAGAACAATGTTAACAAACAACGTTGGGCCTAATAAACGAGTAACAAAAAATATCGGATTTACTACTGTCAAGTCGAAAAAGAGTTGAATCCCCATCGTAATTAATTCGAAACCCGTTACTAAAATAATCATCCCAAAAAAGTACGTAAATAAATTTTGATATAAGGTCTCAGACAACACATACATTAACCAAACGACTAATGGAAGTGCTACTGCATAAATACCCAAAACGCCAATGTAGTAGAGATCAAAAATACTACCAATAATCAATGCTGTCGTAATCATATATCGCTTGCTCATGGTAGCTGCACCAAACAAGAAGAGTAGCAATAGTAGATGGGTATTCCAAATGTATGTTACTTGGCCCCAATCTGTTAACGCACGGGTGAAATGTGCGTCCAATAGCATGACGATAAAACAGAAAAAGCCAGTAAATAATTGAATTTTTTCTCGTTTAATCATTATTTGTCTCCTAATGTCCGCTCAATAATTGTCACAACAGATAAATCATGCGTATCTGCATAAGGCTGTACATAGACTTTTCTATCTAAACCGAATTTATCCACTTCTGAATCAATGACCGTTCCAATTCTTAATCCTGCAGGAGAATTGCCACCCAAACCAGATGTTTGAACGACATCATCTTTCGCTACATTATTTTCTCCTGTGACTTGTTCTACAACCAGTGCATTTCGTTCTTTATCATATCCTTTTAGTACACCAAAAGCTTCCCCATCTTTGGTACTAATTCTTACTGGGTAGTGGTTGCTGCTTTGATTCGCAGATGATAATAACTCAATTTTCGACGAAGCAGCATTGACTTCAATCACACGACCAATTAAGCCTTTTTTCGCCATCACGGCCATATTCACTTCAATACCGTCGGTTGCTCCTTTATCGACAATTAACATATCTTGCCATGTATCTGGTGAACGTGTAATCACATTAGCAGTAATTTTTTCATAATTATCCAATGTTGCATCCAACGCTAATTCTTCTTTTAACGCTGCTAGCTCTCGTTCTTGATTTTTATTGGTTTGAACAATTTCATCATAGCTATCCAATTTTTCTTTTAAACGTTCATTTTCTTGATAAGTAACAAAAAGATTTTCCACTGACTCGACACGGTTTTCAAACCAACGTACAGGTGCATAAAGCACCTTGTCAAAAAAACCGACCGTATCATTAACGACAACTTGACCGAAAGATGCTTTTTGATTATTTGCACGTTTGGCAACAGTGACGCTCAAAACAGTAACTGCAATAATTGCTAATATTAAAGTAATAATTATATTTTTATTTGGATTAAATTTTTTCACAGGCGCACCTCTAAAGTTTCAAACTGATAGCTTAAATTGTACCACTAATTGCGCGTAAACAAAAGACAGGACCCCACTCTTAATGGTTTTTTTGAAAATTAACTTCAAAGAAAACAATATAGGGGGTCTCGTCTTATTTATCTTTGCTTTGAATCACAGCGATAAGTCCTTTTTTAAACGAAATTTTTGCTTGATTTGTTAAAAATTCATTACTAGCATACGAAGTGGGTTGCATAACATCCACTTCATGGAGCACATATTTACTCTCAGTTAACGTTAATGCTGACACAGGTGTCAAACAGCAATAGGCTAAATACTTCATGTCTGGTTCTTGCCAAATCGTATGCTCACCTGGTAATAAAAACTGAATGGTATTTTGCATATCCTTCAAAAAAATTTGCTGGCTAAACGGTTGGAAGCGAGGCTCCAAAACTAACCACAAATTAGCTAAAAAATGATCAATACGACCTCCAGTTGCTCCAATTAACGTAATCTTAGCCTCTGGAAAGCGTTGCAAAGCTATCAACAAGCCTAATTGCGTATCTGTATCGTCTTTTTCAGAAGGTGATTGATGGACTTCTTTCGCTGTTTGAAAAACCAGATTTCTTTCTTTTTCATTTAGTGAATCAAAATCACCGACAGCTATATCAAGTGGTAGTCCTTGTTGTTGTAGAAATAGCCCCCCACGATCAATGCCAATATAATAATCGTAGGTTGGAGTGAATACTGGCCAAGTTTCCACAGGTGCTCCAGCAACAATTAAAATTTCCATTTAATAAACCGCTTCTTTCAACAATTGGATTTGTTTTTCTGGTTGTTCTGCATCAAAAATATAGCTACCTGCAACAAATACGTTTGCGCCCGCATCTTTACATTTTTTAGCAGTCTCAGGAACAACGCCACCATCCACTTCTATGTCATAATGATAGCCATTTGCCTCTTTTAAAGCAGCTAGCTCCTTAATTTTACTTAATGATTCATCAATAAACGATTGCCCTCCGAATCCAGGATTTACGGTCATGACTAAGACTTGATCCACCATCGCTAAAACATGTTGGATTGCCGCAACAGGTGTTCCTGGGTTAATCACGACTTCAGCTTGTACACCACTTGCCTTAATCATTTGAATCGCACGATGAATATGAGGCGTTGCTTCCACATGAACCCCAATAATATCTGCACCCGCTTCTGCAAATTGTTGGATATAATTTTCAGGATTGACAATCATTAGATGCACATCCAAAGGTAACTTGGTAATTGGTCGAATCGCTTTGACAATGTTCGGACCAAAGGTAATATTGGGTACAAATTGTCCGTCCATGACATCAACATGAACATAATCCCCTCCATGTTTTTCAATAAATTCAATATCTCTTTGTAAATTTGCAAAGTCTGCGCTCAAAATTGATGGTGCGATTTTCATAAACATCCTCCTTAAATTTTTTTATTTTTTCTTACGATACACAGGGCGTCGTTTTTCAATTTCTTCTAAGAACTGAACATAATTATCATAACGAGTCGCTGCGATGTTTCCTTCTTCGACTTGTTTTTTGACTTCACATTGCGGTTCATTCACATGCATACACTCTCTAAAGCGACAATTACTAGCAGCTGCAACAAATTCTGGGAACTGTTTTGGTAACTCTCTGGCTTCAATCTCCAAAAAGTCAATCGAACTGAAACCAGGTGTATCAGCTACTAATCCATCAGCAATTGGCAATAATTCGACATGGCGTGTTGTATGTTTTCCACGTCCCAATGATTCTGAAATTTCAGCTGTCTCTAAGTCCAACTCTGGCACAATGCGATTTAGCAAGGTTGATTTACCTGCTCCTGATTGGCCCATAAAGACTGTCAATCGTTCAGGGAATAAACGTTGCAATTCATCAATCGCTTCATCATCTGTCGTTGCTGCAATCACCGTGTAGCCAATTTCACGGTAGCATGTAACAACCTCCTCAATCGTTGCTTTATCTGTCACTAAATCTGTTTTACTCAAATAAATAATTGGTTCAATTGCTTTATACTCTAGTGTTACCAAGAAACGATCTAGTAAATTGTAAGAAAAATTAGGTTCTACCATACTTGTGACAATCACCCCTTGATCAACATTGGCAACTGTTGGTCGAACTAATTCATTTTTTCTTGGTAATACTTCTAATAAATACCCATCGGTTTGATTCGTACTTTCAAACACTACGTCATCACCAACTAAGGGTGTGATTTTTCGATTACGAAAATTCCCTCGCGCCCTTGTTTGATATAATTCACCCTCTGATTGGATATAGTAAAACCCACTCAATGCTTTTCTGATTTGTCCTTTCAAAAATCCGCCTCCTTGTTTTTTATCTATTGTATCATAAATCGGCAATCTCATAGTTTCTCAGCTGGTACAAACTATCACTAACCTATTCTTTCCAAAATATCTGATAAATCATCTAAACGCTGCTCCATTTCAGATAAATCAAATACCTTCATATTACAATCAACAAGCACTTTTCCAGCTTGTTCTTCACCTGATGTAATCAGAATATCCCCCCATGCTGGCAGGTCCTTTTTCGGGCGAATAATGACATTTTCTACTGGCGTCACTTTTTGATCTGTAAAAAGATACGTCTCTGGTGTCGCAATGACGGCATCTAAACAAACAATTTTAGTTTTCTTTTTCAAAACTTGCTGCAACATCTTTTCACCCACGCGATTCGTTGTCCCCGCATCGACAAAGGCAAATGCATAACGAGAATCTCCTTGATGTAGGGCTGCAAAGTGACGTAATGCGAGTACGCTAGATGTATTTCGCACAAAATTCTCTCTTCTCGGGACCCCTAAATGCACACGTTGTAAGAGTAAAAACCACAGGAAAAATACGACAAATGTAAGTCCACCACTAACACTAAATAACCCTGCATCTTTCACGTGAGGATATAGTAAAAAATAAAAACCCATTAAAAATAAAAGCGAGAGCAGCAATGTTGGTAAAAAAGCACTTAAGAATTGAGGTTTTTTTACCGTAAATGGGGCGTACTTCCCTTTATTAAACTCCAAAATAGGTGTATCGTAGTAAGTCACAAAAACCGTCTGTGCTTTTTCCAAGTCACCTGCGTATAAATTATGGTAGTTTAATCGCTCACCTAACATTTTTTCTTCTTTTCGTACGACCTCTACAGGATAACCAAAAGAATCAAAATCTTTTTTTAAAACCGCCAAAAAGTTTATTTTATCTTTTTTTGTAAAACGTTTGCCACGAATAATAGCATACTCTGTAAATACATTTTTAAATGGAATCATTTGTAAATACTCCTTTTTTATACTTTCTAATAAGTATAATGGATATTCTAAGTAAAGAAAATGCTTTCTTACTCTTTTTGTTCGTTTAACCACTCGATAATCAATTCACTTACTTTGTTTTGTTGGTCTGCATTTGAAATCGTCGCTTTTTTATCACCTTTTTGGGCACCATAACTACCAAAACCAGCATGATTACCACCAGCGATAGTTCGATAGCTTGTTTGTTTTGGTAAATACGCTTTTGCTTCTTCATATTTTTCTTGATTTAAGACACCATCATTTTCTCCAGTAATCGACAACACAGCACCTTTAAAATCCAGCAAACTACCTTTTTCATCTGGATAACTAGCTAGATAAACAATCCCCTTAACTACATTTTCATGATTATGTGTAAATCGACTCGCCATCACTCCACCTAAAGAATGACCAACTAAAATAACATCCTCTAACTGATTATCTGCTATAACTTGCTCAGCAGCATCCGCATTTAAAACAGCTAGATTAAATGGCATTTGTACTAAATATACTGAATAACCAGCTTCAGAAATTTGCTCTGCCCATATACTATAGCTTTCTCTTTCTACAAAAGCACCTGGATAAAAAATAAGAGCAGGATTTTCTTTTTTACCTTCAAAAACCACAATCTTATTTTCAACTTTTCCTAATTGAGATGTCATTAAAGCCGATTCAGTTGCCCGATAGGTATTCTTTTTTATATACCCATTTCCCACCAATATACCTATCACCAATACTAGGAGTACAATCAAAAATCGTTTCCACCATTTATTCATTTTTTTCATTTAAGATAATCCTTTCCATGAACTTTTTCTTTTATTATACACAAAAAAACACTATTCCATCTGAATAGTGTCATGAATCGGGAAGACAGGATTCGAACCTGCGACCCCTTGGTCCCAAACCAAGTGCTCTACCAAGCTGAGCTACTTCCCGCTAATATTAAAAAGTAATTGAAAGCAATAAAAAAACTACGCGCCCAAGAGGAGT
>NZ_MAEL01000058.1 GCF_009933335.1 Candidatus Enterococcus willemsii | reverse complement strand
TGAGACTTTGCAACAGAACCATATTTTTTTGCGACTCACCTTAGCATTCGCAAACTGACGAGTATCCATTCAAGAATTCATGCAAATGACCATAATCCTGAGACACAAAAAAATCTGTCTTTTAAAATCGTCACGGCGACCCAAAATTAGTTCCAAGCAAAAAGTCCCGAAAATCCAAAAGTTTGAACAACAACTTTCGAATTTTCAGGACCTTTTACTTGGAGCTTTTCAGCTTCAATCTTTGTGGTAGGGTGGCCACATAATCGCCATTATGCGGCCTAATTTTTAATTAGCGACCTTTTTGAATGTCTACTAAGATTTTCGATTGTGATTTGTCTCTAGTCAAAAGACCAAAGCCTTCTTCCACAATTTCTTCTAATTCAATTTTTCTTGTAATCACTGGATCAACAGCTAATTGACCACTTGCAATCGCTTGAATTGTTTGGGCAAATGTCGTACGGGTATAGGCAATGGTCGAAGTGATTTTCACACCAGAGTTAATCAATTGCATTGGGTGCCAAGATATTTCATGAGCAAAAATAGACACAATGACCATCATGCCGCGTGCTTTCGTAACATCTATCGCTTGTTTGACTGTTACTTCAACGCCCGCAACTTCAAAAGCAACATCGACCCCACCGTTTGTCATCGCACGGATTTCCTCAACAACATTTACTTTTCCTGAATTCAATGTGACTGTCGCACCTAATTCTTTGGCTTTTTCTAAACGTTCTTCTGACAAATCACAAACGATAATATCCACCGCACCAGCAGCCTTGGCAGCAGCAGCCACTAAACATCCGATTGGGCCGGCTCCAAAAATAGCAACTTTGTCACCAAATTTTACACCGCCTTCTTTACACGCTTGTACAGCAACCGCTGTTGGTTCAACTAAAGCTCCTTCTTCAAAAGACATTTCATCTGGCAATTTGTACACGTAATGTTCTGGAACGGTACAATATTCAGCGAAGCCGCCATCTCTTGCCAAGCCAATAAAGTTATAGCCATCATACAAATCAACTTCTTCAACTTTTGCTTCATTTGACATCGTAGGAAAAATAGCTACACGATCGCCAACTTTTACATCCTTCACTTGTGAACCAACTTCTTCAATCGTTCCAGAAAATTCATGCCCCATCGTTAAAGGCGCTTGACCTTTTGCAAATGGATCTGGTTGATCAACGGGAATAAAAATTGGTCCTTCTAAAAATTCATGTAAGTCTGAACCACAAATCCCAGTAAATGCTACTTTTACTCGAACTTCATCTGGTTCACACGCCTTTACTTCGACATCTTCTACACGGACATCTTTTTGTCCATACCATACTGCTGCTTTCATTTGACATTCCTCCATGCATCATTCATCACGTTTCCTTCAAAACATGTGAAGCACTTAGATAATGAGCAAAAAGCGTGCCAAAATTAAAACAGTTGATAAAATCGTACTTTCTTAGAAACACTGTAACAAATCGGAAAGTTTTATGAAACATCATGTTACAAAACGTATCACGATGTATCGTATGCTTCGAATGGAAAAGACAGAAAAACCAGAAGTTGCCTTTCCAACTTTTGATTTTTCTGTCTTTTCACTTATAGTAGAACTTCTGACACACGACCTTAAATACGAATAAACCTTTTAGAATACTAAACTATACGGATTTTCCAAGTAGAAAATGATGCGGCCTAAAAATTCTGCAGCTGGTGAACCGTCTAAGATTTGATGATCGAATGTCAAGCTTAATGGTAATTTCTTCAACTCAACTACTTCGCGATTTTCATCAAATGCTAATTGGCTTTGCATTGACCCAACACCTAAGATACCAATTTCTGGTGTATTGATGATTGGTGTGAAGTACTCTGCTCCACTCTTGCCAAGATTACTGATCGTAAAGGTCGAACCTGAATAATGCTTGCCAGCTAACGACCCATCACGAGCTTCGGTAATCCGACTATTTAAGGTCTTACCTAATTCAGTAAGCGTCATGCGATCAGCGTCTTCAACGACTGGTACAACTAGGCCATCTGCAACGGCAACGGCCATTCCAAGATGAACTGCCTCTTGTTTTTCATAAGAACCATCTTGATACCAGGCATTCATATCTGGTGTTTCTTTCAAAGCCAAGATGACTGCTTTTGAAAGCAAGGTCGTAATACTTAATTGACCATCCTTCAATGGAACACTCGATTTAGATTGCAATTCTTTCTTGAATGCTAATAAATTCGTAATATCTGCTTTTTGTTGGATGGTTACTTGTGCTGTAGATTGTAAGCTATGCATCATACGTTCAGCGATTGTCTTACGCATACCTTTTAAGCCAGCTCCGACGGTTGAAGATGCGGCTGCAATAGTAGTCTCCACACTTGGTTGATGACGCTGTACATCGCGTCGAGTAATTCGACCATTGCCACCTGAGCCATTAATTTGGGCAATATCAAATCCTTTTTCAGCAGCTAATTTGCGTGCTAATGGTGTAATAAAGATACGTTCACCTGCTTTTCTTTCAGGTGCCGCTTGTGCTTTTGGTTCCTCACTTGTTGCCTTATTTTCCTCTACTGGAGCAGAAGTAGGTTCAGCTGGTGAAGCCTCCCCGCTTACTTGTTCACCTGGCTCTCCGATATAGCCGATTGGCGCAGTACATTCCGCATCATCGCCTTCTGCTACCAAAATTTTAATCAATGTTCCATCTACTGACGATTCAATGTCGTAGCTTAGTTTTTCAGAACTAATTGTACATACAACTTCACCTTTACTAACGGCATCGCCTTCTTTTTTCGCCCAATTGTCGACGGTTCCTTCTGTCATTGTAAGCCCTAATTTAGGCATTGTAATTTCTGTTGCCATTCACTATCCACCTCCTCTTATTTCTTTAAGTCCGCGATTAATTCATTTGCAGTTTCTAATACACGGTCTGCATTTGGTAAGTATAATTGTTCTAAGTTTGTAGCAAATGGTACGGGTGTATTTGGTGCACAGACACATTTAATTGGTCCATCTAGATAATCAAATGCTTTGTCTCCGACGATAGATGCAATATCTGTCGCAGTATTATTATGGGGATTGGCTTCGTCAATCACGATTAAACGACCTGTCTTCTTCACTGACTGAATAATCGTTTCTTGATCCCACGGTGCTACAGTAACCAAGTCGATTACTTCTACAGAGATGCCATCTTTCGCTAATTTATCTGCCACTTCAAGAGCAACGTATAACATTTTTCCGATAGTCACAATGGTCAAATCCGTTCCTTCTTGTTTTACTTTTGCTTTTCCGATTTCAACAGTATAGTACTCTTCTGGCACTTCACCTTTTAAGCCATAAAGAGTCTTATCTTCAGAGAAAATAACAATGTTGTCATCTTCGATAGCAGCCGTTAGTAATCCTTTAGCATCATAAGGGTTAGAAGGGACAACTACTTTGACCGCTGGAATAGAGCCAAAAATGCCATAATATGATCCTGAGTGTTGAGCAGCGGCACTTGCGCCTGCACCATGGCACGTACGGACAGTCATCGGAATTTTCGCTTTTCCTCCAAACATATAGCGCATTTTAGAGCCTTGAGCTAAGATTGTGTCAAAACAAAAACCAATAAAATCATTAAACATCAATTCTGGGACTGGACGTAATCCTGTAGCAGCAGCACCAACTGCCGCTCCCATGTAGCCCATTTCTGAGATTGGTGTATCAATCACACGTTCGCGACCGAATTTAGGCATCAGACCTTTTGTGACACCAAACACGCCACCCCAAGCATCTTCATTTGACTCTTCTAAGTGAGGAACCTTTGCTCCTCCGGCAATATCTTCACCAAGTAAGATTACTCGATCGTCACGCTCCATTGATTGTTCTAATGCTTCGTTAATAGCTTTCATAAAAGTAATTTTTCTAGTCATGTTTCTTCTCTCCTTTTTCTCTGCTTAGTCTGCGAATACATCTTCATACAATGCTTCTGGGCGTGGAACTGGACTTTCTTCAGCAAATTTAATGGCATGCGCAATATCAGTAGTTGATTTTTCAGCAATTTCTTCTGCTTCTTTTTTCGTTAATAATTTTTTCGCAATTGCTTTTTCGATAAATTCTGGAATACAATCGCGATCTTGGCGATTTTTTTCTTCACCATCTATATTTTTGTATTTTTGTTCGTCACCTTCAAAGTGCCCGTAATTGCGATACGTTACACATTCAACCAGTGTTGGCCCTTCGCCTTTTCGTGCACGCTCGATTGCTTCCCCAGTAGCTTCATAGACTGCAAACAAGTCATCGCCATCCACTCTTACACCGGGAATGCCATATGCTGCTGCACGTTCGGCGATTGTTTTAGAACCGGATGAATACCATTGCGGTGTTGCTTCCGCAAATGAGTTATTTTCGTTAACAAAAATGACCGGTAATTTCCAAATCGACGCCATATTAATTCCTTCATGGAACGTCCCTTCATTCGCAGCGCCATCACCAAAGAAACATACCGCAACATCTTTTGTTTTTAGATATTTATTTCGTAAGCCCGCTCCGACAGCGATTGGGAAGCCGCCACCGACCATACCGTTAGCCCCAAGCATTCCTTTACCGACGTCGGCGATATGCATCGAGCCACCTTTTCCTTTATTTAAGCCTGTTTCTTTCCCATAAATTTCAGCCATCATGCCATCTAAGTCGCAACCTTTTGCGATACAATGTCCATGACCACGGTGCGTACTTGTAATATAATCATCATCTGTCAAATTCGCACAGACGCCTGTTGCAATTGCTTCTTCGCCAGCATATAAGTGAACGAATCCTGGAATTTCACCTGTCGTAAAAATATCATGCACTTGGTTTTCAAAATTACGGATATCGTACATTGTTTTTAGGATCCATTTTGCTTGATCTTTTGTCATTTTTGTCATTTTCTTTTCCTCCTTATTAACCATGAATTGCTCGTCCAAATAATGAATTGCTCGTCTCACCAATCACTTCAGAAAGCGTCGGATGGGCAAAAATCATTTCATCAAGCTCATCAATTGTTCCTTCTGCTTCTTTTACAGCTAAAATCGTATGAATCATCTCTGTTGCATGGCTTCCGACAATTACCGCTCCTAGAATTTGATGGTAGTGTTTTTCACTAATTATTTTGACAAATCCATCTGTTTCCATCGCTGCAATGGCTTTCCCATTTCCTGAAAAAGGCATCATCTTCACAACTACATCTTGATATTGGGCTTTCGCTTCTTCTTCAGATAGTCCAAAACTTGCTACTTCAGGACTAGTGTAAAGACAACGTGGGACAGATGTTTTATCCACTGGGAATCTCTCAGTACCAAACATCGCCTCGACAGCGCGTATCCCTTCTTGACTGGCAACATGTGCCAATTGATAACCTCCGATGACATCGCCTATTGCATAGATACTTGGAATACTGGTCTGATACGTATTGTTTACGCGAACGAAACGGCTTGCTTCATCCAATTCAATCTCCAGTTGACTCGCTAAAGTCAAATCTGGTTTTCGCCCAGCAGCTACGAGTAAGCGATCATATGCCACAGCTTTCCCAGCTACGATGACTTCCTTATCGGTTACTTGGTCAATTTTTGCAGAAGTCGTAATGGCAATGCCCATTTTTGACAATTTCTTTTTGATGATTTTGCGCGCTTCTGGATCTTCCGTTAGTAAAATATCTTTGGCTACCTCTAATAACGTTACGTCTACGCCCAATGGTTTCATTGCAAATGCCAACTCCACTGCAATAATCCCACCACCGATAACGACAAGTTTTTTCGGTAATTCAGCCATAGAAAAGAACGTATCGGTCGTATTATAATGTGCGTGTTCAATCCCATTAATCGGTGGCACAAAAGGTTTTCCCCCTGTCGCCAATAAAATCTTTTCAGCATGCAATGCTTTCTCAGCTACCTCGACGCACGTCTTAGAAACTAACGCAGCCTCACCTTCGATGTAATCAATTTTATTACTCGAAAACAAATGCTGAATGCCCGATTGCAGTGTTTGAACGACGCCATTTTTTCGATCGACCATTTTTGAAAAGTCTATGGCATTGAGCGTAGTATCTACACCATGTTTTTTTCCTTCTTCCAATGATAAGAGCCAATGCGCATGTTGCAGATAGCTTTTCGAAGGTATACAGCCCACATTTAGACAGGTACCTCCTATTTTATTCTTTTCGACCACAGCTACTTTTTTGCCGAGTTGTGCAGCTTTAATCGCCGCAACATAGCCGCCCGGTCCAGCGCCAATGACAATTAAGTCATAGTTTGTCATGAATTGTCCCTCCTTATTGATTACGCTTTCAGTCTAGTAATAAGCAAGTTGTATGCCAACTTTTTTGTGAAACAAGAGAGAACATCTCTCCTTTCACAAATCCTTGCTATACGACTGATTTACGATGTTATACAACAAATCACTCCGGCCATATTTTTAATCTTGAAACACACACTTTGGAATCGCTTACCTTTTTGAGACACAATCGCAACAAAGATGTGATACAGTTTGTCTCATTAGCGAGTTTCTGAGACACAAAAAAAAAGAGAAGTTTCCTTCTCTTTTTTTTTGCTTCAAACTATTTTTTTACTAAAAAAACAAATTTCTTCTCAATTTGCTTTTTTTCACAAAAATTTACCAAGACAACTCGTATTTTTTTAGTTTGCGATACAGTGTTGCTCGTGAGATATTTAATGTTTCTGCTGTTTTTGTCATATTGAAATGGCTCGCTTCTAACGCTTCTTCAATCCGATGTTTTTCTGATTTTATTTTGCTAGTAAAGATAGGTTCGTAGGAATTGGTTGAACCCTGATTTAGGTAAATGCTACCTGTTTGAATTAAGGCGTTCAATTCATCCTCTGACGGTTCTGAATCAGAGTAAAATATCGCCACTCGCGATAGAAAATTATTGAACTCCCGGATGTTACCGTACCAAGGATATCCTTTGGCAACTTTTTCAATCTTCCACTTCCAATCAATTTCCCAATGATTGCTCACCATAAATCGGTCAACCAGTGGAGCAATATCCTCTAAGCGTTCTCTAAGAGGCGGAATGCGGACCGTACATACAAATAAGCGATAAAATAGATCTTCTCGGAACTTGCCTTCTAGGGCCAACTTCCGTAAATCCTTGTTACTTGCCGTAATTAAGCGAAAATCAGTCATGACCGGTTTTCCACTAATAGGGGTCACCATCTTGTCTTCTAATACACGAAGCAAAGATTGTTGCATCTTTTCCGGCATACTATCAATCTCATCTAAAAATAAGCTGCCGCCATTGGCTTGTGATAATTTTCCTTCAAACCCTTTCGCATTGGCGCCAGTAAACGCGCCTGGTGCATAGCCAAAAAGCTCACTTTCCAATAAATTCTCACTAATAGCCCCACAATTAATAGCAATCAAAGGGCCATTTTTTTGTGGACTATTTTGGTGAATGGTTTGCGATATTATTTCCTTTCCACTACCTGACTCGCCAAAAATATGAATTGGCACACTCGTTGTAGAGACCTTAATAACCTGATTCAAAAACTGTTGGTAACTCTTACTTCTAGAAGCTACACCTGGATAGGTCGGTGTGTTACCCTTTTCATTTTTCACTTGATACAATTTGTATTTGTAACCGATTAGTTGGCGATTACGCATAATACTTTCTTGATCATAAATCATTGCTGGACTAATGATTTTACGCATATCCTGCCCTATATGAAACTGATCTGCCATACTAGGCGGTACTTGAATAATGCGAAAATGCGCATCACAAAAAAGAACTTCTTCTAAAAAAGACTTTGCGTACTCTAATAAGTCATTTCGTCGTTGAATGTGCCGTTTCATCAGCTGATTGGATATTTTTTGCGTCAGCATCGTCAATAGTAAAAATGAATCCTTCGCCGTCGAGTTTTGATACGTTGATATATCTAGGACTCCGAGAATTTCATTGTTTTCATCAAGAATTGGTGATGCCGCACAACTCCATTTTCTTGATGCTGCCGAGTAATGTTCTTCCAAAGCAAGACACTCATCTTCTTTTGATCGCAAGGCCAGACCGATAGCATTCGTACCGACTTCTAACTCTGACCAATTACTTCCTTCACGAAAGGCAATCTCATTGGCAAAATCTCTTGCTTGATAATTTCCCGTTCGCCAAATGATATTTGCTTCATTATCGGTTAGAATAAATAGTTGATTTGTTAAGTGAAACTGTTTTTCAATGCTACTTAATTCCGCTTTAACAAGTTGGATGAGTTCTTGATTCTCTTGCTGCTTCGTTGTTAAGTCACTTGCAGTTAAAATTTTTGGTGGTTTGACTGAAAAAGGATCCACATGGTTTTGTAAACAGAATTGCCATGAATTAGCTATTTTTGATGGAAGCTGCGTTAGGACTCTCGTTTCTCCTTGTACAAACTGCTTCCAAATTTGTTTTTCCATCTAATCATCTCCTTTAATCCTTTACACTATTATACAACAAGATTGTGAAATAAAAAAAGGAAGTCTATCTGCCCTTAAATTCTGTCAATCGAGATGGATTCACTAAGCTTTTTTTTTTATTTCAGTCTAAAGTCTGTTTTCCCCCTTCGTTTGTATCTTGGTTTCTTCATACAAGTAATCAGGTAAAAACATGGCAACGGTCGTTTTAACGACTAAAGCATAAATTTTTCGTTGCAAATCGTCCATTTTCGCTAATGCAGATTTGGTAGGTACTTGTTTTGTTGGGATAATGGCGTGGTATTCCTGTACCTTACTACCGTCCACATAACGCTTTCTAGGCTCTGTTTGAACCATTTCAAGATCAAGTCCTAAAAAACCGCTATATTTGCCAAAATTCGCTTTTAAATACGCAAATTCGCTGTCCGTAATAAATGGCGTGTCTGTTCTTGGATAACTCAATAATTTAGCTTCATATAAGCCTTGCATAGCTTTTAATGTTTGGCTCGCTGTCGCTTTATAAAGCTGATTGACTTTTGACTGCAAACTACTTAAAGAAAACAGATTAGGACTATTCGTTTTTTTCTCTTTGGTTTGAACATCAGCGATTCTGCCCTCTTGATTGCCTATTTTAGCTTGTTTAGAAGAAACAAAGGATAAAAGTTCCTCTTGGCTCTTAAAACGCTGTGTGGGGCTTAGAACGCCCTTAAATGACCCTTGATTTACTTTTATACTAGCTTCCACCTCGAAAAAAGGTTCTTTTTTAAAGTTTTCTATTGCTTCCTGGCGTTGATAAATGAGATATAAAGTCGGTGTTTGTACACGTCCTAATGAAAATGTACCTTGTACGCCTTTTTGTTGTAAACTCAAGGTATATAAAGGGCTTGCGTTCATTCCGATCAACCAATCGGCAATTTGCCGTGTTTGTGCTTCTTGATAAAAGGGATAGTAATTCATTCCTGGCTGCAAATTTTGAAAACCGCTTCGGATCACATCTTTTTCTAAGCTATTGATCCATAGTCTTTTAAATGTTTTATCTTTTGAAAAGGCATTTGCTTTATGGATAATCGACCAGGCGATATTTTCACCTTCTCTGTCGCTATCTGTTGCAACAATAATTGTATTTGCCTTTTTGAGAAGTTCTGCAACAATTTTAAACTGCTTTCCCTTATCTTTTGCAACTTCAAAATCGTATCGATCAGGAAAAATCGGCAAAGATTCAAGTTTCCAATTTTGCCACTTTTCGTCATAATGACCTGGTTCTGCTAATTCCACTAAATGCCCAAAACCAAAGGTGATAAACGTTTCATCTGTAAATAGTGGGTCTTTGATCTCAAAATAACCGTCTTTTTTGGTGCTTTGTTTTAAAGCACTTGCGTAGGCTAATGTCTGGCTTGGTTTTTCAGCTAAAATAACCGTACTCATTAACTATCCCTCTTTTCTTTGTTTTTCCTTTGATCGACTGTCACTTTATATCTTGTACGATACCTTCTAAACGTTCGGCGATTAATTCCAGTTTGTTCCTCAACTTGTTTATCGGAACAACCGTTCAAAAATAAATCAAAAGCATGTTTTAAACGTGGATCATTTTCTTTAAATTTATGCTGACGACCTTTGAATTTTCCTTTTGACTTTCTTTTTTTACAAAAAAAGAGTTGGTGGAAAATCCGTAGATTTCCCACCAACACTAAATATTGTAGAAGCCAGAACCTTTCATTTTATGCTTTGTTTCTGTTTCGAATCCAAATACTTGCTAACCCCATGATCAACAATAAAGCTCCAATTACGAGTAAACTAGATTCAGATTTCATACCTGTTTTTGGAAGATTAGATCCTTCTTCTTTGTCTGCTTCGTTGGTTACGGTAACACCTACGGGTTTCGCTGTTTCTCCAGATTTGATTTCAAAATGGTGTTCACTTGCATCTAATTGGTACCCAGCTGGTGCTTTTGTTTCGACAAAATAATAGTTTCCTATAGCTAAATTTTCATAACTCAATTGACCATTTTCATCCGTCGTTAGTCCGTCTTTGATCAACTTACCGTCTGAATTGTATAGACTAAATTCAGCACCTGCCAACACTTTTGTTTGATCTTTTGCATCTGTTTTCGTTAAAAGAACGGAACCAACTTCTTCTTTGTCTGCTTCGTTAGTTACGGTAACACCTACGGGTTTCGCTGTTTCTCCAGCTTTGATTTCAAAATGGTGTTCACTTGCATCTAATTGGTACCCAGCTGGTGCTTTTGTTTCGACAAAATAATAGTTTCCTATAGCTAAATTTTCATAACTCAATTGACCATTTTCATCCGTCGTTAGTCCGTCTTTGATCAACTTACCGTCTGAATTGTATAGACTAAATTCAGCACCTGCCAACACTTTTGTTTGATCTTTTGCATCTGTTTTCGTTAAAAGAACGGAACCGACTTCTTCGGAATGGAAACAGCCATGCCAATCCCAACGGTGCGTTTCCCCGGCCCCCAAAAATTTATCCGCTATAATGGATCCATCAATATTTACACCTGAACCGTCAATCGTTGCTTTAGGAGCTAAAATGGAGCCTTGCCAAGGTGATTGAATTGTCACAGTCCCATTATATGGTGTCCCCATACTTGTAAAATTCCACAAGATGGTGCTATCAGAAAAATCAGTTGCTTCATGGTTATGGCGTTCTGATCCATCTGTGTAAGAAAGGTTAATCTGACTATTTGAATTGTAAACATCTTGCCCCTCTGTATCTACAGTGATAAAGACACTTTTAACTTCGCTACAATCATACCCTTTTTCTAAGCCAGCAATATTTAACGGTGTACCCGTTTGTAAAACATCTGCACTTAATGTAATAAATACCGCACTCTTGTTGATTGAACTAACATCAATCACACGGTTATTTCTATCAGGAAAATCACTTGCACTAAAAGTTAAATCTGGTGTAGCACTAGTAATTTTTTGACTTGCATTACTTAATCTCTCCATTTCTTCTGTAAAGTTAATGTATTGATTTATTCCTTGATCCTGATAAATTTGACTTGCTGTCAAGTGATCCATATTCGTATCATTTATTTTTGGTCGATTTGGATTAGAAATATCCACGGAAACAGAGGCACCAACAACCAACTTATTATGATCTTCACCAGTAATACCAGAATTGCCATTAATAGATTGAACGTTATCTAAATAAAAATATTCTTTATCTAGATAACCATTCGTTCCAAAATTTGCATTTCCTCCATTAAAATTTTTAGCCGCAATATTTCCATTCGTGTGTGTTCTTAAGGTTACGTCATTCGCAAAAATATGAAAATATTGTGCAGCACCTAACGGACTATTAGCTGCTTCGGGCACGTCTTGATAAAATGTTCCTCCATCTTGAATCACTGAATCTGCACTAACACTTGTAAATGCTCCAAAAGGCAGAATGTTCAATAAAATACCTATGATTCCCAGTACCCCTATCCACTTTTTGTTTTTCATCTTTTTTCCTCTTAAACTTCAAAATCAATTCAAATACTATAATACAATATATCAAATAGCGTCGCTATAGAATAAGCTCAAACAACCAAGAATCAGTGAATATTCTATGCAAATCCAAAGCTACTCATATTAAAATACATAAAGCCCTTTCGCTCATTTTTCCATTTAAATATTTGATAGGCTAATGCCTGGCTTGGTTTTTCAGCTAAAATAACTGTACTCATTAACTATCCCTCTTTTCTTTGTTTTTTCTTTGATCTACTGTCACGTTATATCTTGTACGATACCTTCTAAACGTTCGGCGATTAATTCCAGTTTGTTCTTCCACTTCTTTATCGGTAGAACCGTTCAAAAATAAATCAAAAGCATGTTTTAAACGTGGATCATTTTCTTTAAATTTATGCTGACGACCCTTGAATTTTCCTTTTGACTTAGCTATTTCAATTCCTTGGGCTTGTCGTTCTTTAATACGTTTACGTTCAGATTCAGCTTGATACTTATATAATTCAATCACTAAATTATTAATCAAACGCCTTAAATTTTCATCTTCAATCCCATTCATAGAGGGCAAGTTTAAAACCTCAAGGGTTGCCCCCTTAAATTGAATTTGATTCATCAATTCTGTTAATTCTTTATTATTCCGTCCTAATCGATCTAATTCAGTAACAACAACAATATCCCCTTCACGAATATAGTTAAGCATAGCTTGTAATTGTGGACGTTCGACCGATTGACCGCTTAATTTGTCTGAAAAGACCTTAGAAACGCCCTGTAACGCTTGTAATTGCCGATCTAAGTTCTGTTCTTTGCTACTGACACGTGCATAACCAATTTTAGCCATGTTTAACCAACCTCTAAAATTCTCTCGGTTGCAATAACCAATCAGCTATATCTACTTTTTCAATTTCAAATTGCTTATCAGAAATTGTCTTTTCGTAAGCGATAAAATCTTGCGCATATTGTTGCTCATTAAAAATAGCCACCACTTCATCATTTTCTAAAACTCGATAAATAAATTTTTTCATTTTACTCCTCCTATTATGCCCAACTTAAATGACCTATTCATCAAGTCAATTATACTGCTAAAACCATATTAGGACAAATAAGTATACCCTATTGAACACAAAACGATACTTGACTTTCTAAATTTATATAGTTACACTGTATACATAGAAACTATATACAGTGTAACTATATAACAAAAAAAGGAGGAACATATATGAGTAGAAATCCTCATTTACCTTTAACCGAAACAACTTTTTACATTCTATTAGTTTTAACCACTCCTGCACATGGATATGCCATTATTCAAGAAATAGAAAAGTTGAGTAATGGATTTGTAAAGGTAGCAGCTGGAACCATGTATGGAGCGATTGAAAATTTACTTAAGCTTAATTGGATAGAAGAAATTCCAAATAGGGAAAAAAGAAGAAGAGTTTACAAAATTACCGATATAGGAGAAGAAGTTTTAACACTAGAAATAGAACGTTTAAGAAGTCTGACTAAACTATCTTCTGAATTTGGATATTAGGAGGGAAAAACATGAAGAAATTTAGAATTTTCTTATCTTTAAAAAAAGAAGAAGAATGGATTAATTCTATACAAGAAGAGGGCTATAAGTTAGTTTCTGTTAATTCTGCAGTCCCTATGTATACTTTTGAAAAATTATCTACTAAAGAAATGTTCATTCCTTATGTACGCCTTGATTTTAGAGAAAAAAGTATGAAGAAAACAAACTATGAAGATTATGTAACACTATTTTCTGATAGTGGTTGGAAACTAATAAAAGGAAGTCGTTCTGGTGGTGCTCAGTACTTTCAGCAAAAACGTCCTGACGTATCAAGAGGAATATTTTCTGACAAAGATTCTCAAGAAAGTGCGAAGAGAAGATATGTTAAATATGGTTATTCATACGGATTTTTATTTTTATTGTATTTCTTTATTTTTTTTAGTAGTAATTCTTGGAATTTGGATAAGATATTGAACTTTAAATCATGGTATTTTACCCAAGGTTTATGGGAAATGGAGGGTATGTGGTTTTGGAAAGCGTTCATTTTTGAAACTCCGTTTGTTTTACTCCGTGTATTACCGTTATTTTTCTTTCTGTTTTTAGGTATCTATTACCTCATACGTTCACTTATAAATGACGATTCAAAATTTAAAAGAAAATAAGAATAAAGAAAGAACCTCTTCTAAATTGTAGTGACCCCCAAAATATAG
>NZ_MAEL01000057.1 GCF_009933335.1 Candidatus Enterococcus willemsii | reverse complement strand
GTTAAAAAATTTGTTATCTTTTCTTGAGTTAGAACCTAAAAAGAATGGATTAATTTTTTTTATTAAACCAATTATCAAACTAATAATTACTTCTATAATTATACCAATAATAGTCAAGATATCTAATATGCTAGTCGACAACAATAATAGTTTCAAAGTAGTTACGGAAAAATTTACCATTAGAAATATTATAGTTAATGTTATTCAACATCCTGTATTAAACTATATTATTCTGGTTATTCTGCTCGTTTTAGTGATATTTATTTCAATTTACAAAAATGAACAAATTGATGATCCTCACATGAAAGAATATTTAAAGAAGAGTCTAACTCGAGCTATCGAGATAAAAGAAGAAAATAATGCTGTTGGTTTACACTGTGAATCAACAGCAGAATCACTAGAAAAAACTGAATTGTGAAAATGATTGTAAATAGGTTAATTATTAAGAGTTATGGAATATTTTTCTTCCATAACTCTAGTTTTTAAGTTGATTTTGTATTTTATACTGAATTTAGTCTAAAAATGTGACTTCAAGAGGGGGAAAAGAGGGAAAAGAGGGAAAAATAGTTGCTGAATGATATCTTTAAAAAAAAATAATATATTTTAGTTTACATAATATATATTATACAAAGTTATATATGAAGAAACAAAGATTGTCTTTAAGTAACTTTATTACTTAAAATCATTAAAAACCTCCCTCCTGAACGTTAAAAATACGTAAAAACGTTATTTTTTGATAAATTTCACTTTTTTATAGTTTTTTATCTAAATTCATTTAAATCTAATTGCAATAAATCTTCGTCTAAATATTTTTCACCATCAAATAATGCTTTTGGTTCGGTTCCGTATTTTTTAAATCCTAATTTTTGGTAGAACTTTCTTGCTCGAACATTCGTTGAAATGACACTTAAATTTAAAACGGCTAAATTTTCTAATTGTTGAGCTTCTTTAATTAAATTTACCAATACATCCGTAGCAATTGTTGTGCCACGAAAATCAGGATTACAATACACAGCAACGATTAATCCTTTATGATTCGTTCGCGGATAGTTGTTTCTAATGAATGCTGCAACGGCAACAAGTCGCTCATTATCAAAGCCACCAATGGTAAATTGTGTGTCAGTGGCTTGTAGACGTTCAATAAAGATTTCTTTAGGAAAGTTCTTTTCACGCTGATAGTTTGAGGCAAAAGCTTCAGGTGTATCTTTAAGTGCTTGCAAACGCAGTTGAAGAAAAGCATCTAAATCTGTTAGTTGGAGTTTTCGAGTATAAATGGTAATCATTCCTTTAGTTTACATAATTAAAATATCGTATCCTTATTTGTGTTCCTCAGCTAATGCTAACATTCTGCTTAATGTATTATAATTACGACTGGTTGCGACAATTTTTCCTTTCTTTTCTAACAAATTATTGCTTAGTTTGCTACGAGTTGCATTTCCTGGAATGTACATATATGCTGTACGTTGTATAATAACCAGTATTTCATCGGTATCCGCGATTTTATCTTGGATAGATTGAATTCCTTCACTTAATGGTTCTCCACTTAGTAAGCTGAAAAAGATTCGTTTCTGGTTATAATCCGGTTCTTTAAACGGCGAATGAAGCAAGACTTCTTTGATTTCTTCAGGTGTGCGTACAATCACACTTAAATCTGGCCCGATATGCGTTAAAATTAGTTGATGGATATCTTTGGCGATTTGCTCCCGAGTTTGGTCTGATTTTAAGAGGATATTTCCTGTATGTAAATAAGTTTTTGCTCCAGGATATCCATTCTCTTGTAAAAGCTGTTGTAATTCACTCATTGGTACACGATTTTTACCTGAGGGCATGACAGCTCGTAAAAAAGCAAAATAAAGCATAGTCTCTCCTCTCCTTCTATATATTTTTCTCCATTTCGATAAATGGGAACTGTCCGCCATTCGTTTCTTGTAGGTAGTGTCTTGTTACTGTAAATCCTGCTTTTCGATAGACTTTTTGCGCACGGACATTAAATTCAGCAACACCTAAACGAATAATAGGTTGTGAATAATTTTCGTGAATATAGGTTAAAATATCTTGTAAAAATTGTGAACCGTGCCCGTTTCCTGTTAGTTCTGGTGCTAATCCTAAACCGAATAGCAGTACTTCTCCGTCTTCTTCCAAAACAAAATAACCAATGAGTTCGCCCTTTCTGACATATTGGAAATAATGATTTGCACGTAAAGTTGGTGATAGCATTTCCTCGTAGTCTTCAGGATCTTCCGTTAAGTTATAGAAACTATACTCCCCTTCGTATTTCCATTGATTCGCTATTATTTCGGCATTTTCTTGACTCAGCTGTTCAAACATACACACTCCCCCTTTTTCGTTTAATTATCTCAACAAATAATTCCAGCGTCAATCACAAAAAAACTGTTAGTAAAATTGCTACTAACAGTTTATTCAAGGGATATTTTTTCTGACAAGGTGCAAATTCGATGAATCACTTCCCAGTTCAATTCCACACCAATCCCCATTCCACTCGGCACAATAATCTCTCCTTGTGCAACAGTCACAGGTTGTGTGACGATGTCTTCATAGTAATACCGATCAGAGGCCGATATATCTCCAGGAAATTGAAAACTCTGTTGACTAGCAAACTGTAGGTTTAGAGCACGGCCAACACCTGATTCAAACATCCCTCCTAGCCAAACTGTCAGCTGGTGACTGTCGCAAAATTCAACAATGCGGAGCGCTTCGGTGATTCCGCCAACACGCGGTATTTTTAGATTGATACTTTGACAACTTTGTAAGGCATGCGCTGTTTGCACATCTTCTAAGCTACGGATATTTTCATCTAAGCAAATTGCTGTTTGCATTTGTTGCTGTAACTGTTGGTGTAAAACGAAATCACGTGGATGGAATGGTTGTTCAATCATCGATAAATTTAATGTATCTAAACGTTTTAGAGCATCCATGTGTTGCCTATCATAGGCAGAATTGGCGTCCGCCATTAATAAAATCGTTGGAAATGCTTCTCGGATGGCTTTTAATGGGACATAATCGTTCTCTGGTTTGATTTTCAACTTAATCCGAGTGTATCCTTGTTCAACATAAGCTTTGACAGCGTCTATTAATGCGTCAGTAGACTCATGCATGCCTACACTAACGCCAACAGGTATGCGGTCTCTAGTGGTAGGAAAATAATAGGACAATGGTTGCTTCTGCCTTTTAGCGTATAAATCCCAGATAGCTGTTTCGATTGCTGATTTTGCCATGTAATTGCCTTGAACCGTTTGAAATAATTGCCACACATCAGTTGGATATTGAAGCGTTTTTCCTTTTAACAAAGGCAATAAATAATTCTTGATGATATGGCGATCATTTACAATTGTTTCTTCGATATAATCTGGTACTTCAAAGGAAACTAATTCACCGATTCCTTGATTCCCTCGCTCGTCACAAACGAAATATAAATCAAATGCTTTTTCTTTTAACACACCATAACTCGTAACAAACGAACTTTTTAATGGCATATTTAGTTGGATGTGTTGAATTTCTACAATCTTCATAGTTGCTCCTTTAACCAATGCTCCACAAATTCTACAAATACTTGAGGTTGTTCCAAATGAATACAGTGACCAGCATCGCTAATTTGCGCTACTCGAATTTTCGGATTTTTCTCTTTCATTTGTTGGGAGATGTGTTGGAATTTCGTATCGAATGCCCCTGTCATAGCAAGAATCGGCTTGTCAGCAACTAACTTATCCCAATAACTTGCTTGTCTTCCCGTTCCCATCATGTACAGACTCATTGCCAATCCATAGCTTTGTTGGGATAATCGCTCACTCCGAACATTCGTTCTCTTTTCGTTTGAAAGGCATTTTTGAGAAGAAAATAAAGGCAATTCTTCCCAGTACGCAACAAAATCAGGTAAGTTAAGTAAAATACGTTGTGCGAGTGCATCATCTTGTTCGCAACGTTGCTGTCTTGCGTCTTTACCTGCTAAACCTGGCGAGGCACTTTCTAATAAGATGCCTTGAACATTAGAATCCTCTATCCCCCACGCTAAAGCAAGCCGTCCACCCATCGAATACCCCAATAAGAAATAAGTCGGGATATCAAGTGATGTCAGCAACTCTTTTAAATGACGAATCACTGTAGTCATTTCATAATTTTCTGGATGGACAAATACACTACTTTTACCATGACCAATCATATCAATCGCTAAATAGTTAAAATCGGTTGACCACGGCAAATTAGCGAATGTATTAGACGTACCTGTAAAACCGTGCAAGCAAACGATTGTTGCTTTTTCCCGATGATAAGGAGTTAACCATTGGTAATAATAAGTCACTTCGTCAACTGTTTTAAACATCTGTTTCACCACTAGCCAATTGATAGTTTTGATTTAGCTGTTTCCATAAATCGACAGGGTCTTGTTGTTTGCCAACAACTTCAATAATTTGAAAGACAGGTGTTTTTTGCGCTGCAGCAATTAATTCGCTAAATTCAACCAAAGAAGTTGGTTGATGATACGCTGCTCCATACAATGCCGCTACATGTTGGAAATCCATATCAAGTGGTGTCCCAAATAGTGGTTCAAAATCCGATGCTTCTAGTTGGTTTTGAGATAGAAAAGAAAAAATTCCGCCACCATTATTATTTAATAGCACAATAGTAACTGGTAACTGCAATTGTTTAATCATTTGCAGACCGTTCATATCATGGAAAAAAGCTAAATCACCGATGAGTAAAAACGTTGGTTTTTGACAACCAGCTGCAATACCTGCCGTTGTTGAAATTAATCCATCAATCCCATTAACTCCTCGATTACCATAGACAGTAGCCTTCGTAGCGCCTGACAAACGATCCACAAAACGAATGGCATTGCTATTGGCTACAAATAATGGATTATCAGCTAAAGTAGATAATAATGCACGTGTCGCTGATGATTCGGTTAACTGAGTCAACTGTTGTTCTGCTTGCAATAATTTTGTTGCCATTTTTTGACGTGCTTGCCAACTAGCCAACCAAGATGTTTCAATTGGCTGAATAGTTAGTTCTTCTATACTAGCAACAAATTCCGCCACCGTTAAATCCAGATAAACATTCGTTCGTTGTAATTGGTCACGTAAGCGATCATCAACTAAAATGGTGGTGATATCGTCTAAGGATTTAAGATACATCATCACTGATTTCGTGACAGGTAAACGACCAAATTGAAGAATCACTTCTGGTTGTTCAAGTACTGGCTGTCCAAAAATAAGGTCAGTTTGCTTTACGTAGTACGTAAACTCAGGGTCATTCGCAGCTAAATTGGTTAATGGATCTCCGATAATCGGCCAATTAAGTCGTTTTGCAAGCGCCACTAATTGTTCTGCTTCTTCTTGGCTGCGTTGTTCGCCAACGATTATGACGCCTTTTTTTTCGAACAAATGGGTGTATGACGTTAATGCTGCTCTACGCATCACAGGAGGCACGTCCATCACTGTCATTTCTGGTTTTTCCATCGTTAAATCTGGCAGCAAAGGTTCTCTTAAAGGTAAGTTCAAATGAACGGGTCCTTTAGGTGTTTCTTGTGAAAATAAGACATTCGATAATGCTTGCCAATGGCTATAACGCAACATGTCATCCGTTGCTTCAGGTACAGATAATTCTGTGAAGCGTTTGACATGATCGGCGTAAAGCAGTTGCTGGCTCATCGCCTGTGGTGCGCCGACATTTCGTAATTCTGGTGGTCGATCAGTGGTTAAAATGACCAAGGGTAAATTCGTGGACTCCGCTTCACAAACAGCCGGATAATAATTGGCTGCGGCGGTCCCAGAAGTACATAAAAGCGCAACTGGTTTATCCGTCGCTTTGATTAAACCTAAGGCAAAAAATCCGGCCGACCGTTCATCAACATCGATGTAGCAATCAATGGCCGTTTCTCGGTGGAGTAACAAGGCGACTGGTGTCGAGCGTGAACCTGGACTAATCACCACTTGCTCAATTCCCGCATGTTTCAATCCTTCAATAAAAGCTAGCAAATAACTAGTCATTGTTTTTTGATGATTCATTGCCTCTCACTCCTCGTAACATTGGTTGGAATTTGATTCGTGTTTCATTTTCTTCGTCTACTGCAACTGATTCGCCGACAATACCGCAACCGGCATATAAAATAGCTTCTTTTGAACTAAATACGCCGGAACGAATGCCAACTGCAAACTCACCAATGTCTTCTGTTAAACTTAACCAGCCAATCGGTGCGCCATATAGGCCACGACCACATTCATTTTCCGCTAACCATTGCAAAGCTGCCTCGCGCGGTTCGCCACCTAAAGCAGGTGTTGGATGTAACGATTGAATGACTGAAAGTAAAGAAATGTCTTTTTTTCGCTTGCCAAAAATAGGCAGATAAATATGTTGAATGTCTCTATTTTTCAATAGTCGACGCGTTCCCAAAGTCACCTCTTCAGTAAAAGGTGCTAACTCTTGCTCAATTCGATTCACAACCAGCCCATGCTCGTGTGAATTTTTGGCATCATCGAGTAACGATTGGCCCAATGCCTCGTCCTCTGAAACAGTTTGTCCTCGCGCAATGGATCCAGCAACACTTGCCGTCACAAAATAATCAGGCGTCGCTTCAATTAAACGTTCCGGTGTTGCGCCAATAAAGGTACGAGTAGGTCCTTCAAGCACAAATAAATAAGTATTAGGTTGTTGTTCCGATAAATTACATAAGATCGTCGAAGCAATAAATGCTTCTTCTGTCGTTAGTTTCATTTGCCGAGCAAGTACAACTTTTTTTAACTTTCCTTGTTGAATTTCGGCCACACTCTTTTCAACCAAGGTTCGCCAGTTAGCGACATCAATCTCAGTTTCTTCAATAACTGGGCAAACAATCGGTTGAACAGCAGCCGAAAGGATATTTGTGACGTCCTGTTGGATAGAACTGATTTGTTCTTGCTCTTTCTGCGGAACAGTAATCGTGACTACCATCTTGCTTGCTTGTTGACTAAATAACATTCTTGGTAATAGAAAATAACCTTGTTCCAATTCTTGCCAAAACGGTTCTTCATTTTGAGCGAATTGATCAAATGGAAAGCCTCCAAATAAAATTGGTTCTTGCTCGATTGTACTCGGAAGCAGTTTACAACGCGCCATAAAATGTTGTTGAAAGGATTGGATTTCTTCAAATGTTGCGCCTTGTATTTTTTCAACGATACCTAAGCCTAAAAAAGTTGTTTGTTTATCAGCAGATTGCCAAAAAAAGCGTTCACCTTGGTAAGAATTACTTTGACTAAAAACATCCACTAATGATACTGGATCGATTTCATAAGAATAGCTAACGTATGTCGTTAAGTTGGTACTCAATAAAATTCACTCTTTCTTCAGTTAAAAATTTGCGCTTTAAGGGTTTTCCACTCGCTGTTTTTGGAATAGTTTTGACCACAAAAAAAGCTTTCGGACGTTTGTATTTCGCTAATACTTGCAATGATTGTGTCACTTCTGACAATGTGAGCGATTGGTTGATTTTTAGGTAAGCGACTGGTACTTGTCCCCAAGTCACATCTTCTTGTCCGACCACAACAGCTTCTTGAATAGCTGGATGTTGGAGCAAGACTTTCTCTACTTCCGCCGGATAAATATTTTCTCCGCCAGAAATAATCAATTCACTCATCCGACTCAATACATACAAATAGCCGTCCTCATCTATTTTTCCTAAATCACCGGTGTGAAACCAGCCCTCATTGTCCCAAGCATTCTCTCCGCGATGATTCAAATAATTAGTGACAATACTCGGCCCTTTTAATAGAATTTCGCCTCTTTCAAGTTTTAACGAGACCTCTTTCAACGGAATACCAGTGGAGCCTAGTTTTTCTTGGGCTTTTTCTGGTGGCATCGCAATCACTTGTGAACAGGTTTCTGTCATGCCGAATGATTGAATCACTCGTAACCCTTTCGCCTCACATTGTTGCAAAATTGCTTCTGAAATCGGGCCGCCTCCAAGTAAGAAGTAACGAAAAGAAGCGGTAGCCTCGAGTAACGGCAAGCAATCCGTCAGCATTTTGCTGACAACAGAAGCAATGGTGCCTTGTCCTGATAAAATATCATGCACAAGTTGTTCTGGAACAAACTTTTCGTATAAATGCAGACTCATTCCTAAGCGCAACATCCGTAAGACAATTGACAGTCCACTAATATGATACAGAGCAGTTGGACATAACCAACAATCAGCTGATGTAATCTGCATGTTTTCTTGTGTGGCCTCTGCACTCGCTCGATGATTACCAAATGTCTGCGGGACGCCTTTAGGTTGTCCTGTCGTTCCTGAAGTATACATGATTGAAGCGATTTGATCCTCTTGATAGCCATCATCAACATAATCTGTAGGTGAAATTATCTGCAACTCACTTGTCAACGGAAAAGAAATAGTCGATACTTGTCCGACTTGTTTTTCACTAATAACAATGATTGTTTGAGCATCTGTTAGCTGAAAGAGGAGCTCTTCGGTTGTCAAACGCGTATTTAAAAATTGGATTTCGATACCTAACTCCCATAAAGCTAAAATAGAGAACAACATCCTATCTGTATTTTCACTAAAAAGAGCGACGCGTTGAATCGATTTAGGAAGTTTTTGTTGATAGTATGCTGCGTACGCTTGAACGTGCTGGTTCAAAGCGGAAAAAGACCAGCTTTTATCTTTCCAATAAAATGCTGGTCTTTCCGGTTGCAATTTCGCTTGATATTGCAACCAACTATTTGGCCACATTATGGGAACTTAGGAAATTGGTCAAAATCAGGGTCTCGTTTTTCTTTAAATGCGTCGCGCCCTTCTTTCGCTTCATCCATCGTATAGTATAACAAGGTAGCATCGCCGGCTAATTGTTGAATACCTGCTAATCCATCTGTATCAGCGTTCAATGAGGCTTTAATCATGCGCAATGCCAAAGGACTTTTCTTCAACATCGTTTCTGCCCATTCCATTGTTACATCTTCAACTTCTTCTAACGGTACAATTGTATTAATCCAATTCATCGCTAATGCTTCTTCAGCTGTGTATTGTTTGGTCATAAACCAGACTTCTTTGGCTTTTTTATGACCTACGACACGTGCTAAATAACCTGAACCGTAGCCGCCATCAAAGCTACCAACGTTTGGACCTGTTTGGCCAAATTTAGCGTTGTCTGCAGCAATTGTAATGTCACAAACTAATTGCAAGACATTCCCGCCGCCAATTGACCAACCTTTAACCATGGCAATAACTGGTTTAGGAATCACGCGAATCAAACGTTGTAAGTCCAATACATTCAAACGAGGAACATCGTCTTCGCCAACATAGCCACCATGTCCACGGACTTTTTGGTCGCCGCCTGAACAAAAGGCTAAGTCTCCAGCCCCTGTTAAAATAATAACACCGATATCTTGTTTATCTCGGCTAATATTAAATGCATCAATCATTTCAGAGACTGTTTTTGGGGTAAATGCGTTATGTCTCTCTGGACGATTAATTGTTATTTTAGCTACTTTTCCATGTTGCTCAAAAAGTATTTCTTCATAAGTTTTAATTGTTTGCCATTCTCTCATAGAATTGCCTCCTTTGTGTAATCACCTATCTATTATACAAAAAGAAGTAGAAAATAGGTAATGTTTGATTTATAAAATGAAGAAGAATTCGCGTTTTTTTATTGTATCCGCTATACTAATAATCAAAGGAAGTGACATGACGATGAATTTATTAACCTATTTAGGAATTCAGACGCAAGAAATAACACCAGAAAAAGTTTCTTTAACGTTGACTATTTCTGATACTCATCACCAACCTTTTGGCTATTTGCATGGAGGAATTAGTGGTGTTTTAATCGAAACAGCTTGTAGCATCGGTGCCAACCACCATGTAGATGATCAGTCATTTGCAGTTGGTGTGGATTTACACGTTAGTCATTTATCCGCGATTCAATATGGGGAATTACTTGTCGAAGCGACTCCTGAAAAAATCGGTGGACGAATGCACTTTTGGCAAGCAGTTATTTGGTGTGGTAAACAAAAAATCGCTACCGGTACATGCACGTTAATGATTAATAAAAAAACGCTCCGAAATAGCTAAGATTTCGGAGCGTTTTTAATTTTTTATAAACGTTGGAATGTGCCAAAGTGTGTCCCTTCTAAACAAATCGGTTGGCAATTAGGGATGTTTAACGTGAGTGTTTCTTCAGAATCTAAATTCATCAGATACATCATCATCGTACGAATGGATCCTTGATGGGCAAAAACGAGCAAATCTTGTTTTGGTTGTTCGTTAAAAAAAGCACTGGTCCGCTCAAGAACCTCTTGATAATTTTCTCCACCAGGTGCCTTTGCCGTGAAGCTATGGGCGAAATCTTTCGGAAGCGCAGCACAAATGTCGCCAATATCTGCCAAAGAATGTCCTTCTAACTCACCTAATGAGCGTTCAATTAAACGTGCATCAAGTGTGAGTTCCGCATGATTTGTTGCTAGTTTGGCAGTTTCCACGGCACGTGA
Source organism: Candidatus Enterococcus willemsii (assembly GCF_009933335.1). GTDB lineage: Bacteria > Bacillota > Bacilli > Lactobacillales > Enterococcaceae > Enterococcus_F > Enterococcus_F willemsii. Next base: position 111,474 of record NZ_MAEL01000057.1, on the reverse strand, counting down.
CAAAGGAGAAGAATAAATGGCTTCTATTTGCTTGATGTCTTGGACGTTCCGTAACAAGCGTGCTTGTTGCCGCCCTTTTTCTGTTAAAGGTGTATCAAAAGCACCAGTAAACAATCGCTTTTCAGGATTTTCACGGTTAAACTTATTATAGACAGACTCCCCATGTCTTACTAATACAATTTTCAATTTCTGCCTCCTCAATAATCAGCATACACAAAAACTCGCGAGTCACCCGCGAGTTTTTCTTGTTAAATAGCTGTAATAGCGAACCCAATTGCTTTTTCGCCTAAATGTGTGCCAATAACTGGTCCAAAATGACCGATTTCAATGGGAACATCTGGGTATTTTTCTTGTAATTTTTGTTTTTCTTCAAGTGCAACTTCTAAATTATTTGCATGAATGATATACATTTTTACTGGACGATTGTATTCTTGTTTACGTTGGCCAATAATTTCTTCTGCACGGTTGAAAGCTTTTTTACTAGAGCGTATCTTTTCAAAGAGAACAATTTTTCCATCTTCAAAGGTTAACACTGGTTTAATCTTCAATAAACCAGCAACTAAAGCGGCCCCATTTGTTAATCGTCCACCACGTACTAAGTTGTTCAAATCATCGACAATCATATACGCATTCGTATGATCACGAATCATATCAAGATGTGCCAAGATATCTTCTAAAGATTTTCCTTGATCAGCTAAATTCAACGCTGCTTCAACCATGTATCCCATTGGCATACTAGTAATTTTGGAATCATAAGGAATAATTGTCACTCCGTCAATCGCATCTGCAATTGTATGGAGATTACGAACAAATCCAGAAATTCCTAACGACAAATGGATACTAATGATTGTGTCATATCCTTGTGCTGCTAAAGATTGATACAACTCTAACGCCTCTCCCAAAGCTGGTTGAGAAGTTGTGGGGAATTCTTTACTGTTTTTCAGTAAATCATAATATTCATCGGCTTCAATATCAATACCTTCATTAAAAATCTTCCCGTCTAGAATTACTGGAATAGGAATAATCGATAAGTCAGGATGCTTGCGAGTACCTTCTGATAAAAATGCGGTACTATCTGTAACAATTGCTAATTTCATTTTCTATCCTCGTTTCAAACAATTTTCAAACGTTAGTACTAATATAGCATAAAATCAGCAACTTTTGAAAGTCCTGTACCTCTATTTTGCAAGAAAGTCTTTAATCGCTTGTCGGTTCATTTGATCATCGGCAATTAAAACGCTTCCGGCTTCATAGGTCTCGCCATAGTACCACGAATCATCTACCGGTACACTCAAACGGTCAACCCCGCCAGCACCTTTAGCTATTGATAACGTATTTTTTATTAGAAAGCCTGGTGATAAATCGGTTGAAGCATACCCCATCACTTTCCCAGTCGCATAAGGTAATTTTAATAAGGTCAACGGATTTTTCATTTGATGAAAAATAGCGTTCATTACTTGTTGCTGACGACGAATGCGTCCAAAATCACCCTCCTCATCCATTCGGAAGCGGGCATATTGTAATAATGTTAATCCATCCATTGATTGGGGTCCTTTTTTAATCGGAACTTCTAAGTTTTTGCTCATATCTTTTTCCGCATCAATTTTAACACCATTTGAAAATAGTGTATCAATGACTTTTTCAAATGTTTTGAAATCGACTGTTGTGTAGTATTGTGTATCAATACCAAAATTTTGTGACAATGTTGTTCGAACTAATTCAGCACCGCCATACGCATAAGCGGCATTTAATTTATTTTCGCCAACACCAGGAATTGTCACATAAGTGTCACGCATAAAGGAAATTAGTTTGGGCTTTTTCGATGGACCATCTAGTTGTAAGATCATAATCGTATCAGCACGTGCTGATTCACCATCACGACTATCATTTCCAATTAACAAAATATTGTGGCTTCCATCTGCACTAGCAAAACCATTAAATTCTTCTGTTTCAGCCTTGGTAGAACTATCCCATTTTGCCACTTGTTGTCCTGCAAAGAAAGAGATGCCTGAATACGCCAATAATAAAATAAGTAATTTCACTAAACAGCGCAAAAAACGATGCTTACGTCGCTTTTTCTTTGGTTTCTTTAACGGTGGCTCTTCATAGTAATTTTCAGGTTCATTTGATTGAAAGGGCCGTGAAAATCTGATTTTTTTCTTTGATTTTTTGGGAGGCTCATAATCACCTAGTATCGGCGCTTCGACAGGCTCTTCTTCTCGATATTTGTCTTCCCAATTCTCGGTGGGGTGTGCTTTTCGTGTTTTCCTCGCTAGTAATGATTGCTTCGATTCTTCATGTATATGTTTATATCGATCCATACGACTCATAACAATTGTTCCTCCAAATTATCTTTCTTATTATAGGATACATGACCTAGTAGAGAAAGCAAATAAAAATTGGAAATTTAATATTTTTGTAGAAAACTTAAAAATAGCCCTCCCTAATCATCAGGGAGAGCTATTTTTAGTGAATCGTGATCGGATAGGCACCGATTTGACGGACAGTGCCATTGAGTAGACTTATTTCTTCAATAGCATTTTGAATCAATATTTGGTTATCAGTAAGTGTCACATCAATGATAAAGAAGTACTCTCCCAAACTGGTTTTTAATGGCCGAGATTCAATTTTACTCAAATCAATATTGCGCCATGCAAAAGCGGCTAGTACTTTATACAAAGCCCCCGGTGTATTCGTTGGCAAAGTCACGAACAATGTTACTTTTTGCGGTGGCTCTAATGAAAGCGGCTCACTCTGCGTTTTACCAATTAGCCAAAAACGAGTTTGATTTAATTGATTGTCTTGAATATCAGGTGCAATGATTTGTAAGCCGTACTCTTTTGCAGCGGCTTGGGATGCAATAGCTGCCACATTTCCCGAATGATTTGCGACGTATTCTGCTGCAAAGGTAGTCGACGCAACTGCTTCTAATGGGACATTTGGATAATTTGTTTCTAAGAAATGCTGTGATTGCGCCAATGCTTGTGGATGAGAAAGAATTTTTTCTGGCAGAGCATCTTCTTTCATTAAAAATTGCTGGCGAATCGGTAAGATGATTTCTTGATAGACTTGTAAATCAGTTTGATTAAACAGACGATCAATACTAGCGTGTACCGAACCTTCCAATGAATTTTCAATCGGAACCACCACGTAATCAATTTGATTATTCTCTAATGCTTGTAAACTTAATGGAATACTTGCAAAAGCGACTAATTGCTCTTCTTCTACAATACTATTTGCTGCTTGAAAGGTAAAAGAATTTTTGGGTCCTAGATAACCAACTTTCATTTACTCACCTACTTGGTTTAAAATTTCTTGTACAATTTCTTCTGGGCTTTTCCCTGTGGTATCAATAATATGGGAAGCACTCTCTTCATATAAAGGAACTCTTGGTAAATAGACTTCTTTTACTTCATCCGCTGTTTTGGAATCAGCTAGCGGACGGACGTTATATTCATCTTGTTTCACGCGACGTATGAGTTCCTCTAAGTCCGCTTTTAAATATACGACATAAGGTTGTTCTTGTAACAGTTGGCGATTTTCTTCTTTAAGAATAATGCCACCGCCAGTGGAAATAATTCCTTGCCAGTCATGACTTTCTTGTAGTACTTGTGTTTCAACATTGCGAAAAGCTTCACTGCCATATTTATCAAAATAGTCTGCAATAGACATTCCAATTTTTTCAACAATCACTTGATCTAAATCATATTGTTGCCAATTCAATTTAGTTGCCAATAACTGACCAATCGTTGTTTTCCCTGCCCCCATAAAGCCAATTAGGACAATGTTTTTCATAAGGTTGCCCCATTTACTAAGGTTTCCACATCTTCAAAGAACGTTGGATAGGAAATGGCGATGGCTTCTGGATTTTCTAATTCGACTGCTTCATCGGTTAATAATGCAGCAATTTGCAACATCATGCCGATACGATGATCCCCACGACTTGAAACAGAACCACCATGTAGTTTTGTCGGTCCATTAATAATTAATCCATCTTCAGTCGGTGTGATATCTGCGCCTAATTTTTGTAATTCTTCCGCTGTGGCATCGATACGATTAGTTTCTTTGACTTTTAATTCTTCGGCATCTTTAATAATTGTCGTGCCATGGGCTTGTGTTGCCAATAAGGCAATGATTGGCAATTCATCGATTAAATACGGAATGATTTCACCTTCAATGACACAAGAAGTCAATGCGGATGTTTGCACGGTTAAGGTTGCTGATTGGTTTGCCTCGTCAATCTCCGTTTGCTCAATCGTTGCACCCATTTGTTCCAACACCGTTAAAATTCCTGTTCTTGTCGGGTTAATTCCGACATTTTTTAACGTGATGTGACTATTAGGAAGAATCGCTCCAGCAACTAAGAAAAAGGCAGCAGAAGAAATATCACCTGGTACCACTACTTCTTGTCCTGTTAATTCTTGTGGTCCATGAATGGTGATTTCCTTGCCAGTGACGGTGATTTCACCGCCAAATTGGCGAATCATATCTTCAGTATGGTTTCTTGATAATTCTTTTTCGATAATGGTTGAGGTACCTTTTGTTTGTAATGCTGCAAAAATCAAAGCTGATTTAACTTGGGCACTAGCTACTGGCATCTGGTAATGAATGGGCGTTAAAGTTTGTCCGCCTTTGATTTTAATTGGTGGAAATTCAGTATCATTGGCGCCAATTAATTGTGCATTCATTTCTCGTAATGGCATCATTACACGATTCATAGGACGTTTATTTAACGAAGCATCACCGAATAACTCCGTATCAAAAGCTGCACCTGACAAAATGCCCATGATTAAACGAATTGTCGTTCCTGAATTCCCAATATCAAGTGCTTGCGCAGGTGCTTGTAAACCATCAAATCCAACACCTTCAATGGTAATGACTTCCCCATCATCTTGAATCGGTACGCCTAATGCTTTAAACGCATGCAACGTACTTAAACAATCTTCCCCTCGTAGAAAATTACGAACGTGTGTCGTTCCTTTCGCAATAGCACCGAACATAATACTTCGATGAGAAATAGACTTATCTGCTGGAACATGGATTGTTCCTTGCAACGAATTTCCTTGAATTAATTTCATTGTGTCCTCCTATTTTAGTCGACATGGATAATTCGTTCTTTTTTCGATCCATGATTGACCTTCTTGTAAATCTTGTTGTGTTTTAAACGTAATTTGCAATACACCGACAATATCTTCACGCGTTTCTAAGATCTTCACATTAATGACAGAAATGGCAGCCTCTGCTAAAATACTCATAATTTCAGCAATCGCTCCTGGTTTGTCAGGTACATCAACGAATAAATCATAGAACGCTGGGATTGCTCCATTGCTGTGAATAGGTAATTTATCGCGCGTATCCTTAGCATTTTCAAAAAATTGAAAAATTCGTTCGCGATTGCTTTCTGATAACCATTCAGAAACTTCTGACATTTGTTGTTGCCATGTTGCAATCAACGCAATTAACGATTCCCGATTGCTTAATAAAATATCTGTCCACATTTGTGGGTCTGATGAAGCAATCCGCGTGATGTCTCGGAAGCCCCCAGCTGCAAGTTGCTTGGCTCGCGGATGGATTTGATTGAAAACATCTGCTTGGTTCACCAGACCAGAAGCGATAATATGTGGAAAATGGCTCAGCATCCCAGTGATTTGATCATGTTCTACTGAAGACAACAGCACATATTTTGAACGTGTCCCCTTGAAAAGAGTCTGCAATTCAGTCACACGCTTGGCAACTACCTCATCCTCTGGAATAGTAAAAATAAAATACGCATTTTCAAACAGATCACCGTTAGCTGCCAATACACCTGATTTATGCGAGCCAGCCATCGGATGACCACCAATAAAATCAAAAGGCAAGGTTTCTGCAAGAGCCATAATTTCCTGTTTCGTACTTCCTGCATCAGTCACCAACACCCCTTGTTTTAAAGGTAAATCAGCTAATTGGCGCAGATAGTTTAGCGATGTTTTAATCGGTACAGCAAGCAAAATCACATCTGCTTGCTGTGCGCCATTTTCAAAGCTTTCAGGAATCTCATCGACAATGTGTTTTTCCTGGGCAATTTTTCGTGTTTCTTCAGAAAAATCCCAGCCGGTCAGATGGATAGCTGGATGTTCTTTTTTGATTGCAATAGCTAAGGATGCACCAATTAATCCTAAGCCGATGATATATACGTTTTGTTTCATAGCTACCTCCATCTGAACGATTTACTAGTAATTTTTTAAGTATTCACGGTATTCTTTGACTGCATGGACCAATTCATCGAATGAATCACTAGAGAATTTCTCTAAAATTTCATTTGCGACAACGGTTGCGACAACACTTTCTGCGACCACGCTCGCTGCTGGTACAGCTGTACTATCTGAACGTTCAACACTTGCTTTATATGGTTGTTTTGTATCCATATCTACACTTTGTAATGGTTTGTATAAGGTTGGGATTGGCTTCATTACGCCACGAACGACAATCGGCTCGCCGTTGGTCATGCCACCTTCAAATCCACCTAAATTATTACTACGACGTGTGTAGCCTTCTTCTTCACTCCATAGAATTTCATCCATAACTTTTGAACCAGGTAAGACACCCATTTCAAAACCAGCACCGAATTCAACACCTTTAAATGCGTTAATGCTTACGACTGCTTGGGCAATTTTTGCATCTAATTTTTTATCCCATTGGACGTAGCTACCTAAACCTGCAGGGACGCCACCGACAAGAACTTCGACTACACCACCAATTGTGTCGCCATTACGTTTTGTTTGGTCAATCAATTGACGAATTTCTGCTTCCACTTTTGGATCGACAACGCGTACATCTGATGCATTAGAAATCTCACGAACTTCACTAACTGTAATCCCTTCAGGAATCGTTGCTTTAATGCCACCTAGTATGGTCACATGTCCTGCGACTTCAATATTTAATTCAGAAAGAAGTTTTTTCGCTACGGCACCGATTGCTACACGCATCGTGGTTTCACGAGCAGAGGAACGTTCTAAAACATTTCGTAAATCGGCATGGCGATACTTCATACCGCCAACTAAATCTGCATGTCCTGGACGAGGACGTGCCACTCGACGTAGTTTCTTTTGTTTTTCTTCCACGTCTTCAATGCTCATCACTTTAGTCCAGTTTTTCCAGTCTTTATTTTCAACGACTAATGTAACTGGCGAGCCCAATGTTCTCCCGTGACGGATACCAGATGTGATACGGACTTGGTCAGTTTCAATAATCATGCGTCCACCACGACCATAGCCTGTTTGACGACGCTTTAATTCATAGTTAATATCTTCTGCTGTTAAAGGCATCCCCGCAGGTAACCCTTCAATAATTGTTGTTAGTTCTGGTCCATGTGATTCTCCAGCTGTAATATAGCGCATAAGTAATTCCTCCTATTGAATATAATCCTTAATGGTTTCAATTGGTATCGACACGATTTTCGCTTGTCCAATTGCCGTTAGTAAAATAATTTTTAATTGTGTTCCACGTGCTTTTTTATCATGGGTGATTGCTTGATAAATAGCTTCTTTATTTAATTCTTTTTGTGTAGTAGGTAGATGGAATTTTTCCAACATCGTCATTAATTGCTCGGTCGTACCTGCAGGCGTTTGCCCTAATTGCTCTGCATGACGAGAAATCATCACCATTCCAACGGCTACACCTTCGCCATGACTAACCACACCGTAACCAGCGGTGTTTTCAATCGCATGGCCGATGGTATGACCAAAATTTAATGTTAAACGACTGCCGTTATCAAATTCATCTTCTTCAACAACTTTTCGTTTCACTTTTAACGAAGGAAGAATCACTTCTTCGGCACGATCCCGTAATTCAAACTCATCCTTCAGTGTTCCTAATAACGTCCATAGTTGTGGATCTGCAATCGCAGCTGATTTAATAATTTCTGCAATTCCTTCACGTAATCGACGATCATCTAACGTATACAATACTTCCGGATCAATCAGCACACCATCTGGTTGAGAAAAGGTGCCGACTAAGTTTTTGGCATTTTTAGTATTGACGGCAGTTTTGCCGCCAATACTAGAATCAACTTGTGCCAAAAGTGTTGTTGGAATTTGTAGGAAATGAAGACCTCGCATATAAGTCGATGCAACAAAACCAGCTAAATCACCAATCACGCCGCCACCCAAAGCGATTAATCCATCGCTACGAGTGAAGCCATGCTCTGCTAATTGATCATAAAGATAAGTTGCTTGTTCAAGTGACTTGCTTGCTTCTCCAGCTGGGACGACAAATGTATTTACTTGAAAGCCAGCTGATTTCAGAGAAGTTGTTACTTGTTCTGCATATAATTTAGCGACATTACTATCTGTGATAATAGCCACACGTTGCGGTTGCCAAATGGACGCGACCCATTCACCACATTTATTTAATAAATGGCGTTCTATTTGAATATCATAGTGATGATTGGTTAAATTCACGGTCAACATATCCGAACACTCCCTTTGCTTATTTTTCTAGATTACGAATTTCTTGCATAGCATTGTAGATAACATCTACTTCGCGCATCATTTTTAAGTAATTTTTTTCGTTTAATGATTGAGGACCATCTGACCAAGCGTTTGCTGGGTCTGGATGAATTTCAACAATCATACCATCTGCTCCAGCTGCAACGCCCGCACGAGCCATTGGAGGAACTAAATCCCAAACGCCAGTTCCATGACTTGGATCCACAATTACTGGGAAGTGGCTTAATTTTTTCATAATTGGGACAGCACTTAAATCAAATGTATTACGTGTCGCTGTTTCGTACGTACGAATACCACGTTCAATAAAAATAACTGGGCTTTTTTCTGAAATGGCAATGTATTCAGCGGCATTTAACCACTCATCAATTGTACCAGAAATACCACGTTTTAAGCCAATCGGTTTGCCAGTTTGACCAACAGCAGCTAATAATTTAAAGTTTTGCATGTTACGTGCACCAATTTGGATGATGTCACTGTATTTCGCAACAACATCAATGTGAGCTTCATCCATTACTTCTGTAATAACTTTCATATCGTATTCATCTGCTGCTTGACGAATGTATTTTAAGCCTTCTTCTTCTAAGCCTTGGAAAGCGTATGGTGAGGTACGGGGTTTGTATGCTCCACCACGTAAAATTTTCGCGCCACCAGCTTTTGCCATTCGAGCTGTTTCACGAATTTGGTCCAAGCCTTCGATTGAACAAGGACCAGCCATGGTTACAAAACTACCATCACCAATTTTGACACCATCAACATCCACGACAGTATCTTGTGGGTGGAATTCACGAGAAGTTAATTTGTAGGTATTGCTGATACGAACCGTTTTGTCCACACCTTCGTAACTGCGGAAAGCAACGTCTTGAATCGAACGAGTGTCTCCAATTAAACCTAAAACAACTTGTTCACTTCCTTGATTAATTTGGACATCTAAGCCACTATCTTTAATCCGATTAATCACTACATCCACTTGTTCTTGAGTAGCACCTGGTTTCATAATTACGATCATTTTCTATTCCTTCTTTCAACGGTAGTTTAGTTTAACTTTTTTCAATTATAGATTTTACTTTGTCTACGGGCATTTGTTGACCTGTCCATAACTCAAATGCCGCAGCGCCTTGATACAATAGCATGCCTAAGCCATTAATTGTTTGTGCGCCTTTGTGTTTTGCTTGTTGCAATAAAAGTGTTTCCCTCGGCTCATAAATGGCATCGTACACAGTTAAGTTTTCGTGTAAATAAACTGCATCAATGGGAGATTCTTTTGCTTTCATACCAACACTTGTTGCGTTGGCTAACAAATCCGAGTTGGCAATTGCTTGCGCTAATTTTTCTTGCTCATCTAATTCAGATAAGGTAATAACGCAAGCCGTTTGTGACATAATTTCTTGTATTTTTTGTGCCATACGATTATATCGAGGACCTGGACGGCTAAAAATATGAATAGTTTCCATGCCATCTAGTGCTGCTTGACAAATCATTGCTGTTGCCGCACCGCCTGCCCCGATTAAGGTCATCGTTGCGCCAGTTATTTGAACATTTGCCGCTCTTAAACTATCGCAAAAACCGATTCCGTCAGTGTTGTGCCCAATTAAGCGATTATTTTGATAAACAATTGTATTAATCGCACCAATTAATGCCGCAGCTTCGGACAATTCATCCATGTAATCAATCGCCAATATTTTATTGGGCATCGATACATTTGCGCCAAGCATTCGAAAAGTTCGAATCGATTGAATCGCTTGACTGAATGCTTCTGCAGGAATATCGAACGCTAGATAAACTGCGTCAATTCCTAATTCTTGAAAGGCAAAATTATGCATTTTAGGGGAAATGCTGTGTTCAGCTGGACTTGCTAAAAATCCAACTAGGCGGGTATGCCCACTAATTGACGTCTTTTCCATTGGATTCCTCCTTTTTTAGTGATAAAAAAAGATGCTCACTATAGTTTGAAAACACTACAGTGAACATCTCAATACTTTAAAAAGTATAAAAATATATCTTAAGCCACCATAGATATTCTCTGATCTACGTGGCCTCTAAAATCAATACGAATTGCTTTAGCCATCATAGATACAAACAGGTCTGTTTGCATCCATGGAGTTCATGAATACAAACCTATCTAAAATAGCTAAAGTAGTAATTATTCAGTTGTGGTTGATGTGTGTTCTTCATAAAGAATCGCTCCAAACTGATGTAAGATGAATTTAGTATATGTTTTCTATGAGAATATGTCAACAAAAAAATTAATTTTTTTTATTATTCTGATAATTCTACTGATTTTACTTGCAACTACCGCCAAGATTCCAACAGTTGTACTAAAAAAATTGACGGTAATTTTACAATAAAAAAATCAAATCATTTCTTCAAAAAATTGTAATAAATCAGGCATTGTGAGTTGAGCTTTTTCTTTCGCATTTAAATCTTGCACGATTTGCCCTTTTTGCAACACAATCATTCGATTTCCGTAATTTAACGCATCTTCCATCCGATGGGTAATCATCAAACAAGTCAGATTTTTTTCTGCTACACGACTGGCAGTAATTTCCATTAATTGTTTCGATGTTTTCGGGTCTAAGGCTGCAGTATGCTCATCTAATAAAAGTAATTCTGGTGTTTGAATTGTTGCCATCAGCAGACTCAATGCTTGTCGTTGGCCCCCAGATAAGTCGCCGGCAGGTGTATCTAAATGATTTTCTAAACCATTACCGACTTCTGCACAAAGCTGATAAAACAACTCACGATTTTGTTGCAGTTTTCGTAATTTAAAGCCTCGCTTTTGTCCACGACCTTGTGCCAATAATAAGTTCTCAGCAACGGTCATCCGTGGTGCTGTTCCCATTTTAGGATCTTGAAACACACGAGATATATCTTGCGCGCGTTTTTCTTCGGAATAATTGGTGACCTCTTTGTCATGAATGAAGATTTTACCACTAGTCAACGGCATTGTACCGGAAATCGTATTGAAGAGTGTGCTTTTCCCTGCACCATTGCCTCCAAGCACTGTAACAAACTCGCCTTGTTCGATGGAAAGATTAATGCCATTTAATAAGATTTTTTTCTCACTCGGACCATTGCTAATGACTTTGGTCGCTTGTTTCATTTCAAGAATTGCCATTATTCTCCCTCTCTTTCAAATCCAGTTTTTAAGTGTAATGCTTGTTTGACTTGTGGTATCAATAGACACATTGTCAAGACGATTGCGGAGAAGATTTTTAAATAGGTTGTATCAAATCCTAAACGGATCACTAATAAGATTAGCAATTGATAAATAATACTTCCAACGACAATCGCAATTAATCGTTCAAAAAACGTTAATTCTCCATATAATACTTCGCCAATAATGATTGAAGCTAAACCGATAACAATGACCCCAGTACCTTTACTAACATCCGCATAGCCATCATTTTGCGCAATCAGTGCGCCCGATAAGGCAATCACTCCATTGGATAAAACAAGCCCCACAATTTTCATTCGATCCGTTCGAATTCCCATCGAACGAGCCATGTGTTCATTGTCCCCTGTAGCGATATATGCTTGCCCAAAATTCGTATTGAAAAAGAAGAGCAAGACGCTAATCAATAAAACGATGACGATTAATCCAACGAGAACTGTATCATAATGATTAGGTAATTGTAACTTTGTAAAAAAGTCCAAAATACGTGGTTGATTCAATAAAGAGAGATTCGGTGATTGCATCACAAACAGCATCACGGAATTCAATGCAGACATAACCAGAATACCTGATAAAATAACAGGAATTTTCCCTTTTGTATAAAGTAATCCCGTCACAAGTCCCGCACACATTCCGGCTAAAACACCTAATAATGTTGCCAATACTGGTGAAACACCTTGCACAATCGCTGCCACACAGACTGCGCCTCCTAGAGGAAAGGAACCTTCCGTTGTCATATCTGGAAAATTCAAAATACGATATGTCATAAAAATGCCTAGTCCTAAGACAGCCCATAAAAGTCCTTGTCCGATTGATGAGATAATCATTCTGCGTCGCCTCCAACAATTTTCGCTTGTTTCAACATTTCTTCAGGAATATCAATTCCTAAAAAGTCTGCTTGTTTTTTATTTAAAATAATTTCGCCTTCTTTGAACGTGTAAATTGGGGTAGCCGCAGGATTGGCACCATTTAAAATATCAGCCACCATTTTGCCAGTTTCTTTCCCAATCGTATATTGATCAATCCCAATCGTTCCAAGACCGCCTTGTTCAACCATCGTATCAACAGAAGTAATGATTGGCACTTTCTTTTTATTTGCTTCCCCGACTACAGTTGGCATAGCATTTGCGATCGTGTTGTCTAAAGGAATATAAATAAAGTCCACTAAATCACTCATCACTTGCACGGTTTGGGTAATTTCATTTGTCGAAGGGATTGGATAAGTTTTCACTTCTAATCCAAGTTTTTCTGCTGCTTTTGTTGCTTCTTCTACTTGGTATTTTGAATTATCTTCAGTTGAAGAATATAAAATGCCGACAGTTTTCGCATCAGGTAATAATTCTGTTCCTAACTTAATTTGTTCATCCGCAGGTGCTTTGTCAGAAACACCGGTAATATTCCCACCTGGTTCGTTGACGTCTGCAACTAAATTTGCCCCCACTGGATCGGTCACTGCACCAAGTACAATTGGAAGTTCTTTTGTAGTGTTCGCTAACGCTTGAGCAGCCGGTGTAGCAATCCCAACCAAAATATCAGAATCTTTATTGACAAGTTGTTCACTCATGGTCGCTAACTTGCTTTGATCGGCTTGTCCATTTTGAAATTCAATTTTCAAATTTTTGCCTTCCTCATAGCCAGCTTCTTTTAAAGCATCTTCAATTCCTTCACGAATCGCATCTAAGGCTGGATGACTCACAAATTGTAAAATTCCAACCGTTTTAACCTCTTCAACTACTTTCTTGTCTGATTGTGTTTGATTGCTGGATTTTCCAGCTTGATAAGCGAATACACCAATTAACACGATAAAAATAAGTGCCACAGTTGCCATTAATCCTTTGTTTTTCATCTTATTCTCCCCTTTTTCTTTTCAATTATCATTACTGGAACATTCGCTTTCTGTACAAAAAAACAATTGCGTATGACGGCAATTGTTTCCAACAAAAAACCGCACAGATGTAACCATCTATGCGGTAATATGAGTTATTTTCCGACATAGATACATACTTTAGAATGTTCTCTAAAAAGTTGTATCTATGGATTGAGGTCCACCAATACAACTATCTACGCCAGTTTTGCCATGATTGTACAAATGTATATGCGTTAAATAGTTTCATGATTTTCCCTCCTTCTTAATATTGCATTTAGAATACCGTACTCTCGGTCATCCGTCAACTATAAAATGAAATTTTCTGACTATTTCATTCTTCTTCTGAATCAGAGCCGCCGATATTCCACATTGGCAACCGATTTAATTCTGGAATAAAATTAATGTCTGCATCTTCTAATGAATCAAACACAAACCGATTTTTTTCTACACCCTTTTCAAAAAAAACAAATGTTACTTCATCTGGATTGAGTTTATACGTATTGCCAATCTCAGTAGCATCATAAACAATTGGGTAATAATAAAATTTGCGATTTAACTCTTGGGATTTCTCTTCCAGTTGGGCCATTATTTCGTGATAAGCTTTTCCTTGAGGACGGGTAAACATTACAGAAATCGCTTGTTTATCTTCAATTGTCTTATCTTCTTTACCATATGTAATCGGAATAATTTTATCCACTGGTAAATGGTCAACTACAAGCGTCGAAATTTGGGTTTGACGAATACGAGCATTCGCTGCAATCATCGCAATCGTTAAAAGACTGACCGTCACTAGTCCGCCAATGGCATATAAAATGGCTTTCTTGGGATTTCGATAGACAGCATCTTCAAAATTATACCACGCATCTTGAAGAGAGCTTCCAATTTTTTGACTTGTTGTTTTCATCCATTCCAATGAACGCACCTACTTTAATTGTTTTCTATTCACATACTAGCAATTAAAGTAGGTAAACGTCAAGAATCTTCCAGTTAAAAAAGTCATTTTATCAAAATAAATGATACAAAATCCAAAAATAACGGTTAAAGCTAAAAATTCAAGACGAAGTTAGTTTTTCTTTTAGATGCACTTTGTTATAATGGAACCAGACTAAAAAAGAAATGAGGGATAAACAATGTCTTTTGATGGAGTGTTTACCCATTTAATTACAAAAGAACTAAACCATACCTTGATTCACGGAAGAATCAGTAAAATCCAACAACCTTATGAAAACGAGATTGTCTTGATTATTCGTTCTCAAGGAAAAAATCATAAGCTTCTACTTTCTGCGCATCCCAGTTATGCCCGCGTACAACTGACTTCAATGAATTATTTAAACCCAAGTACACCACCGAACTTTGTGATGATGCTACGTAAATATTTAGATGGCGCTATTTTAGAAGCGATTGAACAAATCGAAAACGACCGCGTACTCCACTTTACTTTTAGACGCCGAGATGAATTAGGTGATTTGCAACAAATTATCTTAGTCGTCGAATTAATGGGTCGTCATAGTACCGTACTGCTATTAAATAAGGATACAGGCAAAATTTTGGACGTCATTAAGCATATCGGCCATTCTCAAAACACGTATCGTTCACTTTTACCAGGAGCAGACTACATTGCACCACCAAAACAAACAAGTTTAAATCCATTTACAGCTACGGATACGCAAATTTTTGAAAAGTTATCAACTATCGAAGAATGTACTGGCAAAGCGCTACAGCAGCAATTCCAAGGATTAGGACGCGATACAGCGGATGAACTTGCCTACCGATTGATGCAACGACCTAATGAAAAAATGGCTGTTTGGCATTCTTTTTTTGCAGCGATTGCTACACCTGAACCAACATTTGTTGAAACAGAAAACAAAGAATTCTTTACACCTATTCCTTATCAAACACTTATTTCAAAAGGAACAGCGACTGCCTATCCAACACTTAGTTCCTTACTAGACGCTTTTTATCACGACAAAGCAGAGCGTGATCGCGTAAAACAACAAGCTGGTGAACTACTAAAAAAAGTCGAAAATGAATACAAGCGTAATCAACTAAAACTACAAAAACGTGAACAAACCCTAGCTGATTCAGAAAATGCCGAAGAATTTCGTCAAAAAGGCGAGTTATTAACGACCTTTATGACTCAAGTCCCACGTGGTGCTAGTTCAGTGACTTTGGATAATTACTATGAAGAAAATCGACCAGTTGAGATTACACTCTCCCCTGCGTTAACACCTAATCAAAATGCCCAAAAGTATTTTCAACGTTATCAAAAATTACGAAATGCTGTTAAATTAGTCGGACAACAAATTGAAGAAACCAAAGCTGAGTTAAATTATTTAGAAACGGTTCTTTCCCAACTTGAATTGGCTGGACCGATGGATATCCCTCTCATTCGAGAAGAATTGACCGAACAAGGCTATCTAAAAGACCGAACAAGTAAGAAAAAGAAACACGAAAAAAAATCCCAACCAGAAGTCTTCCACGCATCTGACGGAACTGAAATACTTGTAGGTAAAAACAATTTACAAAATGACCAACTAACACTACGAACAGCTCGTAAAACGGATTATTGGTTGCACGCTAAAAATATTCCGGGCTCACATGTGATTATCCGTGACAACGATCCATCAGAGACGACAATTCTAGAAGCGGCAGAATTAGCAGCCTATTATTCTAAATACCGTCATTCAGCACAGGTTCCTGTTGATTTTGTACAAGTCAAACATATTCGTAAACCAAATGGGGCCAAACCTGGTTATGTTATCTACGAAAATCAAACCACCTATTATGTCACACCAGAAGAAGAAAATATTGAAAAACTAAGATAAACCAAAAGCAAGTGAAGTCATGAAGACTCCACTTGCTTTTTAATTTTATTTATAATAATAAATGGCGCGGTCTTTTCTATCTTGTATCGGGCGGTTATTGTTTTCTAAGACTTCTTCACGGAATTCTTCGATAAACAAACGACTCATCTCGCCAACTGTATCAAAGACAAACCAATTAACAGGGCCTTTAGTTGGCGGTGTTGTTAGTGAACCTACATAATGAAAATGGCTTTGTTTTTCTGGTAAGAAAATCGATGGATCAAACCATTGAATATGGTTATCAAAATCCCAAATACTATTGTCTTGGTCGTTACAAATCCAATTTAACTTATCTGTTAAATTGAATAAAATACCTACCACTAAATTTTCTTGATTCACATTTGTATGAACAAGATGGAATTCTAATTCAGTTTGATTGTCATCAATAATGTGTTCACTTGGCATATGGAAATGAATGTCTGTTAAATGATACTCGACACCTTTAAATACGACATAACTTTCAGTATTAAAGGGAACGAAATGAATCGTATTTTTAAATTCTTTCTCAGTAAACTGTTCTTTTTTGTAATGAAAAGTGAGATCTTCATCACCATCTGTCGCTTCACCGTGAATCAAATGAATGGGTGATTGATAAGGATATTTCGCCCCTTCTGCGTACCAATCGCAAAGTGTATGCCAATGCTCCGGACCATTTGAACCAGAATAACTCCATTCAACGTCCATATTTCTTTTCTTTTTCAATGAATTTCCCCCTTTTAGCAATCCTTTTTTTGATAGTTGCTACATTATGCTAGCAAATTTTTACTCAATTGAGAATCAATTTGCACTGGAAAATCCTTCTAAATTTTGTTCATTTTTATACAAAATGACACAATTTTTACCATTGTTTTTTGCTTGATACAAGGCAACATCTGCTTTCAAAAATAGCTCTTCTAATAAGAATGATTCGGTCTTCATCCCAGAACTAATGCCAATGCTAATTGTAAAAGGAATCAGCTGTCCTTGCCATTCAACAGCTAAATTAGCAATACGTTCACGAAAATTTTCTGCGAAAGTTAACACTTGTTCAACCGTTAACGTATCGAATAAAAAAGAAAATTCTTCGCCCCCATATCGACCGAAAATACTCGTTGGAAAAGGCACCATACTATTCCTAATTTCACCACATAGAGTTTTTAAGACATAGTCGCCACAAGAATGTCCATAATGGTCATTAATTGCTTTAAAATTATCTACATCAAGTAATAAAGCAATGAAAATTGCACCTGATTGAGCAGATGTAATGATTTGTTCTGCACGTTCAAAAAAGGCACCACGATTATAGATATTTGTCAAATAGTCATATTTTGCTTTATTGTGCAATTGTTGTAACAAACGCTCCTTCTCTGTGGCATCATGGATTGTCACATACATGCCACCATTTTTTAGTTTTTCAATTTGACGAACTTTAGAAATTTCATAGATTCGTTCTTCTCCATCAATATTTCTTGTAAAAAAAGTTTGTTTTACATAAGTTTCGATGCCTTCAATCTTATCGCCAGGTTGTAAATCATTTAATGAATGAAAGATCTTTTTAGCCGCATTATTTGCATAAATAAAATGGGTCTCCTCATCAAAAATAATAAAACCATCTTCCATCGAGTCTATCAGTTGGCGTTTGGCCAAGGGCACAACTTGTAATAAATTCTGATAGTTTGCTGAATAAATCAGCATTAAAATCGTTAACGCTGTCGCCAAGGGTGTAAAATCATATTGGACAGGGGCTAGTCGTAACAAATAACAAACACTAGCGATTACTGGTGCTGAAAAACCAATCAACAAAGGAATACTTTGTTTTTTTACTAGTGTATTATGGCTAAAATAAGCTTCGAAGATTAATCCGAAACTTAGTGTAGTAATGATATAACTATAAACCGTATGAAGATGATAAATTGGACCAGGTGTAATTAATGCATTTGCAAAATGCCCATTCGAAACATATTCCACATGCTGATAAAATAAATTTGTGATGGGATAAGATTGCATTGCTGTGATTGTTACCATTGGAATAATAAACAACAAGATTGCTTGCCATGTAGAAATATTTTTCTTTCCAAAAATATCTCTTAAAAATAAATAGCTATTCGGTAAAATAAAGGGAAACCCCAGATATTGAACACGTGTAGCATACAACGCTTCAGATAAATCATGAGACGTAATTTCTAGTAGATATCCCACAATATACAGAAAGACTTGGAATGAAAGTAAAATAAAAAACAAAGATTTTTCAGCTGTACGAAATTTTAATGAAAACAAAACCATTCCGACGGCTAGAAATACTGATGAAAAGCTTATTAATACAGCTAATTCACTCATTTTAATCAGATTCCTTCCTACTTATTTTCTATCAATACAAATGACAGAAAAAGAGTAAAAATCGCTCCTAATAGATAAGAGCGATTTAATCGAACATTTTAGTTTGCCCAGTTTTCAGGGTCTTTTTTCCAAGATTGGAGTAATTCAACATCAGCTTCTTTGATGTAGTTTGAAGCTAAAGCAGCATCAATTAAAGTAGAGTAGTTTGTTAAAGTCGTTAAAGGAATTCCTGCATTGTCAAAATTTGCTAGTCCTTTTGGTAATTCGTAAGTAAAGATTGCTGATACACCTACAACATCTGCACCTTCACGTTTAGCAGCTTCACAGGCTTCTAACACACTACCGCCAGTTGAAATTAAATCTTCAATGACGACCATTTTTTGACCTTCTGAAATACGTCCTTCAATTTGATTCCCTTTACCATGATCTTTTGCTTTGCTGCGAATATAAACCATTGGTAAACCTAAAATATCAGCTACCCACGCTGCATGAGGAATCCCTGCCGTAGCCGTTCCTGCAATCACTTCAACATCTGGATATGTTGCTTTAATTTTGTCGGCTAAGCCTTGAGCAATCGCTTTACGTACTTCTGGATAACTCATCGTAATACGGTTGTCACAATAAATTGGACTTTTAATACCACTTGCCCATGTAAAAGGCTCGTTCGGGCTCAAAAATACCGCTTTAATCTCTAATAAATCTTTTGCAATAGCTGTTTCAACTGTCATTTAGTTTTCTCCATTCCATTCGTTTTTAATTGCTTGGTAAGCAGCCACTGGATCTTCTGCTTGCGTAATTGGACGTCCCACCACAATCACACTTGAACCAATTTCTTTGGCCAAGGCTGGGGTAACCACGCGTTTTTGGTCCCCTACTGCTGCGCCACTTGGACGAATTCCTGGTGTTAAGCACATAAATTCGTCGGATGTTACTTCATGAATTTTCGCCGCTTCCAATGCTGAACAAACCACACCATCTAAGCCAGCTTTTTGTGCACATGTTGCATAATGTAGGACACTTTCTTCAAGTGTTGCTGGAATTAGCTGCTCCTCTTGCATTTGTGCTTCTCCTGTAGAAGTTAACTGAGTAACTGCGATTAATTGTGGGATACTTTCTCCGTCTGTGGTTCCCGCTGCTAAGCCACGTTTGGCTGCAGCCATCATTTCGATACCGCCAGCTGCATGGACATTTGTAATTGCTACACCTAACTTAGCAATCCCCGCCATTGCACGTTCTACCGTATTAGGAATATCATGCAATTTCAAATCTAGGAAAATATCATGACCTAGTTCTTTTAACCAGCGAACAATCTCTGGTCCTTCTTGATAAAAAATTTCCATACCAACTTTAACAAATAATTTTTCGTCTGCTGGAAATTTAGCTAAAAATTCCTCGATTTCTTTTTTCGATGGAAAATCTAATGCAATAATCGGTCTTTCAATCATGCGTTTCTTCCCTCTCTAACTTCTTTAATAAGTGATTCTAATGACTCAATTCCTAGCTCTGCCATACGTGCAGGCAAAGCATCAATTAATTTTGGACAAATATATGGATCAGTGAAATTAGCAGTACCGACTGCTACAGCACTGGCACCAGCCATGTACATTTCTAATACGTCATCGACGGTCATGACGCCTCCCATCCCAATAATCGGCAGTGTAGATACGTTGGCAACTTGATTAATCAAGCGAATAGCGACTGGTTTAATTGCTGGTCCCGATAAACCACCCGTTTGGTTAGCTAAGATTGGTTTTCTTGTTTTTAAATCAATACGCATACCTAGTAAGGTATTAATCATAGTAAACCCATCAGCACCGCCTTCTTCAATCGCCTTTGCAATAGGAATAATATCGGTCACATTGGGTGATAATTTAACATAAATCGGCACACTAGAAACCGCTTTGACCGCTTGTGTTAATTCAAATGCCACTTTCGCATCAGTTCCAAAGGTAATACCTCCATGTTTGACGTTTGGACAAGAAACATTTAATTCAATAGCAGTCACATTAGGAGCTTGGCTAATTTCTCGACAAACATCTACATAATCCTTTTGACTAGAACCAGCGACATTCGCAATAATTGGCAAATCAGGATGTTTTTGTTGTAAGTCGGGTAAAATCTCCGTCATGACTGTTTCTAAACCGGGATTTTGTAAACCAATCGCATTCAACATGCCACTCGGTGTTTCAGCGACACGCGGTGTTGGATTACCAAAACGCATTTCAGGTGTCGTTGCTTTAATCATCACCGAACCTAATTGATCAATATTGTAATACGTATCATATTCTTTACCAAAACCAAAACATCCACTCGCTGGAATAATTGGATTTTTTAATTCTAAGCCAGGTAAACGGACTGCTAAAGGATTTGCTTCCATTATAATACCACCTTTCCAGCTGGAAAAATAGGACCTTCGTCACAAACTTTGACACTTTTCTGTCCTGTTTTATCTTCTTGAAGATGGCACACGCAAGCATAACATGCCCCCATCCCACATGCCATACGTGCTTCAAGTGAGAGCTGTACATTCTCAACAATTGAAAGGTATTTTTGCTCAACAGCTTTTAACATGCCATTCGCACCACACGAAAAGACTGCAGCAGGTGTCTCGTCTGCTTCTGCTAGTAAATACCCTACATGACCATGAACACCATATGTTCCATCATCTGTGGCTATATGCGTTTCGCCTAAGGCACGAAATTCTTCTTCATAGTACATAACTTCTTTAGAAGCATAACCTAAAAAATGAACAGGTTTTGCGCCTAAAGCAATTAATTGTTTAGATAACTCGTATAGCGGAGGAATGCCAATTCCTCCACCAACGATGTATACAGTATCTCCAGCATGAATATCAGAGAGTTGGAAACCATTGCCTAAAGGTCCCATCACATCAATTTTATCGCCTGCTTGCATTTCAGAGAAGACACGTGTGCCGTCACCTTCTACACGATAAATAATCCGACAAGTTCCTTTTTCATGATTAATATCATTCACACTAATAGGTCGTCTTAATAATAAATCATTTTGAGGAACGCGCAAGTGTAAAAATTGACCTGGAACACTCATTTCCTTCACTAACTGTCCTTTAAGCGTCATTTCATAAATTCGAGGCGCTAATAAACGTTGTGACGCGATTTCCATCATCTCTTGTTTCATGCTCTTGATTTCCTTTCTTTAAATCGCTTTTGTTGAAAACGCACGTGACTCCATGACTTTCAAGATTGCATCAGCGGTATCTAATGAAGTAAACAAAGGTACGCCATGTTCAACTGCTTCTCGTCGAATCATAAAACCATCTTTGGATGCATTCTGGCGATTTTTATCCATAGTATTAATCACAGCTTGTGTACTTCCATTACGAATAATATCGATAACAGTTTCCCCATCTGCTTCTTTAATTTTTGCGACTTTTTTGACATTCAAGCCATGTGCAGCTAAATAATCAGCCGTGCCGTTCGTTGCTGTTAAACTAAATCCGATATCGGCAAATCGTTTGGCAAGTGTCAAAGCTTCTTCTTTTGTTTCATCTGCAATCGTGAATAAGACGGAACCGAATTCTGGAATATGCAAGCCTGCTGCTTCAAAGGCTTTGTATAACGCCTTCTCTAAGTTTACATCAGAACCCATCACTTCGCCAGTCGATTTCATCTCTGGCCCTAAATACGTGTCTACTTTTAGTAATTTCGTAAATGAAAAGACTGGTGCTTTCACATGAACTTGCTCAGAAACAGGGTAAAGACCTTCTTGGTAACCTAAATTAACTAATCGTTCACCTAAAATAGCTTTGGTTGCAATTTGGGCCATCGGAATACTGGTTACTTTACTTAAAAATGGTACCGTACGACTTGCACGTGGATTTACTTCAATCACATACACCGAATCATCATGAATGACAAATTGAATGTTCATCATTCCTACACAATTCAAGCCCAATGCTAAACGTTTTGTGTAGTCTTCAATTGTTGCAATCAATTCATCAGATAAACTTTGTGGTGGGTAAACCGCCATAGAGTCTCCTGAGTGAACACCTGCACGTTCAATATGTTCCATTATACCTGGAATTAGGACGGTTTGACCATCGCAAATTGCGTCTACTTCACATTCTCTACCAATTAAATAACGATCGACTAAGACAGGATGTTCCGGTGAAGCTTTTACGGCATGTTGCATGTAATCTTCTAAATCTTGTTGGTTTTCAACAATTTCCATGGCACGTCCACCTAAAACATAACTTGGACGTACTAAGACTGGATAGCCGATTCTCGCAGCAATCGCTACAGCTTCTTGCGTATTGGTTGCTGTATCACCTGGTGGTTGCGGAATTTCTAATTCTTTTAACGCTTGTTCAAATAAATCACGGTTCTCTGCCCGATCTAAATCTTCAATACTTGTTCCTAAAATTTTGACGCCAGCATTGACTAATGGTTCAGCTAAATTAATAGCCGTCTGACCACCAAATTGAACAATAACGCCCACAGGTTGCTCCAAATCAATAACATTTAATACATCTTCTAAAGTCAACGGTTCAAAATATAATTTATCAGAAATAGAGAAGTCGGTTGAGACAGTTTCTGGATTACTATTCATAATCACGGCTTCATAACCAGCTGCTTGAATCGCTTTTACAGAATGAACCGTCGCATAGTCAAATTCGACCCCTTGCCCAATCCGAATTGGGCCTGAACCAAGAACAAGCACAGATGGTTTCTCACTACGAATACTTTCATTTTCAAATTCATAGGTGCTATAGAAATAAGGTGTCGCCGATTCAAATTCAGCTGCACAAGTATCCACCATTTTATAAACGGGTGTTAGTTTACGCTCATTTCGCAAGTCACGAATTTCTGTCTCCGTTTTACGCCACAGTTCTGCAATTTTACGGTCAGTGAAACCATTTTGTTTGGCTTTTTTCAATAGTTCGACATCACCAACTGATTGTGCTAACGCTTGTTCCAATTCAATAATGTGTAACAATTTGTCCAAGAAGAACAAATCAATTTTAGTTAGTTCAGCTAATTCTTGAATCGAATATCCTCGACGAATCGCTTCTGCTAAATAGAACAATCGATCATCTTGTGCTTTGACAATTTTCTCAGTCAATTGTTCGTCCGTTACTTCTTGCAATTCATTGATTTCAATATGATGTGTCCCAATCTCTAATGAACGAACAGCTTTCAGTAACGCTTCTTCGATGTTTCGACCAATCGACATCACTTCGCCAGTCGCTTTCATCTGTGTACCTAGCACACGTTCGCCAGTTTCAAATTTATCGAATGGCCAACGAGGAATTTTAGCCACAACATAGTCTAATGCCGGTTCAAATTCAGCAAACGTTGTCTCAGTAACCGGATTTTTCATTTCATCCAAGGTTAGACCTACAGCAATTTTAGCTGCTAATTTAGCAATCGGATAACCAGTTGCTTTACTAGCTAACGCCGATGAACGAGAAACACGAGGGTTTACTTCAATGACATAATAATTAAAACTATGTGGATCAAGCGCTAATTGGACATTACATCCTCCTTCAATTTTCAACGCACGGATAATTGATAAGGAGGCATCACGTAACATTTGATATTCATGATCAGATAATGTTTGACTTGGTGCAAAAACAATGGAATCTCCGGTATGAATACCAACTGGATCAAAGTTTTCCATGTTACATACGACAATCGCATTGTCA
This sequence comes from Candidatus Enterococcus willemsii, assembly GCF_009933335.1. Classification (GTDB taxonomy): domain Bacteria; phylum Bacillota; class Bacilli; order Lactobacillales; family Enterococcaceae; genus Enterococcus_F; species Enterococcus_F willemsii. The sequence continues at coordinate 87,086 of NZ_MAEL01000057.1, read as the reverse complement.
GCAGAATCACGCATTACTTCATATTCAATTTCTTTAAAGCCAGCGATACTACGCTCAATCAAACATTGGGTAACTGGCGATAATTTCAACCCATTTTCAGCAATGATACGTAACTCTTCTTCGTTTTCGCACATACCACCACCAGTACCACCTAGCGTAAATGCAGGGCGTACAATAATTGGATAGCCGATTGTGTTCGCAAAATCGATTGCTTCTTCCACAGTCGTTACAATATCTGACTCTGGAATCGGTTGATCCAATTCTTCCATTAACTGTTTAAATAAATCGCGATCTTCTGCTTGGTCAATTGCAGATAGCTTCGTTCCTAAGAGTTCAATGTTTAATTCATCAAGAATGCCTGATTTTGCTAATTCCATCGCCATGTTAAGTCCTGTTTGTCCACCAAGCGTTGGTAAGATAGCATCTGGTGTTTCTTTGCGTAAAATTCTTGAAACAAATTCAAATGTAATTGGTTCAATATATACACGATCAGCAATCTCTTTATCTGTCATAATTGTCGCAGGGTTTGAGTTAACTAATACAACTTCATAACCTTCTTCTTTCAAAGCAAGACAGGCTTGTGTTCCTGCATAATCAAATTCTGCGGCTTGTCCAATAACGATTGGGCCAGAACCGATAACCATAATTTTTTTAATATCTGTGCGTTTTGGCAATTTAGTTCTGCTCCTTCCATGCATCCATCATCTCTAAAAATTCATCAAATAAGTGTACTGCATCATGTGGTCCAGGTGCTGCATCTGGGTGATATTGCACACTGAACGCTGGGTAATGACGATGACGTACCCCTTCGACTGTTCCATCATTCACTTCAATATGTGTTACCATTAATTTATCTGGATCGATTGAATCACCATCTACCACATAACCATGATTTTGAGAGGTAAAATCAATTCGCCCCGTCGCAATTTCTCGTACTGGATGATTCAATCCACGATGTCCGAATTTCATTTTCTTTGTATCTGCTCCATTAGCTAATGAAAATAGTTGGTGTCCCAAGCAAATACCAAAAATTGGAATTTTACCTTGAATCCCACGAATCATCTCCAAAACTTCTGGCAGACTTTTCGGATCTCCTGGGCCATTTGTTAACATCACGCCATCCGGTGACAATTCTAAAATTTCTTCTGCTGTCGCATGGTATGGCAACACAGTTAGATTACAATTACGCTTTGAAAGTTCACGCATAATACTGTGTTTTAAGCCAAAATCAACCACCACTACATTGTGCCCTGTACCGGGACTTGGGTAAGGCTTCGCTGTTGACACTTGTTCCACCTGATTTGTCGGTAAGACAACCGCTTTTAGTTGATCGTAAGCATGGTGGAATTCATCGCCACTATCAACAATACTTGCTTTCATTGTCCCGTGTTGACGAATTTTGCGCGTCAATGCGCGTGTATCAATTCCTGCAATTCCTGGAATCCCTTTTCGCTTCAGAAAATCATCTAGCGTCATTTGATTGCGCCAATTACTTGCAAGTCGCGCATGTTCTTTTACAACGACGCCCTTACAAGTTGGTTCGATTGATTCATAATCGTCTCGGTTGATACCGTAGTTCCCTACCATTGGGTAAGTAAATGTAATAATTTGACCATTAAAACTTTGGTCAGTGATTGTTTCTTGGTAGCCGGTCATACTTGTTGTAAAAACAATCTCACCAAAGACATTGTTTTCAGCACCAAAACCCTCACCTTCAAAATAAGTTCCATCTTCTAATATCAACCAACGCTTCATACTATTTACCGTCCTTTTGCCATACAAGTTTTCCGTCTACGAAGGTATACATTGTATCTCCGTATAATTTCCATCCTACAAATGGTGTGTTTACCGCTTTTGATAAAAATTGTTTATCATCTACTACATACTCTGTCTCTAAATCATAGACTGCTAAATCAGCTGGTCCGCCAATCGTTAAACGACCTACTTCTAAGCCGAAAATTTCTGCAGGTTTGACTGCCATCCAATCCACTACTTGTTCTAACGTGAAAATGCCTGTTTTAACAAAATGTGTGTAAACCATTTGGAAAGCATATTCAGAACCAACAATACCGAATGGTGATTTTAAGAAAGATTGGCATTTTTCATCTGTACCGTGAGGCGCATGGTCAGTTGAAATGCAATCAATCGTGCCGTCTAGTAAACCTTCAATTAATGCTTGTTGGTCTTCGTCCGCACGCAATGGTGGGTTCATTTTCCAATAACCATGATCTTCTGGAATATCTGTATCCACTAAGATTAAGTGATGCGGACAAACTTCAGCTGTCACATGCACACCAGCTTTTTTCGCTTCACGAATTACACGTACACTTTCTTTCGTTGAGACGTGGCAGACATGATAATGCACGCCTGTTTCTTCGGCTAATAATAAATCACGTGCAATTTGTGAAGACTCAGTCGCACTGATAATCCCTGGTAATCCCAATTCTTCTGAACGTTTCCCAGCATGCATCACACCACCGAATAATAGTGATTCATCTTCCGTATGAGCAACAATTGCCATATTATGTTTAGCGGCTTCTTTCATTGCCAGATACATCGTTCCTGCAGTTTGGACGCCAACGCCATCGTTCGTAAACGCAAAGGCACCGGCTTTTTTCAAGCCTTCTTGATCGACTAAAGTTTCACTGCGTAATTCTTCAGTAATTGGCGCATATTGTAATACTTTCACTACAGCATCACGGTCGATAATTTCTTGTACTTGATTGAATTTTTCAACGGTATCAGGTACAGGATCTAAGTTAGGCATCGCACAAACCGTCGTGAAACCACCACGTGCAGCGGCTAAACTTCCAGTTGCAATTGTTTCTTTATACGTAAATCCTGGTTCTCTAAAATGCACATGAACATCGACTAACCCTGGTGTAATTAATTGTCCTTTAGCGTCTACGACAGTCTCGAAATCAGCTGCATTGAAGTCTTCACCAATCGCATGGATTTTCCCGTCTTTAATCCAAACATCCACTGTGGTTAATTCATTCTTATGAGAAACGATTTTCCCATTTTTAATTAATGTACTCATATCTATTTCCTCCTATGATTTCCCTTCTAAAATTGCTTCTAAAATCGCCATGCGGACAAACACACCATTTGACATTTGTGTCACAATTCGTGATTTATAACTTTCAACTAATTCATCCGCTATTTCTACATCACGGTTCACAGGTGCTGGGTGCATAATAATTGCGGAGTCTTTCATTTTTGTAGCACGCTCCATTGTTAAGCCGTGTTTTGCATGATACTCTTCTTTTGAAAAACTTTCATGCTCGTCATGACGTTCGTGTTGTACACGAAGCAACATAATAACGTCCATTTCTTCAATCAACTCATCAATTGGCATATAGTGACCATAGACTTCGAATGATTGGTCGTACCAAGTTTCTGGGCCAGAGAAGAAAACTTTCGCGCCTAAACGTTTCAACATTTGCATGTTTGATTTGGCTACGCGTGAATGCGTAATATCGCCAATAATCGCTACTTTTAAATTTTCAAATGAACCAAACTCTTCATAGATTGTTAACAAATCAAGTAAGCATTGTGTTGGATGCTGACCACTTCCATCGCCACCGTTGATAATACTGCATTGAATCGTTCGGCTTTGAGTCAATTGATCATAGTAGTTTTCATCGCCATGACGAATTACTGCTACGTCTACTCCGATAGCTGACATTGTTAAAACCGTGTCATACAAGGTCTCGCCTTTTTGAACAGAACTTTTATCTGGGTCAAATTCAATCACGTCGATGCCCAATTTTTTTTCAGCAATTTCAAAACTTTTGTGGGTACGGGTACTATTTTCAAAAAATAAGTTTGTCGCAAAGTATTTGTCTTTGCCTGGTGTCCATTTCGCACCACGCTTAAATTCTTGCCCGCGACGAATTAATCCCATCACTTCTTGGTCTGATAATGCTTCAACTGTCAATAAATGTTTAATGCTTACTCGTTCTGATTTGATAATCATCTATTAAGCCTCCTGATCTTTTTCGTTACGTGCTGTTTCTGGTAATACTAAATTCAATACGATTCCTAAGACGGTTGCTAAGGCCATTGCTGATAATACGAAGGTTCCAGCTTCAACCATCAAGCCACCAATTCCTGTTACTAAGATGACCGATGCAATTAATAAATTCTTCTTACGGTCAAAGTCAATTTTATTTTCAATTAAGATTTTAAGTCCGCTAGCCGCAATCACACCGAATAGCACAAAGCTAATCCCTGAAATAACAGGTCCCGGAATACTTAAAATCAAGGCACTTATTTTACCTACAAAACCTAAGATAATAGCGAAGACTGCTGCACCACCGATAACGAAGACGCTGTGAACTTTTGTGATAGCTAGTACGCCGATATTTTCACCATAACTAGTTACCGGAGGTCCACCAATTAACCCAGCCACAATTTGTGCTGCACCATCGCCTGCTAAAGTCGTATGCAAACCTGGATTATCAAAGTAATTACGTTTTGTTAATTTGTTTAACACCATCAAATGTCCGATATGTTCGGTCATTGTGACAAATGCAATTGGTGCCATCGTAATAATCGCAGCAAGTTCTAATTTGGGTGTATATTGGACAAAAGGAATTTCAAAGTTTGGTAAAGCAAACCAAGAAGCATCCGCAATAATTGATGTGTCGACAATTCCAAAAGCCAAGGCAATCAGATAGCCGCTAACAATCCCTAGCAAAATCGGAATCAAGCCAAGAAATCCTTTAAACCACATGTTGTAAAAAATAGTTAAACCTAATGTTAAAAGTGCAACCAAAACATATTTAAAATCATAGGCACTAGACATATCGTTATACATCGCACTATTCGCAGCATTACTTGCTAGCCCTAATCCGATAACCATCACAACTGGTCCAACAACAATTGGTGGTAAAATTTTATCTAACCAATCTGTTCCGCTACGTTTTACGATGAATGACACGATGAAGTAGACCAACCCTGTTGTGATCGCCCCTTGTGCAATCGCACCATAACCGCTTGTTGAAAGCAACATCTTCATTGCCATAATAAAAGCAAAGCTACTTCCTAAATAAGCTGGAATTTTCCCTTTGGTCATCAGTAAGTAGACCAACGTCCCAATCCCAGAACTAACTAATGCAATCCCTGGATCTAAACCAACCAGCTTTGGTACAAGAACAGTCGCACCAAACATTGTAAATAAATGCTGTAAACTTAGTCCCATCCAAGGCAATGCGCGTGGTTTATCTTGCACATCGAGTACTGCTTCAGGGTTACGAAATTCATTCTCCACCAATCTTAATCCTCCTCACGGTCAATCAAGATTCGGTCTTGTCCATCCGTCTCTTCGACTTCTACAATAATTTCTTCAGTTAGAGAAGTTGGAATATTTTTCCCAACGAAATCTGCGCGAATTGGTAACTCGCGATGACCGCGGTCTACTAACACAGCCAGAGAAATGCGTTTTGGACGACCATATGTCATCACTGCATCAAGAGCGGCGCGGATTGTACGTCCTGTATACAACACGTCATCTACTAAAATTACTTCTTTCCCTTCTAATGAGACCGGAATATCTGACGAATGGAGCTCAGCTTCGCCCTTATACATTTCCTTGTCATCACGATATAAGGTAATGTCTAATTCGCCAACTGGAATTTCTACGTTTTCTAATTGTTTCAAACGTTCCGCAATTCGTTTAGCAATATAAATGCCACGTGTTTTAATCCCTACCAGCACTAAATGCTCAATGCCTCGATTTCTTTCAATAATTTCATACGTAATTCGTGTCAACGCACGTTTCATTGTGACTGCATCGATAACTTCTTTTTTTGACATAATCAATTCCTCCTTAAATGTGAACATAAAAAAACTCTTGCCCATAAACACAGGCAAGAGTGAAAGTTTGTCGTCTATCATCGTTCTCTTAAAAAGAGTACAATCCATCCATTCAAGTAAACAGAACTATCCGCAGACAGTCGAATCACTTGACATACTTCCTTCTTAGCCTCACGGGACTAACTTAAAGGATCAGTTATATTTTTTTGTTAAAATAACTATACAGTTCTTCCAAGAAAAAATCAATCTATTTCACGTAATTTTTCTAAAGTTTTTTCGAAAATTTCTGGTAGCGGTGCTTCAAACACCATTTGTTCTTGGGTTCTTGGGTGCGTAAACCCTAATAATTTCGCATGCAAGAACTGTCCATTCCCCTTCAGTGTCTTACGTGGCCCGTACACAGGGTCTCCTGCTAAAGGAAAACCAATATATTGCATGTGCACACGAATTTGGTGCGTACGTCCAGTTTCTAATTGCAATTCAACTAAAGTAAATTCGCCAAAACGTTCCAACACCGTAAAGTGTGTCACTGCAGGGCGACCGTCTTCAATTACAGCTTGCATTTTACGATTGACTTTTGATCGACCAATTGGTGCATTGATGGTTCCTTTTTCATGCGAAATATTTCCATGAACCAACGCGACGTATTTGCGTAAAGATGTCTTATCTTTTAACTGTTTTGCCAATGATTCATGTGCGGCATCATTTTTAGCAACCATTAATAGTCCTGATGTATCTTTATCAATTCGATGAACAATCCCTGGACGAACAACGTCATTAATTGTCGATAAATCCTGTAAGTGATATAACAAAGCATTCACTAAGGTACCATTCGGATGCCCTGCAGAAGGATGCACAACCATTCCTTGGGGTTTATTAATAACCGCCACGTCTTCATCTTGATACACAATATCTAAAGGAATATTTTCGGCAATTAATTCTAACGAAACTGGTTCAGGAATCGTAATAATAATTTCATTGCCTGCTTTGACTTTATAATTCGCTTTTAAAGGTTCCCCATTCAAAGCAACGGCCCCTTCTTTCAGCCATTGTTGAATTTGCGAGCGACTATACTCTGGTAAACGTTCAGATAAAACCTTGTCTAACCGACCTTTTTCTTCATTAATTGTTACTGATAATTTTTCCATGCTATTTTCCCTTCATCTTTTCATCAAAAATCGTATATATAAAAACAAGCACAACGCCAATACATAACGACGCATCTGCTACATTAAAAATTGGAAAATTCATAAAGTCGGTTTGGAACATATCCACAACATAGTGCAAACGAACCCGATCAATAAAATTACCAATAGCTCCAGCTAAAATCAATGACAAACCAAACGTTAGAAACTTATTGTCCTTACGATAACGGAACAACAAATACGTCACTACTGCTACTGCGACAATCGTCATCATAATAAAGAAACCACGTTGTCCTTCCAGAATACTCCAAGCAGCACCGGTATTTTTAATAAACGTCAAAGATAAAATATTTGGAATAAATTCTTTTGTCTCACCTAGGGCAATATTAGAAACAACCCAATACTTCACCCACTGATCGATACCAACGACAAGGGCACTACATAAAAAATAAATAGCTAACACAGCTTTCAACTCTCTTCATTATAATTTAAAAATATCTCGTGGACGGATAATCCCTAACAAATTGCCGTTCGGATTCCCATCTTTAGTAATTAAAATCGCTTCTAATGTTGTATTATCATGAAACAAATGATCAATCTCTACAACAGAAGTATTCCGTGACACAAATGCATAATTTGTTGACTTGCCGTCTTCTAAAATAAGCTCTTTCGCCGTACGACCTTCCAACTTAATTTCACCTTTTAAACTCTCTTTGGCTAGCCAATAACCTAATGCTCGTAAGGTGATTAACGCCTTGAACTGTCCTTTTTCATATAAAGGAAATTGAGAATAACGTTTTTCAGCCACCGTTTTCAATAGTTCTTTAATAGGAAGATTTTCTTCAAAGCCCGTGACATGCTTTTCAAAGCGAGGCAACACCAATTCAGGCTTCAACAATTCCGCCTCTATCTTCCGAATACGATTCACCAACCATGTATTCGGTTCTGCAATGACAAAATTCTCTCCAATCTTTTCATGAACAATCGCATTTCGCAATTGCGAAAATTGCAATAAATCATTCTCGTATTTTTTGATTGGCAAATCTTGCCGCGTCGAGAGTCTACGAACCATTTGACTAAACCCCATATTTTTAGGATTCCCGAGCTGGTCTCGCAACCATTTTTCAATTCGATTAAAACTACTCAAAAAAATATCTGCCGCTTCACCCATAAGTATCCTCCTTAATCACATAAACTTTTTTCATAACATATGGCAATAAACATGCATACGCCACTAGACATATAAGCAAACCGACCACTTGGTTCAGTACAAAACCAAATAAACTAGTCAATAGAAAAAAGCAAATATATGCTTGTAAAATAAACGGATTCATGGTAACTACAAATCGCTGACCTGCATTTGCCTCGGTAAGTTCAATTTGATTGCTTTTCAACCAAAAAAACGAAACCTGCAGTATAGCACGTTTAGGTACAATTAATTGTTTTTCCTGATTATTACTTATCATGGTCTGTTTTTCGCCATTTATACTTACCGTCAATGGACTTGCCATGCCGAAAAAACCAGTCGCACGTTTTAAATAAATTTGCATAAATACCTCAACTTTCATAGTATAGCGTAGAAATGCATCAATGAAAACAAATTCTTCCGTTTACAGTATATCATTTCCAAGTCAAATCTATCAAAATTTCTTTGCTTTCTTTGAAATAAAATAAATTACGTGTTTTTTTCGATTTTTTTATAATAAAACATGTTTTTTTAGACAATCCTTTGAGCGCTAAAGGAGTATGAGAAGTAATACCTTGAACTAACCTGATTACATGTCATTATCACCCAATAACCTCCTACTACCATGGGTTAGTTTCCATCTTTTTTTCATTTCCAAATAAACTATTTAGTAAATTATATAAAAATATAATAAGTCCCACTTCCCTATAGATTCTTTCTATTCCTCCGAATTAGTCCCATACTAACCCTCTACGGACTAATCTAATTCTTTACAATATGATTTAGGATCTTTCAACAAAGCAAGTGGCATTTTGATCCCTTAGATTATTTTTTTCAAGTAGATTATATATACGTATTAACTTTCTCAACACATGCTCTCTTCGTCTAAGTTAATCAATTAATAGATGTAATGATAGTGATAGCCATTTCGATGACGTTTGCGTGACTCGAACAGCTCACGAGAGTTGTTTTATAAGTACTCACGATGATTTTTTCGATTATATAGCACCTCACGATATTCTTTTTTTGCATTACTCGAAAGAAATAGAGGCGTGACTGTTCATAATTCATCTAGCTTAGACCAAATTTGACAGCTATTACTTAGAATTTGGCTGTTTTAGGCAAAAAAAGATGCTAATCCACGATTAACATCTCATTTCTTTTAGAATAAGCCGATTGCTTGGCCATTTTCATCTACATCCATATTTAAAGCTGCCGGTGATTTAGGTAAGCCGGGCATCGTCATGACATCACCGGTGAGAGCGACAATAAAGCCGGCACCTAATTTAGGGACAAATTCACGAATTGTGACAATAAAATCAGTAGGCGCCCCTAATAAACTTGGGTTGTCAGAAAATGAATATTGGGTTTTCGCCATACAAATCGGCAAGTTATTCCATCCTTCTTGGGCAAAAGTTTTTAATTGCGTTTGGGCTTTCGGACCAAACGCAATATCTTTCGCGCCATAAATCTTCGTCACAATTGTACGAGCTTTCTCTTCAATTGACAGCGAATCATCGTAAAGACGATGATAGTCGCTTGGTGTTTCATCAATGGTATCAACAACCGCTTGCGCAAGATCTTTCCCACCGATTCCACCATTTGCCCAGACAGAAGCACGCTCGATTTTTACACCAACTTCTTGACATAAATTTTCTAGCATTTGGAACTCTGCTTCAGTATCTGTGACAAATTCATTAATAGCAACAACTGCTGGTATCCCGTAACGTTGAATATTTTGGACATGGCGTTGCAAGTTGGCAAAACCAGCTTGGACGGCAGCGACATTTTCACTAGCCAGTTGATCTTTAGCGACACCGCCATGCATTTTTAATGCACGAATTGTTGCGACAATCACAACTGCATCGGGGGCTTTTTCAAGGTTTGGTACTTTGATGTCTAAGAATTTTTCTGCGCCTAAATCAGCCCCAAATCCTGCTTCAGTTACTACATAATCGCCTAATTGAAGTGCAGTTTGCGTTGCTAACACACTATTACAACCATGCGCAATGTTGGCAAACGGTCCGCCATGAACAATAGCTGGCGTTCCTTCGATGGTTTGAACTAAATTAGGTTTGATTGCATCTTTGAGCAACAAAGTCAGTGCACCTTCAATTTTTAAGTCACCGACTGTAATTGGCTCTCTTTGATAAGTATAGCCAATTAAAATACGGCTCAAACGTTTTTTCAAATCATGAATATCTGTAGCTAAACAAAGAATTGCCATAATTTCACTAGCAACCGTAATATCAAATCCATCTTCTCGAGGAACACCTTGAACCGGACCACCTAAACCAATGACTACTTGACGTAAAGCACGATCATTTAAGTCTACTACACGCTTCCAAATAATTCGCCTTGGATCAATGCCTAACTCATTTCCTTGATGAATATGATTGTCAATCAACGCTGATAAAGCGTTATTGGCTGCGGTAATCGCATGCATGTCTCCAGTGAAGTGGAGATTAATATCTTCCATCGGTAATACTTGGGCATAGCCTCCACCGGCAGCACCACCTTTAATACCCATAACTGGGCCTAAAGATGGCTCACGTAAAGCAATAACTGCACGTTTATTTAACTGATTAAGACCATCTGCTAAACCAATTGAAACAGTCGATTTTCCTTCCCCAGCAGGTGTAGGATTAATCGCTGTGACTAAAATTAACTTACCCAATTTTTTTGTATTCTTTAATGTGGAGAGATCGATTTTTGCTTTATACTTCCCATATAATTCCAAATTGTCTTCTGAAAGTTGAATTTTTTCTGCAATTTGTTGAATCGGTTTTAACTTAATTGATTGTGCAATTTCAATATCAGACTTCATGACAAACCTCTTTTCCCGAACTATTTCATTTTGTATTTCATCTTTGTTAAGAATAATTTTATTATAACGAATTTTTCATGAAAAAGCACTGCAAAAAAATAAAAAGGCAAGCGAGCCTGCCTTTTTTATTTCTAAAGAGTGTGGATAATAATTTTTACAGATGATTCTTCCTTCTTAATGTTTTTTAAGAATCTTTCTTTTTCTTTTTTAGAAAGACGAAAATGATACTCTGCCAACGCGGATTGGATGTGTACATTATTATCTGATAAATCTATCTCGGTTATTTTTTGATATGGCAAAAACTTATTTTTCCACCAACGCGCATAGTGTATAACTAAACCATCTCGTTGAAAAATAATAAACCGTTGACGTGAAAAATAAATTAATGAAAAGAAAATCAAGAGAAACATGACACTTTTCCAGTGTACTTCTGCTTTTTCCAAAATAAAAATTGCGCCTAGAAAAAAACTAATTAATGCAATTGACCAATAAATAATCGCTAATGAATTTTCAAGTTGCCAATGAATCTTATCTTTCATTCTGTACCCCTTTCTACAAGATCAGGTGAATTTCTAGTATAATAGTATCATATTCAGTAAACACAAAGGAGTAATGAAATGATTAAAGCTTACGTTGATGCAGCTTCAAAAGGAAAACCTAGTATAAATGGCGGTGGCTTCATGCTCATCGGTGACAATTTATACGTGCAAGAGTGTTTTCCTTTAGCTCCCATGTTATCCAATCATCAAGCAGAGTTTGCAAGTTTCTGTACTTTGCTTGACTATTTAATAGCTAATGATTATCAAACACAAACACTGATGGTTTATACGGATAGTAAGATTTTAGCACAAACCGTGGATAAAAATTACACACATAACTCAGATTTCCAACATTATTTATACGAAATTCAAGAAAAACTCACACAATTCTCTTTACTTATCTTACAATGGATTCCCGAGAGCAAGAATAAAGGTGCAGATAATCTTGCTCGTCAAGGTTTGCAAAAGGCATTGAAACTACAAAATCGGTGATAAAAGCCTTGAAAAATTCTGCTTAAATCGCAACCAATATGATTGTTGATTGATCATTTCATTCGTGAGCAAAGCAGAGGATTTCATATCCTTCTCAAATATTTGCGCTAATTGGTTAGTTAATTCTTCGTTATATGCAAAGGCACTTACCTCGAAATTGAGAGCATAGCTACGAATATCTTGATTGGTTGTGCCAAACGAACAAATATTATCGTCCATGACAATCGTCTTGGCATGAATGAAACCACCTTGATAATTAAAAATCTTCACACCTCTGCGTTGGAAATAATTGGCATAATATTGAGTTGCACGATAAATAAATGGGTGGTCAGGCATACAAGGAATCATAATTCGCACATCCACCCCTGAACGAACAGCCACCAAAATGGCATTAATCATCGCATCATCTGGAATTAGGTACGGTGTTTGAATCCAAATACGTTTCTCAGCAGCCAATAGCATTTTTGTAAAGCCACCTTTTAAAATTTGCTCCTCAGATTCTGGTCCATCAGCTACAATTTGTAGACTCACATTTCCTGCTTCTGCTCGATTTGGAACCACAAAGTAGCGGTCCTCATATTCTAAAGCATCTTCAGGATTCATTATTGAAGCATTCCAATCACGAATAAACACTTCTTGCAAAGTGAACGTTGCCGTTCCGACAATTCGGGCATGCGTATCACGCCAATAACCAAATTTTTTCGTCACTTCTAAATATTGATCTCCGACGTTGAAGCCGCCGGTCCAACCAATCTTTCCATCGATGACAACAATTTTCCGATGCAAATGATAATTGAGTCGTGTCTTACGAATCAAATTACGTGAAGTGATGAAAGCAACGACTTTCCCACCCGCTTCAATGAGTGGTCGGAAGAATTTTTCATTTGTTTTTCCCCCCCACGGATCAAATACCACTCGTACTTCGACACCTTCTTTGGCTTTTTCAACTAATATATCCAAAAAAGCATTGCCAATTTTATCATCAAAAAAGGCATAGTACTCCACGTGTACATTGTCCGTCGCTTGTCGGATATCTTCAAATAATCCTTTGAATTTTTCTTTTCCATCCGTGTAGAACGTCACATCATTCCCTTTAGTCACCGGGGATTCTTCCATATTTCTAAAATAACGTTTTAGTAATTCAGATTCTGGAGTTTTGACTGTTTGATGAAAATGTTCGTTATTTTGTTCAATAATATCATTAATTTCTGCAATGCGATTTTGATGATCTTCACTAAAACGGTAAACAATCTCACCGTCAATCCCTCTTCCGCAAAATGCGTATAAAATAAATCCAATCCCTGGAAGAAAAACAAGCGTCATCATCCACGCTAATACACTTGCGATTGAACGAGGTTTTCTAAACACTGTAATAAAAGCCCCAATTGTATTTAGAATAATTAACCCCCAGATTACTTGATAAGCAATCGCTAAATCCATTGTCATTTCCATTTACTTCTCCTTATAATAAATAATTATGGTCAAACGTAATATCCAATTGATAGTTACCAATTGTTTTCAAGACAGCTTCTTGAATTTCTTGTTGTAATTGATTATCGGTTAGCTTCACATAATCAGGTACAACTAAATCGAATTGAAGTGTTTGTTCATTTTTCACTCGAAAATCATGAATCCTTAAGTCAGGTTCGATATGAAAGACGATAGTTGTCATTGTATTCGCAATGGTCAAATAGCGAATATCGCGTATTGCTACCGGATCAAGATGGCAGACAAGATCCACACCTAAATTTTCTTTAAAATCTTTTTCTATTGCATCAATAACTTGGTGTGCTTGTGTCAGATTCCACGTTGCATCAACTTCAATATGCACAGAAGCGAAGCGTTTTTTCGGCCCATACGTATGCACGAGTAAGTCATGAAATCCTAAAATGGAAGCATAGGAATTTAGCTTTTTCTCCATAGCGGCTATCTCATCATCATCTGGTCGACTCCCCAATAATTCTCCGATAAAATCGCGCACCATCATAAATCCACTATACAAGATATATAACGCTAATAAGAAACCGACATATCCGTCAATTCGCCAATTTGTAAACCATTCTAATAATGCTGATAGTAAGACAGCTACCGTTGTATATACGTCATTAAAACTATCTTTACTCGTCGCCCGTAAAGTTTGCGAGTTAATTTTTTGTGCTAAGGTAACGTACATTCTACCTTGCCAAACTTTAATTGCTATTGAAAGAAGTAAAACAATCAGAACATAAAAAGAAACATTGATTGGCTCTGGGTGAAGAATTTTCGCAAATGACGTCTGTAAAAATTGAAACCCAACGAACATAATAATAACTGAAATGGCTAATCCGCTAATATATTCAAAACGTTCGTGACCATAAGGATGCTCACTATCTGCTGGTTTCGCAGCCACACGAAAACCAATTAACGTCAAAACCGATGAAATCGTATCTGATAAGCTATTCATCGCATCTGCCATAATTGAAACTGAACCGGCAGCCAATCCAATAAATAGTTTTCCTAGGAATAATAGCATATTAGATAATAACCCTAAGATTCCAGCTAATTCGCCTACTTTTGTTCTTTGTGTCTCTTTCGTTCCTTTTGTTACTTTATCCAAAAAAAATTTAATCATATCGAAAGAACCCCTTTGATTTTTGACACATATGTTGATATTCTACCCCGAAACCTAGCTTTTCGACAAATATAATATCAAAATCGATGAAAAAACTTGCATCTTTCTCAGAAAAAGATGCAAGTTATTGACATTATTTTGACTCTAACCAGTTTGTCACTTCTGCTAAAGCAGCTGGGATTCCTTCTGGATTCTTTCCGCCAGCTTGTGCCATATCTGGACGGCCACCACCACCGCCACCAACTTTAGGTGCAATAGCTTTGATTAAATCACCAGCTTTAAGCTCTTTTTCTAAACCTTCTGGACTAACAGCTGCAAGTAAGTTTACTTTTTCATTCGCAACTGTCGCTAAAACTAGGACTTGTGACGTCTTTTTTTGTTTCCATTGGTCAGCTAATTGACGCAATTGGTTCATATCTTTGACATTTACTTGAGCGGCAATATAGCTAATACCATTGCTTTCTTTCACGTCCTTAAAGACATCACCAGCTTGTTGACTTGCCATCTTGCTTGCCAAAGCTTCATTTTCTTTTTGTGCATCACGTAATTGTTGTTGCAATTGTTCTACACGAGCAACAGTTTCTTTCAATTGTGGTGCTTTAACAATTTGTGCAACTTCACGTAAACGTGTCTCTTCTTCATGCAATAGCTCATAAGCCTCTTTACTTGTAACAGCCTCGATACGACGAACGCCTGCGCCAATACCTGATTCTGACACAATTTTGAAGATACCAATTGCTTCGGTATTTGTAACATGGTTCCCACCACAAAGTTCAATTGACCAGTCAGAAATATTGACTACACGTACATCATGACCATATTTTTCACCAAACAAGGCCATTGCACCCATTTCTTTGGCAGTATCGATATCTGTTTCGACAGTCACAACCGGTAAAGCTTCCCAGATTTTTTCATTAACAATTTGTTCCATTTGTTGTAACTCTTCGGCAGTTACTTGACCAAAATGGGTGAAGTCAAAACGTAAATGTCCTGGTGTCACCAATGAACCTGCTTGATTTGCATGAGTGCCTAACACTTCTTTTAAGGCTTTATGCAACATGTGTGTTGCTGTATGGTTTTTGATGATGCGATTGTGACGAGCAACGTCCACTACTAATGAGTAGCTAGTTCCTTCTTTGATTTCTCCTTGAAGTGTCACATGGTGTAAAAACTGGCCATTCGGTGCTTTTTTAACATTGTCAACTGTCGCAACTAAATGTCCTTGTGCATCTAAAATAGAACCTGTATCGGCAATTTGTCCACCCATTTCAGCATAAAAAGGTGTTTGCGCAAAAATTAATTGGGCTTGTCCTTCTGAAGTGCTTGAAACAATGGCTTCGTCTTGCACAATCACCAATAAATCACTTTCTGCTTGTAATTGTTCATATCCAATATAGTTACTTTCAACTTTGATGTCTGTCAATAATGCAGACTGCTCACCCATAGATAGCTCGGTGCTACGAGCAGCACGTGCACGTTCTCTTTGCGCAGCCATTTCTGTTTCAAAACCTGCATGGTCTACTTTTAGTCCAGCTTCTTCAGCAATTTCTTCAGTTAATTCTACTGGGAAACCATACGTATCATATAATTTGAAGATATCTTTCCCATTTAAAGTATCACTGTTTGCTTCTTTAACTTTAGCAATAACTTCTTCTAAAATTGCCAATCCTTCATTGATTGTTTCGTGGAAACGTTCTTCTTCATTACGAATCACTTTCTCAATAAAGTCGCGTTTTTCTAACACTTCTGGATAATAACTTTCCATAATTTCGCCGACAACTGGTACAAGTTTATACAAGAAAGAGGTTGTGATTTGTAGTTTTTGTCCATGCATGACTGCACGACGCAACAAGCGACGTAAAACATAACCACGTCCTTCATTTGATGGTAATGCACCATCGCCAATTGCAAAAGCTAATGCGCGAATATGGTCAGCAATTACTTTGAAGGAAACGTTGGTTACTGGGCTTTCCCCATATTTTACTTTGCCGCTGATTTCTTCAATCGCATGAATAATCGGCATAAATAAATCTGTTTCAAAGTTGGTTGGTGCATTTTGGATAATAGAGACCATTCGTTCTAGTCCCATCCCCGTATCAATGTTTTTATGCGGTAATGGTTCATAGGTATCATCTGGTTTGTGGTTAAATTCAGAGAAAACTAAGTTCCAAATTTCTAAGTAACGCTCATTCTCGCCACCAGGATAATTTTCGGGATCATCTTCTGCTAAATCATTAAATTCTTCTCCACGATCATAGAAAATTTCACTATCAGGTCCACTTGGTCCAGCACCAATATCCCAGAAATTATCTTCTACTTCGACAACATGGTCTTCAGGTAAGCCAACAACCTCTAACCAAATACGTTTTGCTTCAGTATCTTTTGGATAGACAGTGACATACAATTTATCAGGGTCAAAGCCAATCCATTCAGGTGATGTCAAAAATTCCCAAGCCCATGGAATCACTTCTTCTTTGAAATAATCGCCAATTGAAAAGTTGCCTAGCATTTCAAACATAGTGTGGTGACGCGCTGTACGACCTACGTTCTCAATATCATTCGTACGAATTGATTTTTGTGCATTGGTAATACGTGGATTTTCAGGCACAACTGAGCCATCAAAATATTTTTTTAAGGTTGCTACACCTGAGTTAATCCATAATAAAGTTGGATCATCTACTGGAACAAGTGAAGCACTTGGTTCAACAGAGTGTCCTTTTTCTTTAAAGAAGTCCAAAAACATTTGGCGGACTTCAGCACTAGTTAATTGTTTCATCAGTTTCTCTCCTTTGGTTGTTTTCTTTGTGTTTATTACACAAAAAGACATCATTGCAAGACAAGGACGTTTACACGCGGTACCACCTTGTTTGCAATGATGTCGTATCATTACCTCTTAAACTCTATAACGCAGAGTTGCGTTGATATTTCTATCAAATTTTCTAAAGGGAGCAATCAAACGGCTTCTTACTTTTCTCTCAGCTATGAAAAGTTTTCTGTAAAGAAGAGATACGTATGACCATGACCTTTTCTACTCCACAAAGTATATGCAACTTTCATTGAATTGTCAACGATTTTTCTTTACTCTGAGCGAATCACAATGGCTTTACGATAAAGAAAATCACTTGGAAGTAATTTATCTTCTTCTGAAAGAATTTTCCTTGAACGATAATATGAAGATAACGGCAAATTATCAAACAATGGCAAACCTGTGGGTTCCATTTTTTCTAATTTCAATCGATTAGAATCTGTTACTTCCCAACGAGTTCGCGAAATATCAAAGAGTAAACCAAACATATTTTCTTGCAGCATTTTATGATGGGATTGATTTTCAGAGAGACTATCTGATTCATTCCCCCAGCGAAAAAGCTTACGTGTCCCTCCACCATTGATGTATTCCCATTGATCTTCAGTCAATAAGTCGAAGACGTCTGCTTGGGTCTGCTTGCGAAGTTCTTGGAGATTGCATGTCTGCTGACGATATAAACGATAGGCTTCGGTTGCAGGATCAAGGATAGCGTAAAAAGCATCCTCTACAAAAATTTCCGGTGCCAAACGCCAAGTCAGACTTTCTTCGAAACTAGTCGGTTGTTTAAAAGAAGCGCGAAACGTCTGTTCAATTGGTGAAAATTGCGCTACATTGCCTACAAACTCACCTGTAATTGTATTAAATTCACCAATATAAGTCGTTCCAGTTGGTAATGCTTCTTTTTGAACAAGCATCGGAGGAATGGCAACTTTGCGCAAACTACTTGTAGACTCGTTGATAAAAATATCCCAATCTTCAAGGGTTTGTAGTTGGTAACTCATTTGAAGTTGTTCAAAGTAAGGTGTCCGCTTGATTTTTTCAACTTCATAAGGAGTAGTTACGCCATGCATCCCTAAATCCCAACCTAGAATAGCTTCTTTATTTCCAGGTACTAACACAAATCGTTCCCCATCAACCGAGCATTCAAAAGTTTGGCATTTCACTCCGGATAATTCAAACTCACAATATTCGACATCCGATACTTGCTTTAAGGGACTAACGAAATACATCAAGACTTGGCTAATTACTTGCACTTTGATTTCCATCGCTAGGTTCTTCCACTGACTCCATTCTAACGCTTCAAATAAATTCACATGATTTACCCCCAATATTTTCTCTGCTACAATCAAGTATACCATTGAAAACTTTAGATTAAAATTGATTCTTGAGGTGATTTAATATGCAAACAGGACTTGCTCCCATTTATAACCAAGCAACGGAAGTCTTAATTTTAGGTAGCGCACCTAGCCAAATTTCTTTACAAAAACAAGAATATTACGCCAACAAAGGTAACCAATTTTGGAAAACTATTTTTCAAGCACTTGGTGTAACAGATCCGCTCGATTATCAAGAACGTGTCCGAATCTTGCTTGCGCACAAAATCGGTTTATGGGATGTGTATGATACCTTTGAACGAAAAGGAAGCATGGACCACCATTTTCAACAAACGACCATCAATGACTTCTCCAAACTTTTGTCACAAGCACCTATAAAAAAGGTCATCGCTAATGGCAAAAAAGCAGCGATTGAAATTCAAGAAAATCATTTATTTACTGAATTAGAAGTCATTAACTGCTTGTCAACTAGTGGTGCCAACAACGGTCGAGCAAAAGAACGTTTAAAAGACTGGTCAAATGCACTACAAATGTCACAAGAAGCCATCTATTTTGGCAGAGATGCTTGGCTACAAGCTGCTGCTTATCACCTACGTTATGAAGTTTTTGTTTTAGAACAACGTATTCCAGCATGTTGGGAATTTGATGCACTTGATTTAACTGCTAATTATTTTGTCTTGTTTCAGCAAAACATTCCTGTTGCAACGATTCGCTACCAAGCTATTTCTCCTGATATTATCCAACCCGATCGCTTTTGTGTAGCACATTCTTATCGAAAGCAAGGATTCGGAACAAGACTTTTAAAAGTTTTTGAAGAAAAAGCCTTCCAAGAAGGGTATCGTTATGCACAGTTATCAGCTGAAATAGATGCTGTTGCCTTCTATCAAAAAGTGGGATACCAAATTTGCTCTGACTCTTTTGAAGAAGATGGCATTTTGTGTATCCAGATGAAAAAGACATTGGTAATGACTTCTTTCTAAAAGTTTTTTAAAAGGAGACATACCAATGTCTTTTCATCTAGCTATTTGAATTCTTTTTATGCTTACGTGCCGTACGAGTTTGTTGACGACGTTCAATTTTACGTTTTGCTTTATTGCTCTTATCAATTTCCCATTGGATTTTTTTCTTGTATCCTGGTTTGATTTTTTTCTTTTTCTTCTTCACTAAACCAATCATTGTTGGATCTAGTTCGTCACGACTTTTTTCACGTTTTTTACGACGGTTACGGTCATAAGTGTCAACAATTTCATTGTTTTTGATTTCTTTCGGTTTGAAAGTCACACCTAAATCTTCAATAGCATTGATTGCTTGTTCATCGCTTGGTTCGTACAAGGTAATGGCCGTTCCTGGCAGTTGATTACGCCCTGTTCGTCCCACACGATGAATAAAGAAATCCAAGTCTTCAGGGATTTCAGCATTAATGACGTGTGATACGCCTTCAATATCAATTCCACGTGCAGCTAAATCAGTCGCGACAACGTATTGATATTCAAGGTTTTGGACTTGTCTCATCACGCGTTTGCGTTCGCGCGGCTGGATGTCACCATGAATCTTAGCGACTTTCAACCCTTGTTCACGTAGATAATCCGTAATTTCATCAACACGTGTTTTCGTATTTGCAAAAACAATGGCTAAATAAGGATGACCCACCGTTAACAAATCATAGATTAACGCATTCGTATTCTTTCCTTTAGTTGAAACTAGCCAATTGTCAATCGATTCAGAAATAACTGCTTTTGCTTTAATTTCTTCGATTAGCGGATTCTCCATATATTTTTTTAGAAATGGTCGTAATTTTTCCGGAATCGTTGCAGAGAAGACTAGCATTTGTAATTTTTCTGGCAAACGTCCTGCAATCTGATCGACTTCCGCTAAAAATCCCATATCTAAAGTCATATCTGCCTCATCAACAACAAAAGCAAAGGCAGTATGAACAGCTAATGCTCGTTCATTCATCATATCTAAAATACGTCCAGGTGTTCCAATAACAATATGAGGTTGTTGGTAGCTCAAGCGGTCTAATTGACGTTGCTTGTCAGTTCCTCCAACAAAGTTTGTCACACGGATTTCTGGTGATGAAAATTGGGCAATTTGTTTTGCAGCTTGATAAATTTGAGTTGCTAATTCACGACTTGGTGCCGTAATCACAATTTGAACTTCATCTTTTTCTGGATTAATTTTATCCATTAATGGTAGTAAAAAGGTATGCGTTTTTCCGCTGCCGGTTTGCGATTGCCCAACAACACTTCTTCCTTTTTTAATGACAGGAATTAATTTTTCCTGTACCTCTCTTGGCTCTGTAAAATTTTTTTCTGCTAGAGCTTCATAAATAAATGGCTGAAATGCAAATCGTTTGAATGACATTTTAGCACCTGCTTTCTTTTTAGAATCTTTCAAAGTATAGCACACTGTTTCGAATAATCCTATGATGATTTTTCGATTGTGCTGATTGTCTGAGTATGACTACGTTTTTCGTAGAACAATTGACGTTTTTTACGGATAACTGACCAAGCAATATTCAATACAAATATAGCTTGTAGCAGCCAAATTAATAGACTAATCATCAGCATGACGACTAGTTGGAAATAATTTTCTTCTAGCCCACTTGGTGCCAACCAAAGTCCAATCCGCCCCAAAGTAACATATACAAGATACAATAAACCATAACGTTTGGCTAATGCACGAAAACGAATTCTTGATTGCCCCTCTTCAATTAATCGAATTCGCACGGCTTTTTTGCCCAGTGTTTGCCCGTTCGTTAAGGTTGGTAAGAACATGAAATACAAAATAATTTCAACGAAATAAAAGACAAGATTATTTGAAAAATCTATGGCATAGTCTTGGCTCACTAATCGAGCAATAATAGTGACACCAGTTGAAAGAAATGTCAAAAATGCCCAATCAATTAACCAAGCGACCGCACGACGAACATAAGTAACTTGTTTCCCTGCTTCAAAGGAACGTTCATCCATCTCTTCTCTTGTTGGCAACAAGAAGGTAAAGAGTGGTGTAATCGCATATCCAACAAGCCCGCCTAGCGTATTATGAAGTAAATCATTGACATCAAATAAACGATACGAACGCGGATAAATGAAATATAATCCACTTAATTGAGTTAGTTCGAAAAATAACGTCAAACAAAAAGTTAATGCGATAGTTGTTCGTAATGATTTCTTGAAATAATAGCGAAGATACATTCCGAATGGTACTGTGATTAAGATATTAAACATCGGTTCCAAAAAAACAGATTGTTTCATTGCTGGCAAATACGTAGCTGGCTGACGAACGTCCAGCACTGTTTCAGCCATAAAATGTTGCCACGATGCGCCTAAATGTAACTCCATTTGTGGTCCCGTATACGTAGCAACTTCAGAAATTGGTGGTAAAGGCAAAATAACTAACAAATACGCACACAGTAAATAAAAAATAAATGAATACAAGATCAATGCGCGATAAAAAATGAATCGACCGTAACGACGGTATTGGATAATAAAGAAAATTGATGAAATAGCAAGTGCTAAAAAAGGGAAAATAAGCATTGCTGTTTTAATGGGTTCAATATATGCTGACATGCAGGTTTTCTAACCACCTTTTTTAAATATTTTTCAAATACAATTTTTTGCAGTATCATAAATAAAGGAGGTGTTCGTATGTTAAATAGTTTTTTTGCTTTCGGTGTTCCGACATTTCTTGTGATACTCTATATTGGTTTTGCTATTTTTAGAAAGAAATCACAAATTCCCTATCTCGGATTTGCTTTATTTATTATTGCTGGTTTCTTAAGTGCTTTTAGTTTTCAAGTTATCCAAGAAGCATTGACTGAATTGCAACATACCACGCAACAAGTTCTCGAACAAACATATGGTTATCCATTCTATCTGCTAGCTATTCCTTTTGCTTGTGGCATTTTATTATTAGTCTTAAATGCTTATCGCGGTTACAAAAGAATTAAAACGATTCGTTACCAAGCAAAATAAACCTCAATTCAAAAGCAGGATAACGTTTGTCAACAAGCGTACCCTGCTTTTTATCACATATCGATAAATTCATAATATTTTACATTAACAAGTCCGACATGTTTCATTTGAGATAAAATCGTCAAATCCAAACAAACATAATCTTCTTTTACTACGAAATAAAGATTTTCTTCCAAGGCTGCTTCAATATAAGGAAGCACTTGTTCCTCGTCACCTTGCACTTCATCGCCTATCCCACGAATTTGTTCAAAAATACGTGTATCATCTAAAACAAAATATTCCTCATTGTATTTATAGACGGCAACATCATACGAACGATTCGATAATTGAGCAGAAATAACAAATAAGCATTCTTCGACATTTTTAATGACCTCGGTTAATTGCTGTGGTTTCAAAATATGCTGAAAAAACATTCAATGCCCGACTCCTTTCCCTTTCATTATAAGAAAAAATATTCAAAATGGAAAATATACGCTTTCTAGATTAAAAAATTCTAAATTCGCCACTCGTAATAAAATTCTTCTAGAAATTGAGTCATCCACTCTTTTCGACGAATAGCTTCTTTTTTTCCAGCATGTGTGTTCATTCTATCAGGTAAAAGAAATAGTTTCTCATAAAAATGATTAATCACCGTCGAGCCTTTACGGTAGTCTGATTTCGATTTATATTCTTGTGGCGCCAGTGTTTCATCATGAATTGGATGTCCATGCCCACCACCGTAATAAGCTGTTCGTAAAATCCCAATTGCACCTAAGGCTTCAATGCGATCGGCATCTTGTACGATTTGACCTTCTAATGGTAAAGCTTGTTTGCCAGCTTCCATTTCTTTTGAGAAGGATAAATTTTGAATAATCATTAAAATACATGCAATCGCTTCTTTTTCAAAGCCACTATTACTTAAAAAAACTTGTAATTCTTGGATAGCACGCGCCACATCCGGCACAACCTTATCATCAATGACATCATGTAAATAAGCTGCACTGAGCATAATTTCTTGATTGACCACTAAATCGTCGGCTTCTACAATCTTCTCTGCCAAATGCGCTACACGCTGTACATGTAAAAAATCATGACCGGTCTGTTCTGCAAGTAGTTTTTCTTTTGCATAAGCAATCACTTGATTTATTCGCTCCATATTCTGCCCCTTTGCTTAAAAAGTCTTCTACAAAAACTTGCAGAAGACTTTATTTATTATTGTGATACTTGATAAACATCAAAATAGATCGTTCGTAAATAGTCCAATAAATATGTTGGATTTAATGCCTCACCTGTCGCATCCAAAATAAGTTCATTTGGTTTCTTTGAAGCACCAAACACATGAATATGGCTAGTTAACCATTGTTGAATTGGTGTGTAGTCATCGGAAGCTAAAATCGCATCCACATCTAACTCTCTTTGCATGGCGTGGAATAATTGGGCAGCATACATATATCCTAATGCATAAGATGGGAAGTAGCCAAAGCTTGCCCCTGACCAGTGAACATCTTGCAAAATACCTTCTAAGTCATTTTCTGGGCGAATACCTAAGTACTCTTCATACTTGTCTTGCCAAAGCTGTGGCAACTCATCAATAGAGACTTCGCCATTGAAAATCATTTTCTCCAATTCATACCGGATAATAATATGCAAAACATACGTTAAACTATCCGCTTCAATCCGAATCAGACTCGCTTGCGTATATTTCAACGCTCGGTAAAATTCGTCGAACGAAATGTCATCAAATGTTCCTTCCGCACATTCTTGGAAATAAGGATATTGTTTTTCCCAGAAATGACGATTGCTACCAATAATAATTTCATTGAATAATGATTGTGACTCATGAATCCCCATAGAGGCTCCTTCGTGGGCAGGTGTATATTCAAATTTTTCATCAATGTTTTGTTCATACATGCCATGTCCTGCTTCGTGAATGACACCGAAAACACCCATTGAAAAATCATTTTCATTCCAACGAGTCGTAATACGGACATCTCGATGATTAATTCCAGTGGCAAATGGATGGACAGTATTATCTAAGCGTCCTTTTGTCATATCATAACCCAAATCAGCAATGACTTTAACGATAAACTTACGTTGTTGGGCTTCAGTCATCGTTCGTTTAAGGAAATCCGTGCGAGGAACTGTTCCTTTTTCAGAAAGAGTTTGACGAATGGCAAGGATACCATCACGTACTTCCCCAAAAACTTGGTCTAAAATAGCGGTTGTCATATTTGGTTCATATTGATTTAATAAGACGTCATAATCGGTTGCCTCATCTTTTCTCCAATAAGGAATCAGTTCTTTAGTTAAGCGAATATTTTCAGCAAGTGCGTCACGAAAAATCGAAAAATCATTTTTTTCACGGGCGTTTTGCCAAGCACTATGCGCTTTAGAGGTTGCTTTTGAATAGGCTGTCATCAGCTCATTTGGTACAGCATGATTTAATTCATATTCTTCTTTTACAAGACGGAAAGCAGCTGTCCCAACTTCGGATAATTCTTCGGGATGCACATCAAAATACGTAATCGCCTCGGAAATCACTGGACCTACTTTCTTCTCAAAATACTTGCCATACAAATAACTTGTCACTTCACTACGATAATCACTGGCTTGATCGGGCATGCCTGTTTGCGAATCCCATTCTAAAATAGCTAGCGATTGTTGCAGTAGATCAATTTCTTTTAATTCTTGTAAAAAAGTTTGTTCCTTCATCTCTCAGGACTCCTTATTCTGTTCTTGGTTTTCTTGGTGGACGCGTGCCCCAATATTGGAATAAGTCGGTACGTAGTGCACCATTATATAATTTACGTTTTTTCGTTGCTTTTTCCCCATAAAATTCTTCAAATAACAAGTCGCTAGTTAAAATATACTTGCTCCATGTTTTTAACGGACGGAAAGTTTCTCCCATCTCTTTATATAATCGACGAACACTTTCTTCTTCGCCTAACCGTTCGCCATACGGTGGGTTTGCTAAGATAACGCCATACTCTTTGTCAGTTTTAAAATCTTTTAGGGCTTGTTGTTTAAACGTAATTGAGTCACCTAAGCCAATTTCTTCTGCATTGGCACGTGCTATATCAATCATTTTTCCATTGATATCTGTACCCGTAATATCTAATTCAACGTCGTAATCTGCTGCTTTGTCAGCTTCTGCACGAACTTTTTCAAACACATCGTCCGAGAACCAATCCCAAGATTCACAAGCGAATTCACGATTAAAACCTGGTGCAATATTATGACCAATTAATGCTGCTTCAATACAAAGTGTTCCTGAACCACATACCGGGTCTACTAATGGACGGTCTGGACGCCAGTTGGTTAATTGAACTAAGGCAGCAGCCATATTTTCTTTTAATGGTGCGCCACCTTTTTCTAAACGATAGCCACGTTTAAATAAGCTTGGCCCAGTAGTATCTAACGTCACCATGACATGGTCTTTTAACAAAGCCACTTCTAGTTTAAAAAGAGCACCTGTTTCAGCCAATGGCACACTGGCTGGACGATGATAATACTCACGTAAGCGATTGACAATCGCTTTTTTCGTAATCGCTTGGCAGTCTGGTGTACTATACAATTTAGATTTGATTGATTTTCCAGCTACTGGAAATTCAGCATCTAACGGTAAAAAGTCTTCCCAAGGTAAGGCTTTGACTTTTTCAAATAATTCATCAAAACTATACGCATCAAATTCTCCAACAACAATTTTGATACGGTCTGCTGTACGTAACCATAAATTCGCTTTTGCGATAGTTTCCATCGTTCCTTTAAAACGAGCACGACCATTTTCAACTTGGCATTCAATACCTAAATTCCGCAACTCTTTGCCAACTAGTGCTTCTAACCCACTTGCGGCAGTTGCTACTAGTTCGAATGTTTGGTTTTCTTTCATCTTCTACTCCTTATATCTGCTATTTTCATTGTGTTTTCATAAATAATGATAAAAAAAACCTCCCATAACGGAAGGATTCCCTGATTAACTGTGATTTTCTATAAGCCATGTTTTGTCCAATTATTTTACAGGGAGCAAAATAATATGGATAATCATCTATCTGCAATTCAAAATTGCCTCATTGTCCCGTTCATTTCCGTTACAATAAGCGCCCCGACCATTGTTTGGGTTGCTCGCTCGAGGGGTTTACCGCGTTCCACCAATAAAGTTTCCCTTATTGCTTCGTCACTGTGGCACTTTCAAGGATACTTGGACATAGTTTACACCTTAGCCGGTTTTCCTGCCGTTACTTTATAAAGTACCCTAGCTTATGGTTTCGCTAGGCACGAACACTACAAGCATCTCAGCTTGTGCGAGCATGGACTTTCCTCAGCTTGATCTAGTCAAACCGCGATTATCCGAAAATCACAAAGTTGTCAATTAATTAAAATTGACGTGTTTTTTCTAAATCATCGTCATCATTAGCTTGTGTATAATTATCGCTAACTGGTTTTGAAGTACGTGTTTCTACAGTATACTCTTGATCTAATTTTTTACCAAATACTTCCTTTTCAAGATTTGATAAACGTTTTAAGATATCAAAGTTTGTTACTGTTTGGCTTTTTGGTGCTTCTGTTTGAATACGTGAACTAATTGCTTGGGTTTTACTTAATTGCGCAATTTTAGCATTCAAACGATCGTTTTCTTCTTGCAACATCAAAATTTCTTTGTTATATGCTTCGTAATCTTTAATAATACCATCTAAAAATTCATCCACTTCAATTGGATCATACCCACGCATCTTTGTTTTGAATTCTTGTTGTAAAATATCTTTTGGACTATACATTAAATTTGCCATATTTACACCTCATTAGTTTTGATTCTGCTAATCCTAGCTCTTCTTACCTATTCTATCCAAAAATTCTTAATAAATCAAACACTATCGTCATCAAAAAAAGTATTTTGTAAATCATCCATTGAAATTTGGTGAATAACAAAGGAATTATTCTCTGCAAATTCCTTGGATTCCTCGAGGAAAAAGCGCGTTTTTCCTGGGAATTCTTCATCGTAAATAAGAATTGCTCCCCCAGAATGACTTAATAAAAACTTAGAATGATTTTTTAATTGACTTGGATTTGTATATACCGAATGACTGACTGCGTCGACAAAATTTGCCTGTGTTTTTAAATCTTCTAATAATTGCTTATTTTTTTCATTCCATTGTTCACCAAACTCGGCATAAGGAAAAAGAATCCCTAATTTTAATTCCGGATATTCTTTTTGTAATTCAAGGACAACTTGTCCTGCCCAAATCTCTACTCCAAGGTTTCCCCCAATTAAAATCCACTCTAATCCTTCCTCAACATACTGCTGTATCGACATTTTTATAACTTTCTTAATAACTTTAATTTTGGGGTCTTTCTCTTGAAATACACCTAATTCAAAACTTCGATACCCTGTCACGACCATTGTTTGAATTGTTTCCATACTCTTCCCTTTTCTTTCTAATTAGCTTTTTGGTATACTATACCGTAGGAGTGTGAATAACATGGTTTTCCGATACCCCAACGGTCATCCTATCTCTTATGATGGAATGAAGAAACAAAAAATGCAAGTAAAAGAAAAAAAAAACAACTTTGCTAATCGTGGCATGCGCTTTGAAGAAGCAATCAATGAAAGTAATACGTATTATTTAAGTCGCGGGACAGCGGTTATTCATAAAAAACCCACCCCAATTCAAATTGTACATGTAGATTACCCCCAACGTAGCGCTGCCGTCATTAAGGAAGCCTACTTCAGGGAAGCTTCTACAACCGATTATAACGGTGTCTATCAAGGAAAATACATTGACTTCGAAGCAAAAGAAACAAAAAATAAAACATCTTTTCCTTTTAAAAATTTTCATGCACACCAAATTGTGCATATGAAAAAATGTTTGGAGCAAGAAGGAATTTGTTTTGTTTTATTATGGTTTTCTACGTTGCAGCGTTGCTTTTTTCTCGATAGCACTTATTTGATTCATCATTGGGATCAACAGCACACTGGGAAAAAATCTCTGCCACTCTCGCTTATTGAAGAAATTGGTATTGAAATCAAACCCAAAATCGCTCCAAGAATCCCTTATTTAGATGCAGTGAATCAATATTTACATGAAAAGGAGACAAAAAACAATGGCAAATCAACCCAATAATGAAACACGCCGAAGAAGTAAGAAAGGACATTCGACCCCACCAAAGAAGAAAAGTCGCGTTGGCTCTATTCTCTTGAAAGTTTTTATTGGTCTTTTCTTCGTTGGCTGTGTTGCCTTCCTTTCAGGAATCGGTCTGTTTTGGTACTATGCCAAAGACGCACCTGCGTTAGATGATTCTAAATTAGAATCTGCCAATTCGATTCAATTTTTTGCAGCAAATGGTGAACTGTTCCAAGATTATGGATCTGAAAAACGTGAAGTGATTTCACCAACTGAGATTCCTAAACAATTAGAAGATGCTATTGTCTCTGTTGAAGACAAACGCTTCTACAAACATATCGGTGTTGATCCCATTCGGATTGTTGGTTCAGCCGTATCCAATCTTTTAAATGGTGGTAAACAAGGCGGTAGTACCTTGACACAGCAATTAATTAAACTTTCGTTCTTCTCTACTAGCTCTGAGGACCAAAATTTAAAACGAAAAGCACAGGAAGCTGTTTTAGCTGTTGAATTGGAACAAGAGAAATCAAAACAAGAAATTTTAACTTACTATATCAATAAAGTATATATGTCAAATGGTGTCTACGGTATGGAAACTGCTGCCGAAACATTCTATGGCAAAACACTTAGCGAGTTAAGCTTAGCCCAGACAGCACTAGTTGCTGGATTACCAAATGCTCCGAACTACTATGATCCTTATGTTAATAAAGATGCTGCGAAATCTCGTCGCGATACAGTTCTGATGACAATGTTAGACAATGATAAAATTTCAAAGCAAGAATATGACGAAGCAATAGCAACACCTATCGACGATGGACTGCAAGAAATTAAAAAAGAAAATGATGATTGGGCCATCTATGACAATTATTTAACTGAAGTGTTAAAAGAAGTTGAAGAGAAAAAAGGAAAAGATATCTATAAAGAAGGTATCGATATTTATACTAATATCGATTTAGATGCACAAAAACGTTTGTATGATATTGTCAACTCAGATCAATATGTACAATATCCCGATGACAACATGCAAGTTGCTGCTACTCTAATTGAAGCAGATTCAGGTAAAGTCGCTGCGCAGATTGGTCGACGTAATGTAGAAGAAGGCACAATGTTTGGTGAAAATTTAGCCGTGAATACCCGTCGTGACTTTGGTTCTACAGTTAAACCAATTACTGATTATGCTCCCGCTATTGAATACTTGAATTACTCTACTGCTAAAACCGTTGTTGATGCACCTTATAACTATAAAGGTACAAATATTGCTGTTAATAACTGGGATAATCAATACATGGGTGCAATGTCCATTCGTCAAGCACTGGTTCTATCTCGAAATACGACAGCCGTCAAAACTTTTGAAGAAGTCGGACCTGAAAATGTAAGTAAATTCTTAGAAGGTCTAGATATTCATTATGATCCGATTGCTTCTGCGAATGCTATTTCAAGTAACTCAGATAAACAAGAAGGTACAAAATATGGTATTTCTAGTTTGAAAATGGCAGCCGCTTATGCTGCATTCGCCAATGGTGGTACGTATCATAAACCACAGTATGTTAATAAAATTGTCTACCAAGATGGTACCGAAGATGCTGATTCTTTCCGTAGCGAAGGAAAACGTGCAATGAAAGAAACAACAGCCTATATGATTACTGATATCTTAAAAGGTGTTATCACTTCTGGTACAGGTACGAATGCTGCAATCCCTGGTTTATATCAAGCCGGAAAAACAGGTACCTCTAACTATACCGATGATGAATTAGCAAAAATTGGTTACAATGTCAATTCACCTTCTCCAGATTCAAACTTTGTCGGGTATACGCCAACTTATTCAATGGCTGTTTGGACAGGTTACACAGATAAACTTGAGCCTGTGACAAGCGAATCTTCGATGGTTGCTTCTGAAGTATATAAAGCATTGATGCAATTTGTTTCTTCTTCTATTGCAAATGAAGATTGGCAAATGCCTGATGGTCTTGTTCGAATAGGTAATGAATTATATTTAGAAGGTTATTATGATATGCCTGTTGAGTCCTCTTATTCAGAACCAGCACAAGAACCTTCTTCTTCTGAAAGTTCAGCTAGCTCTGAAAGTTCAACAAAAGAGTCTTCCGTTGAAGAAAGCTCGTCATCTGAAAGTAGTAGTTCTTCGTCTGAATCGGAAACAACGCCAGAAGAAGAACCTGAAGAAAGCTCAGAACAACCTTCACAACCGTCTAGTAGTGAGGAACAGCCACCACCGTCTTCCTCAGAAAACACTAGTCAACCAGATCCGCCAGCTACAAGTACCACTGAAGATTAATCAAAAAAATATCCAAGAAATCATAATGATTTCTTGGATATTTTTTTCATACGTTCTTTTCCTTCTTGACACATTGTTAATAACGGGCATTCCGTGCATTTAGGGGCACGAGCAGTACAATGATAGCGACCAAAGAAAATCATTGTATGATGCGTTTTAATCCATAATTCTTTTGGGACTTTCCGCATTAGCGTCTCTTCTACTTCTAATACATTGGCATTTAATTTACAAATGCGCAGACGTTTAGAAATCCGTTCTACGTGTGTATCAACAGCAATCGCCGGAATACCAAAAGCATCCCCTAACACAACGTTTGCTGTTTTTCGACCAACTCCAGGTAAAGACATTAATGCTTCTCTAGTTTGGGGCACCTCACCATCAAAACGTTCAAGCAACTGTTGAGCACAAGCTTTAATATTTTTCGCTTTGTTGCGATACAAACCAATAGTACGAATTGTATCGATAATATCTTCTAGCGGTGCTTCTGCTAATGATTGAGCTGTTGGGAAAGACGCAAATAATTTTGGGGTAGCTTTGTTAACAGAAACATCTGTTGCCTGTGCACTTAATATTACTGCAATTAATAATTGAAAAGATGTTTCATAATTTAATTCCCCATGCGCATCAGGAAACATATCATACATTTCACTTAATGCATACATTGTTTTTTCTTTACTAATCATGGCTACTCCTCATCTAACCAATTATGCATTGATATTTTAGGTAATTTCTTTTCTGATGTAGGTGCTTTTTGTAGCAACTGGCGTTTTCGGCGTTTTTGCTCTTCTTCTACTTGAGCAGTCGAATGGATATTCTTACGTTCCCATGAAATTAAAATTCGATCAATATAGTTCAAACTATACGCTTGATTCAAAACAGCTTCTTTTAATGCCAATTGAACTAACTCAGGCTGATACTGATCTTCTTCCAACCACTGCCCAATTCGTTGATACTCAATTGGTGATAACGGACGACCAAATTCGGCTTCAAACATTTGATACAAGTGCTGAACTTGTCGTTCAAATTGTTGATTTTCGGCCTGATTTTGTTGCTGTTTTAATAGTACTCTTAACTTCTCAAATATCGGAGAAAAATCATAGTAATCCGTAATTCTCCCATCTGTGCTACGTTTAGATTCAATCATAATCACATTCTTTTGGACAAGCTGATTTAATAGTTGATAAATATCTTGTTGTGTGATTCCCATATTTTTAGAAATTGGAATCAAATCAGGAAATTCATCCCCTGCTTCATGGTAACGATACAATTGTATCCAGAGCAAAAATTCATCATTCGTCATACCTAAATGACGGTAATTTTCAATTAAAATATTCGACAGGACGGTCTGTCCTTTCGATAAATATTCTTGAAGTGAAATCATGGTACAGTCCTTCCTCTTTTATTGAACAATCTATACTATAAATCTACAGCATAGTCAAAATAACCAAACTATATAGAGATGCTTACAACCTAGTAAGCGTATATCGACAATTCATTCAAATTGTCGCCTCTCATTCTATATAGTTCGGATTGTTTTGTCATGTTCATAGTGCCTATTAACAGTTTTTTCTAGTTATTCTGGAGACATCGAAGCAATAATTTCAATTTCAATTAATACATCTTTAGGTAAACGTGCTACTTCGACTGCAGAGCGAGCAGGCAAACCTTCATTGAATAATGTACTATACACGCCATTGAAAGCTACAAAATCATCCATATTTTTTAAGAAACAAGTCGTTTTTACAATATGATCTGCAGTAATATTTGCTTCTACTAAAATAGCTGAAATATTCTTGATTACTTGTGCTGTCTGCTCCTCAATTGTTACGCCAACCACTTCTCCAGTTTCGGGATCTAATGGCACTTGACCTGAGGCAAATAAAAAACCATTGGCTATTCTTGCTTGTACATAAGGACCAATTGCTTTCGGGGCCTTATTTGTTTGAATAATTTGCATCTATACTTCCTCCTTTTGACAATCAGGACATAAACCATAGACTTCCAAACGATGAGAACTGATGGTATAGCCTGTTAGTTGTTGTGCTGCCATTTCGACATCTTCCAATCCAGGATAATGAAAATCAGCCACTTTTCCACATTTACGACAAATCGCATGATAATGTGGATCTGTATGAAAATCAAAGCGACTCGAAGCATCACCATAACTCATTTCTTTTACAAAGCCAATCTCTGTAAATAAGCGTAAATTATTGTAAACTGTTGCAACACTCATCCCAGGAAATTTGACCTCAATCGCACGGTAAATATCTTCTGCTGTTGGATGGCTCGTTGCACTAGCTAAAAATTCTAAAATGGCAACCCGTTGTGGTGTGATGCGAATATTTTCTTCTTTTAAGTGGTGTAAAGCATCATCAAAAGTCGTCACAGGATTCCCTCCATTCTTTTATCTAATTAATCATACTATGACTTCTTCCTTTTTTCTAGTTTTTTATTTTAAATACACCACAATGAAAAGACTAGTTTACGAAAATTTCGTAAACTAGTCTTAAATAGTAAGCTGTTATTCAGCAAAATCATATAGTACTGTTGAGAGATAACGTTCGCCATTATCAGCAGAAATAGTTAGAACTTTTTTTCCTTCACCTAGTGCTTGTGCCACGCGGAGCGCAGCATTAATCGCTGCTCCTGAAGAAATTCCCACTAAAATGCCTTCTTTCACAGCAACTTCACGTGCCGTGGCTATCGCATCATCGCTTGAGACCGCTAAGACATCATCATATACCTTCACATCTAGCACTTTTGGCACAAACCCAGTACCAATTCCTTGGATTTTATGTGGTCCTGGAGGGTTCCCACTTAAAATCGCCGATTCAGCAGGTTCAACACCATAAATCTTAATGTCTGGATAAACACGCTTTAGTTCTTGTCCGACACCAGTAATCGTTCCTCCTGTACCAATTGCAGAAACAAAGGCATCTAAACCTTGTACGCCAAAATTTGCTTCGATTTCTTTTCCAGTTGTTTTCTCATGAATTGACGGATTAGCTGGATTATCAAATTGCAGTGGCATAAAATAGTTATGCTCTTCTGCCAATTCTTTTGCTTTAGTGATAGAACCTGAGATTGCATCTGTACCAGGAGTTAAAACGAGCTCCGCACCATAAGCTTGCATTAATTTGCGACGTTCAATACTCATTGTTTCAGGCATCACTAAAACTACACGATAACCTTTTGCCGCGCCAATCATAGCTAATCCAATCCCAGTATTGCCAGATGTTGGCTCAATAATTGTGTCACCAGGTTTTAACAAACCGTCTCGTTCTGCTTGTTCAATCATACTTAAAGCAATCCGATCTTTTACACTGCTTCCAGGATTGAAAGCTTCCAATTTTACATAAACTTCTGCAGCTCCTTCAGGAACAATTTTATTTAGTTTAACAATTGGAGTATTTCCGACAAGTTCTGTGACTGATTGATAGATATTACTCATACTTATTGCCTCCTTCATAATCTTCTTATTTCCATTTTAACGAATTCAAATCCATTGCGCAAATACCGCTTACAATCAAAACAAGAATTTTCTTGGTTTTTCCACTTTTGATAGTTATTTTGTATCACATTATTTCGAATAAAATCGTTAGTTAAACACAAAAAAACTGCATAATTCTACTCTCTAAATAGAATTATGCAATCTATGATTGTTTTTATGATTCACCTATTTAAATAATCAGTTGTTGACCAACGACAATTAATTCACTTGTTAATCCATTATTGGCCATTAATTGGTCAACGGAAATACCATTTGCATTTGCAATATCCCATAATGTATCTCCAGCCACTACTACATAAGAACCGCCAGAGTTTGTACTAGCAGATGCTGTTTCAGTTGTTGCTGATGCTGATGCAGTACTCATCTCTGTGTAAGAATAGTCTGTTGCTTGTCCTGGTGTGTCGAAGCGAGTTAAGTCGTAGTTAGCAATTAACCAATTTAGTTTTTGGTTGTATGCAGGATCAGTTGCGTAACGACCTGTTAAATAAGCTGTTGCATCTGCATAGCTTGTTGTTTGACTTTTCCATGCGCCTTTATAATGCGCAACACCTGTTGAGTAGCTCATACTTTTTAACACAGCTGCGTGATCTTGCAATGATTCCCAATAAGAACCATATGCTCTAAACGGCTCATTCATTGTTACCCATTGTCCGTTCAAATACTCTTGCGTTGGTAACCAAACTGAAGGTTCTCCTCCATAAGCCTTCACACCAAATAAATTATAATAAGGACTAGTCGCTAATAAAGAAGAACCATTCCCACTTTCTAGTAGTGCTTGGGCAATCATTACAGAAGCATACAAATCATTGCTTGCTGCAACTTCTTGTGCTGTCCAACCAATTTGGTCAATTAAATTATACGCATTGTTCTCAGGCGCTTGGTATTCATCAGCTTGAACCTGCTGAGGTGCAAGAACTAGTGTTGCCGGTGCTACCATTAATGCTGTACCTAACATCGGTAATACAGTCTTTTTATCGAGCGGACTCTTTTTTTGAATTTTTTGATGTCGCTCACTGCGTGTTTTATATGTCATAATACCCTCCTAGAAACTTTAAAAAAACTCCTTATAAAAATAACCGTTTTTCTTATACAAATAATATTGTATGACAAAAAAACAAACAAAACAAACATTTTGTTCAAAATTTATTCACAGAAACGCTTAATCCCTTGCCAATCAAAGCATTCAGGATAAAAGTTTTTTTATAGTTTTTTATGGAAAATCATTGTATATCTCTAATTGTAGCTATGTACTTTCAATGT
This sequence comes from Candidatus Enterococcus willemsii, assembly GCF_009933335.1. Taxonomy (GTDB): domain Bacteria; phylum Bacillota; class Bacilli; order Lactobacillales; family Enterococcaceae; genus Enterococcus_F; species Enterococcus_F willemsii. Next base: position 51,187 of record NZ_MAEL01000057.1, on the reverse strand, counting down.
CTTGTCAGGATAAAAAGATTTGCGAAACTCTAAATTTAATAAAAAAAAAAGAGAGCACCATGCTCTCCTTTTTTAAATAGATTTAAATGTATTCACAACATTCTCAACGTTAAAGCCATATTCTGCTAAGACTTTATCTCCCGGAGCAGATGCGCCAAAACGATCGATTGTAATTGTTTTGCCATGACATTTCACGTATTGTGCCCAACCGAAGGAAGAACCGGCTTCAATCGCTACGCGTTTTTTCACGCCAGGTATAAGCACAGTTTTCTTATATTCTTCTGGTTGTGCGTCAAACAAATCAAAACTTGGTAAAGAAACCACCGATACATCGATACCTTCTTCAGCTAATTTGGCTTGGGCTTCAATCGCTAAGTTCACTTCTGAACCAGTCGCAAGTAAAATCCCTTCTGGTTTCTCGCCTTTTTGTGCAGAAATCACGTAGCCACCTTTGGCTACATTTTCATCGGCGTGTTCTTTCGTGCCGGCAATTGTTGGTAAGTTTTGGCGACTTAAGACTAATACCGTTGGTTTGTCTTTAGTCGTCATCGCTAATTTCCATGCGGCACGTGTTTCATTGCCATCTGCCGGACGAATCACTTGCACATTTGGCATACTGCGTAGGCTAGCTAATTGTTCAACTGGTTCATGGGTTGGTCCATCTTCACCAACAGCCACAGAATCATGCGTTAAGACATATGTCACTGGCACACCTTGAATCGCTGATAAACGAACAGCTGGACGTAGGTAATCGACAAAGACAAAGAACGTACCACCATATACACGTGTACCGCCATGCAATTGAATCCCATTCATTGCAGCTGCCATCGCAAATTCACGGACACCAAACCAAATATTACGTCCTTCGTATTGCCCCGGTTCAAAATCTTTTTCAGCTGCGACCATTGTATTATTTGAGGCAGATAAATCTGCTGAACCGCCCCATAGACTAGGCACAGCTTTTGATAATGCTTGAATCATTTCTTTGCTTGAGACACGACTGGCTTGGCTTGAGCCCACTTCATACGTTGGCAATTCTGCATCCCAGTTTTCTGGCAATTCATCAGCAAACGCTTGTTTGAATTGTGCGGCTAATTCCGGATAAGCTTGTTCATACGCAGCAAATAACTCATTCCAAGCATTTTCAGCTTTAATCCCTTCTTCAACGATTGTTTCTTTGAAGCGTGTCGCTACTTCTTCAGGCACAGTAAATTCAGGATAATCCCAACCATAGGCTTTTTTCGCTGCTTGAATGCCTTCCACACCTAATGGCGCGCCATGTACTGCAGATGTACCGGCGTTTGGTGCACCAAAACCAATCACTGTTTTGATTTCAATTAAAGTTGGTTTATTTGTTTCAGCTTTCGCTTCTTCAATTGCTTGAGAGATGGCTTCTAAGCTTGTCCCTTCTTCAACTAAAAGATGTTGCCAGCCATATGCTTCAAAACGTTGTCCGACATTTTCAGTAAAGGCTTTTGATGTTGGTCCGTCTAATGAAATATCATTAGAATCATACAAGACAATTAATTTATCTAATTTCATATGACCAGCCATAGAGACAGCTTCTTGAGAAACACCTTCCATTAAATCGCCATCACCACAAAGCGCATAGGTATAATGATCAACCACGTTGAATTGGTCACGATTATATGTTGCAGCTAGATGAGCTTCCGCCATTGCCATTCCTACCGCCATCGCAATCCCTTGCCCTAAAGGACCAGTTGTTGCTTCGACCCCATCGGTATGGTTGACTTCAGGATGTCCTGGTGTACGGCTCTCCCATTGACGGAAGTTTTTTAAATCATCGATGCTCACATCATAGCCTGCAACATGCAATAAGCTATACAATAAGGCTGAACCATGGCCCGCTGATAAAACAAAGCGGTCACGATCGACCCAATTGCGAGAAGTCGTTGGATTCACTTTCAAATGTTTGGTCCATAAAGCATACGCCATTGGCGCAGCCCCCATTGGTAGTCCTGGATGGCCTGAATTGGCTTTTTGTACTGCATCAATACTCAAGGTGCGTAGCGTATCTACACCTAGTTGGTCAATTTTGTCGAACAATAGTAACGCCTCCTATTTAGGTTTTTTTTACCTATATTACTTCTCTATTATAAAAGATACCCTCGCAATTTTCAATAGTTTTCGCAAAGGTATCTTTTATTTATTTTCTATGATGCAAACCTTTTGCTTTTTGGATTTGCTTTAATTTTTCTGGTGTGACATCATTTCCTTCAGGATCAACGACTTTCATTCCTTCAATGTGGTGTTTCATTCCTCCACGAAAGGCTTGTAAATATTCCTGTCTTAATTGATGCTGCTCTTTTTGTTCTTTATCTGTCAAACCTTCTGTTTTTTTCTTTTTAGCTAATTCGTTAATTCGTTCAATCTTTTCTTTTGATAGCATTTCTCTACCCCTTTCCCTTCCATATTATACAAAAGAGCTAAAAATTACAATCAAAAGAAAAAAGCGAACATCTGTTTGAATTTCTATTTTGATTATGTTACACTAAATTTAGAAAAAATAGCAAATATTCCAAATTATTAATATGAAATTAACTACTTAAATGAAAGAAGGTGTTCGTTTTGGTAAAACGTACAGAAAATCGACAACTCGAAGTATTGAAATTCATCCATGAACGTGTGAATTCAAAAGGTTATCCACCTACAGTTCGTGAGATAGGCGAAGCCGTTCAACTTTCTTCTACCTCAACTGTTCATGGACATTTATCCCGTTTAGAAAAAAAAGGGCTAATTCTACGTGATCCAACGAAACCAAGAGCAATTGAACTAACACCATTAGGATTAGAAACAATCGGCGAAAGTCCTCAAGATAAAAGTATCCCTTTATTAGGTGTGGTTACCGCCGGTGAGCCTATCTTAGCCGTAGAAGACGCTTCAGACTTCTTCCCTATCCCACCTAATTTAATAAATGATAGTGGACAATTGTTTATGCTAACAATCCGTGGCGAAAGTATGATTAATGCCGGAATTCTTGATGGCGACCAAGTAATTATCCGTAAACAGGATATCGCTCGTAACGGTGACATTGTCATTGCTATGACGGATGATGACGAAGCGACTTGTAAGAGATTTTACAAAGAAAATAATTATATTCGTCTACAACCAGAAAATGATTTTATGGAACCAATTATTTTACCGAATGTTAAAATTTTAGGCTTAGTTGTTGGCTTATATCGTCATTTTTATTAAACAAAAAGCTTTCCAGAAAACTGGAAAGCTTTTTTGCTTTATAACACCAATTCCCACAAACTATATTCATGGGTCTTTTCTTGCATTTCTGGAACATATTGTTTGGTAATCGTTCCTTGATGAATTAATGCGCCGATCAGTTCTGCATGACGCTTTTTAGCTTGTTTGAAAATCGGATAAGAGATAGCTAACCCTAATCCCAAATGTTCTGGCTTAGCTCCTAAATATAATAGAATATAGCGTTTGGCTCGCCAACGCGTATAAAGGATTTTTGCTAGCGTGAGCGGTGTCAGCTTTTGGTAAACGAGATTCCCGTAATCTGGTAAAGTGATTAAGAACCCGACCAATTCATTCTCTTTATAAGCTAACTGCACCATTGAAAAATCGATAACATGCTTTAGTTTTCCAAAAATAGTTGCAAACTGTGTTTCTGTAATTTCTTGATATAAAGGAAAATCCCGATACAACTGTCTTAGCAAATGAAATACTTCAATTGAAACGCGTGACCAATCTTTCCTTTTTGGAGAATAGAATTGATAGCCCTTCTCCATGAATTGTTGGTATCTTTTGGTCATTTTCTTCGAATGATACTGCGGTGAAATGGCTTGATAAAAATTTGAAGCATAATGCTCGATTTCTCTAAATCCTGCTACTTGCCATAATCTAGGATAGTATGCTAGGTTATGAGGTTCACTGGTAAATAACGAATCAAAACCAGTCACTTTCATCCGATAACCTAACCAAAAACTCCCTTGCACAGGACCAATCAAACGCACTGCGCCCATTTTTTTTGCCTGTTTTTGTAATTCTTTCATGAACGCAAGCATAACAGCCTCATCATCGATTGCTTCAAAATAACCTAAATAACATTCATCTAAATGATGCGGCTTAATCAATGCGCCTCGTATGACTATTTTTCCATCTCGATATCCATTGAATCCTTGAAAAGAATATGTTGAACTTAGCGAATGCGTTTGATTAATTTGCTGATGTTCTTCTTCTTTGTCTTGTGTGCACATGTCTTTAGTATACAAACAGCCAGGAAAATGCAAAAAATCATGCTCTGTTTGCTCATTTGGTTTTACTGGAGTAATCGTCAAGTTCGCTTTTGTCATTTTCCCCCTTCAATCGGCGAATACGCCCTGTCTGTCCATCAATTTCTACCCAATCATTGGTTTTAAATTGGCGTGTCGCCTGTTGAACATTGACAACTGCCGGAATACCTAGTTCGCGTGAGATAATCGCTGTGTGTGACAGTAGAGAGCCTTTCTCAGCAATAATTCCTTTGGCTTGTGTTAATAAATAAACCCATCCTGGATCAGTCATTTTCGTGACGATAATTTTTCCGTAAGTTTGTTGGACATCCATCTGCTGTACATCCTCTACCACGATGATTTGCCCCCGAACTATACCTTGCGAGCAACCAATTCCTTGTAATTGAGCCGTCATATTGCCAACCGATTCCTGATTTATATTTTGTGGATATTTTTCAAATGGCTGGTTCGTAAATACAAATCGACTAAACGCAGGTAGTTGACGATCAACAAGATGCTTCTGTTTTCGTTGATTAATTTCTGCTTGCATTGCTTGCTGTGTTTTAGATAAAGTAAACAATTCAGACATGGTCAAATAAAAGACATCATCCAACTGTTGCAAACACTTTTGTTCCACTAATCGCTCTCCCATTGTCACAAAGATTAAACGCATCATACCGTAAATCCTTGTCCGATTGAGCCGAGAGCTTTCACGGTATTTAATCCCCAATAATGCACGTTTACGCATCCAACGAAGCACGAAATTTGTTCGATGCGTTGTTGTCGGTTTTTCAACAACGGTTGTACCGATAGGTAGTGTCAGTTGTTGCTGAATTAATTGAATGAGGCGTTGTGGTTGACTGCGAAATGTCGGCGTCTCTAATTTCAACTCTTCTGGTGCGCGGTCACCGAAAAGTAAAATAAATTGCTGAATCGATTTGGTCAACGAATGCTCATTTGTCACTAAAAATTCTTGGACATCTGTAGATTTTAATTGTTGAATTAGACTACGATAGTCTTGATTTTCAATTTTTTGGATGGATGCTATGATTTTATTTAATTCAATGACTGGTTTCATACTCTCAATTTGTTCGATGCCAGCAATTTCTGCTTGCACGGCTTCTGTCGAATGAACTTTTTTCAAAATCCCCGTGTAAATAAACGCATATAAATCATTGACCAGCGTGACATCCCATTTAGCTAAAATTTGGTCTTTAATTTGCTCAAACAGCTCATATAATTCATCAAAGGATGCATTTGCATGATAGTTTTGGTTGAAGTAAGCAAATATCTGGTCAAATTCTCGTTCTAACTGTTGCATTTCAGAAGGAGCTTGGACAAAACTTTTCATCATACGGCCCATGATTTTAAGATGCGTGAACTTGCTAATTTGCACAGAATCAGTAATTTGAGGCGTCTGTACTCCTAGCATCTCTTGCCAAATCGGAATAACCTTTTTAGAAAAAGGCAACAATTGCAATAACTTATACCAATTATTGATTTGATAGTAAACTCGACTATTGGATTGCGCAATCATTTGTTGGAACGTTGGTTCAAAAGCAGCAAGTGTTTTTTCGTCATTTTTCAATAATCGCTTGGCTAAGCCACGAAAAATACTGCTATAAGCCTCTTGAATAAAACTAAATGTCAAAGGCGTTGTAGTAACTGGGTAGCTTTCAACAATATTACTATTATCTAGAATAACACTTGGCTCAGGCGACATTTTAGTAATCGGCCGTGCTTGCAACACATACAATTCATTTTCCCTAAATGTAAATTCAATATCCATATAAGGACCAAATAACGTCATAATTTGCGTAGCCATTTGAGTTAATAAATGTTGTTGTTCGTTTGTGATAATCGGTGATTGGTCAGTCGTCTCAAAATAAGACAATTGTTCTTCGGGGTGGATCGTCACCATCGTTGTAGCTACACGATCTTCGACAATGCCGCTCCCGACACCTTCTCCTACAACGATTAAATGTTCATTTAAAAGCCCTTGCGGATTCGCAGTAAAATACACACCTGACAGTTCTCCTTGAATCATCTCTTGGACAATGACATATAATTGCACTTCCCCAACAGTTAATTGATGATCAAAATAATAACTCAACGCAGATGGTTGGTATAACGAAAGTAAGGATGCTTGTATCGCAGCAACCAAATCACTGACTGGTACGAATAATTTGGTTGTAAATTGACCAGCAAAAGAGGCTGCTGCAGCATCCTCAACATTCGCTGATGAACGCACGGAAAACTCCTTACCAATCTGCTCTGATTGAAAAGTATCAATTACTTGGAAGTCTTCCCTAGAGAAAAAATCTATCACCATTTCCTGCAATACCTGACTAAATTCATCCAAGGAATATTCGCCGTTATCATACTGTTCTTGTTGCTTTGTAAAAAAATCCTGCACTTCTTCAGATTGGAATAAATCAAAGGAAAAAACCGAAAAAGTCGGCACGCGTAAGCCGTCTTTTTGTATTAAATGCAGATTATATGCTTTGGTTCCTACAGAATGTGGTGTGATTTGACTAATTTTTTTCACTAATTCAACCCCTGACTAATCAAATGAGCGATTACTGACAGGACCATCGTTGTTTCAGTAATGTAGGTATAGCGCTCCACTTTCGTTTTAATGCTAAACTGATTTGGGTCTGCAATAAAACGCTGAAATTGAACGTTTATCCAGATAACATTCACCAAAAGCACGAGCACACCAATTTTCGAAATCGCCCATAATAAAATAAAATTAGTGACAATATCCACCAATGTAAGTGTTTGGACAAAACGAGTTGCTTTTTGATACGTGAATAAACGTGAATAAGTGACATATTCCGTTTCATCTTTCGGTGCCCGAATTTTACGACTAATTTCCCAAATGAGACTTGGGAAATACATCGTAAATGCTAACAATACGGTAGGTAATGAAATTAATGGTAAATGGTATTTGTAACAGACAAAGGTAATAATATAAATATTCATTACCATCATCACAGGATTATGTGTGACTAAAGCCAAAGGCAGTGATTTCTGAATCTTCGCTTTGCTAAAGAACCACAAAGACATCAATGTTCCGTAAGCAAATAAGAATAAAAACCAACCAATATTATTCATCCACCAAAAATTAAGTAATACTGTAATTGTTACCATCGTTGCCAACGCAATCGCTAAATCTCTTTTTGTTACTCTTCCGGAAGGTAATGCTCGTTCTGGAAATAAGCGTAAGTCATGTTCGTAGTCTTTAAAATCATCGGCTATTCGTAACGCCATCAAGAACGTAAAGATTGTCCAAACACCAACCCATTCTTGCGGACCGATTGAAAATGAATTCTCTCCAACATTCAATAATAAAACAAAATAGATTTCAAAAAAGTAAATAATTGCTAAAAAGAAACGTGGAATCAATGGATACATCTCTTTAAAATAAATGGCTAATCGTTTAATCATTTTTTACTCCAATCCCTTCACCAATTCGTACTTGCGTTTCAATCCCTTGCTGAGAATATGTTTGAATATCTGCGTCAATACAAATAGCTCCTTTAGGATAAGCAACTAAAATGGTCGACCCACCTAACTGAAAATAGCCTTTTTCCTCTCCTCGAATGCAAGCGTCGGCTACAAAATTATGAATTTTCCCGACCAATAAAGCACCAATCTCCATTTGTAAGACGGGACCAACCTCACTCTCAATCACACAGTACGAACGCTTATTTTCTTTAAAAACTTTCACTTGCTGTTGTGCAATTTCGCGAATAGTGTGTAGTCGCCCACGAATCGTCCGTTCTTTTAGAATAATCCCCGTCTCACAATTCAAATAACGATGGTAATCCTCAACGGCTAAGCGATAGATGCATAATGTACCACCTTCAAATTGCTGTGCTAGTTGAGCATCTTCGACTAATTCTGCTAATCGGTAATGCTGGTTTTTAATAGAAAATTCGCTATTTTTTTGAATAGGAAGAATTAATAATTTTCCTTCAGCAACTGCTAATACCTTTTTAGCAGAAGCCACAACATATTTTTTCTTCTTTCGAATGAAAAACTCCGCAAACGTTCGATAAGACTCCTTTTCGTACTGCGTCAAATCAAGCTGATACGTTTCTAGAAATTCTGTTATCTTTTTTTGAGAAAACGGCGTATAATCTTTCCACGTCCAAACAGTTGAAAAAATATTTGCTGTTACTAGTGGTAATAGTTTTTTCCCCCACTTGGTTTGGTATAACTTCCGCAACCATCCTTCTTGATATTCAATAGACTCACTAATTTTTTTCGTTTGTCGCTGATAAATTTTTGTCATCTTACAGGCTCCATAACGCAACAAGTGTCACAATTGCCAATAAGAGAAAGAAAATATACATCTTTTTATTTGGCTTGGGAATTTTAATATCCCAAACAAAGAAGAACGCTAAACACGGCGTCAATAATAATACGACAATGCCAAAACTCCCCGCAACTAGCCATTCACTAAGTAAATAACCTACTGGAAAAATCAAGGCGGCATAAGTGACAGGGACGCCTCTAAAATACCCTTGACGTTCTTCTTTGGTCTCCCGATTAAAATAGGCTAAACGAGTGACTGCTGCTAATACATACATAATTGCTAATACAATAGCTAACCATGTAATTTTTCCTTGTGTCATACAAATCACAGCAGGGAATGCTGCAAAATTAATCATGTCGCATAGCGAATCAATTTCAATCCCAAATTGCTCTTGCGCTTTTGTCCGCTTAAACGAGCGGGCAACCATCCCATCGAATAAGTCGCATAAGCCACTAATAATAAAGAGGCTCATCCCCCAAACAAGCTGCCCTTGTAAAATAAAATAGATACCTAGCAAGGCCATGGCTGAGCCAAAATAAGTTAAATAAACAAATTTGCCATATTCACCAATCAACATCTTCTTCACCCTTTCAAATCATAATTTCTCCCGTTGTGCCATTGATCGTAATCTCCATTCCCGTTTTCAATTGCTTGGTAGCCCCCTCAGCACAAACAACGACTGGAATGCCAAACTCTCGAGCAACAATCGATGCATGGCATAACACACCACCGGTTTCTGTAATTAACCCTTGAATCGTGCCAAATGCATGACTCCAACCAGTATCTGTAAATCGTGTGACCAAAATTTCATCGGCTTGCAGTTGATCGACATCTTTTGGATCCAGTAATACACGAACCTTACCAGAGACAATCCCATCATTGGCACCAATACCAGACAATCTGGTTGCTTTCCCTTGCACGAATGTATCATCGGCTTCCACTTGAGCGAGTAAATCTCCCGGTGGATTAAATGCACGATAGGCTTGGCAGTATGCAAAATTATCTTGCGCTAGTTGTTGGAGTTCGGCAGCACTTATACGATGATGCATAAAGGCTTGAGTTTGCTCTTTCTCAAGATAAAACAACTGCTCTGCATGCTGCAAGATGCCTTGTTCTTGATATTTTTCCCCTAATTGTCGGGTGGCTTGACGAATCAAATGATAAAAACGAGTCGAAATATCTTTAAATTCTTCGCGCCACCATAATAATTCACGCAATAGTTGAATATCTTTTTTGATTTTTTTCTGTTGGTATGTTTTCACATGTGGTGCAATTAACTGCTCTATTTCTTCTTCTGAAAGTGCTTCTTGAAAAGACGCTTTTGCTGTTGCCGCTTTTTCAGGCTGCATCAGATAGTCTTTGACCTGTTCAATCACTAGACACTGGTCTTCACTGTAACTTGGAACAAGTAAATTTAATTCTCGAGTCGAATGATAACCAAAATTCTCCTGGAATTCTTGGATTTTTTTGGCATCTTCTCGCTCAGGATTCACTTTCAATAAATTCGCTATTTTTAAAATGTCATTTTCTTGCCAGTCTGGTACATAATTTTTTTGAATAATATCCACGATTTCCAAAAGACTCTTTAACGGTCGAACATGTGATACCTCACCTAAACGAGCAATCAATTGAAAGAATGTCGAAAGTGGGATTTTTTTCAATAATTGGGTTTTCTTCATAGATAACTGGATAGTATTGATAAATACTTGCCAGAAATAGGTCGTCTCACTTTGTAAGTAAGCTTTCTCCACCAGTTCTTCCCATAGTTGCTCGTTTTCTGAAAGAGAGCCGTTTGCCAATGCAGCTAGTTTTTGATTGTATGAGTGATACATTGAAAGCAACTCTTGATGTTTTTGAGAAGCCTGGTTTCGCTGTTGCTTCGTACTTTGCTGAATTGGAATTGCTACTCGTAACAAATGGTTGATGGTTTTAAAGGTGAAACGACTTTTGTACCCATCCCCTTGATAGTTTTTATAAATACCTAATTCATCATCAAATTCTCGTTCCACATAACGAGGGATTTGAGCCATCGCTTCTTTCACCACACCAATATTCCAATAAGGTCGGGCAAAGTGATATGTTGCCAACGCTGGGACTTGTTTTGAAGGATATAATTTGTGTTGAATTAAAAAGCGTTCTAATGCTGTTTGCCAAGTCATTCGGTATAAGCTCCACATCAATGCTGGACATGGCTGAGCTGCTACTCCACCATCTCGGAAATTTGCATTCGTCCAATTTCCCCGTTTGATTTTTCGACTGACTGTCGTGATAGGACGAACTTGTAAGAAAAATAATTGATTTGCTTCAAAACAAAATTCTACATCAATTGGATAGCCATAAAAAGTAGTTATATGTAGCAATTGTTTCTGCAAATCGACTAACTGTCTCGCAGTTAGATAGTTACTACTTGTAGATGAACCAAACCAATCGAGTTGAATTTGTTCTGGTGAAACCTGTCCACTGACTAATTGCTCACCTGCACCTTCAACAACTTCAATGGAAAATTGCTGGTCCTGACCTTCTGTGGGATTAATCGAAAAAGCAACGCCACTGACTGTTGCTGTAACTTGTTCTTGAATAATTACAGACATCGTCATATCTTCTATCGGCAATTGTTGGACCTGCCAATAATGCAGAGCCTTTTCTTGGAACAATGAAGCAATACATTTTTTCATTGCTATTAAGATATCCTCGACTGTATGGCAATCGGAAACAGATTCATACTGACCAGCAAAAGATGCTAACTCGTGATCTTCCATTTTGCCACTACTTCGGACGATATACGTTTGATTTGGTTGCATAAACTGATTGATTTCAGCCACTAATTCAGCTGGAAATTGCCATGATTGCAAGCGTTCAGTTACTTCATTCGCTGTCACAAAATCCTGATTTTCTAGTTCAGGGACGAGCGGTCGCCACATAGTAGCTAATACATCTTCAGAAATAAATGCTGCTTTTGGTACATTTATTCCAATTTTAGTTAATTCAATTAAACCGTTAATTTTACCACCGTACTGTGGTGCAGTAGAACTTTTATCAATTGTTAATAAATACACTGTCATCCCCTCTTTTCATTTAAAATGGATTTTTACGTAAATGGAAACGAAAGAGCACTTGATTGACTATAATATGTGTCCCTGAACCGACAAGAATAATTCCCAAAAATTGTTGCCAAGTTATCGGTACTAACAGCGCCACTACAAGCGCACAACCTAGTAAAGAATCCGCTTGGTCAATAAAAACAAAGAGCCATTTCCAACGATTCTCTGCGGTTTTCCCTGGTCGTATATCTAAGCGACGCTTCATAAAACTATTTGGTAATTCAAATAGAACATATGCAAACCCTAATAATAAACCAATCCAAGAATTTGTTTGCCAGACGTTTTTATAAGCAGCATAAAATAAATTGTATTGTTCCAAAGAAGGAACGATTGTTAAGCACAGACCCCAGATGATTTGCGAAAGACTCCCTAAAATCATCATCCCAATAAATCCTTTCCACGTCTTGTTTTCACCAAATAATCGTTTCCCATCCGATAATGTTTTTCCCCCATCCATCGGAATCGTAAATCGCCTAGCAATTGGTAATTTACAAAACACCATATTGGCTACACCCGCGAAAATAACTGCCATTAAAGTTATATATAAAGTTAAAAGAAACCTAGCCATCGTAATCCTCCATATTGCTATCTATTCATTTATGGTAAACTATTTTAATTCAATTGCAAAACAATGTGATTATTTTAATGAACCAACACAAAAAAAGAAACGTCTATCGATTAACGTCTCTTTTTTTAGTTTACATAATTTAATTATTTGCTACTTTCTTTTGATGTAGGAAGTTTCGCTAATTCCTCCCAATCGAAAATTTTATCCGACCAACTTTCAATATCTTCAACGTTTCCTTTTTTCAAACTGAATAAATAAAGATCTTTTCCTTGATTAACCGATGGACGATAAAAATCCTCTCTTCTTGAATTTAGATAAATCATCGATTCTTTTTTACCACCAAATAGTTTCCGATCGCCGTTAGCTAGAATAATCTGAATGCCATCCTCATCTTCCATATTAACTGTACCTGTCCGCTGGAATAAATTTACAAATGGTTTAGTGGTTTTAAAATAAACTTTATATTCGACATCGGGTGGTACCGTCCAAGTCTCTCCAGTTTCTGGATTTGTTTTTCAGGTAGATAAATTTTTTCGACTTGTGTGATATCAATATCTTTTGCCTGTAAGATAGGCGGCTCCATAAACCACCAAACAATGAACACTGCAAAGATTATGGAAATAATCACCCCAATGATTCCCCAAAGTGCATATGTCATCCGTTTTTTTAACTTCCCATCAAAGTTCAATTCATCAACCATCTTGGTGTCTTCTTTTAATAGATAATCTAATGATAAACCAAACCATTCACTCATTTGCACAACTTGATCAAGATCAGGATAACTTTTACTATTTTCCCATTTAGATACCAACTGACGGGTAACAAAAAATTCTTGTGCAAATTCTTCTTGCGTTAGTTCTCGCTTTAATCGTTCTTCTTTAATAATTTTTCCAATTTTCATACACGAACTCCTCCAAAAAAAGTATAGCAAATCCCATTAAGTTAGAGAAGTTATTGTTAATTTTTCTCGCGCAACAAAGGATAACATGTTGATTTATCAAGCTTGTTACCATTTATTGCTAGAATCTTTCGGCTCGTCTTGCTAAGTTATCTGGGAGGTGATGGTTTGACACGTACTACAGGAAAATACTTATTTTTATTACTTACAGGGATTGGCATTCTCTTCCTCCCCCAACTTATATCGCAACACATTCTCTTTGGTTCCGATATTTTATTTCATTTTAATCGCTTTTATGATACCGCCATGCAAATAAAAGAACATAATTTTCAATATTTTTTATCCATGTATGGCTTTCAACATTCCGGGCGCATTGTGAATGCTTTGTATGGCCCTATGATGGCTTATTTTCATGGTTTTTTAGTATTGATTAGTGGCAACTGGTTTATCTATCAACTAGTCTCAACTATCAGTTTATATCTTTTAGCTATTTTTTCTATGAATGCTTTATTGAACGTTCGTCATGTCAAAAGAGAAACACGTTATTTTTTAAGCTTCTTTTTTGTCACAACATTTGCTATTCAATACTTTGTCACACGTCAAGGGTTTAGCAGTTGGGGTGCTGCTCTGATGCCTGCATGCCTGATTCCCTTAAAAAAATTGGTTGACCAAGAAAAACTCTCTCCGATAGCTGTTGGTGTAAGCATTGCAATAATGGTACAAACACATTTATTTTCAAGTCTATTATTAGTCATCATTTATGCTGGTTATTTCGTACCCGTTTGGCTAAAAAGTCCACGTAAGAAAAAACTCTTAAGCGAACTATTGTTAAGCATCGGTATCTTTCTGCTATTAACGCTAAATGTTTCTATCAGTCTTTGGATTCTCTATAGTCAAAATGAATTAATTGCGCCTTTCATTAATCGTTCCATGTACTTAAGTACCGTCACAGCTAAAAGTATCTATTGGTTACTTACACCGTTACCGTTAACCTTTGCCCTCTTTGCAAGTAGGAAAAAGTTTTTTAAACGTACGATGACAGATTTTCAGCGATATACCGGATATACAGCACTCTTCTTTCTTGTCTGTTCAACTAATCTAGTTCCTTGGAAGTTTTTATCGGAACAATCCTTTCGTTGGGTAGAATTACTCCAATTCCCATTTCGTTTTTTTATCCCATTTACGGTTTTGTTTCTACTTTTTCTAGGCTTACATTCTCACGAAAAAGACTTTTTAACGACGACACGGAAACGATGGGTATTCGTTGTAAGTATCGGGCAAACTATCTTAGTGATGAGTGTCTTACTATTCCAACAAGGAATGATTGGACTTGATTTCCTAGGGAAACACGATCGCTTTACAGGTACAAACTTCAGCGAACTTCAACAAGCCAGCCATTCGGAGGATCTTTCAGAATTGTTAACACTACTGAATAAATCAACACCCGACTATCTACCACGTTACCATTCAACAATGGAAAATCCTTATGATATGTATCGACAAGCAGTCATTGAAGCAACTGGGTTCACAACCGATGTCACAGAAAAGCAATTAGTGGTTCGTTGGAATGCCGACTCAACAGAAAATGTTCAACCACCAGTTATTGTTTATACAGGTACTGAATTGCAGCTAAATGGTAAAAAGTTATCGCTAACGAACGATCAATTAAGCCCAATTGGTGTTCCTAGCATTCCTTCAAAAAAAGGCGAAAATATTCTACTCGTCGACTTTCCTGCTACTGAGCAATTGAATATGGTCTTTTTATGTGTTATCTGCAGCTTCTTTCTAAGTTTTGCTTACTTGATTTACAAAAAGTTTTTTTAAAGACTCGTAGCAGATTGGATGTGATTAATCCATTCTGCTACCGAATGCACTTGATACGTAGCACTTTGTTTCAAAGATTCAGCTACCCAAGGAAAGGTAGCACTCGTGTATTGCTGCAGCATGTTTTGATCGTTTAAGCCATCTCCTATTGTGTAGACATGTTCCGAGGCAATGGCTAATTCATCTGATAAATAAGCTATTGCTGTGGCTTTATTTGTATGTTGCGATACGATATCGACAGTTTGGATATTTTGTAGAAAAGCACATTGTGGATATTTAACTGCGTAGGATGAAACAAAGACTTGTGCTGCTTCTGATGTCGGGAACTGAATGGCCATTTGATATAATTCAGCATCATTCATATTGAGAACAGTTAGCGCTTCTGCTACACTAAAAATTTTTATTAATTCTAGGCCTTGCCTTCCAATTGCCATACTTAATTTGATATGTTCAATCACCGGCTTTTGGTCGTTCATCGCTTTTAATAAATTGGTGATGTTTTCTTTATTTAATTTGTTATAAGATGTCATTCCGATGGTTGCACCATTGTTGCCTATCACATAATTAGGTTTGATTTGAGGATAATTACTTAGTTTTTCTTCTAGCGAACGAATGTCTCTACCGGTAGCAAACACAAATTGGTTCCCTGCTTGTTGCCATTGAATAATAGCTTGAATATCCTCCTTAGAGATACGACTGTTGCGGTACAAGGTACCATCAAAATCACAGAATAAAAATTTCATCTAACTGTTTCCTTTCTACTATATAAAATCTTTCTTTCAGCCTCTATTTACGTTATAGTATCTTTTGAAGAGGTGAATGTAATTATGTCAATCGTCGAACGAATGAATTACTATTTTCAATCGTTAAATGCAAATGAACGGGAAACGTTGCATACCATTCTTTCAAATAAACAAGAATTCAACGATTTAACCATTGATGATTTTGCAAAAAAATGCTTAGTTTCAAAATCCTTTGTGATGAGATTGTGTAAAAAATTAGCTTATTCTGGTTACAGTGAGTTTAAGTACCAATTGAAAGCTGAACTTGATTCGCATATCACACAACAAAGTACACAATCAATTATCGAAACAACCCAACAAGATATCGCCGAAACGCTTCGTTTGTTAGATACCAAAGTCCTAAGTGAAATTGGACATTTGCTGGATCAAGCCAATCATATTTATACTTATGGCACAGGTTATGGCCAAAAGACGATTTTAGAGGACTTTAAACGTGGCTTTATCTCAAGCAGACGAGTCATGACTTCGCTCCCCTCTAGTGTGGAGCTACGATTAAATAGTGAGATTATGCAAAAAAATGATGTGCTATTTATCGTTTCAATGAGTGGACAAGTAGACAATATTATCAATGAACTGATTCATTTAAAAGAACGTGGTGTCTATGTCATTTCTATTACGCAATTTTCAACAAATTCTTTGGCTAGCTTATCATCCATTAATCTGTATTTAAAATCGACACCCATTCCTAATCCACTAGCCCCTGAAACACCATATGTTTCCTATAGCGCGCTTTGCGTCCTACTAGATATTATCGTTAAAAATTATTTGAATTCTTCTACGAAAAAGAAATAAAAAGGGGCAAATGCCCCTTTTTATTGACACTTCGGTAAACTAGCTAGTAGTGTTTCTAACTCACGATTGACAATTAATTCCTGCGGGAAATCAATTTCTTCCAACATTGTTAATGACTCAGTAAAATTCCCAATATCTGTCACAAAGTGCGCATCTGAACTAACACTCACCTTCACACCATATTTTTTACATAACAAAGCAATCTCCCGGCAATTTTGACGGGCATTTTTTCGATAAGGAAAAGAAGACGAATTAATCTCCACAATTTTGTCATATTCCTTAAATAACTTAATAATTTTATCGTGTGTAAAGGGATAATTTCCATTTCCACAGTGACCAATGATATCAACCCATGGATTTTTTGCAATATTTTCCCAAATTCTATCATGTTCTATTGATGATGCAGGTTTAACTACTTTCTCATGACATGATGCAATGACAATATCTAATTTTTCAAAAGTAGATGTTGGTAAATCTAGATTTCCTTCATGGTCAATCACATTTGCCTCTACTCCTTTCAATATTCTGATACCATGAACGAATTCAGGAATCGCTTTTCTCATATTACCAAAATACGATTTATTAAAGGTCTCACCAGGCCCTAAGCCCGGTGCATGATCCGTAACAGCCAATCCAGTCAGCTTCTTTTCTTTGGCCGCATAAATATTTTCTAAAAGCGTGCTATATGCATGAATCGAAGCAATTGTGTGAGTATGTGTGTCTATTTTTGCTTGTAACATCTGATTTCCTCCTATAACAATTTTTCAAATTCATCGCGAACTTGAGGAACACTGATGCCAACGATAACCTGAACACTATTATTTTTTCTGACAACACCAATTGCACCATTTTCTGTAAAAAATGCATCGGGTGCAGTTTTTTCAGGATTATGAATCGTCGTTCTTAGTCGCGTCGCACAATTGGTGACACTCTCAATGTTTTCTTTCCCACCTAACCCTTCTAGAAAGGCTTGTGCTTTGATAGCAAATTCATTTGAACCAGCATTGGCTCCTTCTGCTTTCATCTGTTTATAGTCTTTTTTCGTATATAATTTTGTTTCACCAACCAGTTGGCGACCAGGTGTTTGAATGTTAAATTTCGTAATCAAGACATAAAAGACAACAAAGAAAATCACCGTAAAGATTAGTCCGACCGCAATCTGTTTTAAGTACTCGTTGTGGTGGTTATGCCATAATGGAATCCAGTTTTTAGCCAACCAAGTGATGATTCCACTAGTGAAATCTCCACGAATACCAATTAAATAAACGGCTGTTGATAGAGAGGCACATAAAATAGCATATACGCCATACAACATTGGTGAAATAAATAAGAAGGTGAACTCCAATGGTTCAGTAATCCCACCAACAACTGCCGATAACGCTGCTGGAATAACCAAGGCAGCAATTTTTTTCTTATTCTCAGGTTTGGCAGTAAAATATAGTGCAGCAGCTACCCCAGGTGCGCCAAAAATTTTGTTATGTCCATATAATTTGAAGCCAGCACCTGGGAATAATTCAGCTAACGGTTGTTTCGATTGACTAAATTCAACCAAATGATCTAACCAATAGGTTGTAATTCCCCCATCAACAATTACTGGACCATAACTAAACGGTTGCGTTAATAAATGATGTAAGCCCGTTGGTAATAATAGACGTTCTAATAAGGAATAACACCAAATACCAAACGCACCACTATCAACAAAGAAAGTTTGCGTATAACCCATTCCTCGTTGGAATAACGGCCAAACAAAACAAAAACCAACAGCGATAACTAGCGCCGCCATCATTCCTAAGCAGACAACTAACGAAGACCCATTAAACATTCCCAACCAATCAGGAACCTTCTTATCAATAAAGCGATCATGAATGTAAACCACTAATAGCGCAATAACAATGGCACCGACAATTCCTGTATCCAATGTTTTAATACCACCAATCATTTTCATCCCTGAACCAGTCACTGCGTCCATTGTGTAATCAACACCAAAGAAACTACCGAAATAATTTAAAATAGCACCAATAAAGTAGTTAAACGCCGTGTATACCACAAAAGATTCCATACTGATTCTAGCAGCTGATTTTTTTGCTAGACCAATTGGTAACGCAATAACAAAGAGTAACTCTAAATTGTTAAATACCGTCCACATTCCCGCACTAACAATATCCCATAATTTATACCAAAGTGTGTCACTTTCAGCAATCGAGCCCATAATAATTGGATTTTTGAAAATAATGGTAATTGCTAAGATAATACCCGAAAATGATAATAGCATGACAGGTGTAAACATTGCCCCACCAAATTTTTGAATTTTTTCTTTCATTTCATTCTCCCCTTCAATAACTGATAGTGTCATTATATGAGAGTGACTTCTGTTTTATCAATATAGCGTTTCCAAATAGGTATGAATGCCGGATTCATATATAAATTTCAGTTAAGTGGAAAAAATTCCGGAAATAAAAAACACATATACCACTTCAGTCTGAAGCAGTATATGTGTTTTTCCATAAAATAATCGTCACAACAGCACCTTGTAAATGATTGTCTAAACACAATTGTCCGTTATTTCTTTCTAAAATTTCTGTAACAATAGCTAATCCTAATCCATGGTTCGCGGTATTTTTTTTGGTCGTATAAAAACGTTGAGTTGCTTGTTCCAACGCTTCTGAACTGAAACCTCCTTGATCGGTGACTTCTATTTTATAGTAATCCGAATAGTCTTCAAATGATAAAGTAATCGTCGTTCCTACTTTTGTGTGCTCGATGCTATTCATCAAAATATTTTGTAGTACTCTGGTAATGGCTTGCTGATTTACTTGTAGAGAACTTTCTTCTTTTTGAACGACGACTAGTTGATGGGTAGGTGTAACCAAGTTCTGGGCAAATTGTATCCAATCATCAATTAGATTTGGCCGAATCGGTTGTTTGATAACTTCATTGGCTGATTCTTTTAACTCCATAATAAATTGCTCCAATCGTTCCACACCACGTTGCACGTCGTTGAGGCGATCATCATATCGAGCATCCAACTCTTCTTCTAAAAGTTCTAAATTCCCTTTAATTAAGGTAATTGGCGTTCGTACATCGTGTGTAACGTCTTGAATCAATTGTTTTTGTTGATCCTGTGATTGCCATAACTCTTCCAATGTACCATGTAATTCTCGGTTCATACTATCGAGCGAATCCAGTAATTGTTGAATTTCTTTATATGCACTGTATTCCTTGTCATAGCTTAAATTCATCTCTCTGATTTTTTCATTTGTTCGATTAATTTTCGCTAGTTCTAACTGTAATTTTTTGGTACAACGATAAATCAGTCCCAAAAAACCAATAATCCATATAAGAAAAACACCTAACGGATAAAGTATTTCCACATTTGGTAGTCGTTCAAACCATTTTTCTGATGAAGGGAATGCTGTTAATTGATAGCTCAATACAACCTCCCGATAATCATTACTGACTGCAATAAAAATAATTTGTCCAAATAAACGATTCGTATGACTGCTCCCATCTTTTTTAGCATCTGCAATTAATTCATTGTACTTTTTAGGAATAGTCTGTGTTATTTTTCCATCTTCAATGACTTGTGCATTATAATAGTAAGGAAGTTGTTCAATTGTCCACTCAGCTTTTCCTATTTGCTTTTCTACAGTGTCCAGTTGTTTCTCTGCAAAATTTGCAGGATATAACCACCCAGCGGCCATTAAAAACTTAACGCCCAGTAGCGCACTACTAATAACAATTATCGTGAAGAATAATTCTAGTAACGAATAGTTTTGTATTAATCGCCGTAATGATCTTTGCTTTGCCATTTATATCCAACATCCCAAATTGTTTGAATCGGATTTTGATTTGTGCGAGCAAATTTCGCTCTAATTTTTTTTACCCGTTCGGTGATAGTTGTTTGACTGTCTCCTTGTGCATCATAACCATAGACAGCAACATAAATGTCTTCTTTCGAAAAGGATTGCCCACGATGACGCATAAGGAAAGAACATAACTCAAATTCCGAATGCGTCAATCCGATTTCTTCATCATCTACATAAAATTGCTGTTTGATTAAATCGCAAGAAATAACCCCATCAAATAATCGTTGATGCTTCTCTCGGTGTTCACGACGTAAGTGCGCCCCAACACGTGGCAGTTAAAAAAATAACTGGCGCATCAATGATTTCTCGATATTTTCTCAAAAATTCAAATCCATTCATCTTGGGCATCATCACATCTAGAATGATTAAATCCGCTTTTTGTAACTGCTCCTTATTAACCATCGTAACATCTGATTCTACAGACACTTGATAAGTCGTTTGTAATGATTGTCGAATCAATTTCAATAAATCACAATCATCATCTATTACCAAGATATTCATCTCTACTCCTCCAAACTTGATGTTCCTTCCCAACGATTATACCAGAAAAGCACTCCTGCTAGCAGACAGATTCCCAATACCACTGTTAGTCCTAGTAGCATAGCATATTCTTTAGCCATTAAAGGAGTACTTGCTAATTGAAATACGTAACGATGAGTCAGTTTTATCGGCCAAACCCAAGGTAAATAATACCAAATTGCATTCCCCAAATCAGTCGTCCCCAACAAAATCCCTGATAAAGTCAGAATGCTCCCAACTAAAATGGCCCCAACATAACTACTAAGTAAAGATAAACATTGATAGAGGATAATTAAAGGTAAGCTACAAATAACAGGAATTAGCATAAAATGCCTAATAAATAAATTAGACAAATTCGTCTGAATAAGTAGATGGAAACCTATAAAACAAGTAGTCATCAAAAGTGTAATAGATATAACCAACAACCAAATAAACAATAAATGACTAATCCATAATATATTTCTTGACACACCTATTCTTAACTCACCAAAATTACCAGCTTCCTTTTCTAATCCGTAAATCATCGGAATATAAAAACTTAAACAAAACATCATCGCAATTGAAAAAAATAAAAACAAACCATGTATTTGCTCTTGAATGACAAAGGAACCTGGATGCACAACTTCAAAATAACCAAATAAGACACTCGCATAAACAATCGGTAACACGATACTTAGCCAACGAATCGGTGTACGTTTTGTTTTGAGCCAATGACCATAAACTAAATTAAGCATCGTGCCCACTCCTCTCAAGAAGCATTTGAATAATAAGCGTCAGCAAATAGATACCTATAGACAAGCCAATTCCTAGTATAATTACCCGTTGATCAAACAACGGACTGCCTGCAACTAAATATGTCCCATTGGGATGAATCCCTAATACAGGTGCCATCATTCGTAAATTATATGCCCAAGGATATGCCCACCAAATGGTTTCTGGAGCAAAAAGAGCGGCTCCCAGACTTAACAGAAAATTAAGAGCTAAAACAATCGAACGGTGGACATAACGACAAAGTATAAAGCTTACTCCAACTATGGGCAGACTACCAAAAAATAAACAGGCCGTTGCTAAGCTAACTGCACCAATAGAAATAGGGTCTCCAATAATAAATAGACCGACAAGAACCAATAAGACGCTTGATAAAATAAGAATTGTTGCTAACTCCAATAACACGAGACAATGCTTAGCTAAAATCAGCTTGCGATTATCGATTCCTAAAATACGATACAGTTGTCGATGATAAGCTTTCTCCTTATTCGAACTATTCATCACTAACAAAGATAAAAAAATCGGTAATAAGAAGATTGGGTACCAATTAAAGCCACCTGCTAATAGATAACTTTTTCCAACAGGACTATTCCCCATTAAACGAGTCATTAAAAAACTAAAGATAATAAAAATAGCCGGCATTAGAAACAATAATTTTCGATTCGCTGCACGTTTTTCTTTTAACCATTCTGCTTTTAATTCAGTTAACATCGGTTCGCTCCTTTTTTACGATTTCAAGGAAAAGTTGTTCCAAATCTTCTGCTTTTTGATTATTTGGTCCTTGGTAACTGACATGCCCTTGATTAATCATGCCAATAGTGTCTGCTACTTGTTGAACTTCACTCAAAATATGACTAGACAAAATAATTGTCACCCCTTGACTAGCTAATAAGCGCAACAATTCACGCAACTCTTGAATACCAATTGGATCCAGTCCATTGGTTGGTTCGTCTAAAATTAGAACTTTTGGGTGAATAATTAATGCCATCGCTATGCCTAAACGTTGCTTCATCCCCAAAGAGAAGTGTTTAACAATTTTCTTTCCTGTTCTTTGTAAATCGACAGTTTGTAGCGTTTCCCCAATTCTTTTTTTATCCAAGTGTAATAAAGTCGTCATCACTTCGAGATTTTCTCTAGCTGTTAGATTAGGATAAATCGCTGGATGTTCAATAATTGCCCCGATTTCTTGCATATGGGATGATTGAATGCTCTGCCCACGATAGAAAATTTGTCCGGAATCTGCTTGTAAAACACCAGTAATTAATTTTAATAGTGTTGACTTTCCTGCACCATTCGGACCAATCAACCCATAGATTTCTCCTTCTTTGACCGATATTGTCACATCGCTCAAAGCAACATGCTGTTTAAATGCTTTTGACAGATTTTTTACTTCAATAATATTCATATAATCCCTCCTCACAAATAAATTTACACAACAAAAATAACTAAAAGATAACTAGAGCATCAAAAAAACCGTACGCTCTTAAAAAAGCATACGATTTCCATCTATTTTGATTCATGCACTTTTCGATGCCGCTTCACAACACCATACATTTTACGTATAGTTAAAAACAGTGAAAGAATAATACCGAGTGCAATACCAATCTGTTTCAGCCAACGCATCTTATCTCGTTCTTTTTGTTTGTTGGCAATTTCTTCTGTATAAGGCACGCGTTTGCCAGTAACTAGTAAACGATGCGTATTAATCATATAAGGCGTACAAGTAACTAGGGTAACCAATTCTTGTTGAGCTTAAATTGACAATACCGACGTATCCTCTGGTGTCACAATTTGACTATCTATCACTTGATACGCTTGTGTGCTTCCCGCTATTTCAATCAGAAATATATCCTGTTCAACTAGTTTTGGTAAGTTCGTAAAAAGTTCTCGCTGTGGCAACCCACGATGAGCTGTAATCACGGAATGAGTATTTTCCCCACCAATTGGCACAGAAGTCCCATCTAAAACGGTCGCTCCTTGCTCCAATAAATAAGGCGTTGTCGAATCAAATAAGGGAATTTCTAAAGCTAGTTTTGGGATGTTTATTTTACCTAGATAGTGATGTTTGAGCATCTTTTGTTCTGCTTTATTTGAAGAATTTTCTTCAAAAGGATCGCTTCCTGGATGCAATCCTTGTTGAGCAATTTGCTGATTTTTTGCTTCCCATTTTGCCAATTCCTGCTCATATTTAGCTTGTAGTTCTTTTTCATATTGACTGGAGCGGTAAGAATCAATAAAGAAGTTCACCGCATTAACATAGAACGGATACGTCATAATTAACCAGCCAATTAAAAATATTGTAATCATACTAATTTTAGAAAGTAACGGCTTATTCACTTTTTCCTCTCCAATCAACGATGTATTTTTGCTTTTGGCGACTGATATAACGACCTTTCCGTAAGCGAAATTGCGAGTCCTTGACTCTAAACACATAACCTTTAATGACCGGGAAATCCGCTGTTGCTTCTAATTTTTTGACAAAATACTTTCCCCCACGCAATTGCTTAAAAGTTACTTGCCCATCGGCTTGAATTGTTGTTGTCTGCAAAATTTTCTTTGGATTGTTGCAACGAGCGATTCCAAGCGTATGGCCGATAGTATCGGCTCCTAAAACAGTGAACACAAAATCATACGTATATTTGCCGCATTGATAATAAACTAATTTACGCCACATCCAATAAAAAACTGTCCCGAAAAATAGGGGAATACAAATCAACATCACACGGAAACGACGGTAATGATAGGTTCGTGTTTGTTGCTTTTCTTGCGCCATCTCTTCTTTGTAAGGCACGCGTTGCGCGGTAACTAATAAACGATGCGTATTGACCATATATGGGGTACAGGTAACCAATGTCACCAAATCTTTCTCTTCTTGAATCGCTAAATCCTCTAATTCTGTGGGCAAAACAGTCTTTAACTGTATGACTTGATACGCTAATTTTTCTGTGACAATATCTAAATAAAAAAGATCGCCTACTTCAAGTTTTTCTAAATCTGTTAATAGCTTTTTAGTCGGTAAACCACTATGTCCAGTGAGGACTGCATGCGTGTTTTTGCCTCCAATAGGAAAAGAAGTTCCTTGTAAGACGGTTACTCCATGATCCAATAAAGTAGCATTCGTCTCTGAAAAAATGGGTAAACTAACAGTTATTTTTGGGATATAGAGTGCTCCTAACGTACGATTTTCAAAATAGCTTTTTCCAGGATTGCTTGTTTGTTGCAAGGCTGATTCGAGTACACTTTCTAACAGACTAAAATCTGGAATACTTGGCTCTAGTTGGTTTACCAAACGCATATTTTCTTCACTCATTTGTTGCAAGCGCTGTTGGTTTTCTTTCTGGTGTGTTGATTGTTGTTCTCGATGGAGCTTCTCAAGAATTTTTTGATCATAATAATTATTTATCGTGTCCGCTACAAACGGATAACTAAAAATAGCAGCACCTGTTAAAAAAAGGACCGCCATCAACAGTTTCAGACATACATTCATTCGTTCGTTTTTTTGCTGTTGCGCCATTGATTCACCTCAAATTAGAAAACGAGGCTGTAATATAAGAAATTGCTCCTCTTATATCACAGTCTCATTTCATTTTATTATATGTGTGCTTGTACTTTTGATTTTTTAAACCAGATATATGCAGCTAACATCATCATTGCACCGACTGCTAGGAATCCATAAATTCCCTTGCCACCAGTTGATGGTAGTAATCCTTTTGGCGTATTTTTAATTTCTAATGCCTGTGTATTGTACTCACCAAACTGGATTGTAAAGGCAATTTCTTCTTTTAGAGTCACATATTTGTCTGATGGTGCTTTGGTTTCTTTTAATAAATACTCACCATTAGTCATTCCGATAATTTTTATCAGACCGTCTTCATCTGAAACTAACTTCGTCGCATCTGCTTCCTCAACCCAATTCACAAATACATATTCTCCTTTGGAATTTTTAGATTCGGCAAAACGAGCGAATTGTCCAGCTTGGTTCTTCACAACAAATTCAGCGCCAGCTAGCGCTTCAGAAGTGTGCGCGTCAATTTTCTTGAATTTTTTACCACCTGTACCAAATTTTACTTCTGGTGTGTCAGGATTTTCTGGGTCGGTTGGCTTTTCTTTCGTCACCATTTCTGGATGGGCTTGACCATCAATTTCAACATGTGCTTTGTTTTCTTCTAGCTGATCAGGAATGACTTCTGATGTTAAACGCATTTTATACGTGACACGCATTGTTTTACCTGCAAGTTGTTTAACAGCTTCAGACTGAGTATTTAGCACAACGACAAAACCATTTCCTTGTGGTGTGATTGTATAATCTTGACTCGTCAAACCTTCAATTGCTAGTGTTTCTGGCTCATAAACAAGACCTTTACTCGGATTATCAACGAAGCGATAATCATGTCGATCAATATCACTTGGAATAGTCAATTGTAATTCGAAATCTAACAAATCACCTGTTGTGATATTTACAAATTGTTCACCGTTGATAGTCGCATCCCATTGTTGATTCTTGTTATCAAAAAACTTTTTATCCGTCATAGATACATTTTTAGGATATAAATGAATATCTTGATTTAAGGAACCACTTGCCGTATAAATGGGCATTGCTACAACCAAAGGTGCCGATTTTTGTGTGATTGAGACATGTGCAGGTGTTTTCGTTTCAACAAAAACATAGACCTTGTCTTTCTCCCCTTCATTTAACAACAAATTTGAAAATGAAGCTAAACCGTTGCTATCTGTCACAATAGACTGACCAACTTGAGAGGCGTTCGATGGTGCTAATGGCGTAAATTCTTGTTGAATCAATGCCATTACTTTTTTTTGCTTTTCTTCGATTGTGCCAGAAGCTTTCGCAATTAATTCATGGTATCTATCTGTTACATCATAGGCTGTAAATTCTGCTCCCGGCAAAGGGTTACCAGAAAATGAAGGATCGATTTCACCTGTATTTTGTTTTTCTGTCAATTCACTTATGTCTTGATAGAAAACTTTGTGCAATGTCACATCGGCTGACTCTGCATGAACTTCTTTTCTCCCCGTCAATTGGCAAAAGACAAAAATCAATACTAACGTTGCGAACACTTTTTCTATTATTCTTTTTTTCTGCATTTTTTTCTCCTTTAAATCATTTATTAGGTTACTGTAACTGTTTTTTTCGATAATATCGTTGATAAACTAGGACAAATAAAATCAAGCTTGCGCCAATTAGAGCTAGAAATGATTTTGCTTCACCAGTTTTCGGAAGCCAAGGTTTCTTTGATCCTTCAACTTTTGGGGGTGTTGGCTTTGGTGGAATCTTATGTTCCACTTCAGTCATACTACTCTTAGGATAAATATGAATTGTTGTTAAATCTTCCTTTGTATCTGGATGTTCGATTGGTAATACCACGAGCATCGGTACAGTCTTTTGCAGTATTTTTTGACCGTTTATCTGTGGCGTATTCGTTTCTAAAAATAAAAACGCTGAATCACCCTGGGCAAACAATTCTACTATCCCAACACCATCTTCCCCATTCTGTTGGGTCGTAGTCACTGTTTGAAGCGGACTAAAAGGTATCTTAGCTTTTAAATCTTCTATATCTGTATTCATAATTTCTTGCATAAGTGCCTCGATTGAACGAGTTTGACGCTTTTGTTGAACTATTTCTGATACATCATAAACATCAAACGTTGCACCATTAATACCAACAGTATCCGTTAATATCTGTGGTAAGCCAGTGTTCAATTGGCGCTCGGGAGCTTTTTTAGTATCTACATATACTTGTTTGTGTAATATAAATTGCACCCACTGGCCCTCTTCAACAGCAATCACTGGATATGAGCTACCAAGAAATAGAAAGAAAGCAAGACTGAATAAATAACTTATTTTTCTCATAATCCTCTCTCCTTCCGATTTCGGTAAAACAGATAACTTGCTAGTACTAAGGCAGCGCTAAAGAAGACACTGGCACAAATAATATACAAATATCTACTTGTTCCACCGGTTGTCGGTAACATTCCCTTCGTTCGATTGACAACATTTAGCTCGATGGTATTGGATTCACTTAAAACAACATTTTTTAGCTCTCCTTTTCCTTCAATCGATACTTCCCCCGTTTCAGAAATATGAATAGTAATTGGTTTCGTCAACTTAATGAATGCATCAGGCACCTTGGTTTCTTTTAAATAATAGGTCCCAGGCGTTAATTTTTCGAAAATAAAGATATTTTTAGCCGCTTGGGTCTCACTCTGAGGTACAAGTGTGCCATCTTCCGTTGTTAGCTCAAAACTTACACCTTCCACCGGTTGCTTATATTGATCAATCTTATGAACAATCAACTCAAATGGATGAATATGATTGGTTATCTGCTTATTCTTCGGTAATCCTTCAATCATTAATTGTCCTTTGGCATTTTGAACAATTTCAATAGGGATGGGAGCAATTTTTTCATAACCAGGTAATGGTTGTGTTTCAACTAATTGATAGCTTCCGACAGGTAAATTTTCAAATCGTACGTATCCTTGCTTGTCTGCTATCGCTTCTTGGCGTTCTTTCAAAGAAGATTCCAACACAAATTTTGTCCCCGCTAGTGGCGTGTCATCACTTGCTGTCTTCGTAAACTCAATATCAGTCACTAATAATTTATTTGTTACTTGCAGTGTTTCTTTCGTTTCTGCAGTAATGGAAGAATGAGAATAATCAGGATTCTCATAACCATAGACACGTGACTTGCCATCTTTTGTCGTTTCTACCAAGCGATACTGTGCTAATTCGCCTCTGCTATCTTTTTTTGCCAATTGTTCAAAGACATGTTTTAACTGCTCACCTGTCATCTCTTTTGTTAGAATCACTTGCTTATCAGTAACAGCCTGCCATTTGTCGTCAACATATTGTTCTAATGTCAAGACGATATCTGATCGTGTTTGCCAAGTATTGTCTTGATCTTGCCAAATCTTTTCCACTGGCAAATCAAAAGATTCCACACGAACTGAAGGAACTGCAAAACCAACACCTTGCTTAAAGTTATCCGCTACTGCACCAGTAGCACCATTCGTCGGATAAAATTTGCCATCACGATATTCAGGTTTCAATTCCACCGTATATGTTATACGAATCCCAAAGCGCTGTTCGTCATCCGCACTTAAATACATATCTGAAAGTTTAATGGCGTTTTCTTCAAGTGTTAAACTATCTTTTATTTGATGAGCATAGTCAGGAAACTTCGTATCTGTTGATGAAACTACTTGCAATTCCTTCGGTGATGTCGTCTGCAACGACAATGCATCAATTGTAATTTCTTTCTCTCCACCAACTAATTCGACAAATGGGCTGATAGGATTAATCAATGAACCGGAATCAAATGCTTCGGACGTCCCAGTAATATTTCTTCGAACTCTATCCAGTGCTCTTCCTAAAGAATCATTGTCATGCGCAGAATATTGACCATCTGGTCCAATTGCTGCCAATAAATTATCAATATCAGCACCTGACACCCCAAAGCCAATGCCATAGCGATTCATCTTTGCATAATTTGGATATTTCGCATCTGTATAAACAAAATCTCTTAGATAATTTAACGTTCCTGCCAGAGAATTTCGTGGATTTGCCCCTTGTTCAGTCCCAGTCCCAGAAAAATTATTCGTTGTTAATTTATACACATCTTTTCCTTGGGCTGATGATTTGGTTGCTTGATTAATACCTCTATTGTTACGTGGATAAAAAGTAGTGAGCCCATCCGTTAATACAATCAAATATTTCTCAGCTTCTGGTCGTGCATCTTCAGTTAAAATTTTGGTACCTAACTCAACACCTAAATAAGTAGGTGTACCACTCCCATTCGGTGTACGAGATGTGTTAACCACCGAACTATTCATTAACTGATTGGGATCGCTTGTAAATTCTGACGTACCAAACTTCGAACTTTCTGCCCAGACATCACTGGTAGATCGACCACTCCACGTTGATCCAAAGGCGACAATTCCCATTTGAATATCATTTTCAGGCTTCAATAGTTGATGAGAAAACAAATCCAATGATTCTTTCAAAACATCCCAACGTGTTTTGTTGACTCCAGCGATAATATTGTTCATACTTGCTGATTTATCGACAACAAAAATAATATCAATCGGTTTTGGAGGTAACTCTTTACCGCCAATAATATCTATCTTCATATCAAATTGATACGGATTAGCGGTCGGTCGAACTGATTGTTTAGTCAATACTGAATTCAACGGATTTTCAGAATTAGGATTTTGATAAAAATGATACCCATTATAAAAATTCTTTGTTCCTTCAGTCACGTTAATTGTTGGGGGGTAGTTAGATTTACTTTCCCCATAACTGAAATTCCGAGTCGTATGCTCTTTGTTTCTATCTACTTCACCCTGTACAAAGTCTTTTAAAAATTCTTTCGTTCTGATTGAGGGCACTTGTCCACCAAAAACGGGATCTTCTTCATAAGAGAATGGGTCCTGATAATTACTAACATTCGCCACATCATATGATGGCGTAAAACGTGGATATAATACATCATGCGGTACTGGTTCCTCGTCCATACTTTCAATTGTCTTTGATTCAATTGTCGAAGAAACCACTTCTTCCGAATCAACTGTTTCTGTTGTGGATTCTTCTGATTCTTGTTGTGCTAACTTGATACGATGAGGACCTTCTAAATCCGATGGCAGACTATCTTGAATAACAATGACATCCTCTTCATCCTTTTTCTCCTCATCTACTTGGATATGCACCACTAGCTCTTCAATAGATAACGTTGAAAAATGAAGTGTTCCCTTGGACTTCTCAGAAAAATCTTTCTCTACAAACCAATTCTCTGTTTGCTCCCAACTTTCATGAGTCGGCATGGAAAGTACTCGTTCGTCTTCAAACATAGCAACTTTTAATTTCCGATTCCCCTCTGTGCTAGTTACATCATAGTGCATCACCCAATCTATTTGCGTTTCACTGATAGCTCGTTCCATAGTGACCGTAATTGCTTCTTCATTTAGAAGAACCGTCTTTTCCGTTCCAATTGTTTCAGCAAAAATTTTCGTGGTAGCCACTAGCGAAAAGATATTACTAACTATAAAACCCATTAAGATGAAGCACGCAACAATCCTTTTCATAAACACTCTCCTTCCACTAAAAAATTAATTGTTATTTTATGAAACATAGAATGAACATATATTCTTTTTTCATAAAATGAAAAATAAATTGCATACTTACTAAAAGTAATGCAATAACAGCTGTTTGATGACTTATTTATCTTAAATAAATCTACGAAAAATATAAATTTTCATTTCCAACTTATTATTCGTTGTTTATAAAACTTTCTATTTGTTATTTTATAACTCAAAATGTTATAACTGAGTGGGAGGGATAAATGAATGTTTGGTTTACACAAAAGTATCAAGTTAAAAAGAGATATTTTGGAAGTCCTAGATAACGCAACAGACTATCTATCTATCAAAGAAATCCAGGAACTGTTAGAATATCCTTCTTTTCACAGCGTCAAACAAGCCTGTACAGAATTAAAAGAGCTTTTTCAAGAACTTTTTCATCCAGATGAAGCACAAATTTTAATTAAAGTTTCCGGAGGTATCAAAATTGAGCGACATGGAAATAAAACCCAACGGATTACTGAATATCTAGTGACTGAGGACCTCATTTATACTTTCCTACGAACTATCCTTTTAGAGAGAACTATCGATACCGATACATTTTTAGAAAAACATTTTATTTCTAGGAGTGCGCTCTATGCACGAATACGTAGAATTAACCAATCTTTAAATCCATATGAATTGCATATTACTTTGTCCAATCAGATTCGTTTGAAAGGCGAAGAATATCGGATTCGTAGCTTTAGTTATATTTTTTTATTCATTACACATCGTATGATTGATCAATTGCCACATATTACTCATAAAAACACTTACCTTTCTATGACAAAAAAAATCTTTGGTTACCTTGAAATTCCACTTTCTGAGAATGTATTACAAAGTTTAGCTATTTTTACTTTCATTACTCAAAATGGCGCTTCTAAAAATACGATTCATCCTCATGAAAAAGTCTTACGCTATGTTCGCCAATTTGAATATCCAGAAAAACCTCAATTTTTAACAGACTGGCATACTTCTGATTGGGAGTTTTATTTATATTTTCTCTATTTGTCAAATCGACTTGATTTTCAATACAAAGATAAGCTTGTCCTTCATAATTATTATTTTTTTGAACATGCAGCAAAAGACTGGGTAACTTGTTTTGAAACATACTTTTTTCATACGACTGAACAAGAGAAGAAAAAAATCTATACAGCTGTTAACCAACAATTGCTCAGCATTCAGACGTTTCCTTTTAATAAAGAATTTTTTGATAATGTTAAAATGATTTCTGAAGATCAGACACGTCTACAATTTCCAGAATTAATGGAGCGCTTTGAATTATTCTGGACAGAATTGACCCAAATTCAACCTTTGTTTGCTAGTTCGTTTTACACTAGGCAAGTCTCCCTGTTAACAGTTATTCAACTAATGAATTTTGACTTTTTAAAACCCAGTATCAAAGTTTATATTTATTCTGATATTGGACAACTACATCAAGATTATTTAACTTCTCGTTTAATGCAAATGCTAACAAATTATAAATTTGAATTTGTATCAACACCACCAGAAGCAGCTCTGATTATCAGTACTGTTGAGTACTTAGAACCCGTTGCAATTACTCAACAATTACTTGTTATCCATAGTACTTTGTCCCCCACTGATTTAATCATCATCGAACGAACACTGCAAAATATTGTAGAAACAAAAAAACAGAGTAAATGGCTCAAAAAATTGAGTCATTTACTCTGTTTTTTCTACTTCTAATTTGCATGATACACTCAGCAAATTTTTTATTGCTACCATACTCCTAGCGTTTTCGCTATTTCCTGATCTTGTTTTTCCGAGTAACCAATACGTTGGCTGACGCTACCCTTTTGTCTACTCCAAATGGCTTGTAGTAGGTTGGTACGATCTTCTTTGCGTACTTCTGATAAATGAATTTCTTCTAATGGGATGAATATCTCACAGTTAGATGTTGCTTTTACATACTGCTGCGTTTCTTCCCACCAGATAAGTGTCCCTTCTTCGACGACCATCTATCTCACGTCCTTATTGGTTTTTCTTAGCATATCTACGCCATTGGCAGATACCAAAGATAATTAACAATCCGATAGTTAACATGTTTTGTTGCAAATACATTCCGATTTTAAATTGTGTGTTTAACTCTTCATAAAAGGAAACTTTAGGTACTAAATACAACGAATAACCGATAGAAATCGCTGGTAAAAGTAGTCCATACCAAATCTGCTTTCTAGTGGATTGCCAGATTTGAAGTCCGATTCCTCCGAAGACTGCGGCGAATACAATGAATAAATCTCCTATCGTTAGTGGCATGTTCTTCACTCCTTAATTTTTTTGTTGGACAATTTTATAATAGGTTCGTGCGGTTAGTCGATAAACCAATAGATAGACAAGTAAATAAATCACGAAGGCAATGAGCAAGCTAATTGGAAATAAGTTGACTTGATTGAGCATGATTAAAACCATCGCCTTTTTCATTAGTGGGAATACTGCCAAAACATGTAGTCCAGTCACGCAGACAGGTAAGAAAAAGACGCTCAAAATTTGAGAACGAATTGCTCGACGGATTTCCTGGTTGCTTAAGCCAACCTTTTGCATAATATTGAAACGTTCTTTGCCATCATAAGCTTCGGAAATTTGCTTGTAATAAATAATTAACACAGTCATCATTAACAATAACAAAGCAATTGTTAGCACAAGGAATAAGACGCCTCCTCTTAAGGCACTGATTTTGCCATTTGCTTGCACACGCGTATCCATTGAGCGAATGATTAACTCATTTTCCTCGAAATTGTTACGCAATCTTTCAGAAAAATCGATTTCTTGTTGTGCGTTTGCCCCTGGTAAATCTAACTCTGTAAAGATACCAATGTTCGCTGCTAAATCATTTAAGATTTCTTTTTGTGCATCTGCTAATTGGTTGAGTATCGTACTGTTAGACACAACAATGTAGTAACTTTCTTGTACTTGATTCGTGGTTTCACTACCAATAACGAACTCTTCAATCACTTCTTTGGTAGGAACAACATCAAATGTATATTCTTGGATGTTTAACTCTTTTCCTTTATATGGATCAATGGTTCCGTGTATCGCTACTTGATTTTCTTTCAGATTCAGCTTTTTGCCAGTGATTAGTTCATAGTTGCCTTGATCAATGATATTGAGTAAAATGGGCTGGACATCAGACTGAACAGCATAAACTTCCTCATTTATTTCAAAACCTTCTTTGCTGCGTAGAACTGGAAAATTCAAATACGTATAGGACAAACGCCCTTCTGACTGGATGCCAGTTTCGTCTTCTGTCTTTTCAATCGTTGAAGCAATCTGTTCTTTAGTAGTCTGTTCATTTGTTTGATTGAATTCTTCCAATGATACTTCAGAGACGACATCGCTTGGATACTGAGAATCTACAGAATTATTTGTTGAAATATACAATCCTGCGACAATCGAGAGCATTAAGATAACCCCCACCGATAAAATAGAAATATTCGCTAAACCGACCGCATTCTTTTTCATGCGATAGAGCATGCCAGATACTGGAATAAAATGCTTGGTTTGATAGTAATAGTTTTTATTGCGTTTTAGCAATTTCAACCAAGTAATTGTTCCAGTCGTGAACAATAGATACGTTGCGAAAATGACCAGGAGGATAGCTAGAAAGACTAGCGACATTCCCATAATTGGTGATTGGATGGTCAGTGCTAAATAATAGCCAATTCCTAGCAATACTAAGCCAAGGATTGTCCAAATGATTTTGGTCTTAGGCTCTTTCTCACCCACATTACTTCCTCGTAACAATTCGATCGGATTTGCCAAATGGATTTGGAAGATATTCGCCACTAAAATTACCACAAAGATAAATGTGAAAAAACTAGCGGTCCAAACAATTGGTTCTGCAGAAAGTTCAAACCCAAAGGCAACTTCTGCGTTCAACATCCGACGAACCAATAAAATCGCTACTTTGTTCAACAATATACCTGCAAGAACACCCAATGACAAACTGATAAACCAAATGCTCGTCATTTCATACGCCAGCATTTTAGTAATGTGTCGCTTGTCCATTCCTAAAATATTGTAAATACCAAACTCTTTTTTTCGATTTTTCATTAAAAAGCTATTCATATAAAAGAGGAATACCCCAGAAAACAAAATGAGAATGACATAGCCCATTCCAAGAATTGTTTGTAGATTGTTTCCACCTGGAATCGTGGTTAAACCAGTGTTGCTTGAGATAGCTTGTATCACAAATGTCATCATAATCGTTCCGATGCTGGAAATAATAAATGGCAAATACAGTCGCTGGTTTTTACGAATATTTTGTACAGCCATTTTTAAATAAAAGCCATTATGCATAACGTTCATCACCTGCACTTAACATCGATAAGGTTTGTGATATTTTTTGGAACATTTCATCGTTACTTGCTTGTCCTTTGTGTAGCTCATGGAAAACCTTGCCATCTTTAATGAATAAAATACGACTCGCGTGACTTGCGGCTTGAATACTATGCGTAACCATTAAGATAGTTTATCCTTCGTCGTTAATTTGCTTGAATAATTCTAACAAAGCATCTGCCGATTTAGAATCAAGAGCTCCCGTCGGTTCATCAGCAAGAATTAATTCTGGTTCCGCAATTAAGGCCCGTGCTACCGCCGCTCGTTGTTTTTGTCCACCAGAAACTTCATAAGGGAATTTATCAAGCAATGGCAGAATACCCAATTTTTCAGCAATCGGCATTAATTTACGTTCCATTTGTACATACTTTTTTCCTGATAAAACAAGCGGCAGAAAGATATTGTCTTTTAATGAAAAAGTGTCGAGCAAATTAAAGTCTTGGAAGACGAATCCTAAATTCTCTCTACGGAATTTTGATATTTCCTTTTCAGAAATTTGTACAATATCTTGATTGTTTAATAAGACTTGACCATTTGTTGGTCGGTCTAATGCAGAAAGAATATTTAACAATGTTGTTTTTCCTGATCCAGATTCACCCATAATCGCAATGTATTCTCCTGAACGAACATCGAAATTGACACCTGACAATGCCGCCACTTTATTTCCACCAAAACGATTTGTATAGATTTTCTTTAAATTTTTCACTTGTAATAATGACATCTCGTGTTCCTCCCTTTCCAAATACATCTCGTATTTCTTATCTATACGATAGCAAAAAAGAGAACCTGCCAGCTATAATCTAACCTGACATTTCTCTTTTGTTTCTAACAATTTTGTTAGAGTAGCTTTAATTGTTCGGTTGAAAACTGAATCATTACTTTGGTGCCTTTATTTGGAACGGAAGACACAGAAATACGATGACCTAATTTTTCAATGATTTGTTTTGAAAGATACAAACCAATGCCAGTCGCGGTTTTCTGTTGCCGACCAGTACAACCAGTAAAATTACGTTCACCAATACGCGGTAAATCTTCGGGTAAAATACCAATTCCCGTATCTTCAATGACTAACTGCTGATCCTCCAAATAAATAGAAACTGCTCCTTGATTTGTATATTTCACTGCATTTGATAATAATTGATCGATGACAAAACTCAACCATTTTGGATCAGTCAATACCGTTAACGTTATCGGTTCATAATGCAAAGCTAAGTTTTTCCGAATAAAGGATGGCGCGTACTTTTTGATATTTTCACGAACTAGCTCATCTAGAGAAGTTTCTTGAAAAACGTAATCTGTCGAAGAACTACCCAAACGGACATATTGCAAAATTAAATTAACATATTGGTCAATATGAAATAATTGCTCGGAGATTTCATCGGAAAGTTCGGAATCTTCTGTTTGCAGAATTAAATGTAATGATGCAATCGGCACTTTAATTTGATGCACCCAGGTAGTAAAATAATCCAAAATTTCTTGTTCGGACTGTTCAAACGTATTTTCTAGCTTCAGTAGTTCTTCTTGCATTTCTTGAATAATTTTTTGATACTCTTCTTCAATCAGCTGGTTTGTTTCTGGTAACTCCATGGAACCAATCACAACTCTTTGTCGCAAATGAGTCAATAGGCGATGTTTCTCATAAAAACGAATAAAATCAATGGCACCAACAATCAGCACGACAAATCCACTAATTGCTATACTTAATAGCGCACGCTCGACTGGTAATTGATAGACATATCCAACCACTAAATTCACTAAAGCAAAGAAAAGAAATAAACTTAGCACTATTTTACGGTTCAAAAGATATTTTTGAAACAATCTCAATTTAACTTTCAACCAGATACCCTTCTCCCTTTTTCGTTACGATGAATCCTTGCAGACCAAGATCTGTTAGCTTCTTCCGTAAACGATTTATTGTTGTATAGAGCACACTATCGTCAACATAACTTTCTGATTCCCAAAGAAAGAGCATCAATTTCTTTCGCGTAACAATCTTCCCTTTGTTTTCCATCAACTTTTGAAAAATTTTTGCTTCGTTTTTTGTTAACTCAATTGTTTCATTTTGATAAGTTATCGTAAAATTACTTGCATTAAATATCAGTCCTTGATGCTCCAAAAGATTCCCACTATCACCAAAATCATACGTTCGGCGTAAAATTGCTTGGATTTTCGCCATTAAAATCTCTAAATCAAATGGTTTCGTTATGTAATCATCCGCTCCTAATTCAATTGCTCGCAATATATTCATATTATCCATTGCTGAAGAAATAAAGATAATCGGCACTTTTGAAATCTTTCGAATTTCATTGCACCAATAATAGCCATCAAAAAATGGCAGGGATATATCCATTAATATCAACTGAGGGTCAAAAGCAGCCATTTCAGAAAGTACTTGTTGGAAGTCTTTAACTATTTGGCCATCAAAATTCCACTTGATGAGATGTTGCTGAATCTTACGTGCAATCACCGCATCGTCTTCCACAATAAATATTTTCATTTCACTTCCCTCACTTATCTATCCTTTTCTTTAGTATGACGTAAATTGGAATGTCTGTCTAATTAGAGGCATACATAAATAGAAAGACTCGACAACCTGTTGCTGTCGAGTCTTTCTATTTTACTTACTACTTATGCACTAGTCTATTGCTAAATTCTTTCCGTTGCTAGCAATTACTTGTTTGTACCAATAAAACGAATCTTTCTTCCTCCGCTGTAATGTGCCATTGCCTTCATCATCTAAATCAACATAAATGAAACCATAACGCTTACTCATCTCACCCGTAGACGCACTGACTAAATCAATTGGTCCCCATGTTAAATACCCAATACATTCAACATAGTCTTCTTCTATCGCTAATCGAACTTGTTCAATATGTTTTTGAAGATAGGTCATTCGATAGCTATCGTGGATTCCGTCCTCTTCAATAACATCTGGAGAGCCTAGACCATTTTCGGTAATCATAATCGGTAAGCCATAACGTCGATACAAATAGTTCATCACATAGCGAATCCCTTTTGCATCAATTGCCCATCCCCATTTGCTTTGTTCCAAATAGGGATTTTGAATGCCTCCAAATAAAGAAGCCTCTTTTGAAATATCACTATTTTTTGGTTCGGCAATACTTGAAAAATAATAATTTAGTCCAATAAAATCAAGTGTTCCATGTTTGAAATCTTCGTTATCTTCTTCAGTCACTTGAATCTCCAAACCAATTTTCTTAAATTCAGCTAGTTTATATTTAGGAAACGCTCCTTGACACACAGCATCAATTTGATAATAATCACGGTCATTTTCCAAAAATGCTTGCAATACATTGTCAGGATCACAATTATAAGGGTAGATAGGGTTTAATCCAAATACACAACCAACTATATTATTAGCATTTATACGATGTGCTAAACGAACTGCTTTGACACTTGCTAATGTCATATTGTAACCAATTTCGGCTAATTGTTGTTTAGGATTTTTTAGTTCGCTATACTTCAAACCGGCAATCATATAGGTGAAAATATCGGAATGCTCGTTTTCTGGATCAATATGATTCATTTCGTTAAACGTCACCCAATACCTGACTTTGCCATTCCATGCTTTCATCACTGTCTCACAGTAACGTAAATAAAAATCAATCACACGTCGATTTGCCCATGAACCATACTGGTGTACTAAATGAATGGGTAATTCAAAATGGTACAACGTC
This sequence comes from Candidatus Enterococcus willemsii, assembly GCF_009933335.1. Taxonomy (GTDB): domain Bacteria; phylum Bacillota; class Bacilli; order Lactobacillales; family Enterococcaceae; genus Enterococcus_F; species Enterococcus_F willemsii. The sequence goes on along the minus strand of NZ_MAEL01000057.1, from coordinate 12,291 downwards.
ACAATCGGTTCAATATTATTTTCTAGCAACGCATCAATCACTGCTTCATAAAAATCGAGACCTTCTTGATTGGGTTGTTCATCATCCCCATTTGGATAAATTCGTGACCAGTCAACCGATAAACGTAAAGCAGTAAAACCCATCTCTTTAAACAACGCAATGTCCTCTTGATAACGATGAAAAAAATCAATCCCTTGATGTGAAGGATAGGATAATTCCGGTAACTGTTCGGAAGTAATTGTTCGCGCGGTTTCTTTACTTCCTTTGGTCACAAAATCCATAATTGCAGGACCTTTCCCACCTTCTTGCCAACCACCTTCGCATTGATGAGCAGCAATACTACCGCCCCATAAAAATTGGTCTAACATATTTTCTTCCACGCTCCTCCTAAAAAACTACTGTCATTAATTGTTCACTATTTGTGCTTGCTGTGATGACATCCAAATAATCTGTTGTGTTTGTAATAACCGCAATAATTACTGGATCAAAACCAGCTTCTTTTACTTTATTCACTTCATAGGAAGCAATTTTTTCACCTTTTTTGACTGTTTGTCCTTGTGTGACAAATGATTCAAAATACTTACCTTCTAAATTGACAGTATCAACGCCGATGTGAATTAACAGTTCCACACCTTCTGCTGTGCGAATACCATAAGCGTGTTTTGTCGGAAAGACTACGGTTATTGTTCCATCTATTGGTGATACGATTTCTGTTCTATCATTTATAGGAGTGATTGCCACACCTTTTCCTAAGGCACCGGAAGCAAAGGCTTGATCTGAAACCTCACTCAATGGACGAACTGTTCCTTCTGCTAATTTACCTAATTGCACTTGTGGCATAGTATGTTTATCTTGCATTTCTTTTTGAGGGATATTTACTTGTGTTTCCTTTCCAGCTAATTTTTCTTCACTAGGTATACCAATGCCATATGCTACAGCTGTCGCAACACCAAAACTCACAACCATACTAATAACCATAAAAATAAGATTACTCATACCTCCTGCTAGATAAGTTGGAATGGAAGTTAGTCCCCAAACTAGTGCCATAGCACGTACACCAGCCAAACCAGCAATCAAACCACCTAAACCACCACCGATAATTACTGCTAAAAATGGTCGACGATACTTCACAAACACCCCAAAAACAGCCGGTTCTGTAATCCCCATCAACGCACTAAAACTCACACTACCAAAGGTTTGTTTTTGTTTCTTCTCTTTTGCTTGTAAGAAATAACCAAACATTGCCCCACATACTGCAATATCAGAAATCGTTGACGCTACGCTGAAAATTGGATCGTAGCCTAACGTCGCTAAAAAATTTAAGACAAGCGGATAAGTGAAATTCGCTGCACCCAATACAACTAAAAATGGTTGCACTGCTGCATAAAGCGCGACAACAATCCAATTACCAATTGTATTCATTAAGAAGGTAAAGAAACCGTCTAACCCTGCACCAATCCACATACCGATTGGACCAAATAAAAGTAAAGTTACTGGTAAAGTAATTACTAAGGCAATCATTGGATTAAGGAAATACTGTAAACCTTTTGGTACAATTCGCTCCAGACCTTTAAGAACAAGAGATAAAAACCATACACCTAATAAGATAGGAATAAAGGTATTTGAATATTCAATCGTCTGAATCGGTAATCCTAAGAATGATAAACCTTCAACCCCATTAATACTTGCGGAAAGTAATGAGACTGCTAGTGCGATACCAAAGTATTGGTTGACATTTAAGCGTTTCGCTGCTGCTGCACCAATAAATACGGGCAAGAAGTAAAAAACAGCACCCCGTAATGTGTCTAAAATCATATATGTTGAACTTTCTTCCGATAAAATTCCTGATAGCGTCAAAATAGCCAGCACACCTGCCAAAATCCCAGCGGCTAATAATACTTCGATAATAGAAGTCATCGTCTCTGAAATGACTGATAAAATTGAACTAAATATACCTTTTATTCCTTTAGGTTTATTGGATACAGTCGTCTCGTCTGTAGACTTCAATCCTAGCAGATCCATGAACTCTGCATAAACTTCACTTACATGAGTACCAATAATTACTTGATAAGCGACATCATTTGATACGACATCAATGACCCCATCCAATTCTTTGATTTTGTCAGTTTGAGCAATACTACGATCATTTAATGTTAATCGTAGACGTGTCATACAATGGGCTACAGCTTTAATATTTTCTCGTCCGCCCACAAGTTCGATAATAGCTTTATTTAATTCTTCATATCGCATTTAGTTTTCCTCCAAACGTTTTGTTAAGCGATTGACATGTAACATTAGATATGTTTCTTCGCTGATTGACATGTCTGCTTGAAATTGATTGTTGATATAAATTTTTAACTTTTGTACCACTTTAAATGCTTCTGGGTATAACTTTCCTACTTGCTGATATAAGACAATCGAGTCGATTTCATCCGCAATAATTTCATGATTGATAATGCGTTCGATAAAATATTGGATATGTGTGATAAAACGCATATAATTAGTTGATTCTTCATCTAAATGAATTTTAAAATGTAATTCAATAATAGACACCATATCTGCCAACGCCCGCATTTGCACAGTTGACTTTTCTTGTGCGTGAGTGGTTGCCTGCATATTGACGAAATGCAATGCAATCGAAACTGCTTCATCCTCAGGTAATTCAAGCTGCTTAGCTTCACTAATTTTTTGAATAGCCATCAAACCAACAGCCAAATATTCTGGATAAAATCGTTTCACATCCCAAATCAATGGGCTTTGAATAAATTGACCTTTTTCCGCACGCTCTAAAAGAAATTCTAAGTGGTCTAGCAACGTCAAACTTAAGTAATCACTTGCTTGAATCCCTAATTCGGCTTCTGCTGTCGATATAATCGTATCAATCAAAAAAATATCATCTGGGTCTGACTGAGATAATAAATAAGAAAAATGCTGTAACTTATCATAAGAATCTAAAATATACGATTTTTCAATGTCAGCTTCATTCATCATTTGTCCCACTTTATATTTGAAACTAAGCCCTTTTGAGATAACGATAATTTCTATTCCACCTCTTTTAACGATAGCCACATTATTATTAAGTATTTGACGAATTTTCATAGCTCCTCCTTTCCAGAAAAAAAACTCAAGAAAACAACCAATTTAGGGTACAAAAATCCCTAAGTTCATTGTTTCCTTGAGTTCTGCCTGTTTCCAGTAACATACTCACAACCATGACTGCGACGCCATGATTTGTTCTTTTTCATTTAATTTTCTCTATCATACACTCAAAACGACTATCTGTCAACGCTTTCAACAAGTGATTTATTTTTTATCTTGGCAATTACTCCCTCTTTTATACGCTTATTCAAAATCAAACAACGGCAACGTCACTGTAAATAAAATCATGCCATTTGATATAGCTGCCGTAATCTGTCCGTCCATCGCTGTAATTAAAGTATCCGTGATAGCTAGCCCTAAACCTAGATGTCCTTCATTATTTTGTTCATTCTTGGTATAAAATTTTTGGAAGATTTGATGTAACTGATCGTTTTTGATTGTTACGCCATCATTTTTGATTGAAATATTCAGGTGTTGATTGTCTTGACGAATGTTTATCAAAAGAACCTCTCTTGTAAAACGATAGGCGTTGTCTAAAATGTTTTGCAGTGCTCGTTCCAGCTGCAAACGATCGACTTTGAGTATTTTTTTATCACTAGACAATTGATTATCAATCTTCACTTCCAATTCTTTCGCCAAACAATCCGCTTTTACACGATGAACAAATGCTTGTGACCATTCAAAACAAGAGATTTCTTCTCTAATTAAAGCCACTGCATCAAAAGATTGATAAGATAAATTCAATTGATTCGATAGTTCTTGAAGAATCGTAATTTTACTTTGAATCACTGAAAAATAATTTTCTTTCTCTTCTTCTGTCTGAGCAATTTCATCTTGTAATGCTTCTATATAAGCTGAAATAGAAGCGATTGGAGTCCTTAAATCATGCGAAATGCTGTCGATAAATTCTTTGCGGTCAATTTCAAATTGTTCTTGCTCTAACTGCCTAATATAAAGAGCTTGTCGCATCTGTTCAAACGCTTGAATAAATTGACCAATCTCATCTTCACTCTGATAGGTAATCTTTTTTGATAAATCCCCTTGAGAAATGAGTCCGGTTTCTTTTCGTAAAACAGCAATTGGCAGTAAAATTTTGCGGTAAATTAGGTACACAATACAGCCCAAAAGAATCACGATATACCCGCCCACTAATAAAAAGATAACACTCAAATTACTCCGTTCAATTCTTGCGATAAATAAAAGAATGATGGTTGGAATGACAAATAAAATAAATGATAAGGCTAAAATTTGATGGATAATTTTTTTCTTCATTGAACGTCACCATCAAATCGATACCCCGCACCTCTGACAGTCGTGATGCTGTGAGTCTCCAGTAATTTTTCACGAATTTTTTGAATGTGCACTGCCACGGTATTCGTATCACCAAATTGATCAAATGCCCAAACTTGTTGGTATAATTGCTCTTTACTAAATACTTGATGTGGATGTTCAATTAAAAACAGCAACAATTGATACTCTTTCGCTGTTAGCTCAATCACTCGTCGATTTTTTGTGACAATTTTAGAGAGACAATCAATCGAGACATCATTAAATTGAATCCTAGGTTGTTTCTTAGGTTTAAAAAAATCGATACGACGAAACAGAGATTCCACTCGCGCGACTAATTCTTTAATTGAAAAAGGTTTTGTCACATAATCATCAGCACCTAGCTTGAGTCCGAGCACACGATCAATTTCCGTCTCCTTTGCACTAAGGATGATGATTGGAGTGGTTAACGTCGTTCGTACTTGTCGCAAAATTTCTAGCCCATCAATTCCGGGCAACATCAAATCTAATAAAATCAAATCTGGTTCGTATGTCGCAATTTCTTCCAATGCATAACTGCCATTCGTAACAATTTGTGTCAAAAACCCTTCTCTTTGTAAATAAATGGCGATCATCTTAGCTAAATCCGTATCATCTTCGATTAATAGAATTTTCTTATCCATAAGCAACTCCTAGCTTAGATATAAATATCTTTTCGATCTATTAATTTAATTGTACCAAGAAATAACAGGAAAGCGAGAGAAAAATAGCTGACTAAAACGAAGCTTGTTGTAACTAATTCTGTTTTTCTCATGTTTTCTAACGTAATCAGTAACATCGTAGGTAAATACATAGCGAGACGACCATCTAATGATTCAATGATAAAAACCACTAAAGTCATACCAATAGCTACACCAATTACGACAGACTCATTTTCAAAAAGGGTCATGATAAACGCTAAGATTGTAGCAAAAAACAATAAGCTTAAATTTGCTCCAACTAACAACCAAAAAGGCTGATACATAGTAAATGAAACACCTGAACCTGCTACATTCAGAAAAGCCCAACTCGTAACAAAGTGAACCAACAATAAAAATAAACATGCCAGACTTGCCAGGCTCACTTTAGACAAGAGATACACTCCTCTCGTTGTCTTCCAAATATTATTTTTCAAGGTTTTTGAGTGGTAATCTGTTGAAAGTAAATCAGTCATCATATACATACAAATAATCCAATAAATTGGGCGAAATTGTTCAAAAATATTCTTCATTACTTGATTGTCCAAATTATTTTGCGACAATCCTAAATAGATGGTAAAAAATAATGTCAAGCCAACAACTAGCAAGAGAATTGACCGATATTTTTTTGAATATTTCATATAAAGAACTTCGTGTTTCCATGTGTTTATCATTGATTTTCATCCTTTCTTTAGACATTCAAGTCTAATTTTTTAAACAAGAAGTAACCTACGCCACTAGCTACGATAAGATGCCCAACTAAAACTGCTAGATTGATTAAGTTATGGCTCATCGATTGAGTGAACCAATCAATGTGGAAAAAGAGCAGTTGCTGAAATATTGTAAATTGTTTAACACTTGGAAAAAGCAAGACATACTGACCAATCAAGGTCGATCCTGCTGCAATCATAGCTAGCATTGAGACACGTTCTGTAAATAAAGCCAATAATAATGCGAGTATTCCAAATACAAAATAGGCAAAAGAAAATGCCACACCTCCTAATAATGTATACAAAACACCTTGTGCCCCACTTGCCACAACATCATAAAATTCAAAATAATCTCCCCAACCAAAGAAAATCACTCCAATTAAATAACCTGCTAATAGACTAATAATTGTCATCAGGAGAGAAAACATAAAAATCCCAATTATACGCGTCATAAAGTATTGCAGACGTGAAACAGAACGTAACAACACTAATTTGATGGTGCCATTATTTCTATCTTGAATATAGACATCTCCTACATAAAGACCCACAAACAAAGCAGAAAATGTCAGACTTGCCTGTAACATTTGAATCGGAATAGATTGAGCATTTGGCGTCAAGATAACAGTGGTATCCGCTCCATACGTGTAATAGATGAAAATGGTAATTAATTCAACCAACACAGAAAAACCTCCATAGAGCCAAAGTAATCTCGAACGTACCAAACGTTTTAATTCAAAGAGGAGTAGACTTAGCATATTTCTCATCACTTTTCCTCCTCTATACACGCAAAGAATAAATCTTCTAGATTAGAGACATGGTATTTCTTCATTAAAGATGGAATCTCACCATGTTCAACAATCTTTCCTCTTTGAATAAACGCTGCCTTATGACACAAACCATCCATTTCACGTAACATATGGCTGGATATTAAGAAGGTGATGTGCTCTTTTGCAGCGAGTTTTTTGATAATTACTTTTAATTCTCGTAACCCTTGAGGATCAACACCATTTGTCGGTTCATCCAGAATAATTAACCGAGGATGTCCTAATAAAGCATTTGCCAAACCTAGGCGTTGCTTCATTCCTAAAGAAAAAGTCTTGACTCTCTTCTCTTTTACATGTGATAAACCAACGATTGTTAATACCTCATGAATTCTCGCGTTATCAATCGTTTCTAAGGAAAGTATTGCACTCAGTTTTAAATTTTGAAAAGCTGTGAGATGTAAATAAAAAGTTGGGTTCTCTATAATCGAACCTACTTTTGATAATGCTTGTATCGCATTTTTTGCCACTGATTTATTGCTGATGAAAATTTCGCCAGAATCCGGAAATACAAGCTGCATAATCATTCGCAAAGTAGTAGTTTTTCCCGCACCATTGGGACCCAAAAATCCATAAATATCTCCTTCTTTAATTTGCAAACTAACATTATCAACAATCTTTTGTCCTGAAATACTTTTATTTAGATTAGTAATCGTCAACACATTTTCTAATGAATTTTCCATCCTACTTCGTCTCCTCTGTTTTAAGATACATGAAGTATAACAAGTCAATATATAGTTCAGATAAAGCATGTATAAAGTTTTGATAAAGTCACTTTCATTCCTAGCTATCCTTGACACTTTTTACTCTTCTCAGGTACCCTTAAATTAACCAACTTTTTACGGAGGAGATTTTTATGAAGAAAACGATTGTGTCTCTGTTATTTATTCCAATCTTTTTAGCAACCGCTTGCAGTTCAAATGAGACGAACCAATCAGCAACCTCTACCCAAACAACTGAACAAAGTACCAATACGACAACTACTCAATATAGCAGTCAAACGGAATCATCCTCTGAACAAGAAAATCTTATTAATCCACATGCACTGGATGAGATTATTGGTGTTTGGTCAAATGAGCAAAATCAATCATTTGCAATTACCAATCAAGCATATATTTCGGGAGATAAAATTTATCATCTGACAAATTTCGATAAACAAGAAATAGATGGTCAGACGCAATATGTTTTTTCTTGGGATACGGACGCATTTATAGAAGAATATGGTGAACCAGAACCATTCAATCCTCAACCTTTTATCTATAAGTACAATGCTCAGGAAGATACATTACAAAATTCCGTGACATTTAAACGTTCTCACGATTCAGAACAAATTACTTATGTAAAAGACCAATTAGCAGGACACGAACCTATTAACTTAGAACAATTGCTAGAAGTTGATGATTATCATTTGATGGCGTATTGGTTTAAAGCAACTACTTTGACAGACGATTTATCAGAACAATTAAAGATACTCTATCATGATTTAGCAATGAACTATCCAGAACTAGACTTGTTAGTGAACCAAGAATATGAGGAGTACCTCACACTGGCAAAAGAAATTGAAGCACAATCCGACTATACATTTTCAGATTTAAACACCGCCCTGCCCAAAGATATTTATAAATGGTACGTGAATTTAACAAAAGAGAAGACAGATAATCCTATTCCAAAACTATTACCTAAAATCGAGCAAGCACGTAACGCTTATTTTGAACGTAAGTCTCAAAGTGAGCGACCCTATTTAGAAACTGACAAGGCTAAAATTAGCGAACAACTAAACAAACATATACGTGAGAAAATCAAACAAGAATACCCCAACGACATTCCAAAAAAACATATTGTTTATGAAATGGCTCGAGATGGAAAAACGATTACTATCGATATTTTTGAGAATACCGAACAAAAAATGCAACATCAGCTTCGTTTGATTTATTCTGAAGAGAACGATACCCTTGCTAGGAAAGAATGATAGGATGTATCGCCTTTTAAAATAGAACAAAGCCCACTATTCAATAAAATAGTAGGCTTCCAGTTTTTTCATTAGCTCAATTATTAAAACACTGCTTAAAGCGACAAAACTTAACAAAAGACGCAATTTCCCAATCACTTTTTATTTTTGTATATAAAAACATTTTTTATAATGCGTAAGATTGGTCGAATAGTTAAAAATATACCGCCTAGCAAGGACAGAATTGTTCCGTAGATATCAGGCATTTTGGTTAACATGGCTATACTTCCTAAAACATAAAAAATCCCTGTCAAAAAATCCACGAGTAAAGAAATTAAGTTGTAGCGATTTTGCAAATATAATTTAAAGCGAGAAACTTGAATTTCAATATCTTCTTCAACATTCTTATCAATTTCACGAGTCTTCTTTTTAATTTTTGGCATATTGGTTTCCCTCATAGCTTTTTTAATTATTAGTTACACATCTCTAAAGTTTTAATGAACCTGTCATTCCTTTTACAAAACCTTTTTGCATAAGCATAAATAAAATCAATGTCGGAAACGTTGCAATCACAATTGCTATCATTTGAATATTATAGTTCGCTACGTATGATTCCGTAGATAAACTAGAAATCAGTAGGGTCATGGTGAATTTATCCTCTGTTTGTAAAAAAATCAAAGGCAACAAATAACTATTCCAAGTATTCATAAACGAATAGATTGCTCCCGCAGCATAAGTCGATTTCATCATTGGCACCACAATTTTAAAGAAAATAGTATAATCTCCAGCTCCTTCAATTTTACTCGCATCTAAAATACCATCTGGAAAAGATTTAAAATTTTGTCGAAAAAAGAAAATCAAAAACAAATTGTTTATCGACAACAAGATAATTGACAAGGGATTATTGACAAGTTGGAAACCAGCCATCATTTTAAACAAAGGGATAACCAAGCTTGCCAAAGGGACTATCATAAATATTAACAACAAGGAATAAATTCTTTCACTTGTTTTTGTTTGAAACTTTTCAAAACCAAAAGCAGCAAGAGAAGTAACCACTAAACTTAACACCACACTTAAAATCGTAATCTTCAAAGAATTCCACATGATTAACGGAATATCATACGCTGAAAACAGTTGCTCTATATTATTCATTAATTGATTTCCTACAGTCAACTTGCCAGCTGCGATTTGATTGGTTGTATTTGTGGTACTTACAACCATCCAATAGAATGGAAAGATAGATAGCAAAGAGATAAAAAACAATGAACAGTATTTGAATGAAACAAAAAGAAATTTACGCATATTATCCTCCTTTTTTTGATAGCATTACACTACTTTTCTTTGGTTACTTTTAGTTGGATAATCGATAAAATCGCAATTATTATGACTAACACCCATGACAATGTAGCGGAATAACCAAAATTGGATGTGTAAACAAAAGAATGATTATAGATTAACTGAGCAGCAGTCAATGTTTCATTAGAGGGTCCTCCGCCAGTTAAGTTAACTACTTCATCAAACAATTGAAGTGTGCCAATTGTAGAAGTAATAGTTGTAAAAAGAATAACTGGTTTAAGTTGCGGAATGATGATATGAAAAAATTTTTGTCGACTATTTGCACCATCGATGTCAGCTGCCTCCAATGTATCATCAGAAATGTTTTGCAAACCTGCTAAATAAAAAATCATATTATAGCCAGTCCACCGCCAACACAAAGCAACAATAACAGTTACTTTTGCCCAAAATGGATGATTGAGCCAATCAATCGGTTGATTAATCAAAGAAATGGCTAAAAAGAATCGATTGACAATCCCACCAATTTGAAAAAGCATCTTAAATAATACGGCATAAGAAACTAAGGCTGTGACACTTGGTAAAAATAAAGCCAGTTTAAAAAAATTACGACCGATTAACTTCGGACTATTTAATAAAAAAGCTAAAAATAAACCTAATAACACCATAAAAGGAACTTGAAAAATTAGAAAAGTAAAGTTATTGAGTAAAGCTTTGAGAAAAGTTTTGTCTTGAAACATGCGTAAATAATTATCAAAACCAACAAATGTCGATTGCAATCCTTCCATGCTATGCAAGGATAAGTACATAGAATAGATGATGGGATAGATTAAAAAGATCGTACTTAAAACTATCGAAAATATGATAAATTTCCAAACATTTTTCTGTTCAGTTGGGTTTGTTTGTCGAGAACTTTTAAATAAGATAGTAATCACTCCTCTTTGTTACATATGCAATTAGCATCGTATACTAATTGCATATATAACTGTCTTTTGATTATTTACCTGTTTGCGCGTTATAATTATTCTCTGCTTCTTCAAGCATTTCATCTAAGGTTAATTTACCGTCAAAATAATCTTGTAAAACCGAACGGAGGGCATCGATTGCTGCTTGTGTATTTTTACCATAATCGACAGGTGGAATCTCATTCATCCATTCAGAAAAATCTTTATAGATTAGTTTATCATTGAAGAAACTATCTTTAGACAGATACGCGTCACCTTCTTGAGACGGTTTGTACGTTCCTACTGCACCATTTGTTAACAAGATGTCTTGGTAAAATTCTTCATTACCAGCAAAAATCTCATTCAGAAATTGAATCGCCAACTCTTTATTCGGAGAATCATTTAATACCAACCAACTTGATCCGCCTAAATTCGAATACGGTGTTGCGTTTTCTGTTTTTTCCAATCGAGGTAAATTCGTATATGCCCATTTTCCTTTTTGGTCTTCTGCTGAGCGTATCGTCGCTGAAAACCAAATCGCCGAATTAACTGCTGCCACATCCCCATTAGTGACTGCACCTATTCCTTCAGGAGCAAAGTAATCAACAGGTTTGGCTAACTGATTGTCATTAATTTCTTTTAAAATTTGCACCATTTCTCTTACTGCTGGATTATTTTTTAAAAAGATTTCTTGTTTGTCATCAAAATACCAAAGTCCTGCTGATTGCATCGCTAATTGAATATAATGCGTGCCTCTATTTGGGATAAAAGCTAAAAACCATTTTCCAGTTTTTTCTTTCACGTCTTTCCCAATCGTAAGAAATTGAGACCAAGTTAAATTCTCCATATCTTTTTCGGTGTAGCCAGCTTCTTTTAAGTAATCTGTACGATAATAAAGCCCCGCTGATCCAGAGTCAAAAGGAACAGCATACACCTCCTTTTTATATGTCCCATTGTCTACTTTATACTCAGCAAATTGACTAAAATCAATTGCATCACTCAATGGAGCAAATTTCCCTTCATAATTGGACAAATAATTTTGAATATCATAATCATCCATCAATACAATATCTGGAAGTCCTTCGTTTACACCCGAAGTGAAACCAGAAACCATTTTTTGTTTGGTATCATCATTAGACATTTCAACCACATTTACTTCAATTTTTGTTTTGTTCTCTTTGTTATAATATTCGCCAGCTTTTTCCATAATTGGGATGTTAAAGTTTTTGTCCCATGCCCAAACAGTTAATTGATTTCCTTCTTTATTTGCAGAGGTCTCTGTATTGTTGTTTTTACAACCTGCAATTAAAAATAATAACAGCATACTTAACACTATTTTTTTCATTTTAATTCCTCCTCATAAATTTATAACCAAACCTTCTGACGACAGGAAACGATTACATATAGTTGTAATTTAACAACGCACATCCCCTCCTTTATGGCTTTGTGAATGCCTTTAATCTATTATTTCTC
>NZ_MAEL01000056.1 GCF_009933335.1 Candidatus Enterococcus willemsii | reverse complement strand
GTTACAACCTGTATAGGTTGTATGGATTGAAATTAGTTTGTTTGGCTCGTTAGGTGAGGATAATGCTGTGTTACAACCTGTATAGGTTGTATGGATTGAAATTCTGCAATGGTACCACCAGAGATAACAACTCCATGTTACAACCTGTATAGGTTGTATGGATTGAAATGGTTGGGGTAATCTTGTACTTGTCTCGAAGTTTTGTTACAACCTGTATAGGTTGTATGGATTGAAATGTCTACTAAAGAGACAAATTGGTCGTTATCCTCATAGTTACAACCTGTATAGGTTGTATGGATTGAAATAATATTCGACTGTTTTACATGTTGTAGAGATCAAGGTTACAACCTGTATAGGTTGTATGGATTGAAATCTGTTTACAAAATCGAGAAGGGGAAGTTTGAGTTGGTTACAACCTGTATAGGTTGTATGGATTGAAATAAATGGCACTAGGTTCCCGTTCTTTCGTGTGCCTGTTACAACCTGTATAGGTTGTATGGATTGAAATGGACAAGCTTTAAACGTAGCTATACCAGGTATGATGTTACAACCTGTATAGGTTGTATGGATTGAAATAAGAATTGATATCCCAACTCGAATTGGTAGAAGACGTTACAACCTGTATAGGTTGTATGGATTGAAATACTCCATTCAATATATTGCGGAAACGCAACCGTGGTTACAACCTGTATAGGTTGTATGGATTGAAATCCAACTATTGAAAATCATTTGTACTTGTTCAACGTTACAACCTGTATAGGTTGTATGGATTGAAATCTCGTGACCGAAAAGAATTCGATGTAGTTCTTACTGTTACAACCTGTATAGGTTGTATGGATTGAAATTCTGGATGGTGGACATGCTCAATCGGCAACTACAGGTTACAACCTGTATAGGTTGTATGGATTGAAATCTTGAGAACGTCAAAGGATTGCTCAATCACGAAGGTTACAACCTGTATAGGTTGTATGGATTGAAATAGCAGCTTCCTCCACCCATACAGCAACGATGTTTCGTTACAACCTGTATAGGTTGTATGGATTGAAATGTTTGAAACAGGTATGGGAATGATGCCGGAAGTTGTTACAACCTGTATAGGTTGTATGGATTGAAATTTAATTCCATCTGTCACAGGGTCAATAGCCATTTTGTTACAACCTGTATAGGTTGTATGGATTGAAATTATCAAAAGTAGTTAAGTTGCTTTTAGGGAAAGAACGTTACAACCTGTATATGTTGTATGGATTGAAATTTTTTTACTCCTCAATCAGCATTGCTTTATGACCTGGTTACAACCTGTATAGGTTGTATGGATTGAAATACCAACACCACTAATCATCATTTTCTGTTATAGAGTTACAACCTGTATAGGTTGTATGGATTGAAATTGTGATTAGTTCAGAAACTGTATTGACCGAATTTAGTTACAACCTGCATAGGTTATACGGATTGAAATATCGGTACGTGCTTGCATTTTCGAAATGTAACATCCAATATAGTTAATTTATGCAGTACACGTGATTTCTCTAATATTTAATTACAGACTTAACTCTAATCAAAAAAACGAACTCTATTTAACATAAAGTTCGTTTTTTATTTTTTGAATTTTATAAATAAAAGCTTTTTTGTTTTAAATGTTTCGCTGTAATTGTCGATAAATGGCTTTCAATTAGTTCAAAATCACTTTCAGATAATTTCTCGTTAATAGAGATAATCGGAATTAAAAAGCCTAAGTTAGAAGGAGGTTGTGTGGTGTCTTCAAAAGAAGTGGTGCTGAGGATGAGATCGGCAGTGTCAATTTCTGAAGTGAAAGAAATCATATATTTGTTCTGAAATTTGGCAGAGATTCTGAATTGAAGATATTCAGTATACAAAAGCGTGCAATCAGAATGAATATATATATTAACTTTTGGCAGAAATATTTCTTTCGGAACTAAATGAAAGCATAACAGCAAACTTTGTTCTTTGAGATATAGATTTTGGGGTGCTTTTTCGATAAATGATTGCCAAAACTTTTGGTATCTTAGTACAAAAAAAGGATATAAATCCGCTAATTCGTTAATAAAACTAGCTGGATGTTCATTCAGTATTTCTTCGTTGGTTATAAAAAAAGAGCTAGTCAAAAATTGTTTTAAAAACTTTTTATAAACAAAAAGACGCTCGATTTTTGAAAGCATCACAAAATGAGTTTCAAATAAACTTATCCAATTGGTAATGTCTTCTAAAGATAAGATAGTGTTTATATTTTTTAAATTTATTTCCAAGTCCATTGTAATAATATCAGAACAATAGATAGAAAGAATGAGGTATTCCCAGTCCTCTTGTCTCCAGTGAGCTAAAAAAGGTGGACATTGCGGGATTGAGAGTGTATCAATGATTCGTCGTTCGTCCTCGGTATAGTGTAAATGTTGCTTGTTTTTTTGAGTGGTATCAATGATAAATAACCACAAAGATAGAATTTCAAGGTACTTGACATTGTCAATGGCGAGATAAGTTGCAATTTCTTTTGCCAGTGTCAGTATCTGTTCTTTATTAGGTATTTCTTGCATGTAAGAAAATTGTCGATGAATTTTAAACAAAAATGAAAAGAAAAAAGAACGTAATTTATTTTCAGATCCATAAATAAACAAATAAGGGGATAAACTAATTTTTATTTTGTGTTTTTTTAACGAGAGATTAATGTCTTTTATTTTACGCCTTACTTGAGATTCACTGATAAAGTGTGTGGAGCAAAATTCATACATGGAAATTTTTCTCTTAGTTAACAATGTATATAAAATTTCATAACCCAATTCAACAGAAAAAATATTTGAAAGTAATTTTTGGCAGGTTGTAAACGATTGTTTTACAAGTTTAATCCCTTGGCGTTGACTAATGATCAATTCAATTAATCCTGTTGGATAGGTACTCTTTATTTCTTCTTGTAATTCACGACAAATCTTTTTAATGGTGGATTGGCTACAACTATTTACAAGCTGAGTTAATTCGTTACTCGGAATAAAACGATTTTCTTCTTCTAAAATATAGAGGATTTTTCGTTTGAGCCAAGCATTAGAAGAAATGCCATAGAACATGCTAGTTTCTCCTTTCTTCATTTTTTATTTATTCAATTGTAAAAGGACAAGCATATTCATTATAGTATGTTTTTGCTTGATAAAAAGTAGGTTTGGAACGATTATCCAGTGTGGGATAAAAACTGAAAGAGAAGGCAGCTTCATTTGCTGAAAAATACACGACAAAAAGGCACTTCTGTATAGAAAAAAGGAGATGGCGAAGCAATGTCATTCGGATTTTAATAAAAGTTTAATTGAAAAGTAGGAGAAAAGTTGCTACTTACAAGACGATGTCAATAATCAGACCACAGAAGGCCTTTTTTTGATAATTTTGAAAAAACAAAGTATGCTATGCTTTTTTTGTAAACGCAAACAAAAGAAGGAGATGAAAACATGAAAAAGAGTAAAGTTCTAGTTTTTACCATTTCTTTATTATTGTTACTTGCTGGATGTGGAGATGGGAAAAATAAGGGAGAGAGCACTTCAAGCGGAGACGAAACTGAAAAGGTTACGCTTGATTTTTGGTCATTTTGGGGGTCTGGCATGCGTCGAGAAGTAATTGAAGAGATTATTGAAGACTTTAATGATTCTCAAAACGAAATTGAAGTGAAGTATAGTTATCAGCCGTGGGGAGATATTTGGACGAAATCATTGTCTGCGATTACGGCTGGAAATCCGCCAGATGTGATTGTGCAAGATATTAATTCTGTTGCCCAACGAGCAGAAGCGAAACAGTCAGTTAATTTAACAGAGTTTATTGACAAAGATACGTCAGATAAGTTTTATCCACAATTGTGGGAGGCAGGTTTATATGGAAAAGACACGTATGGTATTCCGTTTAATACAGATACGTATGTCATTTTCTATAATAAAAAGATTTTTCGTGAAGCGGGGATAGAAGAGAAGGAACTTCCAACAACTTGGGAAGAATTAGAAACCACTGCTCAAAAATTAGACATCAAAAAAGGAAATGCTTATGAACGAATTGGTTTCTATCCGCTGTGGAATATTAGTCCTGATATATGGGCGGTGAACGCTGATGGAGGAACTGGTTGGTTCGATGGTGACAAAGTAGCAATTGACACACCGAATAAAGTAGATTTATTCGATTGGATTTTAAAATGGCAAGAACATTATGGTAAAGACACAATCAATCGTTATGAAGCTGAATTTGGTTCGGGGGTATCAGATCCTTTTGTTTCAGGTCTAGTTACTATGGTTGCACAAAATATCAATTATTATTCTAATTTGGTGAGTAATGCACCGGAAGACTTTGAATTTGGTATTATACCATTGCCAGAAAAAGAAAAGGGGGAAGGACACTGGACTTGGGGCGGCGGATTTGTGTTAGAAGTTCCGTATGGTGCCAAAAATCCAGAAGCATCCTACAAATTTATTGATTATTTAACATCAACTGAAGTACAAGAAAAATTTGGCGAAAAAAGCTTTGACATTATGGCCAATCGCGAAGCAAACGAAAACTTAATCAATAGTAGCGAGCTATCAGAAGATGGGCAAATGGTTTATCAAGTTGCAGATGAGCAATTTAAAAATACCGTTCTGACACCAGCGCCACTAAAAGCGCCTGATTTTGCTAATTTAGTCAACGAACAAATTGATCAAATTTTGTTAGGTACTAAAAAACCAGAAGAAGGGTTAGAAGATGCGCAAAAAGCGGTCGAGAAATTAGTGGATCAAAACAATTAATGCGAATGAGGTAGTGCGCTGCAAATATTTATTGCAGCGCCTGCTGTAAGGAGGGAATTGTTTATGCGTAAGAAAATGTCTCAACGTCGAAAAAAAGAAATTTTTTGGGGATATGTCTTTGTTCTTCCCTTTATTATTGGGTTTCTTGTCTTTATGCTAGGACCTATGATTTTCTCCATTATAGGAAGCTTTACAGATTATAATCTAACGTCCAAAATGAATTTTATCGGGTTAGCAAATTTCAAAAGAATGTTTTTTTCAGATGATTTGTTTTGGAAATCTTTATACAATACGATTTATTTCGTTATCTTTACGGTACCTTTAACTACGCTAATGAGTATTTTCCTAGCGACTATTTTAAATCAAAAAATGCGAGGAATCAGCTTTTTTCGTACAATTTTCTATCTTCCAGCGATTTTATCGGGGGTTGCTGTCTATATTTTATGGATGCAGTTATTGTCTCCTTCTTCAGGATTAATCAATACTTTCTTAGCTTGGTTTCATATTGAAGGACCTGCGTGGTTGTTTGACCCACAGTGGACAAAACCAGCCTTAATTCTAATGAAGTTATGGAGTGCTGGAGGAGCTATGCTTCTATACTTAGCAACCTTGCAAAATGTACCGAATACTCTTTATGAATCTGCAGAAATTGATGGTGCAGGTATTTGGAAAAAATTCAAGAATATTACCTTGCCATTGATTACACCTATCATTTTTTACGATATTATCACATCTACAATCGGTTCATTTCAAATTTTCCAAGAAGCATATGTCATGACTAAAAATGGAACTGGTGGTCCAGCGAATTCGTTGCTTTTTTATAATTTGCATATGTGGAATAAAGCCTTTGTTGCTTTTGATATGGGTTATGCAATGGCAATGTCGATGGTGTTATTTGTCATCGTTTTAGTACTGACGTTCATTAATCTAAAATTAGCACCTCAATGGGTTTATTATTCAGGAGGTGGAAACAAATGATGCAATCAAAAAAAGTAGCTAAGCAAGGGAAAAAATTCGTTGGTTTACTATTAATGCTTCTGATTGGCGGTATTTTATTAGTGCCCTTACTTTGGATGGTTTTTACTTCATTGAAGCCAATGGAAGAAGTTGTCCGTTTTCCACCCACCTTTTTCCCTGAAACATTTGTCTGGTCAAATTATTTAGAAACGATACGAGCATTTCCTTTTTGGCAATATGCTAAAAATACATTGTTTATCACGGTATTAGTAGTTATTGGGAATGTTTTATCAAACTCTTTCATTGCGTACGGTTTTGCGAAGTTAAATTTCCCAGGGAAAAATATTTTATTTGCGCTTGTTCTTTCTACCATGATGATTCCTGGATTTGTAACAATGATTCCGCAATATGTTGTATTTTCTAAAATCGGCTGGGTAGGTACCTATTTGCCGTTAATTGTACCTTCTTTTTTCGGAAATGCTTTTAATATCTTTTTGATGAGGCAATTTTATATGTCGATTAACAATGAACTGATTGAAGCAGCAGAAATTGATGGGGCAAATCATCTTTATATTTGGAGTCATTTGATGGTTCCATTGACCAAACCAGCACTCATTACGATTGCAATCAACTCGTTTAACGGCGCATGGAATGATTTTCTAGGTCCATTACTTTATATTCAAGATCAAAAGAAATATACGTTACAAATTGGTTTACAAGTGTTTCAAAATCAATCAACTACACAATGGAATTACTTAATGGCAGGTGCAACCATTGTTTTATTACCAACTGTCTTACTCTTCTTCTTCGCTCAACGATACTTTATTGAAGGAATGGACTTGACTGGAGGGACGAAAGGATGAAGTTACAAGCTTACAGTGAACGATTTGTTTTTGCGGTAACCTACTGGGTGCCTAAGCTCATCGCGCTACAATTTATCTGGTTGTTACATGCGTTGCCGATAGTCACAATTGTGCGTGCTAGTCAAAGTTTATTGCTGACTATTCATCGTTGTCAGCAGACACACGGAGAAAAGGTCTTCTCTATATATCGACATATATTTCAAACACATCTTCAGCAATCCCGTAAGAGGACATTTTTACTAAGTATTTATAGTTTCTTATTGGTGTTTGATATTTGGTTTTTCTTTAGGATAGATAAACCTTATGGATATATTTTGTCCTATTCGTTACTTATTGCAAGCTACTTTATTCTCTTATTATTTATTTATCAAACCCTATTAAATGACGAAAAGGGGGTGAGAACACGTTTAATTGCAGTATTCTATTTGTTTTTTAAGTTTCCGAGGTTTGTTGTTTTGCATCTTTTACTGACGGTAGGGATTTTGCTAGGTTTTCTATTAATAGGACCTATCTATGCTTTCTTATTAGGCATTAGTTTGTTCTTCTTTCTACACAATCAAATTTTTTGTTTGAAAGTAAATTTTTATGAAAAAAATT
>NZ_MAEL01000055.1 GCF_009933335.1 Candidatus Enterococcus willemsii | reverse complement strand
GTACCAAAAGTAAGATTTGCGAATTTTGAAGGTGTATGGGAACAGTGTAAGTTAGAAAACTTGACTGATTTTTTCTCGGGACTGACCTATTCACCCGATAACGTTCAAGAAAATGGAACTCTTGTATTACGTTCATCAAATGTAAAAAATAACACGATTGTTCCAGCCGATAACGTTTATGTCAGCAACGAGGTCGCAACTTCTGAACAAGTTCACGTCGGTGATGTAATTGTCGTTGTACGAAATGGTTCACGTTCTTTGATTGGAAAACATGCCTCAGTCAAGCATGAAATGCCGAATACGGTCATAGGTGCTTTCATGACTGGGCTTCGATCTCCGTCACCAAAATTTTTGACTGCGCTTCTTGATACTCAACAATTCAGTGTAGAAATTCAAAAAAATCTTGGTGCGACAATCAATCAGATAACAACTGGCGAGTTCAAGAAGATGAAATTCGTAGTGCCGACTGATGAAGTTGAAAAGGAAAAAATTGGTAGCTTTTTTCATCAAATTGATGAAACCATCACCCTTCATCAACAGAAACTCGAAATGTTACGACAATTAAAACAAGCCTATTTACAAAAAATGTTTGTTTAATTTTATCAATACACATTTCTAATTAACGAAAACGAGCTTACAATAATTGCAAGCTCGTTTTCATATTAACTAAGTTACATTAATTGGGCTAAATGCCTCATAATCTTCTCGTTATCTTGATTTTCTAATTCTTGAATAATATGCAAATAAGTTTCTTGTGTGGTACTCATACTAGAATGTCCTAATCTTTTTGCAACACTAGCAATAGAGACACCAGAAAAAATCAATAATGACGCATGAGTATGACGTAGGCTATGAATAGTAATTATGGGAATATCTGCTTGTATACATAATACTTTCAATCGATTATTGATTGTTGAATTAAAAACTCTTTTTGTTACAAAAATTGGCTTATCTTGTTCCAAATTTTTTATCAGTTGAGAAAATTGCATGGCAGTTTGCCAATCTAATTGTATTTTTCGCTTTGAAGATTCGTTTTTTGTTGGTTGAAAATTCCCTTTTGTCCCTTTATAACTCCATGATTTATTCACATCTATTTGCTGTTTAGAAAAGTCAAAATCATTCGGTGTCAATGCGAGTGCTTCTGAAAATCGGAGGCCAGTTTTCGTTACAAGTAAGATAAACCAGTCCCAATTGATCGTATCAGTCAAATTCAGTTGTTTTAATAAAGCTTGAACTTCAAATTGATTTAAAAACTTTGGCTTTTTAATTGCAGGTTCTTTTCCTTTTATAATAATTTTTCTGGTAGGATTTCTTTCAATTAGTCCTTCATCAACCGCATCTAAAATTGCTCCTTTGATTTGATGATGAAAATCCATTGTCGTTTGTTTTTCATGAGTAAGAGCATACTCGTTTAACAATTTTTGATAACTTTTCCGATCCAAATCACATAATTTTAAATTGGGGGCTAATTCCATTAAATATTGTTGTGCAACTTCATACTTTCTTAACGTCAATGGTCGTACTGCCCCTTCCTTATATAATTCTACCCATTCTTCAAAATACTCATGAAACAATTGCATTGATTTTTTCTTTCTTACCATAATAAAAAACCTCCTAGAATTTTTGTGATTACTCACAAGATAAATTCTAGTGGTTTTAGAAATCATTTATATAAACATTTTTTGAAGATAAGCTTTTTTTAATTGTTGTAATTGTTCGAGTTTCTGTTGATGAAGGGTGATGGTGTCGTCAATTTGTTTGAAGAAAGTACCGATTTTTTGTTGTTCTTCAAAACTCGGAAAAAAGACAATCACTTTATTAATAGTTACTTTAGAGAGAGAAGGAACACCAGTAGACTCATCCATTTTCTTCCAGTTAATTTTTTGAAAAATAGAATATAGAAAATTTAAATCAACAAAAGGCTTAGGTATTGCATAAAATAAAGTATCCACTGTCCAAAAAGGAGCATAAAGAATATAAGGAGAATTAATAGTCCCTTTTCTTCCGATACCTATCCCATCTAAATCATACGAAAGGGCTTCGTCAACACTCAACATATAACCACCAGTTCCGTATACAGGAATATCCCCTCGATTTAGGTGCTTATAATCACGCCCACTATTTACATTAATAGTTTCTTCCAACTTACGCTGCTCCCATACACCCTCAAAATGTGCAAATCTTACTTTTGGTAC
>NZ_MAEL01000054.1 GCF_009933335.1 Candidatus Enterococcus willemsii | reverse complement strand
TCTAGTATACTAATTTAATTTATATATAACATTCTTAGATGAATACTTCTCCTTAATCCCTAACTGATTATACAATTCTTTATTTAGTCTACACGTGTTTAATCCATATTTATTATATATATCCGCTCTTAGTTTCTTGAACCTTTCTGTAGTATCACGAACTTTTAATCTCCTTGCTTTAGCTACCTTAGAAATAACATCCTTTTCGTATACATAACCCTTTTCTTTAATCTCTCTCATAATTATACTAACGGCTGATTTTTCTAACTTCTCACTTGCTTGGCTTAGGTTATTGTCTGTTTTACTCATCTTTATTTTTTTCTGTTCAACAAGTGGTTTATAAGATTGTGGAAAATCCTGATAAGCCTTTTCTTCTCCAAAAAGTCTATATACCAATTCATAACTTAAACTACCGACTGTTACTTTATTTTCTCTTAAAACCTTAGCGATTCCTTCACTAATTGCTGTGTTTTCATCTGTCAAATTTGTTGGTTCATAGATATTGCTCGTTCTTAGCTTAGTGCAATCTTTCTTTTGTTCCAGTATCAAACCATTAAATATATCCTTAGGAATTTCTGCTTCTGGTTTCTTTTTAACAATCTCAGTAACAATCATATGATAAAGAATTTTTCTTGTCCTATCCAAGCTTACTTTCTTTTGGTTCGTTACTCTAGCTAATTGCTTTGCCAGATTTTTAATGCTGTAATAATTTAAATATCTTAGTTCACCATTATCATCCATATAAACATAATCATACATAAAGTCTAAAACAATAGGAATTTCAACTTGATATTTACTAAAATATTGATAGAGTTCAGGATACGTTTGTTTTAATTCTCCTGATTGTAGTTCTCGCTTAAATTTTTGAGCATTAAATTTACTTTGACCTAGTTGTGAAGTATTTGTTACAGTCGAGCCAGTAAGTTCTACTAATAAATTAACTACTTCGATTGAAGATATTTTTAAATAACGCTCCAGTAAAGAGATAATATTCCCACAATACTTATTGCTGGCAGAAAAACATTTATATAGATAAATCCCATGTTCTTCAGCATAAAAAACACTTGCACTAGGATTGTCTTCTTCATGTAAAATATCAAAAAATGGATTTTCTTCAGATAATTCAAGAAACTCTCTCATGTCTAATGATTTAAAATAGTTCATTGCGTTATAATCATCAGGAAATTCTTGTTTATAATTATCTCCTAGTTTATTTTTAACAATATCCAATCTTCCTAATTTCAGCAACTCATAATTTGGCATAGAATCATCAATTATTTCACCGCTGATAATTTTTGCAATCTCAGTAGATTCTGTATTATTAATTTCTAGTATTCCAATAGTATCTAACGTGTTATCCCAATCAATCACTTCATAACCGCTATTACTTCCGAAAAATAATCTACTTGTTTGTCCAACAGATGAATCTGCTTGGGGATATTTTTTAAATAAAGCCTGATAAATCTGTTCTATCTCTTGGTTCTCAGTCACTAATTTATCTAGATGGAATACCACTCTAAATTTATCAACTTCAGAGAACAAATCACTGAATGTTTTGTATATAAAACTAGCATTCTCCTGCATAAACGTATCAGCTTCTAAATCTTCAATCGTATATAAATTATTCTCATCCTTGTTATCAAAATCCAACATCACTAGTTCTTGACCAATAATTTTCGTCATTTTTGATAACTTATTATCTGATAATTCAGCTAAAACCACTGTTTTTCCATTTACTGCTAATTCTTCTGCAAATTCTTGCATGCTCATTTCTCTTAGATTATTCAAAATCGTATTAGAAATCTTTTTCACCATATATTGGTCTGGTTTTTCTTTATTTGAAATGTTACTTAGATAGAATTTCATAGTCACTATCCTCCAACATCAATAACCTTCCATATTTTCTAACAATTACTTTCTCTAAAAGCACCGTTTTTTCTTCTGTTAATCCCCTTTTTCCTTTTCTAAAATTATGCAAGTTTTGATTGTGAACACCAATCGCCTTAGAGAAAATAGTCATTTTCACTCCATATATTTTATCTAAAACATGTAACCAAGCCTTTACCTTTTCTTGCTTCTCAGTCAATTCCTCTGCTGTTAATTTTTTTGAATTCATTCGATTTATCCTCCAGAAATTATTTTATTAATCAATTTAGGTCCGGACTATATCATCAATTGTCAACTGAAGTCAAGAATGGATATCATTTTCGGACAACAAAAAATAATTAGTGTATTTTTATCAGAAATCGTCCTTTATAACAACCCATTTTTCTACGACTTTTTTAAATAGATAAAAGAACTTAACAACCTTGATATATCAAGGTTTATTCTAATTATATATATATCTACATACTAAAAAAACACCTCTCAGATTCATTTAAGCGTAGAATTACCCACAAAAATTTTTTCGTGTCGTTTGAGAGGTGTTTTTTCAAAAATAGTGCTTTAAAACGTTGATATAACAATAATCTATTAATTTTGTCAACAAAGAGAAAACCCTTGATTTTACTGGCTTTTTAAAGGGTCATTTTTTAAGTGATTTTTGACAATATTTTTGAGATAGATTTTTGTAAAAAAAAGAGACATGACTTTACTCATATCTCTTTTAATAATTCTTTTTCTTTTGTTATCACATGTTTATCCCAAAGGCAAGCTACTAATTCTTCACTGAATAATACTCTCTTTTGTTCTTCAATAGATAAATTGATAAATTCCTTATATAAAGCAGTAGCTAATCCATTGATTACTACTTTAGGAATAGTTACATTCGCTTGAACAAATGCTTTCTTCACTTTATTTTGAACATATTTCTTTTGGGCTAATTGATTAGTATTCATCTATTCCCCTTACATGAAAAAGTAATTAAACATTGCGATAGTGAAGAAATATTGTTCAAATTTATCTAAAGCTCCATCAAACACTTGCTTATATAAATAAATAGGTTCATTATTATCCGTTAGCGAGACATATACGTTATCTAAATAAGAAGTCTTTTTTCCATTTATACTCACTTGATTGTTCAAAACCGCAAGTGATGGAGCTTCTTCATTTACTAAATTACTTAACATTTTACTTATATCTCTTGTGTCTGTTGCTTGTTTTGAATGGATAGGTTTTACTACCAGTAATGCTTTTTCTACACGATTTTTTTCTGTTACCAAGTCTTTCACAGTGTGCAAGCTTATCATTATTTCATCAGCTTTTTTAGTCACCAAATAATAGTTTGTTTCACCAGAACCCTGATTTAAAAGCAGAGTCACAAATTTATCATATTGACTACTGTCTATTTGTAGATTTGAACCAATTTCCGTTCCTCCGACTACTTCGGCTTTAGAATTACCTAGATAAAAAAATGGGTTTGAAGCACTAGGATTTCCATTATAAAATACAGTTCCTACATTTAAGCCATCCATCTCAAATGCTTCATAAATATCTTGTTGATTTACAACAATAGTCGTATTGAACCTATCATCCTCAGTTTTTATTTTATCTTCTGATGATACTTCAGAGTGACTTTCATCGTTTTTCAACTGTTTAAATTCATCTATCACACTTAATTCTTCAACTTCTTCAGTTGAATCTGTAGATATATTACTGTTAGAACTACTTTCATTTTCAATAGCTTCTTCTTTAATTGTCGAAGAATTACTATTAACTGCTTTTGCTGTTACAGGTTCATTTATTTGTGAATATAAATAGGCTCCTGTTCCACCGCTTATCAGAGCAATTCCAATTAACGCTGTTCCCATTTTCATCCATTTTTTCATTTTATTCACCTCTTCTGTTACTTTTTATTAAATAAACTAATCACAAATATTATTCCCACAATAAACAAAAAAGAAATAAACAGATGTTGAAAAATAAAATCTAATACATGTATCGCAATTGTAATGATAATTACTGCAAAAATTATCCAAGCAATGCATCCACATCCTTTTTCTTTCTCATCAGGAACTTCTACCATTTCTTGAAAAATACGACCACCTTTTAGTGCCATTTTCTCAATCCTTTCTCCTCTTTATCTATATGAATCGAACGTTCGTTTAAAACCAATAAAAAAAGCTGATAATTCTGAAAAGAAAACATCAGAGTTATCAACCACACTATGTATTTATATTTTTTTATACTTTAGCGGTAACAAACGAACGTTCATTACCGGCAATTATTATACCAGATTATATTTAATCAGCTATCATCTGGTTAAATGATACCGTTTTTTTATATTATATACTGTTTTAATACAAACGTCACATTTTTCTGCAATTTCTTTTTGCGTTAAATCCGTTTCTACATATAACTTTTTAATTTTATTGATAGTTCGTTCGTCTAATCCTCTATTGCCTAATTGAACGCCATTTTCTTTTAAAATTGCCAATGCTTCTTTGGTTCGTTCAGATATATAATCGGCTTCCAGCTCTGCAATCGCTGATAATATAGTAAAGATTACCTTCCCCATCGGTGTCGATGTATCAATATTTTCTTTAATACTAATTAAATTGATACCTTTTTCTTGCAGTTCACTCATGATATTTACTAACTGCTTAGTAGAACGACCTAGCCTATCAATTTTATAAATAATTAACGTATCTCCAGCTTCTAAAATATCCAATGCTCTATTTAACTCTTTTCGATTTTCTTTCCTTCCACTGATTTGTTCAATGAAATAAGAATCAATTTCATAGAGATTCAATGCTTCTTTTTGAACCTCTACCCCTAGATTTTGATTATTTTTACTTGTTCGGATATAACCTACTCTCTTTGCCATATTAAATCTCCTCCTTTCTTTCTAATTAATTTAATTCAAAAATAAATTTAAATACAAAAATACCCCAACTAACTGGAAATAGTCAGGGTAAATGAAAATTTTATCACACACAGAGGTGAATATTTCAAATGGTTCTCGTCAAGGTAAGTTTATTATCACATCATTTAATGAACTTGTCGAGGAAATCAATCATACTAATACCCTACTTTACAAGTTTATTATTCCCCAATTAACTAGCATAGTATCTTGATATTTCGCCACTTTTTAGAAAAATAAATACGACATTAAAAATACTATTTTCATTTCTAACCTGCTATAATACGGTCCGTATTTAACAAAAGGAGGTTATTTAATAATGACAAATGGAACAACACAAGGTTTATTTATTATCGTTGCAATTATTATTTTTAGTATATTTGTAGGAACTAGTTATTTCTTATTTAAAGATAAATTAAAACCTGCACTGACTCATATATTTACTGATTCTAATATGCAAGCTGTGGAGGCATTGGATACCCCCATAAACTACAAATCTTTAAATGGGAATTTATATATGTCCCTAGATGAGAACATAAAATATTCATTTCCCAATCTAAATACTATAAAAGAAGATACGATGGGAGAAGGCAATATCACTTATTTTGATTATAAAAGTGGCAGAAATTTTGGGCAATCAGGTAGTCGTCCATTTTACAATAAAGAACATCCAAATAATAATCATGATGATTCATTTAAGTCCCATTCTTATGATATGTTTATTGTAGAAAATAAAGATGTCGGAAAAGCACGTTCTTTACTGAAATCAAAAAAGGTATTAGATAAAATAAATGAAGAAATTAAAAATACAGATTTTAAAATAAATCTAACTATAGAAAATAAAAGTTATTCTGGTGACTTTAAAGAACAACGAATAGAGGATATAAAATCTATTACCATAAATGGAAAAGCTCTTGATTTATCTAAACAAAAGATTTCACAACAAACTATTATTGGTAAAAACGTTATCGATATGTATGATATAAATATTTCAGAAGTGTATTCTCCAGTTTTTGAAGTCGGAACTTACAGAGATAACAAAAACTTACCAACATTTGGTTCTTTTGTAGGTGTAACATATTATGCTGATGATATGCGAGATAGTAAAGGTAATAGATACAAAATGACTGACCCTAGGAAAGTATTCAATAATAAGTCTGTTTCTACTTCCTCAGGAAATAGAGTTAAATATACTTATGACGAAAAAGATATTATTGTATATTATGCAAATAAACCAATAGAAGTAGCAGTCACTTTTAAAAATGGCTTTCATTTTTCTAGAACTATTACTCCTTTTTCTGCGATTGCAGTCGATGGTATTGATAAAACCTATCTAACAAAAATATAAAAACTAAGAATTATGATACATTCTAATTTATCGCTCATTCATTTGAGCGATATTTTTATTCTGTTATATGTCAGAAACTAAACTTTTTGTCAACTACTTATTAAAGATGACATTCAAATTTCCATCCCCTACTTTTAGATGATAAAATAGAGATGGATAGTTATTAAAAGGGATAGTTACGAGATGGATACTTTTTGAAATTAGGGATAATTTACTTATTTATGAACCCCTTCATAACCCCTACATCTTTAGATTTTCATACCCTACATAAACCCTCCATCAACCCTAAAAAAAGAGGTTTTAAAAAAAGTAGCTGATAACAAAATGAGAACTTTTGTGAGAACTTTTTAAAAACTATGCCAATTTTGATGTGAATTCGGAAAAATCGCAATGGAAACCTCCATGAATTTTCAAAAACAGCTACCCCATGAAAAATTTCTATTCAAATACACCCACTTAGTGATGGATAGAAATGAGAATGGATAGTTATGTGTGTAGGGTTACTTATGGATAGTTACGAGAATGGATACTTTTAAAAATAAAACAGATAAAACTATAGGAGGGAGTGTATATGACCACACTTTTTGTAAACAATCGGGCAATTGATTCTGAGGAATTAATAGACATCATTACCCAATCAAACGGAATATATGAGAACACCTTAATTAAGCTCTTGCAATGCAATCGTATCAGCCTAGAGGCACGGCTGAAGACCTTAAAAAAGAATAAAATAATATCTAGAGGAAAATTAAATAAACACTTCTATTATGTTAGTAACTATGACTTGAAACATATGAAGGATTTAGACTTGCAGTCAATGGTCGTTCAATATTTGGTTACAATTGGCTTGTATACCAATAAAATTCAAGTAATTGATTCACCTTATAAGAACAAACAGCTCTATCTTTCAGTATTTGCTTCAGGTAAATATAACTATAAAAATGATAAATCTATAAAAAAACTTGCAAATAAACGATACAATCAATTAACTTCTGAAGAAAATAGAAAGTATTTTAGTCAGTTTATCATCAACGAATTGACTAAATTCCCAATTAGAGTAGCTTCTTTTTCAGATATGCTACAAGAAAAATATTATACAACCTCTTTAGAAACTGTTGATATATTAGCTATTCCAACTAAAGAATTTATCCCTGCCATAAAATCTAACTTAGCAGATGTCTCGTTTAGAAATTTGAAAAATAATACCACGCTTATTAGGAATGATATTTTAGTTTATCTGAATGATTCTAATGAACTTTGTTACTTTACGAAAGAAAATAATCAATATAAGTTACAAGCAATTCCCTGTATAGTTGATTTCTTCTATTATTTAACCTTACACAAAAATTCTAAAGATGCCATTTATATTTCTGATAATAAAACTGAGTATGATAATGCAGATGACTTGTATTTTCAAAGTTATTTGAATAAAGAAAAATATAATACTGTTAAATTAAAAAGAGACAAGCAAAAACCACAAACTTAATTGATTGTGGTTTTGCTTTTCTCTTTAAAAGAAGGTTGAAACAAGTGCTAGAATGGCTAAACCACCTTGTGTTAAAATAATCTTTTTATTACTTGTTAAACTACCATATAAAGCAACTAAAATTATATAAACTAATAATAATCGACTAATTTCAAGTGAAGCTGTTGATGAAAATACGCTATACAGCAACCCTACACCAATTAGACCATTATATACCCCTTGATTTTTAAATAAAGTACTTACAGAATTTCTTTTCAATTCTTCTTTTGTCATATTAAAAACTCTACTCGTTGCACCTGATGTAGTTGCAAAAGTCTCTAGATACATGATATAGAAGAATTCCAAAGCAACAAATACGATTAAAACAGTTGAAATTATAGACATCTCTATTCCTCCTTTTCTGTGATAATTAATTCTGTTTTCTTCTCAGCATATTCTGACATTTTTCCAAATAAGTTTATTAATAGTGGATTTTGGTTATGTTTATCAATTGATTCTTGGTTTTTCCAATGTTCAATCATAACAAACTGATTTTTCTTTTCCACTGATTCATATAAATCATATAGCAAGCAGCCTTCTTCCAATCGTGTAGAAGCGATTAAAGGTACTATATCCGCTAAAAAATCTTCTCTTTTATCATTTTTTACATAAAAATTTGCTTGTATAATTTTCATTTTTCTCCCTCCCATCATTTAAATTCAGTGATTTTTTCAGCAGCCAATCGAACAGAAGTATATCCAGCTTCTTTCTCTTTTCCGATAGATAAAATCATTACTGGTACATATCTCTCTTTATCTAACCCAAAAGCTTCTGCTAACTGGTCAGACTCGAATCCTCCAATTGGATTCGTTTCATATCCATGTGCCCGAGCAATGAGCATGAATTGCATCGCAGCTAAACTTGAATCAATTTTTACTACATCATTCATCTGCTCTTTAGTAAAATTTTTGTAATATGGAATAATTGCAGCCAATTGTTGGTCTCTTACTTCAGCTGGCATTTTACCTTCTTCAACTGCTTGGTTGTAAATATCTTCCCCTAATTCATAGCATTGCATGTCACCAAAAATCAAAACCATTGCTGAGGAAGTATCGTTTTGCTTTGTATTGAAACGAATTAATGGTTTTAGTTTAGATTTTTGTTCATCACTCTCAACAACGACAAAACGCCAAGGTTGCATATTCACTGATGATGGTGCAGTCGTTGCTTCTTGAATCATTTCAAGCATTTCTTCATGAGATATTTTTACTGTTTCATCATATCCACGAACAGACTTTCTTCCAAATGTAATTTCTGAAAAATCATTGTTTGCTAAATTTTTGAACATATTCTTTCCTCTTCCATTTCATATTTATAATTTTTAAAAACCAATTTATGCTATTACGCTTTTTATGGGTCTTCATTCTACTCATTTCTCTCTTTATTCGTAAAATCAACTACAATTTTCCCTTTCGCACGTCCGTTGCTTATTTCTTTCATAGCAGTATTAATCTCTGAAATAGGATAAATCTTTTGAATAGAAATAGTCAATTTTTCCGACTCAACAAGCTCTGTAATTTTTTCGAGTTCTTGTCTATTAGACTGCGTTAAAAAAGAATGAAAAACAATATTCTTTTTTTTTGATAAGTGATACATTTTTGCAGTAAATGCTCGCAAAATCATTTGATAAAACCAATTCATGTTTGCTGATTTGGCATAAGATGGCGTAGGAATACTCGTGATAGAGGCAATTTTTCCTCCGGTTTTCACAACATCAAATGAATGCGTTAGTTCATCTCCGCCTCTCATGTCAAAAACAGCATCTACTGGAGGCAGCACTTCATAAAAATTTTCTTTATGATAGTCAATAAATTCAATACTTCCAAATTGTTGTAAAAAAGCTTGTCCTTCCTTACTTGCCGTCGTATAAACCTTTGCATCGGTTAAAAGAGCAAGTTGAATAGCTATGTGACCTACTCCACCTGACCCACCAAGAATTAAAATAGATTGTTTTTCCTTTAGTTGAAGCCAGTCAAACAATCCTTGATAGGCAGTTAATCCCGCAAGCGGAACTGAAGCTGATTCAACAAGAGAAAGATTTTTTGGTGCTTTCGCTATATCATTTTCACCAACAACAACGTATTCTTGGAAAGCCCCTGTCATCGGTGTTCTTCCATATACAGAATCACCTACTCTAAATTGTGTGATTTTTGAACCCACAGCTTCTATAACGCCTGAAAAATCATGCCCTAGTGTCAAGGGCATTGAATAACGCAAAACAAATTTTGTATCACCATTGCGAATTCTGTAATCAACTGGATTCAAACTTGCTGAATGAACTTTGATTATTATACTATTCTCAGACAGTACAGGTTTTTGTATTTCATTCAAAAAAAGTTGTTCTTGCTTTCCGTATTGCTTTATTTGATACGCAAACATCTGTCCTCTCCTTTATTCGCCAAGCTAATTTCCTATATTTATTTCACTAATTTTGTTAATAAATTTAGGAGAGTATTTTCTTCTTCCTCATTCAATGGCGACATCATCGTTTTATTTGGATGACCAAATTCTCTTTCACAATGTTCCAGTTCTTTTGTTGCATTCTCTGTAATTCTAACAACAACTTCTCGATTATTATTTTTGTTTCTTTCACGTATAACATAATTTTTTTCTTCTAAAATCTTTAAATGTCTAGTGACCGCAGCACTATCTATTTTCAACTCATTTTGCAAATTTTTTTGCGAACACTGTCCATTCTCTTTCAGAAACAACATTAATTCATAACGTGTAATACTAAATCCTGTTTCTTTTTCAAATTTAGTGGTCATTTCTTGATTGGCAAGTTTAAGTTGATAAAATAGTTTGCTAAGCTTTCTTAAATTCATCTATTACTCCTTTCATATGTGATTAATCAATAGTTGACCAATCAAATATAACTCATTTTCAATACTTTGAAAAGTTGTTTGCCTAAATTAACTCTAAAAATTTATTCGTTATTATCAAATAAAAAAGCACAATCTAATAAAATTGTGCTTCACCTAATTAAATGGGTCAAAATCTTCTAACTTTGCTTTAATATCTTCCTCTTCGATTCCTGCGTATCGCAAAGTTACTGCTTGGCTACTATGATTTAAAATCTTCATCAGAGTAACAATATCTCCTTTATTCTGTTGTAAAAAGAAGTAGGAAAATGTTTTTCTAAGTGTGTGCGTGCCAATATAATCTAACCCTAGATTATCAGAAACTTTCTGTAGAATTTTATAATATTGATGACTGGCTAGTTGTCTACTACTATCTGTTGGACTTGGAAATAGCCACTCAGATTCACCATCATGCTCTGTATTAAGATAGTCAATAATGTTTGATGTTAAGGATTTTAGATGAAGAGTTCTTCTTTTCTCAGTTTTTATTTCAATAATTTCTGTTTGAGTCTTGTTTTTCACATCAGATACCTTCAGGTTCAATATATCTGAAATCCGTAACCCTGTCTTTATTCCGATTGCCATAATCAAATAATCTCTTTTTCCGTGTTTGCCCTTTTGTAATTCTTTTCCAAATTGAATTAGCGTTTCCTTATTTTTTATTGGTTTGACATTAATCATTTTTTGTCCCATAAATTACCTCCCAAATATGCACTATTTATGGATACTTATAGTGTATTTCAATATAAAAGTATCCATCTCCCTATAAATCAAAAATGAAAGATTGATAGAATAGGATTGGTGATGGATACTAATTATAAAAGTATCCATTACAAGGACCTTTATAGCATCATAATTTGGAGGTTGCAAATTTGTAGAACAAAAATAAATCCCTTATGCTAAAAAGCACAAGGGATAAAAAATCTTTTACACTTCATCCGTGTAAGGGTCCCATCAAAAATAGAATGATGCACCGAAAAATATTATTATTTGTATGTGATTAATTCTTAATCACATACTCATTGTATTTCTCAAAATGTATTTTGTCAAGCCTCAAACTTAAAAATCTACTTCAGTACTTCTATTTAATCCTTTTAATCGGGCGTTTTCTTCTTTCAAAATTTTGATTTCTTCATTTAATTGTTCTATATCTTCTTTAGCTTTTTGTTTAGTTCTTACTATATCATTTTCCATTTGTTTCAATAGAAAAGGAGTAAGGTACTGAGATATTTTTAAAGATATTTCGTCTAACTTTGTTCCATCAGATATCAGTCCATGTCTTCTCAATATTCTACTACGGCTTATATATCTTAGTTGGTCTATTCTAATAGTAGAATTATACAATAAATTACCTTGATTACTAATTTTTTGTTTTATTTGGACTAACAACGGATTGTTTATATCTTGATAATATCTAGGAGCTGAGGTTATCGGAGCGACTACTAATCCTGTAATCCCTGCTTGCAATACTACAGCATTGTGGTCAAAAGTTAATTCTTCACCAAACCCTCCGAAAAAATCAACAAAAACTATTTGTCCTCTTTGAAATTTTTGTCGCTGAATACCTTGTAAATTGGGTATTCCTTGATGATTGATATAGTTTGAATATCCATAACACCATTTTATTCCATCTTTCATCTTCATGTTTTCTACTTGCTTGGTCAATTTATAATGTCTGAACGAGATATCGCTCATTAATTTTTTATCAGAACCTACTTTTAATTGAGATTGGTGTTGATTTGAAACTACTTGTTTATAATACTGTCTATCCATGAACTTATTCACAACCTTCTAATAACTAAATTAATATTTTTTTCTACTTATGCAAGCCTGTTCTCTATATGGGCACACTCTTTTTCAAGTAATTTTTAAAAGATAACGGCATATTTTTTATTCAATCGCTTGTAAAATCCAGTCATACAACTCCTTAATCTCCAATTTTTTATCATAAGAATCAATTATTTTTTGTTTGGTTCTGTCCAACTGACTAAATAAAAGCTCTTTCCCTTTTTCTTCTAAAGTAGTATTTCTATAAATATATAAGTTTTTATCCCACTTTTTTTCAAAGATAGTATATTTTTCTAAAACCGATGCAACCTTATTAAGTACTTCGTTGAATTCTGTTACAGTTAAATCATCATCATACCTATAGACAATCTTTCGATAGTCAATCTCTTTTAGTCGAAATAAATTATCAGA
Source organism: Candidatus Enterococcus willemsii (assembly GCF_009933335.1). Classification (GTDB taxonomy): domain Bacteria; phylum Bacillota; class Bacilli; order Lactobacillales; family Enterococcaceae; genus Enterococcus_F; species Enterococcus_F willemsii. The sequence goes on along the minus strand of NZ_MAEL01000054.1, from coordinate 322,414 downwards.
AGTAACAAAGCTTTCAGATAGTATAAGTAGTTTTTCTTTAGTTCTCACACCGAAAATATCAAATTTTCTTAAATTTTCTAAAAAAACATCATCAAATTTTCTTAATTTTTTCCGATAAAAAAATTCTAGCAAAAAAGGTGAATCTACTTTAAAAATATAATTATCATTAAACTTTTTTATTGAGAGAATAAACATTCCGAAAGAAGTTTGTTCCAGTGTAATTTCTTTTGGAAGCTGATTACTTATTAAAGGCTTAATTCTGTTCAAATGGCCTACAACTTTTATTTTCATTGAGATAACAGCAGACAATTTGCCATTGTTTTCCATTACCTCATTAATAATCCCTTTGTAATCATCATTTTGATTATTTTCTATTTCATTAGCTATTTTTCTTGTAACATAATCTGTATTTTGGTTATTTTGTTTTACAAAATGCTTTAGGTTACTGCGTTCATACCTATAAAGTGAAAGTAACTTATCTATCTCTTTTTTCTTAGGACTTTTCCCTCGCCGTATATAATCCATTAGTAATCTTTTTACTTGCTTCTGCCTTTTATCAAAACTATCATAATAACCTTTAGGGAGAATAATTTCAGTTTTCTGTAAAAGTTTAGAATCAGTCATCAGAATATCATAAATATCTGAGTTGTATTTCAATAGCTTATTGTATCGTATATATTCTTTTTCCGTTTTGATAATTTTTATCATAGAATCTAATTGCTTAAAATTATTTACACAATTTCCACCAATAAGTATTTCCATCTTGTTTCTTTTATTCTTTACTTTGTATTGAAACTTTATAGGTTGATTGCATAATTTACAATGTTTATTACCAGATACGTCAGTTGTAAGTATAGGATTATTCTTGTCAGGAATCCATTCTTCACTTGAAAAATTTAACCATGCAGGGAGATTCTGCTTTATTTTTTGACTAATATCTAATTTTTCAGCAGTATCTTCATCAATTTTGTTGTTTTCTAATAAAATCTTATATATAGTCGGTTCTTCATATTTCATAAAATCACTAAATATCAGCAAATTACGTTTACTTTTATCAATTAATAATTTCTTCCCCATTAAAACATCCCTCCAAAAACAAACGTATGTTCTTACACTATATTAACATGAAACAAAACCTTTCTCTATAAATTTTTTTATCATCTTCTATGTTGGCAACTCAACCACACTACTAACTTTTCCTTCAATTTTTAATAGTTATTTAAACACGTCAATATCTACATTAGTTTTCTATTTTAAAATCCTGTCATCATTGGCACTTGAAACCTTGATTTTCATTCTATTAGCTAATTAATACGCATATACGGGCTTCTATCATTCATACAAACTACTTTTACTTAATAGTGCTTAAGAAGGCTCTAAAGCTCTCAGAATGGTTATTTACGTATGTTTATTGTAATGTTTTTCTCTAAATTGGAATTGATTACTTTACTTTTAAAATTCTCAACTTAACCCAATCAGTTCAGCTGGATAGAGCATCCGCCTTCTAAAGAAAGGTCGAGCCAAACAAATGTCATTATCTCTTTCTAAAAAAATTCAAATAAGCATGCTCAACAGTTAAAAATTGCACTACTAAATGCTATAAATATCATCTCTTGCAAAATAATAAAATAATGCTATTATGAGACAAAACGTGTGGGATACTTTTGCCAGTTCGAAGTCCAGTTCGTCTACCCCATAACAAAAAATATAAAAAAAACCTAATGAAACGCTTATCTAAAAGCTTTTTCATTAGGAATAAATAACTTAACTTTTACGTCACAGGAGGGATTCGAACCCCCGACCGTCCGCTTAGAAGGCGGATGCTCTATCCAGCTGAGCTACTATGACAAATTGGATAAGGGCGGTAAATACAGGAACATGACAGCCACTAACTGTTATTCTAAGTGGTCAGTCAGTTAACAGTCTGGACTGTAATTCACCAACGTCATTGAGTTTATCACATTTTAAAAGTGTAAGCAACAGTTATTTTCAATATCTGTGAAGTCTGCTATCTGTTATTAAAACAAAGCATTTACAAGTAACTCTGGTATTCCATGGATAAACAAGAATAAACCAGTAACAACTGCACACATCAGAAGAATAAAAGCATAATACACTGTGTACGCCATCAGTTTTCTCAAAGCATATTCAAAGTTGCTTACTCTGATTGTCCTACGCTTATCCATCATATCTCTGTACCTTCTTTTTCAGCAAGCCACTTTTTAAAGTCTGCTTTAGCACGCTGACATTTCTTCCTGACCGCAGAGTCATTCAACGTCATTCCTGTTACTTTTCGCATGAAACTGTATTTTTCAGGAGCATTCAAGTAGCTACCTGCTTCTAAGAGAAGTAACGTAGCATTTAATTGTTTTCTAGGGTTAACAGTGGCGTACTCTTGCAAAAGTTGTAAAGTTGTATTTTCAATCTCAGTGAAGCCTTGTAAAGCTGTTTCATCTTCAATAACTTCAAGAATGTCTAATAGCTCTGCATCTTCTGCCAGTATCGTGGAAACTAGTTTAATGGCACAATCTCTTTTCTTCCTGTTTACATGTTTAATCACATCTAATCTGTTGTATTCCAGAATACTCCTGAAATATGTTCTAAAAGAAGCAGTTTCTTCTGGTTTGAAGCGTGTAACAGCAGTTAGCAAAGCATCATCAATTAAGGCTTGAATGTCATGAGCAGTTACCGCAGCAGGTAGACTGTGGCGCAGCCTCAAACTCTGAGCCTTTCTTTCGTTAGCAAATAGAGCGTAAATTTCCGTGAAAGTTTCCTTAATGCCTGCTTGAAATTGTCCGACAAGTGTCTCAATGTTGATAGAACTGTCTAATAAATTAGTGTGCATAGTTTTTTATCTCCTTATTCTGTAGAATACAAAAGCAAGCAGGACTCTAACGTCCTAAAAAGATTATAAAGGGCGTTAACGTCCTTTGTCAAGGAGGTTTTTACATGGAAGATAATTTAATTAAGAAAAGAAGACTTGAACTAGGTATGAAGCAAGCACAAGTTGCTGAATTGATTGGTATTGATGTTAGAAGTTATAGAAGGTATGAAAATGGTGATATTTCTCCTACATTAGAGAACTTAATAAAATTAGCAACTGCATTTTCAATTTCTCCCACTGAATTACAGCAATCTGATAACACTTTGCTTCTTATAAAACAGTATATAGCTTCACTATCAACAGAAGAACTACAGGAAATACAGAAGTACGTTGATAATCAACTAAATAACAGATCTAATGCATAGCAAATTGATTACAGTAGCGCTCAGGGTCTCTTAAACAGGCTACTCCCCTGTTATTCATCTGAAATGGGCTGAGAATGCTTCTGTGGAACACTGTATAACTTAGGAATTGACTCTATTCCCAGAGTTATTTTTTATTTCAGAAAATTTCTGGAATGGACAGTTATACCAGTAAAGCCCAATGTATTTTTAATGTGTATATTGTAGAACTGCTTAGGGGCGCTGAAATCTGGTAGTGTCCCCCCCAGAGGTGGGGTGTAACTGAACATCTTTTCATTTTCTGATGTAACTGAGAATGAACTGAAAACATTCAGTTTAATATAACATCAAGAGTAGTTTGCTTTGATTGAGTTTGTTCTTTAATACTTTATTTTATTGTTATTAATTGAAATTAAAAGAAACTTGATACAGAAAAGGTGAACTCAAAGCTGAAACACAATGAAGGTAGAATTACTTTCAGTTCTTTACTTGATTAAGTTTGTTCTTTATTACTTTGTGTCATTGTTCTTGTTACTTAAGAATATCAACTATATACAAGTACATTACTCTGATATGAGTAAGTGACAATTATAATAAGATGGTTCAGTCTGTACTACTAAAGCGCTACAGCACAACAACATTAAGCTGATATTGGCAGCACACACCTTCCCCTCTATTCTGGTATGCTCCTGCACTGTTTTACTAGGTAGAAGCAGGCAAACAAATGTAAGGACACCTAGTAGCGCAGTAGCCTACAGCATGTCACTCTTGCCCCCCAGTTACCCCCTTTCTATCAGTAGCAACCTGTTTACTTATTAGTACAGCCTTGAATAGATAGTTTAATTAATCTGTAGGGTTACAGTATAGCCTGCTTTTATATCTCTGTAGGCATAGTTTATACTGTCATTACTCTAATGACACGCAACCATCTTAGGAAAAATAACAATATATCTCCTTTTCTATTGCTGTTCACACTTGAAAAAATGTAGTCAACAGCCCCATTATTTTATACAGGAAGCAATTGAAATATTCATGTAAATAGTGATTTAACAGGTACTTACTGTTATTTTAATTTTTATACATATCAATATACTAACTACAAAATTATGTAAACCATTTCCACCTGTTTAAAACTGCTAAAACACTGAATAATCAGTAAAAAATCATATTCAACTTGATATAATCTACATTATGTAAACTAGATATTTATACAATAAAACTGAATATAAAAGAAAGCCACAGCACTACACTCTTAGTGGAGTTAAAATAACAGCGACAGAACTCTATTCATCAACAACAACAGGTAACTCACAGCATAAAAAAAGTAAGCTGCAATGCCCCCATCAATTAGAAGTAATTACAGCTTGATTTACGTTATTCAGTTATCAGAGTTAAAAACTCTGGTTCTATCATGTCTTTAAAGTATAGAAATTCAGGGATATAATCACAACCTATAGTAGCTAAACAGTGCTTTTTAATTTTATCTTCCTGTTCCACATAGTCATTAAATGGATTGCAGGTACGCCAATACACCCTTGCCCACTGTTCAGCTTCTGTTATCTTATGCTTATCTTGTCTGAAATCACAAATAACCTCGCTTAAGTAGTTGTTAAATGACACTAAGTAAAAGGTGTCTAATGCAGTTACGTCAACTGCTAATACAGCATAATCAGGATAATTCTGCATAACAACAGGTAACTCACTTTCACTGAATAGAAATATAGCTTCATGTTTATTAGCAGTTGACGTAAAAGGCTTATTTCTGTCTATGAACTGTCGAAGTTGGCGTGTAGCAAGGACATTTCTCCTGTTATCAATGCCATTTTTCAGAACACTTCTGGTATTTTTCTTAGGCGTTGCATGGAATAACCTCAATCTATTCGCCTCCTAAAATATGTAAAAAAGAAAGCCCTCTGCTTCTCGTTTAAGGAGACAGGGGGCTTCTTTCAGTCAACTCTGTGGGATAACAGGCAGACTTATATATTAAAACAGAGTCAAAGGTAGAACAGATGTAAGAAAATCCCTTTGACTCTGGTTTAAACTTTATTAGATTGACCATAGTTAAATAAATATATTGCTGTTATTCATCACTAATGATGTTATCTAAAATGAATAAGCAGAAAGAACAAACTACCATTAAAATAACAATTAACTATATAGTAGTTACAGATATTTCACTCTGGTTAATGTTGACACACATGAAAGTTATCTGTTTATTTGAATTTATTTCCTGTCATACACAAAACCAGTCTCCTTAGTTCTTGCGGGTATTCTTGTCACTTCAATAACTAACTGAAACATCAGAAAAACACTGATATATCAACATATGACTTCTATTAAACTCCTCAAATGACTTCTTCCACGTTAAAATTGAAATCAGAAAACAAAGTGAAACACTGTCACATGAAGCAACAGTCAACTAACTTCTATCTCAGTAAATCAACTCTGGACTGAACTTTAATAAAATAACAAATATACACTTTCAGTATGTAGTGGCACTCCCCCTGTTTCCGCAAGGGAAGCACCGTAGGACATATCAGGCGCTGACAACTGAATGTGAGGTTGTTGCCAGTGACATGCAGTCTTTTAAAACTGCTATGTATCTCCCCACAGAATAGACTATAGGGAGTTAAAATAAAAAGGGATAACCAGTAAAACCACTAGGAGGGCAGTCATTACTGGTTAAAATATATGTGCAAACAGTGAATTCACTGCTTAACTAACTATGATTATGCTATTTCTTCACTAGAAGAGTCTGTAATCCCATAGTGCTTCATGAGTTCATCAATGGTTTTCTCACGTGGATTACTATTGTCAAAACCTCCAGTAGTTTCTGGGGGCTTGATCATGCCTGCTTGTTGGTAGATAACTTTAATCAAGTTAACAGCAGCACTTGCAGGAGTAGATTCATCCTGTAACATCTTCTCAGCTTTCTGAATAGCCAAAGGAAGCAACAGGTCTGCTTTTGTTTTAGAAGCTGTTAGAATTTCTTGAGAGACACTAGGTCTGCTCTTAATTCTGTAGAATGTAGATTCTGAAATGCCTAATTCATTTGATATTTCCTTGTTACTCTTACCTGAAATATCCTGCTCAAGGACAGCGGAAAGAACAGCCTGTTCCTGAGCAGTTAACCTACTTAGGTTTAAGGCTGGTAACTGGTGGATATTACTCATTCAATCACTTCCTTTCTGCTTAAATTGGAGGGTTAGTACTTAACCAAGGGTTATTGACTGTTTCCCTGCCTTGTGCTTCAGCAATCTTATTAGTTGATTCCTGTGAACGTGCAGCTGCTAACACTCTGGATGCTTTGAGTCGTGCAGCTTCTGCTTCTTTCTGAGCAATGCTTCTACGTTCTGGAAGTTTTAAATTGACGTAACTACCATATGTCTCTCTGTTGGTCACAACGTCCTTCACTCTTGAAATTGCTAAGAACTGCTCATATAAAGCTGTAATATCCTGTAGCAATATTTCAGCCACTTCATCAACTTCTTCAGTATTACTTGACGTTTCAAACTCCGCTTCTATAGCCCTCAAGTGTTCTTCTTGTTTTCTAAATAAAGAGTTTAACTCTCTTTCAATTTCAGATAATTTAGCTGGTGCATAATCATGCCACCACTGACCCAAGTATTGAAGTTCTTGAGCTACCTCTAATGGGTCAACTTCTTCTCTTTTAACTTTGAGTAACTCCTGAATAGCAGCGGAAGCGCCTTTAAAGCCCATTCCTTCAGTTGTGAATGTTTCTTCTGCATTGGTCACTTTTTCTACTGACTCCTGCAACTCCTGAATGCGTGATTCATATTCTTTTCTGGCTGTTTGAATAGAAGTCATTTGCTTTTTTAAGCGTGAAACTGTATCCACATCTGCTTTCAGTGGTTCAACGTCAATCTGCTCGAGGACTGTTTTTCTAGTAAAAATCCCCATCACTCTGGCACCTCTGTGGGTTCAATAGTTAACTGATTGCTTCCCTGTTCCTGTAATTCTTTCTCATATTTAGCCATAGCATCTGCTAAATTTTCATTGAAGTAAGAAACAGTTACATTATTTAGACTTTCTGCTAAAACTTCTTTAGCAGCTTCAATTGCTGAAAGTCTGGCAACAGCCATGTTATAATTACTACTTGCAGTGCTTGAAATATATCTATGTTCCTTAGTAGCATTAAACATTTCTGCTGCTTCAAGTTCCTCTTCTTCTAGGCACTTTCTCACTTCATCTACTGTTAGAAGATTATCTGTATTTTTGACATAGTTAGAAACATACCCAAGGTGGTTACGCTTCAATTTCATTTTTTCTTCGTCAATAATCTCCTGCTTACGCTGCTCCAATACTTCTTGTTGCTCAAAAAAATCTACTATTTTTTTCATTGCTGAATTCATTTATGCATTCTCCTTCTAATTTACTGATTTTCAAACTGGTTAATACACCTTCTCAGGTATACCTGTGAAATTCCCTTAGCCTTAGCATAATTCTGCTCACTCACATGCTGTGGGAACATTTTAGATAGAGCAGAGTACTCAGCTCCAATTTCAGCGGCACTAGGAACTTTAGTAATAGCTGGTGCTATCTTTTCGTCAAAAACATCAATCTCAGAAGCACTGTCTGAGGCAGGTTCTGACTGTGGCTCACTGGTTTCTAATACAGTTGGTTCAGAGTCTATTTCTGTTCCCACTTCCCCTTGTCGCTCAATGTTTTCTGAGCTTAAAACTGTATCAAAGTATTCTTGAAACAAAGGGAACAGGGTTTCATGTAGCCCTTGTCGCTCATTCACTTTTTGGACTCCTGTTTAATTTCGCTTAATGCTTTAGATAAAGTTGGCGCTGAAATTCCCTTCACTTTGCAGAAAATTGCTTGAGTTAGCATGTTTCCATAAGTCTCCTTTAGCGAAATGTATTCATACGCAATCTGCTTGTTGGTTTCCTTTGGCTTAATTACTGTTTTAAAAAATTGTTCTAATTGATTCACTGTTATTCACTTTCCTTTCCATTTTATACATCTTCAATTTCTTTAGTGAACTTTGGTCTAGCCTTCTGGAGGATTCTGTCGCTCATTCTAATGTCAAGAACAACATCTAAAGTGGCATACTCAAGGTCAGCCCTTGTCTAGCTGAAAGAAAGCTATCTTCTTCCCTGTTCTTATTGGATTTCTTGCTTTTTATTGAATAAAGTAAGCAAACATTAGCTAGCAGTCCCCTATTTGCCTTTGAAGGCATCATGTCAAACTTTTCAAAGAAATCTTCAGTTACCTTTTCAACAAAGGAATTCAAAACTTCTTGAACTGGCAACTCCTCTAACTTTGTTCTCAGTGTTTTTTTTGAACAAAAACTCATTCAAAGCCTCATTGGCTTCTGTGTATTCACGGTATTCATCTAAGTTAAACTTAAAGTTCTCTATCAACTGAAATTCTCCTTTTACTTTTTCCTATATACTTAGCAACCATCGGGACAAATATATAAGGAAGTTCTTGAGCTTTTTTATCATTCAGTTAAAACTTTTTACTTCTGCTACTCATTAACCATGGTAAAGAGAATAAACAGAAAAAAACCCTGAGCAACAATTGCCCAAGGTCATGAAAAGCTGTGTATAGTTGATAGTCAATAAAAAATGTTACCCCTCATTCCTATAATATATATTATTATTCTTAAGAGTAGATAACTGTTATTCAATTATTAAATCAGTTAAATAAACAGTGATATAATAATATTTAAGTTGTCGCAAGTTCCCACACAGCGCACGCTTTCTTTTCCAGCTTTACCACGTCAAAAGTAAAGTGGCTATATTCTGAACAGTCCTCAACAATCTGTCTCAGCTGTCTTACTGAGTCTAGCATTTTTTCAGCTTTCTCTTGCAATGTGTCAAGCCTTCCTTCAAGCGCAGGGTCAACCATCATTAATGAAATAGTCTCTGTTAGCTCAGTATTCACTTTAATCAATTTCTCAATCAAGTTCAATTTTTGATTCACGTAGTCCTCAAATCCCTTCCAGTTCTTCTTGTGTTTCACTGCTGTTTTCCTAGTGAAACCTACTTTAGCTATGATGTCTTTCTGTTTAATTCCTTTAATGTTCAGCCACGAAGCTAAGTACAGAGTTTTGTACGCTTCTGTTACCTCAGTAACTTGACGTGACAATGAAGAAATCTTATTCTCAAAGTATGCTTTGTTCTCAGCGGTACTTCTGCGAACAAGGACTTTCAGCTCTTTTTCTTCTTTAGCGGTAACATTGAGGGCTTCATAAATGGTTTCTCGCTTAGGAAATCTGTCTGGAACTTTACCACTTTCAAAAATGCTTAGTAACTCTGATTCTGGTAAAGGTTCACTGAACAGTGAATTTACATGAATAACCCAGTCTACTGAGTCCCCCAGATACAACAGAAATCTCAACGTTGAATTTCTGTAGCCTTCCATGTCGCCTTGACGTAACTCAATCAGTTTAACAATGTCTCTTCTTAAATACCTATTGTAGTGGTTCACTTTTCCTGCACTACTGTTTTGCTTTCTTTGTTCATATGCAAGTAATCTAGCTTGCTGCTCTGCTTGAACTTCAGAACACACCTCAAGAGCATATTCCCACGTAAGCTTCCTTAGGACTGGCTTCCCACTGTGTAAATCAAAGCTTTCAAGAAACCTTTTTTCTCTATTCATTACAGCTTTCTTACTTGGCGCAACCAATGGATAATAAAAGTCCTCTAAAAAACTGTAAACTTTCTGTGAGTCCTGTTCAATGAAGTAACAGTGGCTATTTCTCTTACTGTTGTAACTAGAAGGCATTCTCATTAATCTGGCAGAGTCATTCACTGCCCCATCTACTTTTGCTTTACTTGAAGATGGAAGTGATTCAGATAGCTTACATGTTAGAGCTTTCATAACTTTTAACCAGCTGTCTGAGTATGATTCAGGTTGAAGCCTAAAACCATTGTTAAAGTACCAATACATGTGAACGCCACCACCAGACCACACTACTGCAGAGGGTGCTGGTAGTTTACTGGTTTTTAAGGCACTATATGCTTCTTCCAGTGAACAGTTGTCAAAGTCCTGCCAAAGACACGTAAGAAAGTGGACGTTGTCCTGATTCCTTTTACCTGTCAGAGGGTCAAACAGGTTAGGAGTGTAATATAAGTCTGTTTTAAACTCCATTAAATCAAGTTTATTCAGTAAATCAGTGAGAAAAAACTTTCTAATGGTGGGCTTTTTTTGTTGAATGTATAACTGAGGTTCTGTTTCTTCACGTGGAATTTGCGTGAAATAGCGTGAAGAAAACTTGATGTTACCATTCAACAGGTGTAAATGCTCCTCAAACCTAATAAGCTCCGTAGCTAAATCAAACAGCTACAGAGTCTCTCCTTGGTTATCTAACATATTTCCATTATATCACAGCTGAAAAATCCTCACTACTGAATAGTAGCACATGTTGTGTTTGTGAATTTTTCACTTTTAGACTGGGCGACAACTTAAACCTTAGTATATCAGTGTTTGTTAACTGATTTAATGGTTGAATAACAGTGATACCCCTTTAAGAATAATAATATATATTATAGGAATGAGGGGTAACATTTTTCTGTAGATACAAAAAGCACCCTGAAAGCAGAAGCAGCCAAAGTGTCTAAGTATTTATAAAGATTTATTTCAGTTTCACTGTATAAGGCTGTTCCTTATAAGTGACAATCTCTCCATCTTCATTATCATCAACATACTGTACTAACTGTAACTTGTGTTCACCTTCAGTAATAGCTGATTCAACATCTTGTAATTCCACGCCATTCTGTGAATTACCTAGTTGCAGAGTATCTACCAGTTGTCCATCAGCATAAATGTAAGACAGCATACTGCCATCTAAATCCCATGTGTTAACTCCTAAATCTGTTGGGAAAGTGTTAGGGTCATAGAAAACAGTAATAGAGTCACCTTCTTCAGTGTTTCCTGATTGGTTAGCAATGTTAAAAGTGCCTTCCCCTTTTTCTTCTTGACCTGCAAATTTATCTTCAACAACAGGTGCTTCCTCTTTTACAGTGGATTCAACAGTGGTAGTAGAACTACTGCTTGTTGCAGAGTCTTTCTCTGTGCTTCCTGTATTTCCACATGCTCCCAGTAATGCAACTGATGTCACTGTTAGACCTAGTGTAATTAATTTCTTCATAAACTTTAACTCCTTCATCATATTATATTTAATGTAATTTAATTGTAACATATCTGATTATTACTGTTCAATAAGTTACTTTTTGACAATGATTACTGGGTATTTGCTAGTCCTTGACTGAAAGGCTGGGCGGACTCCTCCCCTAGACAGGTAAAAACACAGTCTATTTACTGGGCATGGACTAACCACTTTTTACACTTCTCACCTTACCCTTGAAGTAACTTCTTAGATAGCGCTAAAGTTTGAGGTTGTAAGACTGGGGAAACAGTCTCCTAGTTTGTTCAGGCGGTCAAACTTGACTAAACACCGCTTTCTATCTAAAAAGAAAAGTAGCCCTATAGGCTTCCTCTCCTGACCTTTTTAACGCTAGGCAGTCACCACCTTTACAACTGAGAGTAATAGCGCTATACACAACTCTCATACTCTTTTTTTGTGTGGCGGTCAGAGTCAGACCTCTGTTTTTATTGGTCAAAGCAGGAAAACTTCCTTAAAAATCTGCTTACCAGTTACACAACTTGAAAATTACTGCTAAAATTGCTATAATCTTCTTGAATTATAGGGTGTTTTCTGGTTTATTCAGTTTTAAACATTCTCAAACTCCTTGACTGTTGGTAGCAGTTGAGGAGTTTTTTTATACTGTTTAGCCTTTCTGGACTTTCTGGATAATAGTCATAATGTTGTAAAGAGTTGACTGCTCAAAGCCGCACAGCCACAGTAGGCTACTGCGTTCTTCTTCTGATAGGTTATACTGCTCTAGCTGTTCAAAAACTGCACTAAAGCGCTCCTGTTGCCATTCTGGTGCATTGAGAAACTTGTGGTTAAACTTATCCATATTTATTCCTTCTTTCTGTGCTTAAATGATTATTTACAAGTAATTCTTCAAATTTTCCGCTACTTCATCTTTAGACAAGTGAAGGTACTTTGTTGTCACTGCTAAATCACCGTGAGACAGTGCTTTACTTATCAGAGAGACTGGTGCGCCACTCTTCATTAAATTGATAGCAAAGCCCCTTCTCAGACCATGTGCATTAATATTTTTCAACTTGTACTGTTTAGCATATTTTGTTAGCCTTACCTGAATAGCGTTATGATTTTCAGAACTCTGTACACTTCCCCCACGTCTAGAAATGAATACATAGCTGTTGTCAGCTCCTGTATGCTCCCTTATTCGGTCATTTACCTGAATGAGAGCCGCAAGGTATTGAACTGTTTTAGGCGGTATAGGAGTCTTGAAAGGCTTATGATTTTTCATAATGTCAGCGGTCAAGTTTAAATATCCCCCCTCAAGGTCAAGATGTTTATTTTCAAGTCCTGCAATTGTCGCTATCCTGATACCTGTTTGAAACATAAGCATAATTGCAGTCGCATCTCTCAACTCCACAAAGTCAGTTACATCTAGCAATGATAGAAGAATTTCAACATCATTCTTAGTAGCCCCATGCTTTTCAACTTCATCAACTTTGATATTTATAGATGTCCAAAACTTCACAGGCAACCAACCATTCTCATTACACTTCCCTAGAAAAGCTTTGAGTGTTTTCAATCTGCTCCGCCTTGTAATGTCTTTGATATTCTGGTAACTGTCTAACCACATGTAAATAGACTCTGTTGATATATCAGCTAGAAACTCTTGTCCTGTGACTCTCATATAAGCTTTCACATCTGCTTCCATTGCGTGAATGGTTCTAGGTCTCCTACCGCCTAAAGACATTTGACGTAAGATAACAGCAAGCGCATCTAAAATCAGGACATCACTAGGAACATGATGCTGCTGCATTAATTGCTTGGTGATAGGCTTGGTCAAATCCACATCTACAGAAAGCAACTTCCTTTTATTGTTATTTTCACCCATGAAAACCTCTCCTAAAATTGTTATTCCAGAATTACAGAAATGACTGCGAACATGACTGTTCACTTACGGAAAAAAGCACAAAAAAACAGCCTTTCAAACTAGTGTAAAACTAGTCCAAAAGACTGTTATATCCGTATTTATACGCCCCCGACCGTCCGCTTAGAAGGCGGATGCTCTATCCAGCTGAGCTACTATGACAAATATTTCAGCAACAAAAATTATTATATGGAAAATCGCTACAATTGTCAATGTTTATTTTGTTATTTTTAGGACACTTCGTTGAAAAGTGCCCTAAAGAAATTATTCTACTTCAATGACAACCTCATCGGCTTCTTTGGTAATTAAGGCAATCCCATCTCCCAAAGGAACTAAACTAGTTGTTAAGTCCGGATGCGTATTAATTACCTCTAAAAATCGTTTTAGTTTACGATGAATAGTGCGACGATTGCGTGGAATTTCTTCGATTGGGTCCAAAACGGTCCCCCCTTGAAAAACATCATCAACCATTAAGACGCCGCCTTTTTTCAGCAAGCGTAGGCATTCTGGTAAAAACTCAATATATTTTGATTTTGCGCTATCCATAAAAATAAAGTCATATGGACCTGTTAATTCAGGGAAAATATCCGCTGCTTGTCCTTCTAATAACGTCACTTTATCTTCTAATCCAAGACGTTCATAAGTCACTTTCGCTTTCCGAATCATGACATCAAAACGGTCAATTGTAGTTACGTGACCATCCTCTCCCACATATTGAGCCATTAAGCTAGAAGAAAATCCAATTGCAGTCCCGATTTCTAGAATTTGTTTTGGTTTGAGTTGCCCGAGTAAAAATTGCATGAAAACCACTGTTTCGTGTGGAATAATTGGGACTTCATTTTCATTTGCTTCTTTTTCAATTTGACCTAATTCGCCAGCTAATTGTTTTTGTTCTGTGCGTAAAAATTCGACTAGTTCTGGTTTGACAACTGGTCGATGCATCATTTCATTTCTCATGTGTACACTCCTTGTAGTTTTCCCATTGATTGCTTTTCTAGCAATCCTCGTTGCTTATTATACGAATTTCAAGAACAACCTGCAAATTTTTTTCTTACTTCTCTTGATTGCGTTCAAGTTGTTTTTGAATCCCTAGTCGATCAATTTGAATCCAATATTCGATAATTTTATCATTTTCTAGTTTGTATACAGCACTTGCTATTTCAACAATTGGACGTTTTGTCGGTTGGTATCCATCTACTTCCCCAATATGAGTTCCCGTTTGGCGCCAACGAACGTAAACTTTATTTTCAGATGCCAGTAATTCTTGAATATCTAAAGAAAAGTGACCATAAGCCGCTACCATTTCTTTAACGTGCGTTGCATAATCTTCTGGTGTTCGATAAATGGTTTGCTCTTCTTCTGCTATAACTTGATGGGCTAGTACTTTTTCGGCCATATATTGATGAGCTTTATCTGGCTTTTTTCCAGAACGAACATCTGCAAAAAAGCGGCGAATAATTGTTTCCGATGTCATTAAACATTCTCCTCAAATAAAATTTCTTTCTATCATATCACAACTTTCATCGCAATTGATTGAAAGTTCATTTATTTTCTACTTGCTTTTTTTCTTATTTCCGATTAGTCTATAGACAGGATTTGGATTAGTAGTAAAAATATGTTTAAGAGAGTCGAGGCAAGGCTGGAACCTCGATACCCCTGTTTTTATGAACCTACCAATGGAAATGATTGTGAAAGCAATCGGGTTCGAACCCTTATCTTCGTTATGAGCGGAATAGAGACAATCTATTCAATGAAGGTGGTACCGCGAATGTGCAGCATTTCGTCCTTTTTATATAGGATGAGAATGCTTTTTTTATTGCCAAAAAATTAAAGGTGGTTAGCAAATGACTTACGAAGAATTTTTACAACAACTTTCTAAACCAGCACGCAATGCACTTTTACACAACGGTATTCAGAGCTTTGAACAGCTAGCAGGTTTAACTGAAAAGCAAGTACTCGCCATCCATGGGATTGGACCAAAATCATTACCCATGATGAAAACCGCTCTTAGCCAAACCAATCAAGCATTTAAACAATAGGAGGAACACACATGTCAGAACAAAAAAATGATTTTACTGAATGGTATTTACAAACAGTTCAAAAAGCAGAATTAATGTCTTATTCCCCAGTCCGAGGATCGATTATCTTCCGTCCAGACGGTTTTGAATTATGGGAACATATTCAAGAAGAATTCAATAAATTTTTACGTAGCGAAGGCATTCGCAATGCTTATTTCCCAATGTTAATTCCAAAAAGTTTCTTTATGAAAGAAGCGGATCACATTGAAGGCTTTGCGCCAGAACTTCCTTGGGTTACTGAAGTTGGTGACGAAAAATTAGAAGAACCTTTGGCACTACGTCCAACTTCTGAAACAATGATTGGTACAGCCTTTTCTGATTGGATTAATTCTTATCGTGACTTACCTTATGAAATTAACCAATGGGCGAATGTCTTCCGTTGGGAAAAGAAAACTTTGCCATTTTTACGTACTTCTGAATTTTTATGGCAAGAAGGACACACGGCTCATGTCGATGCTGAGGATGCGCGTAAACGTGCGTTACGTATTTTAGATGAGTATGCACGTTTGTGTGAAGAATTTTTAGCAATTCCGGTATACAAAGGTGAAAAAACACCTTCTGAACGTTTTGCTGGTGCAGAAGAAACTTATTCTATTGAAGCGATGATGAAAGACGGAAAAGCGGTCCAAGCCGGAACTTCTCATTACATGGGTACAAAATTTGCGGAAGCATTCGATATTACGTACTTGAACAAAGAAAACAAACACGTGCACGCACATACAACTTCTTGGGGTGTTTCGACACGTCTATTAGGTTCATTAATTATGACCCATGGCGATGAAAAAGGCTTGGTCTTCCCGTCAACAATTGCGCCAACACAAATTGTACTAATGCCAGTTGGTCCTTGGAAGAAAAATCCAGCAATTATGGAAAAATTAGACGAAATTTTTGCTGCATTTAAAGCGGAAGGCTTCCGTGTTCGTTTAGACGACAGCGACAATTCACCTGGTTATAAATTCAATGAGTGGGAATTAAAAGGTGCTTGCGTCCGTATTGAATGTGGACCTCGTGATTTAGAAAATGGCCATGCAATGGTCAAAGTTCGTGACTTAGCAGATAAAGAAAAAGTCGCTTTTGAAGATTTACACGATTATGTCAAAGAACAACTAGCGATTATGCCTAAACGTCTACTAGAAGCTGCACGTGCGCGTAACAAAGAAAATGAACATTACGACATCGAAACACTAGATGACTTAAAAGCACACATTGAAACATGTAAAGCGGAAGACAAAGTGACTGGATTTGTCTTGATCGGTTGGGATGGTACCGAAGAAACCGAAGCAAAAATCAAAGAAGAAACAGGGTTTACAACACGTAATATTCCATTTGATGTCCCTGTGGAAAAAACAGTCGACATTGTTAGTGGCAAACCAGCCAAACATACCGTTTGGATTGCGCGCGCCTATTAGTTTTACTAGAAGAGATTTCTTAAAAGAAGTCTCTTCTTTTTTTGATTAGACTTTATTTATGGAAAATCTTTTGGAACTTTCACTATCATCCGCTTCTTTTTTCATCTAGGCGATTGAACATCATGAAATGAGGTTGACTCTCAGCTAATCTTATATTAATATCAAATGTAATTAAGAAAATAATAGTAATTTTTCATAGATTACTCATTATTTTTTTTAATAACTATTATTTTCAGAATATTTAGTTTAATTACAGTGAAAAAGCGAATGCTTTAAGAAGGGAACGACGGTTATGACTCAAGAAAAACATATAAAATGGAATGGTACGGTACAACAAGAAGCCTTAGATTTACTAAAAGATGAAGGAAAAGTGGTTGTTTGCCCAACAAAAGTTGGTTATATCATCACAACTTGTGACAAACCAGGCTTAGAACGTAAATTCTCTGCTAAAAATCGTAATAGAAATAAACCCGGTGTTGTGCTATGCGGCTCATTAGAACAACTATTTGAATTAGCAGATATGACAGAAGAAATGAAAGCTGTCTACAAAAAATGTTGGGAAGAAGATATTTTATTTGGGGCTATCTTACCTTGGAAAGAATCCGGCAAACAATATATTCCAAATGACGGTTCCGATGAATTGATGACAGACGTACGTGGTACAAGTTGTTTTGTTGTTAAGTTCGGTGTACCAGGTGAACAAATTTCTAGCGCCCTTTGGGAATCTGATAAAAAATTATTATTTGCAAGTTCTGCGAATCCTTCTGGTAAAGGAAATCGTGGTTTAGTGGCTGGTATTGGTGAACAAATTGAAAATGAAGCTGATTTAATTTTAGATGGTGATGAATATGTTGCGTCTATTCAACCTGATAAAACAATTGATACCCGCTACGAACAAGGTGTGATGGTTTCATTTGTCGATAAAGACGGCAAATTAGTGCCTGAACAAAATGGTGAACGCTCAATCAGCCCTGCACCAGTTGTAATTCGTAAAGGTTTAGCGATTGATCGTATTATGATGATTTTGGCAGATAATTTCAACTCTTGGGATTATCGTCAAGGCGAATACTATTAAAAAAAAGCGTCCTGCTTATCCCTTGAGATAGGCAGGACGTTTCTTTTAATAGATTAATTCAAATAAATCATCATTGGTGATATTACCGAAGTATTTTGTTACATCAATTGTATCAACAACTTCTTTCAAAGCTGTTTTTTCATATTTTGTACCAACGAGCGCTTCTTCAACATCACTGATTTCACCTAGTCCAAAGAAGTCTCCGTAAATTTTCGCTGCTGTAATTTTACCTTCTGCGACATTTAAGCGAATCTCAATTGAACCAATTGGGAATCGTTTACGACGTTCGATATCAAACGCAGGTGATTTGCCATAGTTCCAGTCCCAATTTGCATAATAATTTTCTGAAATCTCTTTGACTTTTTTCCAATCGTCTTCTGTTAACTCATAAGTTTGGATATCTTCAAGTGAATCCACACCAAAGATTTTCAATAAAATTTCTTGACTGAAGTCAACTGTTGTCATGTCTTGTTTGTCTTCTGGTAGGAATGGCTTGATATTTGTCACGCGAGAGCGGATTGATTTAATCCCTTTTGATTCAATCTTATCTTTGCGTACTTTCAAAGATTTGACAACTTCATTTACATCACTATCAAACATGATTGTTCCATGAGCGAACATTCGTCCATTAGTGGCATACATAGCATTCCCAGAGAATTTCATGTCATTAATCACTAAGTCGTTGCGTCCTTTTAATTCTGCCCCTTCTACGCCCATATCATGCAACGCTTGCACGATTGGTTTCGTTACCTTAGCGAAATCACGGAATGAATCCCCATCATCTGGCATAATAAAACTGAAATTCAGATTCCCTTCATCATGATAAACTGCACCACCACCGCTGAAACGGCGAACAACGTGGATACCTTTTTCATCAACATATTCTTGATTAATTTCCTCAATTGTATTTTGGTTTCGACCAATAATAATTGATGGCTCATTAATGTAGAAAAGCAAAATCGGCTCATCAACTTTCATTTCTTGTAATAAGAATGTTTCAATTGCTAAATTGATACGTGGGTCTCTCAAATCATTTGGTACAAAAATCATGCATAGTTCCTCCTCGTTTGCCTCAAATATTTCTTAAAAATAGGGTATGCTAAATTTCAAATACTTTCCCTACTTTTGCCAATTCAACAGGCAATTCATCATTCGCTGCTTGACTTGCTTCTGTTCGTAGTTGCTCTAAATCACCATGTTGAGGTAAATGAGTAAGAACTAGTTTTTTGACTCCCGCTTGACGAGAAATTTCACCTGCTTCTTTCGAAGTAAAGTGGGCAATATGATTTTCATTTCCTTCAAACAAATACGTATCGGCTAAAAATAAGTCTGCATCTTTCGCAAAATCAACAAAACTTTCTAAATAACCAGAGTCACCAGTAAATACAAATATTTTACCTGTACTATTTTCTACAAACCGCATGGCATAACAAACGACAGGATGAATCGTCTTCATAAATGTAACAGAAAACGGCCCTAAGTTCAACTGTTCCATTTCTAAATAATTGTGCCCTTCAGAAACATTTGGCATCGTCAAACGAGCAAAATTCTCAGCATCTTCCCCATGACCATAAATTGGTAATAAAGGACGCTCACCTGTTTTAGGAAATAACTGCCAATAATGTTGTAACACGCCTAAATCTGCTACATGGTCCGGATGATAGTGACTCAAAATAACTGCATCCAAGGACAACGGATCGATAGTCTTCTCTAATTGAATCAATGTTGCACTTCCTGCATCCAACAATAAATTAAATCCTTCTGATTGCAAAAGAAAACTTGTAGTTCCTTCACCATTATATGGGTACGCGCCTAAACATCCTAAAACTGTTAATTTCATCGTACATTCCTCCTATCTGTGGTTCTAGTGTAACCCCTTCACTAAATGAATGCAAAAAGAAGTTTGAGTTTCCTCAAACTTCTTTTTTCTTAATAGCTACGTAGTTCATTTACTTTTGCATCATCTAATCGACGAACAACTTCCGTGACTAACTTCACGGTATTCAAATAATCATCTTCATGAATAATTGACGTATGAGAATGTAGATAACGAACAGGAACTGTAATCGCAATTGAAGGAATACCATCACGCGTCAAGTGCATTTGACCAGCATCCGTCCCACCACCAGCAATCACCGTATATTGGAAAGGAATTTCCAATTCTTCTGCTACGTTAATCACGAAATTCAGTAATTTTTTGTGTGGAACCATTGAGGCATCAAAAATTAAGATTTGTGGTCCTTTTCCTAAAACAGAATCAGCTTCTTTCGGTGACATTCCCGGTGTATCGCCAGCAGTTCCAGTATCTAACGCAATCGCAATATCTGGATTCACTAAATGGGTGCTCGTTCTTGCTCCACGCAAACCAACTTCTTCCATGACATCACTACCAGCAAATAAACAGTTTGGATGACCTTCTTTTGATAGATTCTCCAACACACGTAAAGAAACAGCTGTTCCTACACGATTGTCCCACGCTTTAGCTAATAAAAACTTACTGTCATTCATGCGTTTATACTCAATGTAAGGTGTAATCATATCACCTGGACGGATTCCCCATTCTTTTGCTTCCTCTTCGCTAGATGCACCAATATCAATAAACATCTCTTTGACATCATACGGTTGCTTACGTGCTTCTGCAGATAGCACATGCGGTGGTTTGGAACCAATCACGCCATGAATAATTTTGCCAGCTTGCGTTTTAATTTCAACTTGTTGGGCAAGCATGACTTGTCCCCACCAGCCACCTAAAGTTTGGAACTCAATAAATCCTTTATCCGTGATTTTCGTTACCATAAAACCAACTTCATCCATGTGACCAGAAATAAAAATCTTTGGTCCGCCACCTTTGCCTGAATGTTTGGCAATGACACTACCTAATCCATCAAAAAAGATATCTTCTGCATAATCTTTGGCATATGCTTTAAATACTTCTCGTACTTCTTCTTCGTTTCCCGGTACTCCTCTAGCGGAAGTTAGGTCAATCAGTAATTGTTCGTCTTTTTCTAACATGTCATACGCTCCTTTAAATTAAAACATTACCTTTAAATTATACCATACGTTTTCTGCAAAAAGAGGAAGAAAAATAACGAAAGCTCGTCATTCCTCTTCAATAATTCGTAAATAAAAATTCGTTGTCAGTAAGTATGCTGCCGTAAAAATAAAAATGGTGATGAAGCAAAAGAGATACGCCACCCAATAATTGGCATCTTGAATCAGCTGCGTTAACATGTAAATGGCAAAGCTTCCATGACTGACGGCTAATAACATTGTGGGGAAAAAAATCCAAGCAATTTGTTTGTAAACAACTTTGTGCAGAGCTTTTCTGGGAATACCTAACTGTTGCAGTAACTGATAATTTTTCTTTTCGCGACTCGCTTCAAAGAATTGACGTACCATCAAGGTTCCTGCCGTTGTTAGCAAGACAATCATTCCTACAAAAAGTGCGACATACAAGAAAATACCACCTTGACGCCGTGTTGAACGAATATCAAGGTATCGATTAACTTGGGTCAAACGACTCATCATGCCTTGACCTTTTTGATAAGTAGGATCCGGTGTATCAGGTGTTTTGTGTTCAATTTTACCAGTTAAGACACCCTCTTGGTAATCATAGTGATAAAGAATGTCTTCTCCCCATCTACCCGGAAATTTCTCAATATATTGTTGATAGAATTGTTCTTCATTGTAACCTTTTGCGTTGGCATAAACAACTTGATAAGGGATACCTTCTAATTCCTGATACAAATTATCTGTAACAATCATCGTTTTAAATCCATATCGAACCAAGCTGTTTCCCAATAAGTTCCCATAGATTTGTTCGACATAGACATCTTGAGAATCGGGTAAAGAAATTTTGCGCTTTGTATCTGTCTTTGCTTGATTGTAAC
This sequence comes from Candidatus Enterococcus willemsii, assembly GCF_009933335.1. GTDB lineage: Bacteria > Bacillota > Bacilli > Lactobacillales > Enterococcaceae > Enterococcus_F > Enterococcus_F willemsii. The sequence continues at coordinate 300,724 of NZ_MAEL01000054.1, read as the reverse complement.
GAATATCTGATTCTAGCAAAACAGCCCCATTTTCTTGTTCGATATGAACGTCAGGTAACTTAGGTATGACCGCTTTTAATTTTTGAAAAGAGCTCTCTGATATGACATCCAACACTTCAATTGTTTCATAATTTTCTTCCGTCAATTCATTTTCTTGTCGTTCATAATAACCTATTGCTTTTAGAGGCAAGATGAATTTTTGAGAAATCTGCCCGCCACTATTTGTAATGAACTGTTCCAAAGCCTTCATATTCGTTGGTGATAACTGAAAGTCTGTTGGATGATTTGTCTCGGTTATTTGATAAGTGATTGCAAAAGCTCCAATTGCTCCACCAATCATGGAAATCGCTATCCCTAAGACAATTGAAATGAGCGATAATGTGCGCCAACTTTTATACATGAGATGACGTGCATTATTAAAAATAATAAAACGTAAATGACTTTGATTATACTTACGCCATTTTGTAAAAGTAGCAAACACCATCTGCATACCAAAACGAAAAAATAAATAAGTGCCAAACACACAGGCGGTAAAAATAAACAACGGCATCCATAAAAAAGCCCCATTGTCTTCTGTTTGTTGAATATATCGCGTCGTAACGGAAACAAAATTGGTCGCGATATAGTAACCAATGCCAATCAAGCCCACACTCATTAATGCGAAAATATAACCACTCCAATGCAGCTTGATTCGCGAATTCGCTGTAATTTTTTTCTGATGAAAAAGTTCAACTAATTGTTTTTTCCGTAATATCCAAATATTTTGAATTGAAATAAACACGACTGCTAATAAAAAGATAAGCGTTGTAGTCAGGATTGATGGCCACGAAATAAAAAAACGACTCACAATATTTAAGTCCATGGCTTTAATTAAAATCATCGCAAAAAATTTAGAGAAAACAATCCCCATTAAAATACCGACAAACAATGACACGGCATTCAAAACCAATGTTTCTGCAATTAACTGAGCAATAATTCGTGATTTTCGGATACCGTACAAATGATACAACCCAATCTCCTTCTGGCGTTGCTGAATGAAGAATTGATTCGCACTTAGCATGAAAAATAAGACCACAATTGCAACAATAAAGTTTCCCAGTGATAAGACACCACCAATTTGGATATCTTGCTGCGCTCGATGGACCAGAGGTTGATCATACGTCATAGCGCTAAATGAATAGAAAATCATGACCGATGACATCATACATAAAAAATACACTACGTAATTTCGTGTCTGTCGCAAAAAACTACGCCAAATGATTTTAAAAAGCATTCGTTCGACCACCTCCACCAATCGTTGCCTGCATATCAATGACTTGTTCAAAAAACTCTTTGCGTGAACCACGTCGAACGACTTCTGAAAAGAATACCCCATCTTTAATAAATAAGATACGATTGCAATAGCTGGCTGTAAATGGATCATGTGTGACCATTAAAATGGTCGTGTCTTGGTGCAGATTCACTTCACTTAAATAACGAAGTAATTCAGCAGCAGACTTTGAATCTAGGGAGCCCGTCGGTTCATCAGCAAAAATCACTTGCGGTTGAGCAACCATCGCTCGAGCAGCAGCAACTCGCTGTTTTTGACCAATGGATAGCTCATCGGGATAGCGATTTAAAAAATGAGTCATACCAAGTAATTCAGATACATTGTTTATTCGTTGCTCCGTTTCTGTTACCGACAAACTGTCGATAGCCAAAGGTAGCAGAATATTGTCTCGAGCAGTCAGTGTGTCTAATAAATTGAAATCTTGAAAAATAAACCCGATTTTTTTTCGTCGGAAGTCACTCAATTCATTCTCTTTCATCCGAGTAATATCCTTCCCATCAATATAAACCGATCCCATCGTTGGTAAACTCAGTGAAGAAAGAATGTTCATCAAGGTCGTCTTTCCTGCCCCACTCGGTCCCATAATTCCTACAAATTCTCCTTTATCAACACTGAATGATAAATTATCTAGCACTTTTGTCTGATTAAAACGTGTGCCAAAGGTTTTTGTTAAGTGTTTGACATCAATCATTGTTTTCACTTTCACGCCTCATTTCTTTACTGTATCTTAGCATATCTCTATATTAACTCAAATCAAATAATAAAAAAATTTTTCACCACTTTGTGCAAATAAAAACAATAAAAACGTTATTCTCATACATTTTAAGAAACATAAACAAACACAATATATAGTTCACGAACCAATAACATATACAACATATAGTTGAAATGTTGATGTTTTTGTTTTATGATGAAAATGAACAAATCAAAGGAGCGGATTCTTATGTATGCAACAAAGATAAAAGATGAACAATATCGATCATCGTCAAATTTAACAACTATCCACGTTATCAAACGTGATGGCCGTCTCGTTGAATTTGATGACAAAAAGATTTACGACGCATTATTAAAAGCCAAGAAACAGCTAAATGGCACACTTTCCCCCATTGAACATCAATCGTTAGCACTCATTGTCGATAAAATTAATCAAGAGATTACTGCTCGTTTTACGACTGATATCAAAATTTATGAAATCCAAAATATTGTGGAACATACTTTGTTGGCCCATCATGAATATCAACTCGCTGAAGAATATATCCGCTATCGGACACAACGCGATTTCCAACGCAGTCAAGCAACCGATATTAACTTTACCATTGAAAAATTAATGAACAAAGAACAATCGGTCATCAATGAAAATGCGAATAAAGATAGCAATGTTTTTAACACACAACGTGATTTAACTGCTGGAATTGTCGGCAAATCAATTGGACTGAAAATGTTACCACCTCACGTTGCCAACGCGCATCAAAAAGGAGACATTCATTACCACGACTTAGATTATCATCCATATGCACCGATGACCAATTGTTGCTTAATTGATTTTAAAAAAATGTTAAACGAAGGATTTAAGATGGGAAATGCGGAAGTAGAATCCCCCCGTTCTATCCAAACTGCTACTGCACAAATTTCGCAAATCATTGCAAACGTGGCATCAAGTCAATATGGTGGCTGTTCCGCAGACCGTGTGGATGAATTATTAGCTCCGTTTGCACAGCGAAATTATGAGAAACACTTAACCGATGCCAAAGAATGGATCGACAGTAAAGAACGCCAACAAGCCTATGCTCGTAAAAAAACAAAAAAAGATATTTTTGATGCCATGCAAAGTTTAGAGTATGAAATTAACACTCTCTTTACTTCTAACGGACAAACACCTTTTACGTCCCTTGGTTTTGGTTTAGGCACGAATTGGTTTGAACGAGAAATTCAAAAAGCCATCCTCCAAAATCGCATCAATGGGTTAGGAAGTGAACATCGGACAGCCATTTTCCCAAAATTAATTTTTAGTATCAAACGTGGCATTAATTCACAACCAACTGATCCCAATTATGATATCAAAGAACTAGCGTTGGAATGTGCAACGAAACGGATGTATCCAGATATTTTAAATTACGACAAAATTGTTGAACTAACAGGTAGCTTTAAAGTACCGATGGGATGCCGTTCTTTCTTACAAGGTTGGAAAGATACCGATGGGCAAGAAGTAAATGTTGGACGAATGAACTTAGGTGTCGTTACCTTAAATTTGCCACGGATTGCCTTAGAAGCATCATCCGAAGAGCATTTCTGGCAATTACTAGAAGAACGATTAGCGATTGTTAAAGACGCCCTTGTTTATCGGGTCGAACGTTGTAAAGAAGCGACACCAGCAAATGCCCCCATTCTTTATATGTATGGTGCATTTGGAAAAAGATTAGCTCCTACAGACAGGGTTGATGATTTATTTAAACACCGACGTGCAACGGTTTCACTTGGCTATATTGGCCTTTACGAAGTTGCAACTGCTTTTTACGGACCTGATTGGGAAAATAATCCAGTAGCGAAAGACTTTACCATTCAAATTTTACAGCAGCTAAAACAACATGCGGACCGATGGGCGGAGGCTTATGACTATCACTTTAGTGTTTATTCCACTCCTAGCGAAAGCCTGACCGATCGCTTCTGTCGATTAGATACTGAAAAATTTGGTGTAATTAAAGATATTACAGATAAAGACTATTACACAAATAGCTTTCATTACGACGTTCGTAAAAATCCGACACCTTTTGAAAAATTAGATTTCGAAAAAGATTATCCTCAATATTGTAGCGGAGGGTTTATCCATTATTGTGAATACCCGATTTTGCAGCAAAACCCGAAAGCGTTAGAAGCAGTCTGGGATTATTCTTACGACCGTGTCGGTTACCTAGGAACCAACACACCAATTGATCATTGTTATCAATGTGGGTTTGAAGGTGATTTTCACCCAACTGAACGTGGTTTTAAATGCCCACAATGTGGCAACCACGATCCAAAAACTTGTGATGTAGTCAAACGAACCTGTGGGTACTTAGGCAATCCACAAGCACGTCCGATGGTTCATGGACGTCACAAAGAAATTTCCGCTCGTGTCAAACATATGAAAGAATAAGGAGTGAGTGAGATGCGGAATCCAAAACCAAAAGAATGGCAAAGTAGTCAGTATAGCCAACAATACATCGCTGACTACAAGCCATTTATGTTTGTGGATGGTGAAGGTGTCCGAAATAGTTTATACGTCAGTGGTTGTTTGTTTGCCTGTGAAGGTTGCTTTAATAAAGCGGTCCAAAATTTCCGCTACGGAACTCCCTATACACAAGAACTAGAAGAACAAATTATTGAAGATTTGTCACACGACTACGTCCAAGGCTTAACCTTACTTGGTGGCGAACCTTTTTTAAATACGGAAGTCTGTTTGCAATTAGTCAAACGCGTTCGAAACACCTTTGGTCAAGCAAAAGATATTTGGAGTTGGTCTGGCTATACTTTTGAAGAATTGTTACAAGAAACTGAAGATAAACAGAGGCTTTTAAAACAAATTGATATTTTAGTTGACGGACGCTTTGAATTAAGTAAAAGAGATTTAAATTTGCAATTTCGAGGAAGTAGCAATCAACGGATTATTGATGTCCCCCAATCGCTTGCGCAACAACAAGCAGTTATTTGGGAAAAATGTCTTGATGCCGAACAACAATATGAACAAATCAAAAAACAAACACTCATTTAAGATAAATGCTGGATTTGTGACATAAATACAAAAAGTATCCAAACTATTTCGTAGGTTGCCTAAGCAATCTCTACATGGTTTGGATATTTTGCTCTTACATAACGACTACAACTCCCTTTTTTTATGTTTCTACCAAAACGATATTATGAACGTTGAATCTCCTGATAAAAGCCGTTACAATTAATCGTAGATATACAAAAGGGGTGACATGATGCTCGGATTTGAGAAATCGATGTGGTTACTATTTGATATTGTCAAAATACTTGATAATCAAACAACAGCTATTTCAAGTGAACGCCTACTGCAATTATTGGGCTACTCGAATATTACGCAAGTAAAAAAGGCTTGCCAAGAATTAAAAGACCTAATTACAACCTGTTATGCACCGCAAGAAATGACTTTGGCTATTAGCAAACGTCATGGGATGCGATTATATCACGAATCTAATTGTAGCTTCCATCCTTTATTTAATCAGATTGCTTCGAAAGATTTAGCCTATAGCATCTATCAAACATTGTTGTTTCAACGCTCTGTTTCAACGGATACTTTTTTCGAGCAACATTTTATTAGTCTTTCTACCTTAAGACGAAAAGTAAAGGAGATTAATCAATACCTCAATACGATTGGCTTACATATCACTTTGGGGCAGCGATTGACAATTCGTGGAAAAGAGTCTATGATACGTAGCTTTACTTTTTTATTTCTATTTATGTTGCATCGACAAATGTCCAACGTAAATAGGGTAACTGATAGTTCACCCTATTTCGATTTGGCAAAAAAACTAAACCATAGTCTTCAACTCAATTTTCTTGATTACCAAGAAGAGATTTTAGCCATTCATTTGTTTATCGCAACTTCCGCTATCGAAAAAAATCAGCATATTAATTTTAGTGAAGAAGATTTTCCATACATTGAGGCGATTAAATTTCCTAAAAAAGTCAATTTCTTACCTCATTGGACAGAAGACGACTGGAAATTTCTTTTACTAACTATGCATAATTCTAATTTAGCTAACTACGATAGTCCAATAGATTTAACAGCCATTCAATTTCCAGAACTTGATCGAGACTTCGCGACTTGGGTAACTCTTTTTGAGAAATATTTCTCACCATTCGATACCACACAAACCGAATACTTATACAATCATTTTCAAAAAATGTACCTTGCAAGTTTCTTCCTAAAGACTGATCAAAAATTATTATCGGCTTTTCCGGGCGTTAATTTTCAGCAAAATGAACAGTTACATTCATACTATCTCAAACAGTTTGACCACTTTTGGCAAGCCTTTTCCGCACAATGTGGTGAATGGGTGAACAATCATTTTGAAATGCAAAGTCTCTTGTTATGCCAGTATTTCCTACCTCCAACTGAATTCTTACCTACCATTCATATTTACTTCTATACCGATTTAGATTTACTCTTTTCGGCAAATACACAAAATGCCATTTGTTCCTATTTTGCAAGTAACTATATTATCAAGTTTGTTTCAACTGTAGAAGAAAGTGATTTAGTGATTGGTACTTTACATCCATTACGTAGTCAGAACCTCTTGAGTAAACCATTAATTATTATTCATGGTCTTTTAACACAACACGATTACAATCACCTAGAAGAAATATTTCATCAATTATTAGCATAAAAACGCATCGACTAACCTAGCCGATGCGTTTTTTTTAAGCGGATTTTCGGTGTTTTAATAAATAGACCGTACTTACCAATAAGAGTATCACGATTCCTAGAATACTCAACCAAATGGTGGTTTTTTCACCCGTTTTTGGTAAGTGCGCTTTTGTTTTCACTGTTTTATTTGGCGTTGACTTGTTAGGTTTAACTGGTTTACTTGGCTTTCCTTTTTCTGGCATATGCGTATTGGTAATAACATATCCTTTTTCCATATTTCCAGAAATAGTTGCTTCGTACCCCTTAACAGTCTGTTCTTCTACGGTATAAACAATCCCTTTGCCTTCTTTAGAAACATCCAAATCAACAAAGAAACCTTGCCAATTATTTTCGTCGCTTAATGTCAATGTTTGTTTGGTATCTTTTCCATCTGCTAACAATTTAACAACAATTTTATCTGGTCGAATATCATCTTTGTCTTGCTCATCTTGCCAATTTTTAGTTACAGCAATACTTTGTTTAGCCGGTGTATGCGTATTGATAATGTTATAACCATCATAACTAGCTTGGTAATCAGTAATCTGATCTTCAGTAACTGTATAAACGATTTCTTTGCCTTCTTGGTATTTGGCTAAATCTGTGAACGTATAGGTCCAATTTGTTTCTTCAGTCACTTTCGTAGTTGTTTGTTCCACACCATCTGCATACAAACGCACCGTAATTTCTGTTGGTCGTTTACCGTCTTGGTTGTTTGTATCATCCCATGTTTTCGTTCCTTTAATGGTAATTGTTTCTGGTGTATGACTATTGGTAATGATGAAATTGCCTTTAGCTGGTTCTGTAATTTTTGTCGTATACCCTGTCACAGCACTGACTTCTTTCACTTCATAAATAACATCTTTTCCATTTTCTTTTAAGGCTAGGTGATTCCACATGGTTGTCCAATTATTAGCCGCATTTAGTGAGACTTCTTCGCCACTCTTTGTTCCATTCGCATATAATTGAACATAAATATTTTCTGGACGAAGACCATCTTGATTCGTTGCATCGTCCCAAACTTTTGTTACGTTCACACTTGTTTCGCCTGGAGTATAGTGATTGGTAATATCGAATACATTCATTTCTGTCCGATATTCTGGCACAACGTTTTCTGTCACATGGTAGACAATTTCGTTTCCATTTTGATATTTCGGTAAGTTGCTAAAACGATAGGTCCAATTTGTTTCCGCGCTAACTGTAGCAGTTGCTTTTTGTTCATCATCAGCGAATAAGTTAACGATAATTTCTGCTGGTCGTTTGCCATCTTGATTATCCTTATCATCCCATGTTTTTGTTCCTTCAATGGTTATTGTTTCAGGAACACGTGTATTGGTAATCACATAGCTATGGTTCACTAATTCAATTGTTGGTTCTTCATAGCCAGCTACCTTATCTTCTTTTACAGTATAATGAATTTCATTACCTGATGAATCAAATTTACGTAAGTTTTCAAAAGTCCCCTTCCAATCCGTTGCTTTAGTCAAGGTGATTGTTTGATTCGTTTTGTTTCCATCTGCAAGTAAATGAACCGTCACTGATTCTGGACGTTTGCCGTCTTGATTGTTTGCATCGTTCCAAACCTTTGTAATAGGTAAATTTACGTATTGTATTTTTTCATTACTAATATCAGCGATAGCTTCTTTTAATTCGATTATTCCTTGATTATTAACCACTTCAAATGGAATTTCTGTTTCTATCCCATCATATCCTGTAGGTGCTACAAGTTCTTTAATGCTATACACACCGATAGGTAAACCACTCACTTCTACTACACCTTGTGCATTGGATGTTAAAGCAGTCTTGGTTTCCTCAGAAATTTGGGATTCTTTACCAACCCATTGAACAACATAATGCTCATCTAAGCCGTTATAAAATTGTCCTTCTGCATTTTTAATGGCAAACGTCGCCCCCGCCAAGCCTGCTTTGGTTTCACTTGCTACTTTAGTAAAAGTAATACGTGGAATATCATTTTCGACTCGAAGCTCTTCAAATAAATTATTTTCAGCTTCCGGCGCAAATTCCACTTTTTTGCCATCACGTAGTTCTTCATTAACGGTAAAACCTGCAGGTGCTTGGGTTTCAATTAATAAATACGGATGGTTTGCTCGCAGATTGCCAAATTTTAATTCACCTTTTCCATCGGTCTCGCCAGAACGAATTAATTGATCTTTACTACCATCACTTTTCATCGACCATAATTCTAGTTTGGCACCAATTAATGGTGTCTTGGTTTTCTTATTTTTATCTACTTTGACTAGAGTTACCGAAGCTTTTGAGCCTTCTGCTGTACCTCCAGAAACAATGACTTTGGTTGAACCCTGCGCTTCTTCTTCAACTGTTTCTTCATTAACACCTTTAATCGCTAATTTATTTGAAACAGTATCATTTAATAAATCTGAATTAATTAATGAACGGTATTCTAAGATATATGCTGTCTTAATTGTCCCTAGTAACTTAATCGTTGATACTTGTTGACCAGTCTCATTATTTGTTTGTACGGAAATGGTATAGTCCCGGTCTTTTTGTAATATTTTACTTACATCTTTGGTAATTTTACCATCGGTACTGACAGTTGTGCCGTAAATGATAAAGGAAGATTGATCCAATACTTGATTCGTTGAAGGTTCATCGGTGATAGTTACATCGGTCAAAGTTGATTGTGATGGATTAATAACAACCGACCAATTCGCATAATTACCATTCGTTGCATCTTGCTTACCACTTTTCGTTGCAAATGAACCGCCATTAGCTGCTTTGACTGAAGCATTAACTTTTTGACTACGTGCATGATTGACATAACTTGCTTCATTTTTATAAGCATCCGCTTTAATGACTTTCCCATCTAAACTCGTTTCAAAAACAAGAGCATACGCTTTTGTTGAGCCTTCTGGTAAATTAGCTGTAATTACTTGATTTTCCTCACTTGTAATATTTGGTACTTCCTGTCCCAAGGTAACAGAACCGTCCGAATGAATTGTGACTTCATAGACTTTTGCGCTGTTTGCTACATAGACTTGATCGTTACCGATAATTGGATCAGTAATAGACGCATTTTTTAGGACATCTTGGTTGTAATTCACAATCGTTGTCCACTTAATAGTTTTCGTTTGTGCATTGTATTCGCCACCTTTAGAAGCATCTAATACATAAGGTGTTGTTACCTTCTGCTCTTTAGTACGCGTATTTTTATAGTCTTTACCGGATGCATCTTGCCAATGAGAAATAGCTGTATTCGTAAATTTATCTTTGTATCTGGCAAAGTCGGTCGCATAAGTGATAACATACGTATGATTTGTTCCTTTAGCCAAATCACCAATAAAGCGTACACGGAACGTTGTATCTGTGGGTTCGCCTACAAATTCATAATCCGTTCCCAGTACCAAAGCTGCACCATTTTTTTCGTGAATAACCAGACTATCTTTATTAAAAATCAATCCTTCTGACATAGTATCTTCCAAATGCCAATTATGCATCTCATATTTAAAGGTATTCACTTCAATCGTCCAATTAATCTTACGTGTGTCATAATTAACTGTTGCATCTTTTACGACGCCATTGATATCAATTGTGCCTCGACCTTCATCTTTGTAGCCACCTGTTGTCTCTGCACTGTTTTTTATCATCGTCTCTTTGAAATCATCATCCACTACACCGACAACACTGGTTCGATACTCAATATTTACCGCTGTTGTTAGTTCGTTTAAGAAAGTGATAGTCATTTCTTTCCCATTAAACACAACTTTATAATCCGTCCCTTTGACTAAAGTTGTGCCATCAACCGTTTGAATAACTACGGAATCTTGAATAAAAGCCAAATTATCTCCTTGCAAAGTATCTTTGACCCAAGAATTTACTGGTAATTTTTTGTAGCCATAATTATATTTAATTTTCCATTTATAGACATGACCATTGGCTGATTGTGATCGACTTGGATTTGATTTCTCAATTAACTTTCCATATTCTGTCGTAATACTTGCATCTGCTGAATGCGTCTCGTCACCATTTTTCAAGGTAGCAATATTATTAAAAGTGATCTTACCACCTTCAAATGGTATTTTTTCATCTTCAATTGTCGTTTCATAAACAAGTTTGAATGATTGATTTGTATTGGCATATTTTCCAATAAAAGTTACGACATCTCCATTTATCGTGTAGTCAGCGCCTTCAATTAATTCATTTCCTGTTGCAACCACTTCCCCTTTTAAATTGACTGTTTGTGGATAAACGGTCAGTTTCTTCAAAGTAGTACCTGCTGGTAAAGGATCAGTAACTGTCGCATGTTTCAAAGTCTCCAAATTAGTATTAATTGACACTTCCCAATGAATTGTTTGATTATCTGAACCTTTCGTCCCTAACTTGCTAATCGAATTGCCTCCGTTCGGGCGAACAATAATTTTTATTTCTTTAAATCCACCATCAACAGGAATTCGAATAATATTTTCCCCTGCTGTAGCCTCATCATTCAACTGCTCCGCATAATAAACAGTCCCATGAATATCATTTTCTTTTTCGATTCGATCATTGAATGTCCAGCGAACTTTGCGGTCTGCTCCAATTGTATACGTTCCATAAACCACACCCGCTGTACTTTTCAACTCCCCTGATTGTGGCGTCAACACGAGATTTCCTGGTAAATCTGTTTCATAATAGTCACCAGCTTGTAGTAATTTATCATCCAGTAGATGCTGTGGAATTCGCCAAGTGTAATTAATACGAATCGTTGCATCAGCAGGAACTGTCTCATTTTCATAATCTATCTTTTTATTCCCATCAAAAACCTCAATATTCACATCTGATAGAAAAGTATCTGTCCCCTCAAATAAAGAGCGGATATTTAATGCAGCTCGTTGTAGATTTATTTTTTTCGTCTCTTCTTGTGTACTTGTTGTACTTTCTTCTGTACTCGTATTTGTTGTGACAGGGTCAGGATCCTCGTCCGACGACTCTGCTTCGCTACTTGGATGTGTTTCTTCACTTTCAGTAGTTGGTGTCGTTATCGCTTGTGAACTGCTTGTTGAAGACACTGTAGGAATAGATGATTCCAGTACTGTACTTTGTGTCGTAGAATTTACTGTTGATTCAGTCACTACTTGCTGTGTAGTCGAATCTTTGGTACGTGCTTCTGCTAATACGATGCCAGCTGGTACCATAATTTGTAAACATAACAAGCCAATTGCTAAAATCGTTGGTATTTTTCGTAGCCATTGATTTTTGTTTTTTTTCATGATAAATCCCTCCACTTTTCAGTTGTTCTTGTCCGTTAGGCAATGCATCTTTTTTACCTAACTATATTTTTATTCTATGCGGTCAAAACATTTTTTGTTATCTTCATTAAATCGTATTCTAATCAATGAATAATGAGTAGGGGTAATTTAAACTACGAAACGGCTTCTCTTTCTCCCTTTTTGGTACATAATTGTTTATTTCAATAGTAAAAAAGGAAAAAAAAAGAACAAAACAACCGTTTAATTCAAATTTATTAATAACAACCTATTCAGCACTCTAAAAACCACTTGCGATGAGTATTTTTCTGAATATTGACAAATTAGCAAAACTTGATTAAATTTAAGTTTTCTACAATAAAGGAAGTGAATTATTTATGTTTGGTTTTACCCCATCAATTTGGATGATGCGTGATATTCTTCGGCATTTAGACGAACAAGTTGATTACATTCCAAGCAACCAATTATTGGAAACATTAGGATATTCTACACTGGGACAAGTTCAAAAAATATGTAAGGATTTACAAGATATTATTATGCGTTGCTACCCAAATAAAGAAGTTGAATTAGTAATCAATCGCCATCGCGGTATTAAATTAGTCCGTCATTCTGAAAATATGCAGAAATTATTGGATTTTATCGCCTCTCAAGATTTAGCTTTTAGCATTTATCAAAAAATTTTATTTAAGCGTACCTTATCAACTTCTGATTTTTGTCGCGAACATTTCATCAGTTTATCGACTTTACAAAGAAAAATAAAAGAAATTAATAGTTATTTAAACAAATATGGTCTACATATCACGTTATCGCAAACATTGAAAATAACTGGCGCAGAATCAACAATTCGTTGTTTTACTTTTATTTTTCTCTATATTGTCCATCGCCAACTATCAAATATTTATTGGCTCAATGCCCACGATACCTACCTTGAACAAACAAAAGCAATTGCTCAGCATTTAAAATTAGCCTTTCGTCAAACAGAAACAGAAGTATTTGCGCTCCTGTTGTTCGTCAGTCAACAAGCAATTGACCAACAGTCGCCTATTTGTTTCGACAAAGAAAATTTCCCACATCTAAATGATCTTCTCTTCCCCGAAAAACCTGAAGTATTAGCTTCATGGGAAGAAGATGAGTGGAAATTTCTATTGTTAACTGCTTATAATTCTAACTTGGCCAATTTTGATATTCCGATTGATGTTTCAAATTTATCTGTCAAAGAAATCGACGCGGCATTCAATCAATGGATTACCCTCTTTGAGAACTATTTTCGCCCCTTTGACAACAGCAATCGTTCTTTTTTATATGAGAATTTTTTGAAGCGTTACTTTTCCAGTTTCTTTTTCGAAGTGGATCAGACATTACTAGCTGCTTTTCCTGCAGTTGACTTTTCCCAACTGGCTCGAACACAGCCTTATTATTTCCAACAATTCCAGAAATTTTGGACCGCTTTCGTGCAAGCAACTTCATGGAATGATGCTTATTTCGAGACACAAAGTTTTTTATTGTGTGAATATTGTTTACCTTTGCGTTATTTTTTACCTAAAATCAAACTTTTTATATTTACTGACTTAACGGCATTGTCATTGCATCGTATCAAAGATACCGTTGCTCTACACTTTTCAAATAAGTATCACGTACAGTTGGTTTCCACCCCTCAAGAAGCTGATGTAATTATTGGCACGATTAATTATCGAGAAAAATTAGCTGTACATCAAACTTTTGTCATGACAAGTATTCAGCTAACCAAGCAAGATTTAACGACAATTGATCAGGCCATTCAAAGAATCGTATTAGACTAAAAAAAGTTGAGACCAACGCTTTTGTTGTCCTCAACTTTTATTCTTTATAAGGGTCTCCAATTTCCCATAAAGGTAAAACAATATTTTCATAAGTCAATGGATCCAAGTTTGTCACAGTTACCCCCAACAAGCGAATGCCTTTCTCAATTCCCATAATTTCTTCCCAAATCAAACTTGCCTGTGAAAAAATATCTTCTTTTTTGTGTACATATTGTCTTAGGGTTGTTCGTTTCGTGATGGTGGTATAATCGGCATAACGAACTTTTAGCACGACTGTTTTTCCATGTTTTTGTACCCGTTTTAAACTCTCCGCAACTTCTTCTGATAGTCTACGTAATTGGGTCAAACAAGCTTCCTCAGTCCGTAACACTTGACCATAAGTATGTTCTTTACCAACAGACTTGCGTTCACGCGTAACACTTACTGGTGAGTTGTGTATCCCTCGGACTTTTCGATACAAGGAGTACCCCATTTTTCCAAACGATTGAATTAGTTCCATCTCAGATTTTTCATATAACTCTTGTCCAGTAAAGATACCTAATTCATGCATTTTTGGTACGGTCTTTTTCCCCACACCGTGAAATTTTTCAATTGGTAAATTGACTAAAAAACGCTGAGCATTTTCTGGTGTAACCACAGTTAAGCCACGTGGTTTCTCAAAATCAGAGGCTAATTTAGCTAAAAATTTATTGTAACTCACACCTGCCGAACATGTCAGATGCACTTCTTTCCAGATATCATGCTGAATCAGTTTTGCAATTTTGATAGCTGATGTACTATTAATTTTATTTTCAGTCACGTCTAAATAGGCTTCATCAATCGACACTGGTTCAATGACCTCCGTATAACGTTGGAAAATTTCTCGGACTTTCTCTGAAATTTCCCGATACTTATGATAATTTCCTGGCATAAAATGAGCTTGAGGACATAATTCAAACGCTTTTTGTGCACTCATCGCAGAGTGAATCCCATATTGTCGAGCCAAATAATTAGCAGTGGTCACGACGCCACGCCCCCCAGTATCTCGTGGATGACGAGCAATTACCAACGGTTTCTTAGCTAACTCTGGATTGTCGCGTTCTTCTACTGATGCAAAAAAAGCGTCCATGTCAATATGAATTATTTTACGTGATGTATCATTTTTTAAAGGAAATTGTAAGCCCGTCATCAGTTATCACCTCAACTACATTATAATACAAACGAACGTTCCCCTACAAGTATTCACATTTACTTTGACGTTAACTAAAATGAATAGTCGCTTTTTTCATAATAAAAAACCTTATACAAGCTGTTTTGAAAATAGCTGCATAAGGTTTTATTTTGCGGAGTTATTGTTTTTTCTTCTAATGAATGCCGTGAAACTCATTATAAACGATTTGTTTTTTTAATCCATTTTTTTTGGCAACTTCTTTAATCGCATCATTCGGTTTGATTCCTGTGGTTAATAAGGCTTCGATTTGTTCCATTAAAGTTCCTTCGTCTTCTTCAGGAGCAGATTCTGCACTTCCTTCGACCATTAAGCAACATTCACCTTTCACGCTTGTTTCAGCTAAATACTCCGCTAATTCTTGCAAGGTTCCTCGTAAATATTCTTCATGAATCTTGGTTAATTCTCGGCAAATAACTGCTTGACGATTCGGACCAAAAACCTCAACCATATTACGAATCGTCGCACCTAAACGATAGGGTGACTCATAAAAAATCATCGTTGCTGATTGGTACATTAGTTCAGTTAACTCTTGTATCTGCTCTTTTTTCTTACGTGCTAAGAAACCATAAAAATAATTTGGCTGTGGCACTAACCCAGAAGCAATTAAGGCTGTTAGACCAGCTGTTGCGCCAGGCAGCGACACCACTGGAATGTCTTCTTCAATACACGCAACGACCAATTCATGACCCGGATCACTAATGGAAGGCATCCCTGCATCACTAACTTGGGCAATATTTTTTCCGTCTTTTAGCAACGTGATTAATTGTGGAATTCGTTCTTTGTAATTGTGTTCGTGTAAACTTTTTTGAGGAACAGTAATCTCAAAATGATTCAATAACTTCTGCGTATTACGTGTATCCTCGCTGGCAATTAACTGGACTTCTCGCAATGTTTTCACACTACGAAAAGTCATGTCTTCCAAATTACCAATCGGTGTCGGCACGAGATACAGTGTCCCCTTTTGCTCTTTAAAACTGCGTTGTTTTTTCAATTATGTCACTCCTCAACAAAAAGACTGGACAATAATTTGCCAGTCTTTATCTCTAACTTCCGCTTTCACGATAAATGACTTCTAAACAAAAAGCACAAGGTTCGTCATACTCTCGTCTTGAACCATACGAATCATAGCATACGTGGAAGCCTTCTTCGTAAATTTTTTCTAAATTCATGCGCGATTGCGATAATTCTTGTTTCACTTTTTCAGAAGGTTGATCCACTTGATTTAGTTCACGAATATGTTCACGCAGACGTTGATTTTCCAATTCTAACGTGGCATTTTTTTCGACTACTTCTTGTAGCGAATTTTTCATTTCAGCCAAATTATCCAATAAACGTTTTAAATCATTTTCAAAGTCATTCAGACCGTCATATAAAGAACGCTTATCCATTGACATCAGTTTCACCTGCTTTGGCAGTTTCTTGTAATTCTTCATAGTCATACTCAACAGGCGTTTCTTTACCAAACAAACGAACTTTGATGACACGACTTAGCATGTTTAAACCAATCACACGACCTTTACCATCAGGCGTTTGAACTTCTGTACCAAAATCTGGTAATTCTCGTTTTGCTTCTTCATAAGCATCGTTCTCATAATTCAAACAACACATTAATCGACCACATAAGCCAGAAATTTTTGTTGGATTTAGTGATAAACCTTGATCTTTTGCCATTTTAATTGAAACGGGGACGAAATCACCTAAGAAGGTTGAGCAGCATAATTGACGCCCACAAGGACCAATCCCACCTAAAATTTTGGCTTCATCACGCACACCAATTTGTCGTAATTCAATACGGGTACGGAAAATACTCGCTAAATCTTTAACCAATTCACGGAAATCAATCCGTCCATCAGCAGTAAACTGGAAAATCATTTTACTGCGGTCAAATGTATATTCGACATCAACTAATTTCATTTCTAATTGATGTTCACGAATTTTTTTCTTACCAATTTGCAATGCTTCTTTGGCATCTTGTTTATTTTGTTCATCTTGTTGTAACTCTGCTTCGGTTGCTTTATGAAGCACCGGTTTTAAGTCATCTGGTAAATCTTCTTCTGCCATTTCTTTATTCGGAATAGCGACCGTTGCTATATATTTTGCTTGTTGAGACTCCACCAAGACCTTATCATCATATAAAAATTCAGTTTCACCCGGAGAAAAATAATAGATTCGCCCGGCTTGACGATAACGAATGCCCACTACTTTTACCATGTGTCTCCTCCTTTCTGATGGATGTCATTTTATTGTATGATTCGTAACACAAGCTGCTCTGCTACGCCTTGAAATGAGACATTGGCATCTAATTTTTGTTGCGCTTGCAAGATTAGCTCTAAATTCCGATTAATCCCATCTACTTGTATCTTTTGTACTAAAAATTGATTGCGCTCTCGTTGAAAATAAAACAACAATATCGCTAAAATTAATCGTTGTTGCGATTTTTCCTTCGCAATAGTTAGCAGTCTTTTTTGTACAAAAATAAAACTTTGTGGATCATTCTTCTTTAAGTATTCAAACCATTTTAAAACAATATCCTTAGCACCATTAAACCATTCATCATGAGAGATTTCAACTGCTTTGTCATAACTATTTGTTAGACTCGTCAGAAGTTCAGCAGTTTGAGGTGTTATTCCGTCTTTTTGCAATCTTTCTTGTAACTTTTCTTTTGGCAGTGGTGAAAAATGAATCACTTGGCAGCGTGATTGAATCGTCGGTAAAATTCGTCCTAAGGCATTGGTTTCCAAAATAGCTAAAAAACTCCCTGTAGGCTCTTCTAAAAATTTTAATAAACTATTGGCTGCACTGATATTCATTTTTTCTGCTTGCTGAATGATAAAGACTTGCTGTCTAGTTTCAAATCCGCTTTTAGAAAATTCTGCTTGTAATTGACGAATTTGATCCACTTTAATGGTTTGGCCATCGGGTGCTACTGTTCGAACATTGGGATGTTCCCCCATCTCGATTCGCAAACAATTAATGCATTGATTGCAAGGCTTTTCTTCCGCTTCACAAAAAAGACGCTTCGCTAACCAGATACTCATTTCATGTTTACCTGTACCACTATCGCCTTCAAAAAGATAAGCATGAGCCAAACGCTCATGCTCAACATTTTTTTTCATTTGAGAGTAGACTAGGGGTTGGTATTCAGCTAAAAATGTACCTTCCTCCATAAGAATCCTCCTTAATATTGATGAAACCCTTCAACTGGTAAAACGAATACGGTTGAACCACCAACTTCAACTTCAACAGGATAAGGTACTTGTCCGTCTAATGACACATCTAAAGTCATTGGTGTAGATACGTATTGTTTTCTTGATTGACATGTTTTCTTGATTAGTTCCAATGCTTCATCCACTCGTTCATCTTCAATTCCGATAATAAACGTGCTGTTTCCTGCTTTTAAAAAGCCACCTGTTGATGATAATTTTGTTGCTCGAATGTTTGCATCAACAAATTCATTTGCCAATCGGTTACTGTCCTTGTCTTGTACAATCGCCATAACTAATTTCATAATAAATTCTCTCCTTTATACATTAAAAGTACTGGGGATAAGCTTCTACAATTGCAGAATAACTCGCCTCTACCACCTCTTGCAAACTCATCCGGGCATCTACACGATGAATGCGTACTGGATTTTCTTCTGCTAATTTCAGATAAGCGTGGCGTACCCTTTGATGAAATTCTAACCCTTCTGAGTCCAATCGGTCAACTTGATGAGATCGATGTTGTTGAATTCTTCGTAAACCTGTGTCTGAGTCAACGTCTAAATATAGCGTAAAATCAGGCGTAGTTCCTTCGGTAGCAAACTCATTGATTTCAGCAATTTCGTTCACACCGATACGTCGTCCTGCACCTTGGTAGGCAAGTGAACTATCCACAAAACGATCACAAATCACAATTTTCCCTGCATTTAAAGCTGGCAAAATAACTTCAACTAAATGTTGACGACGAGCTGCTGCATACAGCAAAGCCTCGGTCCGCTCATCCATTTCAGCATGTTTGGGATCTAAAATAATTTGGCGAATTTTTTCAGAAATTGCCACACCACCAGGTTCTCTTGTTTTGACAATTCCTTTTTTAGCCATTAATTGTAATCGTGGATACAATTCATTAATGACACTGGTTTTTCCTGCACCATCAGGACCTTCAATTGTTATGAAAATTCCATTCACTATGGGTTCCTCCATCATTTATATATTTTTACAGTTCTCTTCGACCTTCAACAGCTTTTAATAAGGTCACTTCATCTGCATATTCGATATCGCTTCCGACAGATAACCCATGTGCAAGGCGTGTTACTTTAATTCCTGCTGGTTTGATAAGACGCGATAGATACATCGCAGTTGCCTCACCTTCTGTAGTGGCATTGGTTGCCAAAATGACTTCAGTCACTTCTGCATCGTGCAGGCGTTGGATCAAACTAGGGATGTTAATATCTTCTGGACCTGTGCCCTCCATTGGTGATAATACACCGTGAAGCACATGATATAATCCGTGATATTCACGCATTTTTTCTAAAGCCATCACATCTTTTGGTTCTTCAACCACTAAAATCGTTGTTCGATCACGTGTCGTATTCGAACAAATCTCACAAGGATCATCTTCGGTAATGTTGCCACAAACACTACAAAAAGTTAAGTCACGTTTGACACTCAATAACGATTTTGCAAATTCATTGACCACTTCATCTTTCATATCAATGGTATGAAACGCAAGACGAGTGGCTGTTTTTTGACCAATTCCTGGTAAATTCATGTAACTTGCAATCAATCTTGCAATAGGTTCTGGATATTGCACAAGTCAAGACTCCTTTCAGGACTTCTTAGAATCCTGGAAGTCCTTTTGTATATTTACCCATCGTCGCTTCTGTTTCTTTTTCTACTTTACCTAATACATCATTAACCGCCATTAAAACTAAATCTTGCAACATTTCTGGATCTTCTGCATCAATGACATCTGGTGCAATAACGATATCTTTCATTTTACGGTCGCCTGTAGCTGTTACTTTCACGTAACCATTTGTTGATTCTCCGATAAATTCTTTTTCATTCAATGCATCTTGTGCTTTTTTCATATCCTTTTGCATTTTTTGTACTTGTTTCATCATGCCTTGCATGTTTCCCATTCCTCGCATCATAAATCAATCTCTCCATTCTTAATTTTCTTCAATTTGGATTAATTCCCCAAAAAGTTCTTGTGCTTTTGTTACCACACGATCATCATCTTCAGGAATCAAAGTTATCTCTTCATCTTCTTCAAATACTTCAGTTGGTTCTACTTCATGATTTCCTGATAAAAACTCTTTTCGTAGCTCAGGCCAACTATCTGCCGTAATAAAAATTGGATCTGGACCATAATTTTGAATCATACGGCTAAGATTATTTTGCACTGCAGCCGAAAATTCTGAGTCATTGGCCGCTCGTTGACAAATAATCTCATAATCAAAGGCAATGACCAACCCTTTTGAACTGGCTGCTTTTGGTTCACTTGCACGAAGCATGGCTTTTTGGGTAGCTGATAAACTAGCTAACAAATCGTCCCAAACCATCTTAACATTGACTAAATCTTGTTTTGTTGCTTCTTGCAAGACACTAAAGACTCGTTCTTTTGGTACGCGATAACTACTTGTTTGTGCTTTACGTTTTGGCGTTGGTCGTACTTCTTGTGGCGTGGCAGCCACACCGTTTTGTTTCAATTGCTGTAATTCCTGCCGTAATGCCTGCACTTCTTTTTTCAACTGTTGCACATCATCGCTTGCTATCGGTTCTGCGGTAGTAGTTGGTGTTGCTTGGGCTGGGCTACTCGCTAATTTCACCGTTGCAACTTCTAAATAAATCGTCGGATTGGTTGTGAAACGGACATCATTTTGCGTCGCGTTTAAGATATCAATCCATTGGTATAGCTGAGCGACGGATGTTTCTTTTGCTAACGTTTGAAAGGCATCTGTGACATGCCCTGCCTTTTCCAATAAGAGTTGCGGGGCTTGTTGATAGATTAATAAATCACGACAATAAACCAATAAATTTTCGAGTAAGCGACGGGCTTCTTTCCCTGATGCTAACATTTCTTCAAGCATTGTCAATGCACCAGATACATTGTGCGTTTGGCAGTTACCAATAAATTGATCCATCATTTCAAACGTAAGACTACCGGTCACTTCCATAGCATTTTGCAGCGTTATTGTCCCGTCACTAAAGGAAATCGCTTGATCCAAAATACTTAAGGCATCACGCATGCCTCCTTCAGCGGCACGAGCAATTACTTGCAATGCTTGCTCTTCATAACCAATCTGATTTTCATTCAAAATATGCGCCAAATGCGCCATAATATCTTCGGTTCGAATTCGCTTAAAGTCAAATCGTTGGGTACGCGAAATAATTGTCGCTGGAATTTTATGAGGTTCCGTTGTTGCTAAAATAAAAATCACATTTTTTCGCGGTTCTTCTAATGTTTTTAATAAGGCATTAAAAGCACCCGTTGAAAGCATATGAACTTCGTCAACAATATAAACTTTATAAGTTGCTTGGGTCGGTGCATAATTTGCCCGATCACGAATAAAGCGAATTTCTTCTACCCCATTGTTACTGGCAGCATCAATCTCAATGACATCTTCTTGTGTGCCTGCTGTAATCGAACGACACATCTCGCATTCATTACATGGTTCGCCATCTTGACTGTGCGGGCAGTTAACCGCTTTGGCAAGAATTTTTGCAGCACTTGTTTTCCCTGTTCCTCGTGGTCCGGTAAATAGATAGGCATGAGAAATTTGCTTTTGGATAATTGCATTCTTCAATGTTTGGGTAATTGCTTGTTGCCCGACAACGTCATCAAAGCGTTGTGAACGCCAAACACGATAAAGTGCCTGATACGCCATTCTTTGCCACCTCTTTTCAAAATTCACTATCTATTATTATACGAAATTTTTGCAAAAAAAACTACCACAGTGAAAAAACTCTCAGGAACTTTTTCTCCGTCTTTCGTCGGATGTTAGAATCGGTTGTGTTTATGGTATACTTAATTTAACGTTTAAACTAATTGAATGAAACAACTTAAAGGAGGAAATAAGGATGGGATTAATTAAAGCAGCAACAAGTACGGTTGGCGGTGGTTTGGCTGATCAATGGCTAGAAATTATTGAACCTGACAATATGAGTGACTCCACTGTCATGACCAAGGGTGTTAAGGTCAGAAAAGACAGTAAACGTGGTTCTAATCGTAAAGGAACGGATGATGTTCTAACAGATGGTTCTGTCGTCCACGTTTATCCAAATATGATGATGTTATTAGTTGACGGTGGAAAAATCATCGACTATACCGCAGAAGAAGGTTATTATACGGTTCAAAATAATTCTGCTCCTTCTATGTTTAACGGTTCGTTAAAGGCTGCAATTGCTGAAACGTTCGATCGTTTTAAATTTGGTGGCGTAACTCCTCAAAAACAACAAGTCTTTTATATCAATTTGCAAGAAATTAAAGGCATTCGTTTTGGCACTTCATCACCATTAAATTATTTTGATAATTTTTACAATGCTGAATTATTTTTACGCACACATGGCACATACTCTATTCGAGTGACAGACCCAATTTTATTTTATACAAATGCTATCCCTAAAAATAAAACCCAGGTTGAAATTGATGACATTAATGAACAATACCTTGCAGAGTTCTTAACTGCTCTACAAGCAACGATTAATCAAATGTCTGCAGATGGCGAGCGTATTTCTTACGTTCCATCAAAAAGTATGGAATTAAGTAAATATATGGGCGATGTTTTGGATGAAAGTTGGCGTGAGCTTCGTGGGATGGAAGTCGTTTCAGTGGCAGTTTCTAGCATTTCTTACACAGATGACTCTGTCAAACTAATTAACATGCGTAACCAAGGAGCAATGCTAGGTGATCCAAACATTCGTGAAGGTTATGTGCAAGGTTCCATTGCCAAAGGAATGGAAGCTGCTGGTAGCAATCCTGGTGGTGCTGCGCAAAGTTTCATGGGCATGGGTATGGGCATGAATGCAGCTGGTAACTTTATGGGCCAAGCTTCGCAAGCAAATCAACAACAAATGCAACAGCAAGCACAAGCCGCTCAACAGGCCACTAATTCCAATACATGGACTTGCCCTGATTGTGGCACTGAAAATACAGGTAAATTCTGTAGCAATTGTGGCGCAGCTAAACCTAGCACTGCAACAATAAAAATGAAATGTGCAGCTTGTGATGAAGTGGTTGATCTTTCAAACGGAGTCCCAAAATTCTGTCCTGAATGTGGCAAACCGTTCCAAGGTGTCCCAATCGACTAATGTTTGTGCCACTTGTACCTTTATACAAGTGGCATTTCCTGTATTGAGAGTAAATGATGAAAAAAGGAGCTGTTGGTATGGAAGTCATTACACATAAATGTCCAAACTGTGATGGTGCGCTAACCTTTGATCCGAGTGACCAAAAATTTCACTGTCCCTATTGTATGAGCATCTTTACAGAAGAAGAAGTGACTACGTTTGAAGCCAGTCAAAAAGCGGCACGTATGCAAGACACCCCTGAAGAAATAATTGAAGAAGCACCAGATATTAGCGAAGAGCAAGCGGTTGATGAAGAAAACCCAATGGATTTATTCACGTGTCCAAGTTGCGGAGCTGAAATTGTTACTGATGCAACGACGGCTGCTACTTATTGTTATTTCTGTCATAATCCAGTCGTTCTTTCTGGTCGATTAAGTGGCAAATTTTTGCCAAATAAAGTGTTGCCTTTTGCTATCGAAAAAGAAAAAGCCACCGCGGATTTCTTAGCTTGGGCACAAAAGAAATGGTTCGTCCCGAGAGATTTCTTCAACAAAGCACAAGTAGAAAAACTAACAGGCGTTTATTTTCCTTACTGGGCAGTTGATGCCCAAGCGGATGGTGAAATTTCTGGAACCGGGACATCCATTCGGGTCTGGCGAGTTGGCGACCTCGAATATACCGAAACCAAAGTCTTTGATGTCCAACGCAAAGGAAAGCTACGTTTTAATGATTTAGTCAAAAATGCCTTATCTAAAAATACGCAGCAAAAAATGGTCGAGAGTGTCCAACCATTTCCTATTGAAAAAGCTGTTACATTTAAAAATCAATACCTTTCTGGCTTTCAAGCGGAGAAAAGAGACATTGAATACGCAACAATTCAAGACGATATCCAAAAAGAACTGGCTGATTATGGCGAAAGTTTACTCAGCAACTCTGTCGGTGGTTATACTAGTTTCAAACGGAATCACCGCAATTTCCAACTAACCGATGAAGACAACCAATACATGTTGTTACCGGTCTGGTTAGTTACTTATCGCAGTAACGATCAATCAAAGAAAACCTTCTACTATGCCATGAATGGGCAAACAGGAAAAGTCAGTGGGATTCTCCCTATCAGCTATAAACGACTTGGTTTTACAGCTGGTGGTATTTTCACAGTCTTAGCCATTCTCTTTATGATTGTGGGGTATTTAATATGAAAAAAATCCTTACCAGTCTATTCGTTCTGCTAGGTTTCTTTTTACTAGCAACACCAGTCCATGCACAAGGTCCCACTGTCACCGATGAAGCTGGACTATTTACTGAAGCCGATATTCAAGAGTTCAATCAACTCGCTTCAGAACTAAACAGCAAAATTAAAGGCGAAGTATTTATTGTCACCAGTGATACAAATAACCGAGAACCTCGTGATTATGCTGATGATTTGCTGAGAGAACGCGTTGGCAATGACAATAACGGTTCCTTATTGCTATTAGATATGAACCAAAGAGAAATTTATATTACAACATCTGGTAACATGATTGATTATTTAAACGACAAACGCATCGAATCATTGCTAGATGATGTCTATGATGGCATGTCGACAAATAACTTTAGCCAAGCTGCCAAAAATTATTTGATTGGTGCCAGTCGTTTTGTTGACGATGGCGTACCCAAAGACCACTATCGGATTGATGAAGAAACTGGAAAAATTACCTATTATAAGGTTTTGACACCTTTTGAAATGACACTTGCGCTGATTGGCGCGGCGGTGATTAGCCTGATTTTCTTCTTTATCATTAAATCAAAATATCAATTGAAGATGGGCACGTATCGTTACCCTTATCAAGAAAAATCTTCTCTCCAACTAAGTACAAAACAAGATCGCTTAATCAACTCTTTCGTTACAACACGTCGGATTCCGAAACCTAGCAGTAGCAGTGGTGGCGGTCGCGGCGGTGGTGGCGGAAGTACCACGCATTCTAGTGGCGGTGGAACTTTTGGCGGCGGCGGTCGTAGTTTCTAAGCAAAAAGAATCTATTTCTTTAGGAATAGATTCTTTTTTTGTTTAAATTTTCAGAATAATGACAATATTAAAATTTAATGATATACTAGCAAGAAATAATATACGCATGTATGAAGATAATCTACATGTCTACTTTTAATGAAAGATCAGGAGTGATTGGATGACAATTGATTGGAATAATTTAGGTTTTGAGTATATAAAAACGCCCTACCGTTTTCTTGCTAAATGGACAGATGGCGCTTGGAACAAAGGTGAACTAACAGAGGACAATACGTTACATATTAGCGAATCCTCCCCTGCTTTGCATTATGGTCAACAATGTTTCGAAGGACTAAAAGCATACGGACGTAAAGACGGTGGTATTAATTTATTTCGCGTAGATGAAAATAGTAAACGGATGAACCGTAGCGCGCAACGCTTACGTATGCCTCAAGTGCCACAAGAGATGTTTATACAAGCAGTTAAAGACGTTGTCAAAGCAAATCGTGAATTTGTGCCGCCGTATGGTACAGGTGCAACCTTGTATGTCCGCCCCTTATTGATTGGTGTCGGTGATACAATCGGTGTACACCCTGCGGATGAATTTATTTTTACCGTCTTTTGTATGCCGGTTGGTCCGTACTTTAAAGGAGGACTGACACCGACAAACTTTATTGTCTCAGACTACGACCGAGCAGCACCAAACGGAACAGGAGCGGCGAAAGTTGGCGGAAATTATGCTGCAAGCTTATTACCGGGTGAAGAAGCACATGAAAAGAACTTTTCTGACTGTATCTATTTAGACCCAGAAACACACACGAAAATTGAAGAAGTCGGATCTGCAAACTTCTTTGGCATTACCAAAGACAACGAGTTTATTACGCCGAAATCTCCTTCTATTTTGCCAAGTATTACAAAATATTCTCTGCTTCATTTAGCAGAACATACACTTGGCTTGAAAGCTATTGAAGGCGATGTTTATTTAAACGACTTGGACAAATTTGTCGAAGCCGGCGCTTGTGGGACAGCTGCTGTCATTTCACCAATTGGCGGCATTCAAACCCATGATGACTTCCATGTTTTCTATAGCGAAACCGAAGTTGGTCCTGTGACAAAAGCTTTATACGAAGAGTTAGTTGGTATTCAATATGGTGATCGACCAGCACCAGAAGGTTGGATTTTCGACGTCAAATAATTCCTAAAAGTTCGAGAATTTCTCTCGAACTTTTTTTAGTGTGTTTATTCTACAAAATACTTAAAAAAATGTATACTGTTTAAAAGAAAGCACCTAACCTATAAAGAAACAAGCAAGGAGAATTCATATGAAGAAAAGTCAAGGCGATGTTTTTCAACGTAGAGAAAAAATCTTAGCATTACTTAAACATAATGAAAAAACTGTGCAATCGTTAGCTGAATACTTCCACGTTTCTCCAGTGACGATCCGTCGAGATTTACTTTTTTTAGAAAAAAAAGGACTGATTGAACGTTATTATGGTGGTGTCCGTCTAAACCAACTGACTACACCTACTCATAAAACGGCAAGTTCAAGTGTTTTTCCGATTGATTTATTCATTACTGCTCTTATTCCTTACCTATTACCGGATATGACGATTTTTATTGGTGCAAGTCCCTCATCATTTCGCTTAATTCAAGCACTAGCAGGATTAGATATCACGATTGTTACGAATGACTATCTTGCTGGTACAATCGAAAATTCACGCGCAACTATCGCATTAACTGGCGGGCAAAGAGAAATTGGAACCAACGCACTGGTCGGCAATTTAGCCATCCATTCTTGTATCAAATTTGATGCACAATTATGTCTCTTAGAAGCCTCTGGAGTTAACTTGCATGAAGTAACAACGGAAACATTGAATGAATCGTATGTTTATCGCACAATGATGGAACATACAAATGGACCGAAACTTGTCTATTTTCCAGCAAATCGTCTGGAAACGACAGGGAACTTTATGATTAACCGAACCTTCTTATTTGATGTGTTTTATACTGATACTATTTCTCGAGAACTCATTACCTATTATCAAAAACATGGTGTCCAATTACACACACTTTCTGATAAACGTTCATAAAATTTCTTTCATGAACAGTTCATGTTGAGCTGTTGCAAGACCAATGTTGTTTCTTTATACTACGGTTTAGAAAGTGCTTTCAAAAAAATATTAAAGGAGTCAATTTACTATGACGCATACATTTCCAAAAAACTTTTTATGGGGTGCTTCCATCAGTGCTCACCAAACAGAAGGAGCTTATCAAGCAGATGGTAAAGGGTTAAGCGTTCAAGATACACGTCCTCGTGACAATCATGACATTACTGATTTTACAGTCGCTGTTGATCACTACCATCGTTACAAAGAAGATATTCGTTTATTGTCTGAGTTAGGACTGAATATTTTCCGATTTTCAATCGCTTGGACACGTATTTTTCCTAATGGTCGTGGCGAAATCAATCAAGCTGGAATTGATCACTACAATGACATTATCAATGAGTGCTTAAAATACAATATCCAACCATATATCACACTTAATCATTTTGATTTGCCTCAAGCGTTAGAAGACGAAGGCGGTTGGAGTGTCCGTAGTACAGTCGATGCGTTTAAAGAGTATGCACAACTATTGTTTGAAACGTATGGTGATCGTGTCAAAAACTGGCTGACAATTAACGAACCAAATATCATGTTGCTAGTGGATCAAAAAATACTTGGTAAATCTATCCCTGTTCAAGAAAAGTACCAACAATTTCATCATTTGATGATGGCTGAAAAATATGCCTTCAAATTATGTCATGAATTGGTTTCAGAAGGAAAAATTGGTCCTGTTCCGAACATTTCACTAGTCTACCCTGCATCAAGCAAACCTTTAGATAATCAAGCTGCCCTTTATTTCAATAGCGTACGTAACTGGGCTTACTTGGACTTTTCATGCTTTGGTCGTTACAATGCTGTTTTCAAAGATTATTTAAATCAAAAAAACGTTACGATTGAATTTGCAGAAGATGATGAAAAAATGATGAAATCACACTTCCCTGACTTTGTCGCAATGAATTTCTACACAACTGTCACAGTGGAAAAACCAACAAAAAAAGACGGGATGTCCGATGGCATTAGTGACCAACAAAGTGAAGACATTATGGAATGGGGCTTTTATAAAGGCTATACAAACCCTAATTTACAAAAGAATGAATTTAATTGGACGATTGACCCCGATGGTTTAAAAACAACGCTTCAAACATTGTATGATCGTTACCATTTACCAATCATTATCACTGAAAATGGTTTAGGTGCCAGAGATGAATTAACTGCTGATGGCAAAATTCATGACGCTTATCGTATCAATTATTTAGAGCAACATTTGACAAAATGTGCCGAAGCTATTGAAGCCGGCGTCGAATTAATTGGTTACAGCCCTTGGTCGGCCATTGACTTAGTGAGTGTCCATGAAGGAATCAGTAAACGTTATGGTTTTATTTATGTGGATCGTGATGAACAAAATGAAAAAGAACTCGCGCGTTACAAAAAAGATAGCTTCTATTGGTATCAACAATTAATTGAAACAAATGAGATGCCCTCTTAAGAAAGGATGAGTAATCATGAATGCTGTTTTTCAATTTCTAGAAACTAAATTAATGCCGCCACTAAATAAAGTTGCCAACTTACGTTTTATCCGTGCAATTATGCAAGCTGGGGTCATTACGGTTCCCTTTACTATCGTGGGATCGATTTTTCTGATTATTAATAATCTCCCACAAATTATCCCACCTTTAGCGCCTTTTTTTGAAGCAACTATTTTGAAATTTTCACCGTTATACAGCGTAGTTACAACTATGTCCATTGGGTCGATTGCCCTCTTTTATTGTTTAGCTACTGCCTATTACTTAACGGATAGTTACCGACAAGACGATGCGAAATTAAGTAGTTTTGTTGGCGCTATTTTAGGATTATTTGCCTTTTTAATGACGATTGTGCAAGTGGATATTTCCAATGGTTCCGCACAATTAATCCAACAAACAAGTGAAACAGGTATGATTTATAATGGTATTTCACTTGGTGGTTGGGTTACTCGTTTTGGTGGTATTGGTATTTTTATCGGGATTATTACAGCTGTCATCGCGACTCAAATTTATCGTTTTTGTAGTTTAAAAAATATTACAATTACGATGCCTAATGGCGTTCCTGATGGCGTTAGTAAAGCTTTTGCGTCTTTAATTCCAGCTATTTTCATCGCTGTCTTTATGGTGATTGTAAATGCGATTTTGGCAATCTTCCATACAGACTTACACGGTATTTTGTCTAAACCATTTGAATTTGTAAAAGACTTAACTGGTTCTTGGTTGGGTATTGTTGTGATTATGCTCTTAATTCATCTCCTATGGGCTGTTGGTGTTCACGGCACATCAATTATTAAAAACAGCTTTATTAACCCAATTTTGTTAGTTGCCTTAACCGAAAATATCGATGGTGCATCAAACATTTTTGCTGGTGACTTTGTTAATATGTATATTTTCATTGGTGGTGCTGGTAGTACGCTAGGTTTAGTACTCTTAATGGTCTTTGTTGCGAAATCGGAGCAGTTAAAAGTACTCGGACGCGCAGCAATCTTACCTGGACTATTCAATATTAATGAACCCGTTATTTTCGGGGCGCCAATTGTTTATAATCCATATTTGATTATTCCATTTATTATTACACCAATTATTAACGTGACAATTTCGTATTTTGCCACATCTATGGATTTGGTGAATAAAGTTATTACTGGAATTCCATGGATTTCGCCGGTTGGAATTGGCGCATTCCTAGGTACTGGTGGCGATTTTAGAGCCATCATCATTGCCTTCATCAATCTATTCGTCTCCATCGCTATCTATTATCCATTTTTCAAAATGTATGATGGGAAGTTGTATGCTGAACAAACAGGCAATAATTAATAAAAGTCGAACGATACCAAATAGTATCGTTCGACTTTTTTATTGTTGATAAACAGAAATACGTTCTTGTTGATGCGTTGGTTGGACAATTTCATCGACCACGGCAATCGCATAATCGGCATAACTAATTTGACTCTCACCAGCTTCATTGACCGTAAATTCTTCGCCCGCTAATGCATAGCTACCCACACGTTCGCCTTCTGCTTGAAAATCTGCCGCTGGACTAATATAAACCCATTGAACATCATCTCGAGTACGCAACATGTCTAACGCTTTTCCCATGCTATTTGCTAAAGGTTTAAATGCTTCTGGAAAATCTGGTGTATCTTGTAATTGCATCGTGTGTTCGGGATTCATGTATAAGCTTCCTGCACCACCCACGACCAATAAGCGTGTCTTTGTCCCACTTAAGCAATCCGCTAAGTGCTTTAAAGAAGTTTGATGTTGATCTAATTTTTCTGGATCAAATATCCCAAAAGCGTCAACAACGACATCAAATACAGTTAAATCTGCTGCTGTTAAATCATATAAATCTTTGACTAACGTATTTGGTGCCACTGTCTTATTTTCATTACGCACCACCGCTGTCACATCCAACTTTCTCTCTACGGCTTCTTTCACAATCGCTTGACCTGCTTTGCCGTTTGCAGCCACTACCGCAATTTTCATACTATCATCCTCCAATTTGTTGAATAAATATCTTACTACAGTTATAATATACCTATTAGTTACAAAAAGAAAGTAAGCACTTAAAAGTAAGTTAGTTACTTTTTAGAAACCATTGTATTGTAGTAAGGAGAAATCATGGAAAATTTTATATTTGATTGTCCGGTTGAAACCACCCTATCTCTCATCAGCAATCGTTGGAAGGTCTTAATTCTACGAGATTTAATGACTGGGAAAAAGCGCTTTGGTGAATTAAAAAAATCGATTGGTAGTATTTCCCAAAAAGTCTTAACCACTAATTTAAGAGATATGGAAGAACAAGGCTTAGTTACGCGTAAAGCTTACCCCGAAGTCCCACCACGAGTCGAATATGAATTAACTGCTACCGGTTATAGCCTACAACCAGTATTAGATAGTTTGTCTGCTTGGGGTGCGAATTATCAACAGCAATGCCGAAAGAATGATTAACAAATATGAATGGACCACATTCCGGTAAATCCATAGGAATGTGGTCCTTGTTATTCACTATTTTTATAATAATAAATGGCTAATTGTGTACGGTCACGAACGTCTAATTTATCAAGCAACTGACTAATATAATTACGAACCGTTCCTTCACTTAAAAACAACGCTTCGGCAATCTCTTTATTGTTTTTACCTTCAGCAATTTGTTCAAGAATTTCTGTTTCACGATTGGTGAGTTTAATAGGAATTTTCTTTGGTGCCGTGGTTAAAATAGTCGAGAGCTTATCAGCGACTTCATTCCCAAAAACTGATTGACCCTTAGCTACTGCTTTAATTGCTGGAATAATATCTGCTAAATTTTGTTTGATTAAATACCCTTTTACACCGATTTGTAGTGCTTCACGGATATATTCTTCATCTGAAAAAGTTGTCAGCAATAAAATTGCCGCTTGTGGATATTTAGTGAAAATTGCTTTTGCTGCATCAATACCAGTTTGATTCCCCATTCGAATATCCATTAATAACACATCTGGCTGAAAACGCGTGAATAATTCGACTGCCTCGTCTGCAGAATGGCCCACTGCAAGAACCTCAATTTCAGCACCTATTTCCAAAATTGTTCGCAACGACTCGGTTACTAAGCGGTCATCATCGACTACAATCACTTGAATCATGAATTCCCCTCCGCTCTTTTTTTATTTTTAGGTAAAATAACTGACACAACAAATCCTTTATCCGTTGCATTTATATGAAGTTGTCCCCCAATTTCGTCTATTCGTTGTCGCATACTAAATAGCCCCAGACCGGTTCCTTCTTTGAACACGGTCCCATTATCTAAGATACGGCAACGATAAAAAGCAGGTAATTCTGTTTGTTCGATAATCACTTCTGTCGCATTGCTATGTCGCATCACATTAGACAAGCATTCCTTGATAATCATCAATAAAATTCTACTTTGCTCGTTATTCAAATGCTGCGATAAATCTCCTTGCACTTTTATCGGACAAAAGTGAAAATCGCCTAGTATCATTGCTAAACCTTCATGAAATTGAAGTGACTCTTGATGAAGATCATGGACGCTTTCACGAATTTTATCCATACCAGTATGCACAGTTTCCTTCAATTGATAGAGCGGTTGTTGAAGCTCCTCTGCTTTATTAACCACTTCCAATGCTCCTAGCTGAATAATTGCACTTGATAGCAAATGCCCTACATTGTCATGAATATCACGAGCAATTCGATTCCGCTCCTCCGCAATTTCCAATTTCAGCACTGCTTCCTGTGACTCAATCACTTCTTCATGTTGCCTACGTAAACGTTGCTCTTTTTCCCAACTGTCATCTTTCAACGCTAAAAAGTCTTGCGATAATCGTATGTGTGTCAAACGAAGATTACTTAGATAATACCCAAAGAGAACGAGGAAAATCAAAAAGAAACAATTTAAAATAGATACATCAAAACAAATGATTGCCAAAGAACCTACCACAATCCAATGAATCGGCAATAATTCCTTACGATTGACCATATACCACACACCCGGTAAAAAATAACTTAAATGAGGAAAATAAAAGCTGACTATATAAAAGATGACTAATGTCAAAACCTGTCCAAGTCTCTTCTTAATGAATAATGTTGGGAATAGTAAAATCAAACTCAGTAATATCACTAGAACAAATTCTGGACGAAAAGGCTTCTGCAACAAAAGTAAAAAACTAACTATCTGCAAAAATAAATATGTCCCTAGAAAATGATGTTTTTCCACTGGTCTCTCCTTTCACTTATGACATTTGTCATGTCGCTTTTAGAAAATAAGCACTACCGACAATCACTTAATTCCATTATAGTCAAAATAAGAATAAAAAGAAAAGGAGTTTTTCTTATGATGATTGAAATTGAAAATTTAGTAAAACGTTATAAAGAAGTTCTAGCCTTAAATCATTTTAACTTAACGGTTGAAGAAGGAACTATTTTGGGCTTATTAGGCCCTAATGGTAGTGGAAAATCGACCGCCATTCACTGCATGTTATCTTTATTAACGTATGATCGCGGAACAGTTAAATTATTTGGTGAGAAAATGTCGCCTACACGATTTGATATTAAACGTAGAATTGGGATTGTTCCTCAAGATATTGCTGTATTTGAAGAATTAACCGTCGTAGAAAACATCGATTATTATTGCGGATTGTATGTAAATGATAAAAAAACACGGAAACAATATGTCGAAGAAGTTATCGAACTTGTCGGGCTAGAGAAATTCCGAAAATTTCACCCAAATCAATTAAGTGGCGGCTTGAAACGACGGTTAAATATCGCCTGTGGTATTTCGCATAAACCAGAATTAATTTTTTTAGATGAGCCCACAGTTGCTGTTGACCCACAAAGTCGTAACAAAATTTTGAATAGTATTAAAGAGTTGAATCAACAAGGTGCAACCATTGTTTACACCACTCATTATATGGAGGAAATTGAGATTTTATGCGATAAAATTGTCATCATAGACCAAGGTCAAGTCATTGCCGAAGGGACGAAAGAGGAACTAAAAAATATGATTCGAACGGGAGAAAAATTGCTACTTGAAGTTCCTGAACTCTCCGCAGAGCACCAAAAACAGTTACAAACAATCCCAGGAGTTCAAGGAATTGACTATAATCACTTAATATTAACGCTCCATCTTGACAATACAAAAGATACGTTGCTCGCCATCTTAAATTATTTGATGCAAGAAAACATTGTGTATGCAAATTTACATACACAAGAAGTCACTTTGAATGATGTCTTTTTAGAGATTACTGGCAAAGAATTGCGTGACTAATCGCAATGGAAACTGATTAAAAGGAGGTTCTTTTATGTTTTGGCATTTATTTTATTATCGTTTAAATATACTTATAAAAAATTTGTCGTTAATTTTTTGGACCATGGCATTTCCAATTCTTTTAGGATTATTATTTACTGCTGCGTTTAGCAATCTTGATAGGGTCGACTATCTAGAAAGTTCAAAAGTAGGAATTGTCGCTAATGAAGAAAATAGTGAAGAATTTGAAGCAATCTTATCTGAATTAAAATCCGAGGAAACAGAATTATTTGAAGTCCAACATTTAACTAAAACAGATGCTAAACAAGCACTGGCGAATGATACGATTGTTGGATACTATGAATTTTCTGAAGGGGACATTGAATTATTTGTCGGTAGAAATGAAATCCCCCAAGCTATTCTATTGGAATTTTTGAATCAGTATTTAGCAGAGCAAAATAAAGTAGAAATTTTATTAGCAGCAGGAATTCCCCCTGAAGAAATCATGCAACGTCTCTCCATAAATCAACAATTTGTTGTGGATCAAGAACAAAAAAATACCAATAAAAGTAATTTTTACTTCTTTACCTTATTAGGAATGACCATTATGAATGGCTTGCTTTGGGGTTTAGGAAATACAAATGATCAGCAAGCGAATCAATCTGCAAATGGTATTCGTGTCTGCTTATCTCCACGCAATAAGTTTATAGTTTCTCTCGCAAATTTGTTGGCTAGCTTTGTTTTGTTTTATGCACAAACCCTGATTGTCGTTGCAACTTTCCACTTTATTTATGGTGTTGAATTTGGGAGTCATTGGCAGTGGTTGCTTCTGTTAATTGCTGTTGGTGTATTAAGTGCCCTATCTTTTGGTACATTGCTTGGAAATATTTCATCTAAGCTAACCTTTGAACAAAAAATTAGTATTGGGACCACCTTAACCATGGTCTTAAGTTTTTTAGCAGGTATGATGGGGACGGAAAGTTTAAAATACTGGATTAGTACGAATCTCCCTTTATTAGGACGACTCAATATTGTTAATCTAATCAGTGAAAGCTTCTACCAACTTTACTATTATCAGTCTCTTCATGCGTTTTATATCAATTTTATCTGGCTAACAAGCTTCACTGTTTTGTTCTTCTTAGTGAATATCTATTTCGAAAGGAGAGTTTCCTATGACCATTTATAAAACGGTGCTAAAATTATTACAAACAAATAAAACGCCACTGTTAATTGGCGTAGCTATCACAGCATTTATCACCTTGACTCAGTCAGGAAATATCCGAGAAGAACAATCCGCAGCCCAAAACACAAAGATTGCTGTTCTTTCAGATGACGATTCGACTGTCGTGCAAGGATTAGAAGACTATTTGGCAGAAGAACAGCAACTTGTCACATTGAGCGATACTTCAGATGAAGCCATCGATGATGCGTTGTATTTCGGAGAAGTTGCATATATTCTAACTATTCCAGCTACTTTTACCGAACAATTGGAAGGTGGAGAAATGCCTAAATTAACAGCTAAAACACGGCCTGACACTTTTTCAAAAGTCTTAGTTGATTCAACAATTAATCAATTTTTAAATACGTATTTACTTTATCAAGATGCACAACCTTCGTTGAGTCAATCAGAGTTGATCGCACAAACAACGGAAACATTTCAAAACAAACAACAGTTCCAACTTGATGCGGCTTACAACCAAAAGAATAACCAAACGATTGCTGCTAGCTTTATTAATTTGCTAGCTTATGGTCTCTTCTCAACTATTTTTTCCGCATACGCATTAGTGAACGGTGCATTTAATCGAATACCAATTAAATTCAGAAATAACTGTTCACCAATTTCTCGTCGCAAATTAAACCGGCGTATTTCTCTTGCTAATTTGAGCTATGCGATTTTAGTTACATTGATGTTCAGTATATTTGTTCTTTATTTTTCAAAAATCACTGATATGCAAGTACTCAGTCTCTTTATCCTAAATATTCTTACCTTCTTTTTAACAATGGTCACTTTTTCAACCATGATTACAAGTCTCATTAAAAGTGCCGATACCATTAGTGGGATTAATAACGTCTTTATTTTAGGTAGCTGTTTTATTAGTGGTGTTTTTGTTCCATCAGAAATTTTACCTGATATTGTCAACAAAATTGCTGCGTTCACACCAACGTACTGGTTTGTACAAAACAATCATTTAATTGCTCAGCAAACAATGTATACTCGCTCGTTTTATAACACATTGGGCTTAAATTTATTTATATTAATAGCTTTTGCGCTTGCGTTCATGATTATTCAATTTATCAATTTAAGAGAACGTGGCTCAGCTATTTTAAATAAATCCAAACGAACTGCTAGATAACATTCAGTCCATTTAACACAAAAAAAACTGGAAAACCTTTGAATAGGTCTTCCAGTTTTTATATTTTTAAATAAGATTATTTTACAGTTACAGAAGCGCCAACTTCTTCTAAAGCAGCTTTTAACGCTTCAGCATCTTCTTTAGAGATACCTTCTTTAACTGGTGCAGGAGCGCCATCAACTACAGCTTTAGCTTCTTTCAAGCCTAAGCCAGTTGCTTCACGAACTGCTTTGATAACTTTAACTTTTGAATCGCCAGCAGAAGTTAATTCAACTGTGAATTCAGTTTGTTCATCAGCAGAGTCACCAGCGCCAGCAGCAGCTACAGCTACAGGTGCAGCAGCAGATACGCCAAATTCTTCTTCGATAGCTTTAACTAAGTCGTTTAATTCTAAGATTGTCGCGCCTTTTAGCTCTTCGACAATGTTTTCAATGTTCAATGCCATTATTGTTTTCCTCCATTATAGGTAAGTTTATTTTTTTATTTATTAACGTTGTATCATGCGGCAATTAAGCTACTTCTTCGTCTTTTTCTGCAACTGCATTGATAGCGTAAGCCACGTTGCGGACTGGCGCTTGTAGTACAGATAAAAGCATAGATAGAAGACCTTCGCGGTTTGGTAGTTTTGCCAAAGCAATGATTTCTTCCAATGAAGATACTTTGCCTTCGATGATACCGCCTTTGATTTCTAATGCTTTTGCTTCTTTAGCAAATTCATCGATGATTTTCGCAGGTGCGATTACATCATCATTACTGAAAGCCACGGCTGTAGGACCAGTGAATACTTCACCCATTCCTTCTAAACCAGCTGCTTCAGCTGCACGTGAAAGAATAGAGTTTTTGATAACTTTCATTTCTACGTTTGCATCACGCAATTGTTTACGTAAACGAGTTACTTCATCAACAGTTAATCCACGGTAGTCTACAACTACTACAGATGCCGCTGCTTTGAATTTTTCACTCACTTCTTCAACAATCGCTGCTTTTTTAGCGATAGCTGCTTCACTCATTATTAAAATTCACCTCCTGGTTTTGATGGAAGAGTTCTTCTTGTCAAAAGACATAAAAAAACTCTATGCCACCGTAGACATAGAGGGACAATTGAAGTTTCTCAATAGATGTCCTCGGTAGGAATTATGACTTTCGTCACCTACTGTCTTCGGTACAGTTAATTATTTAACCTCAAACACCTTACCATAGGAAAGGTGTTTGAGTCAACAATTTTTGTTTAATTTCTAAAATTAATTAGAAAGAAGCTGAATCTACATGTACACCAGGGCCAAAAGTAGTAGTCACTGTAATGTTTTTCATGTAAGTTCCTTTAGCTGCTGATGGTTTAGCTTTCACTAATACATCATGGATAGTTTTAAAGTTTTCAACAAGTTTTTCGTTGTCGAATGATACTTTACCGATTGGAACATGGATGTTTCCGTTACGGTCAACACGGTAAGTTACTTTACCAGCTTTTACTTCGTTAACTGCTTTTGTAACGTCCATTGTAACAGTACCAGTTTTAGGGTTAGGCATTAATCCTTTAGGTCCTAAAACGCGTCCTAGTTTACCAACTTCAGCCATCATATCAGGTGTTGCTACTACAACGTCAAAGTCGAACCAGCCACCTTGAATTTTTTGAGCTAAGTCAGCTTCGCCTACGTAATCAGCGCCAGCAGCTTCTGCTTCTTTTGCTTTTTCGCCTTTAGCAAATACTAAAACTTTTTGAGTTTTACCAGTTCCGTTTGGTAGTACCACTGCACCACGGATTTGTTGATCCGCTTTTTTAGGGTCTACATTTAGACGGTAAGCAACTTCAACAGTTGCATCGAATTTTGCAATATTTGTGTCTTTTGCTAATACTACTGCTTCTTCAACTGAATAAGCTTTAGTAGCATCAACTTTTTTTAATGCTTCTTGCATTTTTTTGCTTTTTTTAGCCATTTTTGTGTTTCCTCCTTGATGTGGTTATAACGGTAGAACCTCCCACGTGTTCTATATCTTTCAATATAGAGCCAACTGAGAAGCTACTTCCTTAGGTTTCAGTGTAAGAATTAACCTACAGTGATTCCCATGCTTCGTGCAGTTCCTTCAACCATGCGCATAGCTGCTTCAACGTCAGCTGCGTTTAGGTCTTCCATTTTCAACTCAGCGATTTCTTTAATTTGATCGCTAGTAACTGATGCAACTTTAGTTTTGTTTGGTTCACCTGAACCTTTGTCAATTTTTGCAGCTTTTTTCAATAATACTGCTGCTGGTGGTGTTTTTGTAACGAATGTGAATGAACGGTCTTCGTATACAGAAATAACAACCGGAATGATTAAACCTGCTTGGTCTGCTGTGCGAGCGTTGAATTCTTTTGTGAATCCCATAATGTTTACGCCTGCTTGACCTAATGCAGGACCTACTGGTGGTGCTGGTGTTGCTTTACCTGCAGGAATTTGCAATTTAACGATTTTTTCTACTTTTTTTGCCACGAGACATACCTCCTTGAGTCCGTGATGTGGTTAATTGGAGATCAAAATTTCTCCTCCCACTTGTTTCAGCGCACACAAAATACAAGATTTCATGCACACTCGAATAGTATATCAGAATCAAAAAAATTTTCAAGTGTTTTTTCTTTCATTTTTCTTTCATTTTTTCTCGTATTTGTGTATCACTAGGCATACCGGTTTGTGCACCTAATTTTTCAACAGCTAGCGATGCACCAGTTGTGGCCCACTCTACTGCTTCGGCAAATGCCATCCCTTGTGCTAATTTAGCAGCTAAAACACCATTAAAAGTATCCCCCGCCCCAGTGGTATCCACTACAGTTGCTTTTGGCGCACGGACTGTAATTAATTGATGCTTTTCAACATATGACACACCTTCTGCACCACGTGTCACAATTAATTGCGTTTGATGTTCTCGTACCCAATTCAGCATTTCAGTCTCTAATTCACTTGCCGTTTGTATTTTTTTTCCTACCATATCAGCAAATTCTGTCTCAT
Organism: Candidatus Enterococcus willemsii; assembly: GCF_009933335.1. Lineage (GTDB taxonomy): Bacteria > Bacillota > Bacilli > Lactobacillales > Enterococcaceae > Enterococcus_F > Enterococcus_F willemsii. Next base: position 261,300 of record NZ_MAEL01000054.1, on the reverse strand, counting down.
TTGGGGTAATAATATCTACCCACGGTAATAAAGTTGGAACGCTTCGATGATAAGGTGCTGGATTTAAAATAGTCTGCATCTGATTCTTTTTCGCTAATTGTAAACCTTGCAAGACTGTTTCAATTGGGATTTCTAATTGTGTAAGTAACACGCCCTCTTGAAAATCTTTCGCAGAAAGCTCTTGTGCTGTTAATAAACTATTGGCACCTGGCAACACAACAATCGCATTATCTTGCGGTAATTTAAAAATGGATGCTACACCTGTAAATACAGTATCATCACAAATTACACCGGCTAAATCAATTGTTTCATTCCCTAAATGTTGCTTGATTTTTTCACCAAATGTATCCATCCCAATCTTTCCAATAAGCTTCGTTGGCACACCTATTCTAGATGCTGCCACAGCTTGATTGGCTCCCTTTCCCCCAAGGAAGTAATCAATTGTTTCTCCTAAAATCGTTTCACCTACTGTAGGCATCTGCTTCGTTGTCATCACCATGTCCATATTTAAACTACCTAGAGTTAAAACTTTCGTCATTATTTCTCACATCCATTTGTTTTTTATAAATTAAAAACTCTCCAAATTCACTTCTATTTTCAGGAACGTAACTTGCCACAAAATGAAAACAATGCTTTTCAAAAAAATACCGCATATTTTTATTCGTATGATTTGTCGAAGCATATAAAAAAGAAAGCTTCCTCTCCTTCATCATTCGATAAATATTTTCCAGCATAACACTGGCTAAACCAGTGCTCTCTTTCTCTGGTATCGTCACAAATCGCTTCATCCATGCCAAGTTTTCTGCTTGGTTGATTTCTAAAGTCACTACATTTACAATTTTATCATTTTCTACTAATTTGTAGAGCCTTTTTTCGTGAATATCTTCTTTAATTAATTGTTCGTTCGGGTATTCGCTCGTCCATTGATATATTCCTTGTCGAACCATATGTCTCTTCGCTTGATTAAACAATACAACAATTTCAGCTAAATCTTTCTGTACGCAAATACGAAACATCATTCCATCCACCTCAACTCTTTCATAAAAAGAAGCTAGAACAAGTAAATACCTGTCCTAGCGGTATCTGCTAATAGGGTAATAGCACGATAGATAAAATAATTACGGCTAAAATGCCAACTATTGTAGGTACACTTGTTCTTTTTAATATACGAATAGGACTAACTTTAATACTCGAAGCAACAATCATCACGACTGCCGCTACTGGCGAAATAGTTCGAGCTAAATTAGCAATCATTTGCATGGGTAGAGCAATTAAAATACCATCAATTCCAGCTTTTTCAGCGATATTTGGAATTAACTCAACGACTGCATAGAACATTGCTAAACCACCGCCACTTAAGATACCAAACAATGTCGTAGCACCACTAAAAATTAATGATGTAACAATCCCTGCTGAACTAGAAGATTGAACAGATTCCATGATCGTATCTATGATTCCCATCGTTTGGATAGCGGTAGTAAATAGTGAACCTCCGACAACTAACATCACGACTTGACTAAAACCTTGTCCCATTCCTTTAAACATTTCTGAGGCAGAGTCTTGAATCTTTTTATAAGATTTATGGCGAAAGGCTTCAATAATAACTGCGATAAAGAAAGAAATAAATGTTAATACAAAAATATCCATTTGAATATTTTCATAAATGAATCCTAGAATTCCTACAACTAAAATTAAAATCAAAGGCAATAATGGAAGAATCGCATAAAAACTAGGTGCATGTTGCTCTTCTTCCTCTGCTGTTTCGATTTCTTCTACGTCTACAAAAGCTGCAGCACCTTCCTTTTTATCACAGTACTGTTGCCAAAAGAATTGTGTAACCGCAATAATCAATAGGACAGGAATAGAAACTTTCGCATTCCACATCACATAATTCAATAAATCATAACCTAATGTTTCAGCAGCTATCACATTGTCTGCCCCTAATGGTGTGGGCATAATTGTTGCAGTCATTGCAATTACTCCAGCAGCACTTAATGATGAAACACCTGCGCTTGCCAACATCGGATATAAAATAGCCATCAAAATAATTGCTAAACTGGATGCACTAGGAATCACTAAGGACATTAAATTTCCAATTAAGAAAACCAAGGGTACGAATAATAATTTATTCTTTATCTTCAACAGTGGTCGTACCAATATATTAACTGCGACTTTATTTGCTCCAATCACATTCATATACCCGGAATAACCAAATAAAATCATAATAACAATACCAGCAGAACTTACTTGCGAAATAATAGTATCTTTGAATTTCAAGAATATATCAAAGAATCGTAAACCTGTACCTTCTCCGTCAGGATAAATCGGATATCCTAGCAATACAGCAAATAATAACAACACCAAAGCACCTACAATTAAGCTAAGTGCTGGATGATAATTTTTGATAATCAAATACGCAACTGCAGTTAAGACAATCAATACTAAAAATGCTTCAACCATTTCATTTCCTCCTTAAATTTTGCTTAACTCATTAATAACCCAATTTCTAAATCCATCTACATCAACTTCTACACAAACTGTGGCATTTTTTTCATCATGATATTTCATTTTTAAATCTGCGACTGTGGCTCCTGCAGCGGGTCCTTCTGTTGCAATCTCAACATATGTTGCTTGTGTTTCAAATAATTGTGGGGCTACGAGATAGGCGATTGCACAAACATCGTGCATTTTTAAGCCAGTTTTTAAACTGCCTCCGCGATAATGTTTAAACATGGCATAAAACATTTCACCGACTTTTCCTAAAGTTTTAATTTTTTCTGTTTCTTGATTTGTCAGAACGGCTACGCTAGTTACATCTGTTCCCACCATGACAATTGGTACGCCTGATTGAAATACCATTTTTGCAGCATGTGGATCAACGTAAATATTAAATTCTGCACTAGTATTTGTATTCCCTCTAGACATCGTGCCACCCATTAACACAATTTCTTCAATATTGGCTTTCACTTCGGGATACATAGCAAAAAGTAAAGCTATGTTAGTTAATGCAGCAATCGGAACTAGAGTGATTGGTTCTTTACTTTCTAATATCGTACGGCGCATTGCCTCAACTGCATGTACAGTTTCAATTTGTCGAGTAGGTTTTGGAAAGTCATATCCATCCATGCCGCTTTCTCCATGTATGTCTGCAGAATCTTCAAACTCATTAATTAGCGGATGAGCGCTGCCCTCAGCAACTGGAATCTCTTTTTCAAAAAAAGACAGTAACTTTAAAGTATTGTCAGTTGTTTTGGCTACGCTTACATTTCCGGCAACAGTGGTTAGTAACTTTACATCTAGCTCCTCGTGATTTAATGCAATGGCTAAAGCAACTGCATCATCAATTCCTGGATCTGTGTCAATAATGACCGCTCTTTTTTTACTCATTTTATTTCCTCCTTTTTGATTAAGCGCTTTATCAAAAGATATTTTTTTAGACTCCCTTAATAGGAAGTCTTTAGGTTAAGCGCTTTATCTTTATACAAAACATAATAACGCTTTCTTTTTGTGATGTCAACTATTTTTAGAAGAATTATTAAATAAAGGACCACATAACCAGAATAAATGCTAATGTGGTCCTTATCTAATGGTTATACTTCAGTCTTTCCAATCGCTCGAATACTTTTTTTCAATACTAATTCGGGATTAAGAATAATTTGTTCGGGGTGATTATTTTGTAATAATTTCTCCAGTAAACAAGTTGTATTTATTGCTAATTTTTTCGTGTCTTGATTAACAGATGATAGTTCAATGTCAACCATTTCAATAATTGCTAATTTATCGTATCCGATTAATGATTTATCATTAGGTATATTTATCGCTAATTCTTTGGCACGTTTCATAATTCCTAGGGCAACCATATCGTTGGTAGCAGAAATTGCTGTCATTTCTTTATTTAGTAAATACGCATCGGATTTATGATAGCCATCTTCAAATGTATAGCCAATTTCCACAATATCATGTTTAGCAAAAGATACGTTATATTCGGCAAATGCTTTTTGCATACCTGCAATTTTACTTTGCGCATTAGGCACATGATTATCACCAATCATGCAGACAATTCTCTGATGGCCTCGTTCAAGTAGCTCCTTTGTCAGTAAGTAAGCACCATTAAAACTATCGAAATATACTTGACTGATTGTTTTATTATGTAACGGACGATCAACTAACACAAAAGGAATTGGAATATTCAACAAAAATTGTTGCAATTCATTCGTATCGTGAAATGCTTGATTAGATAAAGCTAAAATTAAGCCATCGACTCCCCGATTTAATAATGTAGAAATAAGCGCTTTTTCGTTTTCAAATCCATCATTACTATTAGTTAATATCGTTAAATAACCAATTTCTCTCAATTGTTTTTCAATCTCTTTACTCAATTTTGCAAAAAAAGGATTTTCGATATCTGGTATAACAATACCGATTGTGTTTGTTTTGCGTTTAGCTAGACTTTGAGCTGCAATATTCGGAATATAATTTAATTCAGCAGCAATTTTTTTTATTTCTACTTTTTTACTTTCTGAAATTCTTGAAGGCTTATCATTGAGGACTAAAGAAACAGTGGCTTCTGAGACGTTCGCTAGTTTAGCAATATCTTTCATTCTAACTTTCATTTGTTTACTCCTAAATCTATTTAGTTTAATTACCCATATCATACTTGAAAATGAAATAGATGTACATTACGCCTCACTGATTTATCAATCACGATTCTTTTCTTTTTCATGTTAAAAACTTATACTACCTACAAAGAGGTGTCTTATGAAAAAAATATTCTTTCTATTATTATTTATTCTGGTCGGTTGTGGACACAAGGCAGAAACGACTACAACAATCAGTGAAACAACAACGTCTTCCACCGCTGAAATTATCAAGAAATCATCAATTCCAACTTTATTTATCCATGGCTATTCAGGTGGACCTCAAACGTTTGGCACCTTGATTGAGCGTATGGAAAAAAATGACTTAGCGAAAAAAGAAATGACCATCACTGTGAAAAGCGATGGAAGCATCCAAGCCGATGGTCAATTAAGTGGGCAAGCAAACAACCCCATGATTCAAGTATTATTTGAAGACAATGAAAGTCACGAGTGGAATCAAGCGGCATGGATTCGAGCAACACTAGCCTATTTACATGACACTTATGCTATCAAAAATGTTCATTTAGTCGGCCATTCCATGGGTGGTGCAAGCAGTCTCCGTTATTTAGGGACCTATGGCGCAGATGATTCATTACCTCAAGTAAACAAATTTTCCGCAATTGGGGCACCGTTTAATGAGTTTATCGATACTTCTCAAACACAATCCATTGATGAATTACTTGCAAATGGACCTACAGAATTTTCAGCACGTTACAATGATTATGCAACAACGCTTCCTACTGCTCCAAAATGTGAGATACAATTATTGGTGGGGCAATTGAGTACCGAAGAAGTAAATGATGGGATAGTACCTATATCAAGTGGCTTGTCAATTTATCATCTGTTACAAGAAAATAATTACCATGTATCTAGCCATATTATCAAGACCAATGCACAACATAGTCAACTTCATGAAAATGAAGAAGTGGATGCCTTATTACAAGCATTTTTATGGGATAAATGAAAACTATGAGTGATAATCACTTCATCATATAAACAAGCGGCAAGTGTTAGCAACTTGCCGCTTGTTTGTATTTATACGCTTTGTTTTAAGACTGCTTTTCTAAGATTTCTTTTGTTAAGCGTTTGGCAGTTGGTGTAACAGCTAATCCACCTTCTGCTGTTTCACGGAAAGTCGCAGGCATTTGACGGCCTACTTGATACATCGCCTCGACCACTTCATCTGGTGGAATGACACTTTCAATTCCTGCTAATGCCATATCTGCTGAAATAAAAGCTTGCGAAGAACCTAACGCATTTCGCTTCACACAAGGAACTTCAACTAAACCAGCAACTGGGTCACAAATCAAGCCCATCATATTTTTGAGTGTAATAGCCACTGCTTGAGCAGATTGATGAGCATTCCCACCTTTTGTCGCAACCAATGCCGCTGCAGCCATTGCACTTGCTGAACCGACTTCCGCTTGACAACCACCTTCTGCTCCAGATATAGATGCATTATTGGCCATCACCAAGCCAAATGCACCAGCAGTAAATAAGAAATCTAATTGTTGGGCATGTGTCAGATTTAAACGTTCACGGCAAGCCATCAATACACCTGGAACAACGCCTGCACTACCAGCTGTTGGTGTCGCACAAATCAAGCCCATATTGGCGTTGACTTCATTGACCGCAATCGCATTGCGAACTGCCATCAAAATTGTCTCTCCACTTAAAAAATCCCCTGACGCAAGGTAATCGTTCATCTTCGGAGCATCGCCACCGGTCAGCCCTGTCACAGAAGTCACACCAGCCACACCTTCATCTACTGAACGTTCCATCACCTGTAAATTGCGTGCCATTAATTCAATGATTTGTTCACGTGTCCGTCCAGTCAATTCAATTTCTGTCGCAATCATTAATTCCGCTACTGAATCATAGCTTTTTGCTTGTTCTACGAGTTCTGCTATTGAAAAAAACATCTTTTTACTCCTTTATCCAAAATATGAGGCACTGAAAATATGTGGCAATGCACGAATTTGTTCTAAGATTTCCTCATTCCGTTCATCCACTTCAATAATCATGATTGCTTTTTCCCCTTTTGACTCACGAGTTACAGTCATAGTGCCAATATTCACTGCTGCTTCTGATAATAATTGACTAACTTTGGCAATCATTCCTGGGACATCTTGATGAACCACGATAAAGGTTGGTACACCTAGAGAAAGCGAAAGTTTAAAGCCATTCAATTCGGAAATTTGAATGTTTCCTCCACCGATGGATTTTCCTGTTACGGTTAATTTACGGGTCCCTTTTGTAATCTTCAACTGCACCATATTTGGATGTTCCGCTTTTTCTTGTTTAGGTACAAATAAAACTTCCATACCACGCTCATGGGCAATTTTCAATGAATCTGCTAATTGTGGATCATCAGGCTCCATTCCTAATAAACCTCCAACCAAGGCAATATCTGTCCCATGGCCCCGATAAGTTTTTGCAAAGGATTCATATAAATAAATGTCGACCGTATCTGGTTGTTCTCCAAAAATTTTACGGACTACTTTACCAATTCGAGCCGCTCCGGCAGTATGTGAGCTACTCGGACCAACCATAACTGGTCCGATAATATCAAATACACTGCGATATTTTAATTGTTCCATTTTTCCACCTCATACATCTCATTGAAATTAAGTCAGACATTTAATTAACGAGGGACAACTTCCGCTGGAATAGCTGACTGGTATCCTTTGCTTCCGACTGTTTGTTTGTGTTCTTTTTTAGCTTGTTCCACTAGCTCCGGTTTTGTGAATAGGTCATATGCCGTTGTCGCAATGACTTTACCTGCTGCAAGTAACCCTTTATGCGCAACCGAAGATTTACCATTAGCAACCCATTGCCAAGAATGCGGTGGCGTGCCTTGAGGCTCACATCCAAGAAAAACTTGTGCTGTCGGACAAACCCAGCTGACATCTCCCACATCAGTGGAACCAGATGTTGCTTCTGAAAAAACTAATGGTTGAATTTGTTCGCTCACTGGTAATGTGCCTAAACGCTCAGCTTCTTCCTCTGATAAATCAGGATCCATGGCTTTTGCTCGTGCAACAAGTGATTCTTTCGTTGGTTCTGGTAAGGTATCATAATATCGTTTAGCATAAGCTTGATCTTCTTTGGTTAAATCCAATGAGCCATATTGCTCTAAATTTTCTTGCATCACACGAGTCACAGCATGATTTGGCAAGTAATTGTAACAAGCGGAATCAAAAACCATTTCTAGTTCCGTCTCGGTCATCAACGCTGCACCTTGGGCAATTTTATTCACTCGTTGATAAATCTCATGCGCTTGTTCAATTTTCGGTGCACGAATGAAATAATATAAACTAGCTGTTGGTTGAACAACGTTTGCTGATTCCCCACCAGCATCCATAAAGGCATAATGCACGCGTCCTTCATCGATGATATGCTCACGTAAAAATTGTACACCAATATTCATTAACTCTGCCGCATCTAAAGCACTACGTCCGTGTTCTGGCGCTGCTGCTGCATGAGCAGATACCCCTTTAAAGTTATAATAAATTTGATAGACAGCTAAGCTACTTACTGCCCAAGCCCCACTGATATCCATCGGATGCCAAGATAATGCGACATCAACATCATCAAATAAACCATCTCTAGCCATGAACGCTTTTCCGTAGCCACTTTCTTCCGCAGGACAACCAAAGAGTTTAATTGTACCATTTAATTGATTTTCTGCCATATAATCTTTGATGCCAACAGCGCCAGCTAATGCGCCAGTTCCTAATAAGTTATGACCACACCCATGACCATTACCACCTTGCACTTCTGCTTTGGGTTCACCTAAATCAGCTACTTGACTTAAATTACCTAAAGCATCATATTCAGCCAAAATACCAATGACAGGTTTTCCTGCACCATAAGTTGCTACAAAACAATGCTCCATGTTCGCTAACCCTTTTTCAATTGAAAAGCCTTCTTCTTCCAAGACATCATAAAATGGTTGCACGGACTTTTCAACAGCAAATCTTGTTTCTGGAGTTGCCCAAATTTTATCTGCTGCATCGATAAATTTTTGTTTCTTCGCTTCAATTAATTCAATAATTCTTTCTTTTGCTTCCATCATTATTCTGCTCCTTTTTTCAGTCCAAAGACGACTGTTAATCCACATAAAATACTTGCTACTGCCATAAATCCAAAGGACATGGTGAATGAACCACCACCGACTTTAATCAGTTGTCCTAAAATTAACGGCGCTAAAAAGCCACCTAATGTACCACCTGTATTGATAATCCCAATTGAAGAACCAATAATCGATTGATCCATCAACTTATGCGGCAGTGTAAAAATTGCTGTAAACGCACTAACAGAAATCATACTTACCAAGATGAGCGCAATCATTGAGAAAACCAAATTCGTCGACAACACAAATCCTACCACTAAAATGGCTGATAAAACAGTCGCAGTTAAAATAAATATTTTTTCTTTTCCTAAAAATAATTTAGACAATAAGACACCCGCAAACATTGTTGCCACTGTTTGAAAAACTGCATTAAACGCTAATAAATACCCGATATGGGTAATTGACAAACCAAATTTTTGGGCTAAAACAGTCGGCAACCAAGACATATTACCATAAAGTAAAAAATTTAATAATAACATCGCTACAAATAAAACAAGCACATTTCGATTAGAAATCACTTGAGAAAATGGGATTTTCTTAGCACTGACAGATGCATCACTTGCTGCATCTTTGGGGACAAAAATTGCGACTAAAATCATCGAAATAAGGAAAAGCAATCCCAAACCGATGTAACCATATCGCCACTGTGCATTGATTAAATTCGTTCCCAAAGTAAACGCTAAAATCCCACCAATTCCAGAAGTTGATAAAATAATCGATTGAATAAATGTTCGTTTATCTAACTGGAAATTACTTGCAACAGCTTTGGTTACACTAGGAGGATACCCACCATGTCCAATTCCTGCAAAAAAGCGAATAACCACAAACAACATTAAACTACTCACCATGCCAAAAGCAAATGAAAATAATGAAATGATTCCTAAAGAAAGCATCAAGACTTTTTTGGCACCAATTTTATCTGCTAACCATCCACCGGGTATTTGCATTAATGAATAACCTAAGAAGAAAAAAGACATAATTAAACCTGTTTGACCGGCATCCAAATTAAATTCCTGTGCTATCGGGATAACAGCCGTGGAAATCATGCTCTTGTCCATATAAACCATCGAATAGCCTGCCATTAGTGCCAAAACAATTCCTAAATTGCTTTTCTTTTCTATCACTGGGTCCATCGTTTTTTCTAGTTCCATTGTTTTATTTCCTCCATTTCTATTCTTCTATCGTCATCTTACAGAAAGCGCATTCATACATACAGATACTTTTTTATGCTTTTGAGTCATATTTGATACGTTGATTTATTCACAACAAATCACAACGTAAAAAATGCCGTTACTTTTTAACTAAGTAGTAACGGCTTAACGATTAATAGTCGGCAAGCATTGAAGGATAGCGCTTCTTTAATAACAGATTCTTCCGTCATTTCTTTCACTTCAACTTCAAAATGAAGCATAATTTTCTTTTTCAAATAATCCATCATCTCTGCATCTATCTCGGATAATCCCCCCAAACGAAGCCAATCATTATAAATTCCTCCATGGTCTTTATCCAAGGAATAACGTTTAACGACATAGGTCATTGGTTTGATCGATTGCATGGTTAAGAGAAGCTCAACTACTTGATATTGTAAATAGTTGGCATTAATCGACATGCTTGGATTGATATACGAAGGATTAGTTAACAAGATGTTTACTTCGTCTCCTTGCCTGCAAACACAAACTTGTTCATTTTGGTAAATCACTTGACCTGACATTTTATCTAATAATTGAAGCGCTAAATAAACTGGCCGTTTCAACGAACAAACGAGATACAAGGATAGACTATTTCCTTGCTCGCTTGGATAATAGGATTCGCTATTCAACCATACAGCAATACCATCAACTTTTGTTGACAAACTAAACCATTCTTTGATAAATAAGGCTACACGAAAGAACGTTCCCGCAAAAACTTCCCCTTCACCCACTAAAGTATCCCAATCAGTAATGTAAATCTCTCCAGATAAGTCATATTTGTTCAACAATTCTTGGAGCAGTTGAAAATGATGCATCTGATACTCTTGGATAGATAGTTGTTCATCACTGTCCAAAAGTGCTCCTGCTGTTGGGTTCGATTTGTAGCTGAAAAAAGTAAGTGGTAAAGATGCCAAAGTAAGTTTATGCAAAAAATTTTCCACCAATTGATAGTTGTCATGAAAAGATAGACTACCGACATACACACCTATCTTTGCCTGTGGCACATAAAGTTGAAGCTCTTGATAAAAACGGGTAAACCACTCAAAATTTTTGTCAGGACAACACGTTGCATGCCATTCAAAATGCCAATTAGCCACTTCTTGTTGCCCGAATTTTTTTAATAACTGGCGAATAAAGACAACTTGCTGTTGATACCAAGAGGCAATGTCTTTTTCTACAGCAGGTAATTCAAAGACAATCAAAGGTGTCTTTTTTTGTCTAACGATAAATTCAAACAGCAAATTATTCTGTTGATGATCCGAAAATAATGTGAGATACCCCTCTCTCTTTTCGTAACAAAAACCATTTACCCGTATAAAATCAAAAGCTAATTCACTTAAAGCTTCCTTTAAATCTGCTTGGCATTCTGCTTTCAACCAGTTTGTCGCTTTGCCAATATTCAAAATCCGTTTTGGCTGTCTTAGGGGCTGTGGCTTGTCTTGTAAAGAAAAACGATATTGTCGTTCTTTTTTTATATCAAACTCATCGCGTTCATTTTCAATTAAATGTTTTGCTAACACGTCTATGGTGGTTTCTTGGTCTAATACCTGCCATTGTTCTGTGACGGTCGATGGCTCCATGTGATGCTTTTGCATTCGAAATTGTTTCGGTGTCATGCCATAACGAATTTTAAATGATTTATGAAATGATTTACTACTTGAAAAGCCATTATTTAAAGCAATTTTCAATACGGATGTCTCACTGTAGCGTAATTCGTTCGCTGCATGTTGCAAGCGTACTTTCTTAACATATTCTCGGAAAGTTTCTCCTACTTCATCTTTAAATTTTTTCGATAAATAATTATAAGATAAGTAAGAATCTTTTGCTAACTGCTCTAAGGATAAAGGTTGTGTATAATCCCGCTCGACAGTCTCTAGAATCGCTTGAATATCGGGATTGACGATTTCTTTCATGGGCTGATTTTCTTGCTGAAATTGATTTCGCAAATAGGTTAATAGCGTAAAGAATTTTTCATAGATGGCAAATTCTTGGTTCCCTTCAGGATTAAAATAGGTACTGACTAATGCCATCAGTTGGGTACGGACTTTCGTAAATTGCCGTTCTTGATAATTCAGGTGCGCAGAAGCCATTGTGTTACAAATAAATAATGGTGCCCACTGGATTCCTAGTTGTCGCTCAATTTCTTTGCGTTGAATTTCAAGAATCACTAGTAAAGATTCTTCCCCTTGAAAAGAAATCTCGCAACTCTCAAAAGCATTAATAATGAGTAAATCTTCTGCACACATAGTATAAGTGATGCCCTCTTTACGAATTGTCATTTTCCCCTGTAATCCCAGTAGCACTTTAATAGTGTCCTCTTTTTTAACAATCCAGTATTGCCCTTTAACTAATTTTAATGTAAACGGAAATATACCTCTCACTGTTTTTCATCTACTTTCAGCTTTTTTCTTTCATCATAGCGAAATTCAGACCATAAAAAAAGAGCAAAGATAACTTTGCTCTTTAAAATTAATCAATTTTATCGACTTGCTCGAAGTCTAACTCGGTACTTGTTTCGCGACCAAACATGTTGATATTTACTTTCAGTTTTTCTTTCTCTAAATCTACTTCTGTCACGTGTCCTTCTAAACCAGAAAACGCACCTTCAATGATTTTCACTGTTTCGCCGACTTCAACCTCTAATTCTACTGTACGAGTACTCATACCTAATGAACGTAAAATAGAATTGATTTCTTCTTGTAAAAGTGGTGCTGGTTTACTTCCAGCGCCGTGAGAACCAACGAAGCCAGTTACACCTGGTGTATTACGAACCACATACCATGATTCATCAGTCATTGTCATTTCTACTAATACATAACCAGGGAATGTTTTATGCACGATTTCTTTTTCTTTTCCGTTTTTCACTTCTGTTTCTGTTTCTTCAGGAACAACGACGCGGAAAATAAAATCACCCATTCCCATACTTTGTGCACGTGATTCAATATTTGCTTTTACTCGGTTTTCATAACCTGAATATGTGTGTAGTACGTACCAACTTTTTTCAAATGACTCCATGTTATTAACTTCCTATTCTATAGTTGAATTCATCCATTTTCGTAAAGGCTGGACTGTGCCTAAGTTGTTTAAGATTCATTGCTAAATAAAAAAACCTCAGATAATTCCGAAGTTTTTTGCTCACCAATAATTATAGCATCCTTTAGCTAATTTCGCTAGTCCGATGTTAGTAAACTATTTAATAATCCAGCTAAAAGCTGTTTGAATTCCCGTATCCATTAAGTAGAACAACACTGCGAAAATAAGCGATGTTTCAATAACAATAATCACATCTTTGCGCAATTTTTTACCTGTTGGCCAAGTTACTTTTTTCATTTCATCTTTGACACTTGCTAAAAATTTCATGAGGTTCCTCCTTACTTCGTCTCTCTATGTAACGTGTATTGATTACAATATTTACAGAATTTATTAATTTCTAAGCGTTCGCCTTTTTTACCTTCACTGACTGATTTTGTATAGTTACGAGAACCACAGACAGAACACGCAAGAGCTGCTTTTTTTACGGCCATTTTTTTGCCTCCTGAATTAGATACACTCTAATTAATTTCATATGAAGATACGTTACCACGATTTTAGATAACTGTCAATTCTTAGTCAGTTTTTACTTGTTTTATGTTATGATAGAGATGTCAAATATTCACAATTGGAGGAATAATCATGTTATTAAAGTCAATGGTTTATAAAAAGCAAGATTTAACAACTGTCAAAGAAACAAATACGTTAGCAGAAGCTTTAGCAATTTTAGAAGAATCTGGTTATCGTTGTGTGCCTATTTTAGACGAATCTTCTAAAATTTTCCGTGGCAACATTTATAAAATGCATATTTATCGTCATAAAGCAAACGGTGGCGATATGTCTTTACCGGTGACACATCTCTTAAAAAATGCAACCAAATTTATTCATTTACGTGATTCGTTCTTTCATGTCTTCTTTACCATTAAAGAACTACCTTATATCACAGTATTAGATGACGACAACCAATTTTATGGGATTCTAACGCACAGTACATTATTAAACATGCTGGCACAATCTTGGAATATTGACGAAGGGAAATATGTTTTAACAATTGCCTCAACTGGTTCTCAAGGTGAATTAGCAACAATGGCAAAAATCATTGCAAAATATAGTAGCATTACAAGCTGTATCACATTAGATGTCGGTCAAGATGAATTCATTCGTCGCACATTGATTACTCTACCAAAAACAACTACACCTGAAACCAAAGATAAAATTGTTCAACAATTAAGTAAGCAGTTTCGTGTGGCGGAAGTAGAAGAATTAAATTAAGTAGGACTGTGAAAACAGTCCTTTTTATTTTCTGCATTGACTTTCACAAATAAGAACTCTACAATGATAGCTGTTGTAAATTATTCAAAGGATTTACACACGCGGTTCATCAACCATCCCGCGTAATCAAAACTCGGAGAAAGTAGGAATTAATTATGACAAACAATCATTCGCAACTGCGAACCCTTTTAGCCAATGCACTTATTATGGGACTATATGTAGTATTAAGCTTAGTACTCCCTGTTTCATCAGGCGCCATTCAATTTCGATTATCAGAAAGCTTAAATCATCTTGTTGTTTTCAATCGTAAATTAATGTGGGGCGTTTTAGGTGGTGTCTTGCTCTTTAACTTATTTTTCGGCTATGGCATACTGGATGTCATTTTCGGTGGTGCTCAAACATTTCTAGCGTTAACAGCTAGCGCTCTACTGCAAAAAAAGGTTAAAAATATCAAAACACGCATGCTTCTAAACATTTTCTTCTTTACAATTAGTATGTTTATGATTGCTATTATGTTGCATATCACGGCAGAATTACCATTCTGGTTAACTTATGGAACAACAGCTTTGAGTGAATTAATTATTATGTCCCTTTCAGCTCCAGTCATGTATTATATTGACAGCAAATTACATTTCGCTGATAAAGCATAAAAAAAACGTCCATTGGACGTTTTTTTTAACTTGCTTTTAAAATGGATACTGTTTCTTGTTCTTCTGATTTCAGAGGGACAATATTATTTTTTCGTTTCAATTGGCGCTTTTTTTGACGTACATTCACTCGATACACCAATAAAAAGACACTATAGCTTATGAAAAGAAAAGCTTGTAAAGCGAAAAACACACCCTTCACTACACGTGGTAAGGATAATTGAAAGACATTTTGTAATAAAAATTGAATGAGCAATACGCCACCAGATAAACCCACTAAATGATAATATTTCATATGTATATTGTCCTCCTCAGTAAAATGAATTATAGCAGAATTGATAAAAAAAAGTAACTATTTTCCTCTCTTTTTGTTTTTTTATTACAAAACAAAAAGAAAACGCTTGCAAAAAGAGTTCGTTTATGGTATAAAATAGGTGTAAGGGGTCATAGGAATTCCCAGTAATGTAGCAAAACTACAGAAAAGAATTGTTGTGAAACTTAAAAAAAAGCAAAGGAAGTGGGAATTTGAGCAACTCCTTACTAATTGAATAGGAATCCGATGAGAACTCACAAAATGAAGTGGACATAAGAACCTTCACTGTGCATCACAATCATACAATGTGACCAACGTGTTACATGATTGAAAACCTCTCTCATCGGATTCTATTTTTTTGCCTAAATTTCTTTTTTTCCCCTCATCTACTTTCCGTGGTATAATATTTACCAGAAAAAAATACTTGGAGAACTTATTATGAATTTTCATTATCATCTATTGATAAATCAAGCTGCTGGTGCAGGCAATGGCAAAAAAATTAGTGAAAAAGTCGAAACATTATTCCTTAAAAATAACTTTCTTTATACTGCACATCGAACAAATTATCCGAATCATGAATTAGAAATTATTAGTCAACTTGTTGAGACAACACTGCTCCCTTGGTCCAAACGAACAGAAACTCCCTATCCACTCTTACTTGTCATTGGTGGTGATGGTACATTACATCAAGTAGTGAATCAGTTAAAACAATTGAACGTAGAAATTCCAGTTGCCTATATTCCCGCTGGATCGGGTAATGATTTTGCTCGTGGGGTAAATTTACCAAAAGAAATTGAACAAATCTTTTGGCACATTATCCAAACACAAGAGCCACAAGAACTGCCTATTATCGCTTATGAAGAAAAAATTCAAGAACGCAAAGGGATTAGCGTAAATAACGTGGGGATTGGACTAGATGCAGCCATTGTGGCACGGACAAATCATTCCACAACGAAACATCATTTAAATAAATATAATCTTGGCTCATTATCGTACATAATGTCGATTCTTGCTGTTTTGTTTAAACAAAAAGGATTTCCAATTTTAGTTGAAGCAAATGGTCAAACGATTGGCTATAAAAAAGCCTTTTTATGTACAACGACGAATCATCCATTTTTTGGTGGAGGTGTTGCCATTGCGCCTATGGCAGACATTTACAAGCACTCATTGGACTTTGTTTTAGTGGAACGACTCCCACTTTATAAAATTCTTTGGCTCATTGTATTACTCTTGAGAAAAAAGCAAGCCAACTCAAAATATTTCCACCATATTTCAGCTGCAAAATTAAGAATCGTTTCAACAACACCCCAATTTGCACAAGCGGATGGAGAAGAATTAGGGCGTGGACCTTACGATCTACAATTTAGTCTGGAAAAACAACTTTTCTGGTTTTAAACTAAAAAATGGCAAACAATTGTCTTCTTAGACGTTCGTTTGCCATTTTTTATGCTTGAAAGTGGTACGGGGTAATACCTGCCATCCCAATCATGGGATCAATTTGACCACTTCGAATCATTTCTTCTGTTAAATAATCGGGTTCTTCAGTGAATAATGACGTTTGTTCATCCTCTTCAACACTCGTTTCCTCTACTTTAGCTTCTGGTGTTGAGTTGATTGGCGATGCGAAAGCGACAGCTTCAGTAAACGGCTCTTCTGATGTTGAGTTGATTGGCGATGCGAAAGCGACAGCTTCAGTAAACGGCTCTTCTGATTCCTCAAAATTACTAATTTGTTCCCGCATTGTTGCAGTTAAGGTATCCACTCCTAAAATCCGTTCTTTCAACGTAGTATGCCTAAAGTTCGATTGCTGTTGTACGCATTGTTGGTACGCCGAAAGCTCACCAAACAAAATTAATTTTTCTTTACTACGCGTAATAGCGGTATAAAGTAGGTTACGCTGTAACATCCGTCGATGATAGTTGAACATCGGCATCAATACCATACGAAACTCACTTCCTTGTGACTTATGAATCGTACAACAGTAAGATAAGGTAATTTGATGCCATTCGCTTCGTTTATAGGTTACTTCATTTGCATCAAACTGAATAACTAATTCATCTTGCTTATCTTCAGAATCTTTGGCATAAATAATCCCTACAATTTGCCCCATATCCCCATTAAATACATTGTCTTCAGGTGAATTGACCAACTGCAGCACTTTATCTCCAATCCGATACACTTCATCCTTACCTACCACTTCTTTATTTCGACCATTAGGGTTCGGATTAAAAATTTCTTGCATAATTTTATTTAATTCATTGACCCCACCTGGTCCTTTATACATTGGTGATAAGACTTGAATATCTTGCGCTGTATAGCCTGTTTCTTTGGCTTTTTGAACAACTTGCGCAATTCCAGCTTGAATGGTTTGCTCGGTCCGTGGAATAAATGAGCGATCACTTTGTTTTTGAGTAAAGTCGGCGGGTAAATGACCATTTTTTATCTCATGAGCCAAGGAAATAATCGTTGAGTCATCCCCCTGACGATAAATTTCTGTCAATTCTTGTTTCGGAATATCGTCAATCCCTAATAAATCGTGTAACACTTGTCCTGGTCCAACTGATGGTAACTGATCTTTATCGCCAACAAAAATCACCTGCATATTCGTTGATATAGCTTTCAATAGCGTATTGGCTAACCAAGTATCGACCATCGACATTTCATCAACAATTAACAAGCCACCTTCTAATTCTTTCGGGCTACTTGCGACACTTTTTTCACGACCATTCAATCCTAACAAACGATGAATTGTTCCACTTGGTAACCCAGTCGTTTCATTCATTCGTTTCGCTGCTCGACCAGTGGGGGCAGCTAATAAAATAGGAAACATTTCGTCTGTATATTTACTTGGGTCTAAATCTACATCATTTAGTTCCGCAAATAATTGCACAATTCCATTAATAATTGTCGTTTTCCCAGTTCCTGGTCCACCAGTTAGTAAAAAGAACGGGGAACGAATGGCTTGTTTAATCGCAAGCTCCTGTGATTCTCCGTAAACAATATTTGCACGTTTCTCAATCTTCCGAATGGCTTTTTGAACAGTCTTTTCAGGATAATTAATTTCTTTTTTTCGTTCCAATAATCGTTGGATAGAAGTTGCAATTCCCCATTCAGCAAAATACAAACTATTATCGTATAAATTGGTGCCTTCTTGTTGAATCTTGCCTTCTTCGACTAGTTCAATCAATACATCCGCAAGCACTTCAGGATGAATTTCTACTGGACGGCTGCGTTCTAACAACTCAATTGTTTGATTCAGTAAAGTATTGGCTGGTACAAACGTATCTCCCGTGTTTGCTGAATGACTAAAAATTTGATGCAAAATAGCAGCACGCATTCGCTTCGGTGATGTCGCACCAATGCCAATTTGTTCTGCAATGGTATCAGCTTTTTTAAATCCGACTCCTTCGATATCTTCCACTAATTGATAGGGATTTTCTTCGATAATCTCTAGTGCTTCATTTTTATATAGTTGATAAATGGCAAAAGATAGGGTACTTCCGAATCCATAGCGACCCAAACCGACAATAATTTGATCCATCCCATAATTCAAACGCAAGGTTTCAAGCATCATGTTGCGTTTTTTTTCAGTTAAGTTAGGGATTTGTTCGAGCAGACTTGGGTCTTCAATTATTCGATCAATGGCTTCTTCTCCTAATAAATCAACAATTTTTTCAGCTGTTTTCTTGCCGATTCCTGGAAATTTTTCACTTGATAAATAACTGATAATACCGTTTTCTGATGTCGGTTGCTCCTTTTGGTACGTCTCACAGTTGAATTGCTCGCCGTACTTACTATGTTTGCCCATCACGCCAAAAAAACGATAACTTTCACCTTCTTGTACATCACCAAAGCTACCTGTAATTTTGATTTCTTTTTCTTTAAAATCCGTATCTGTTTCGATTACACGCACACTTAGGACTTTGTAAAAAGTACTTGGGCTTTGAAAGATAATATGCACCAATTCACCTGAAACAAAGTTTTTTTCTGGAATCAATGGTTCCCCTCCTTTCGCACTAATTTTCTAACTTAGTAGCAAGTACACTTATTAGATTATGAGATTAATCAAGTTTGTCATTTTCATAATGATGTGTAAGTTCCAAATTTGGAAACCCTTGTTGACGCAATGCTTCATAGACAATCATCGCTACAGTATTCGATAAATTTAATGAACGAACATGCTCGTCATTCATTGGGATACGTAAACATTTTTCTGCATTCGCACGCATAAATTCTTCTGGTAAGCCTGTTGTTTCTTTTCCAAAAATAAAATAATGGTCACGGTCATCCGCAAAATTTTCATCACTATATACTTTATTTGCAAATTTAGAAATCAAATGTAACGGTTGGTCTCCTAGCATTTCTAAAAAGTCTGCTAAGCTTTTATGATACGTAATATTCACATCATGCCAGTAATCTAACCCCGCACGTTTCAACTGTTTATCATCCGTTGAAAATCCTAAAGGTTCAATTAAATGTAATGGTGTATTGGTCGCTGCACAAGTCCGCGCGATATTTCCAGTGTTCGCTGGAATTTGTGGTTCAAATAAAACAACGTGGTTCACAAAAATTCCTCTTTTCTTTTCTATAGAAATATTTCTTATCAATGATAACGCAATTTTTTATTTTTTGCCATCTTCTTTTATCGTAAAAGAAACGACTGAGAGCCTCTCTCAGTCGTAAATTCTATAGTTAGCTTCCTACTTTTCAATCATAAAATAAGGCAAAAAAAAAACGTAGCAACTCGGTGTCTAGCACGGCAAGTTGTTACGTTAGTGAAGTTCTCCTCACTAACTTTTATCAGAACAGGATGCTGATAAAAACCAATGAAAAATGACTTGCAATTAATATATCATTTCATAGAAATGATTGCAAGGTTTTCCTCTCAAAAAATTCAAAATTTCTTCAAATTTTTCTGCCTATCAGAATATCTAAATCAATTGTAATTTGAGACAGAGGATTTTCACGTAAACGTTCCTTTCTTTCTGGCGAAACGCCCCACTCTAAAGGAGACATTTCTAATAACGAGAGACGGTTTTCTTCCGGAATATCAAAGACATAGGTTACTTGTTGTCGCTCGGCCTCTGGATAAAATTCTTGAAATTTCGCAAGTACTTGTTCATTTGAGTACACTTGTTTTTCTGGATTATTCGGATAAAAGGCAGCACGTAGCTCTTTTAAATAACCACTTTTTGGGACCACTTTAATCACTTGCCCACCTGGTTTCAAAATTCGGTCAAATTCATGGTAATTTGATGGTGAGAAAATATTCAAAATAGTCGAAAATGTTTGCTCTTGGAATGGTAAATTGGTTAAATCAGCGACACACCAAAAAAGATTTGCTGGCTGATTAGTTGCCAGATAAATCCCTTCTTTCGATAAATCAAAACCAACACCTGTTGTAATGCTAGTTTGCTCAGCTAGCGCAGTCAAAAAACTACCTTCACCACAACCTACATCTAAGATTTGTTCGTTGGTACAATAAGGTGCTAGTAGCTCTACTAGCGGTTGGTACATGCCACTTTTAATCATCGCCCCACGATGGGCAAACATTTCATTATCATAATCAGTTTTAATTTGTTTATCTAAAAAATACAATGTACCCTTTTTTGATAAATCAAAGCGATGGTTCTTGGAACAACGAACGCTTTTCTCAACAGTCTCCATCGGTTCATGACACAAAGGACACTGGAACAACGCTGGATTTTCTTGTAAAAATAATGCACTACGGTCAATTTTCTTTAACATATGGATTCCTCATCTTTCATTCACTACTTTAGCATATTCTTATGATAGAATGCTATATATACAAATGGAAAAGGAGCAAAAAAATGTTAAGAGAATTTTGTGCAGAAAACTATAGTGATTTACCACAAGCAATTGCCAATGGTGCAAAACGAATTGAGCTTTGCGATAACTTAGCCGTTGGTGGAACAACCCCTAGTACTGGTGTGATTGAAGAAGCGCTAAGTTATGCTGGTGAAAAAGGAGTAACTGTTATGACCATGATTCGTCCACGTGGCGGTGATTTTGTGTATAACGATATCGAATTAAAAATCATGCATACAGATTTAATTGAAGCGAAAAAATTAGGAACAGATGGCGTGGTATTTGGTTGTTTAACACCAAATAATTGGTTAGATGAAGAAGCATTAGAAATGTTAATCGACAATGCCGAAGGTCTACAAATTACCTTCCACATGGCTTTTGATGCAATTCCGGTAGAACGACAATTTGAAGCGATTGACTGGTTAGCTGAAAATGGTGTCACACGTATTTTGACACACGGTGGTCCAAGCGGTACGCCAATTGCGGAAAACTATGAGCATCTAAAAGCCTTAATTGCTCATGCTGGCGACCGGATTGGTATCTTACCTGGTGGCGGCATTACTTTTGAAAATGCGGAAGAGGTTGCGGAAGTATTAGGTGTAACTGAGGTACATGGAACGAAGATTGTACCGTTTGATTAGTAAAAAAACTTATGAAACCTGTTTTGTAACAGTTGTTTCATAAGTTTTTTCTTCATTCAGATAAAGTTCTACACCTAGTGCGACTAATTCTTGATACTCATTATCATTTACTGAACAATTATTTAGAAAAATAATTATCGATATACTTTTTTATATTTTCAAAATCTTTTTCCATAAATAAGACGGCTGGCACTTCAATTATCGGCAGATTATTTTCATTATCAAAAGGCGTAAAAGGTTCAGGAACGACCAAATAATCCACTGAGTTTTTATCCTTAATATAATCAATTGAAACGTCGTAATATTGAGAAAAATACTCTTTCAAATCATCATGATTTCGAATAAACGGTAAAGAAAAGATTGAACCATAATTTATTCCAGTACTTACAGTTAATACAAAGCATATTTTTTTCATTTCTTCCCCTCCTTGTTACACTTAATAATAAAGTATACAACACACCTTCGTAAACCGTTTTCAAAAAATATTTTATAACACTCGCAATTACTAACTGTTACTAAAGATTGTACAAAGAAAACTTTGTAGTAATTTTTTCCCTGATTAACCTGTAATTACGACTTGAATTGAAATTTATACTTAATAACAAAAAAATTCCTTATAAGGCGATACACATATCGACTTATAAGGAAAATATTAAAATGAAAACTATTCGTTATCTCCTCAATCAATCGTCGCATGTTTTCGTTGCTGTTCTAACCATTCTTCGGTCACTTTTTCAATGGTCGTTTGTTTATCTTTTGTTGGTGTTGCTACATACACGGTGGGTTTTTGTTTTTCGGTTGCAACCACGAAAGCAAATTCAACATTTGTCGCCACACCCCATTCACCATGACGATTCATTGCAATTAACGAAAAGGCGCCGGCTGTTTCATTTCTCTTTGTTAAGCGGTCAGCAAAATCATAGACTGCTTGATTGCAGGCAGCTTGTGGTGAATAGCCATCCTTCATCAAACGAACAATTTCATAAGACAAACAGCCTTTCATCAAATCTTCCCCTAAACCGGTAGCTGTAGCGCCACCAATATCACTATCGACATAAAAACCTGAACCACTTAACGGTGAATCACCAATACGACCTGCTTGTTTCATAAACAAGCCAGAACTTGACGTCCCCGTCGCCATACTTCCACTGACATCAAGTCCTACCATACCAACCGTATCATGACCATCATAAGGATTTAATTTATTTTTCTGAACTTCTTTTAAACGTTTCTCCCACTCACTTTTTGCACGATCTGTTAGCATATTTTGGATATCAAATCCATGAAGAACAGCATAATCGCGGGCACCTTCCCCCACTAAAAAACTATTGAAGCGTTCTTTGCTTAATTGTTTTGCAACAGAAATTGGATTTTTCACATCGGAGATTCCCGCAACACTACCAATTTGATACGTATCACCATCCATATAAGCAGCATCTAATTGTACAGTTCCTTGAATATTGGGTAAGCCACCGTAACCAACTGATTTATACAACGGATTATCTTCTATTAAGCGTATCGCTAATTCAATGGCGTCTCCAACAGCTATACCTTCTTTTAATAGTTGGCTCGCAACAGTTACACCGTCAAAGGCCATACGCCAAGTTGCAATGATTCCCCACATAGGAAAACCTCCTCAATCAAAATATGTGTTGATGATTGTTTCAATTTGTTCTCGCTTTGCAAAAACTGTTGTTAGCTTTTGCATAGTTGCAAATAATAAATAGGTCATGTTTTCCCAGACTTCGGCTGTTGACTGGGCTTTTGGTCGATCACACCAAATAGCTAAAGCGACACCTGGTAGTTGTGGTGTAAGTTGCACGACTTGTTGTTGTGGATACATCTCAGGTGTCCAATCATTCAGAATTTTTTCATAGGTTGGGTAGGAATACCCCGCATTTTCACCTAATACATAGTAGAAATAGTTGTCATTAAAATTAATCACTGGATACCCTTTTTCTAAGAACGTGGTGACTGGGGCCATGTTTTGATTCCATTTCGTCCAATACGTAATTTCGACGTTTTTTGTTAATTTTACTTGTTCACTACGATTTAATCGGAAGAAGCCATCATTCCAAATACGAGGAACAAAGCCCCATTGATTGATCTTTTCAATCACTTGATTGACATATGCTACAAAGGTATCGATGCCTTCTGCTTCTGGACCATAATGCGTTTTGGCATACGCACGCAGTTCTGGATAGACTTCAATTTGATCGAAATCAACAAATTCATCCCCACCAATATGAAAGTAGGTACTATCAGTAAATAATTCCGCATATTCATGATAGATAGATAAAATAAACGCAACTGCCTCTGAATCACAAATATTCAACGCGGCTGGGTCACGTTCGAGGGTACCATCTGCTTGTTTCTTTTGTAATTGCCATTCAGGATGCGTACGTAAAATTTGCTTTAAATGACCTGGACTATCGAAATCGGGAATAATTTCAATCCCTGCTTGTTGTGCATATAAAATAATTTCACGAATCTCATTTTTAGTTAAATATTCTTCAGAAACAATTTCAGGAGCCACTTCTGATTCAATACGAAAGCCTTCATTTTCTGAAAAATGTAACTGTAAATAATTGAATTGCGCTAAAGCCATGCTATCAATAAATTGCAATAAAATATCTTTTGAAAAATACTTACGAGCCATATCAATCATTAAAATTCGTTGTTCTTGTTGATACCTCACCAGCGTTTCTCCTAAAGGTAACTCACCTAAAAAATCTCGAATGATTGCATGAACGGCAACCGACAATAATTCACTCCGATCAGCGACTACTTTAATCCCTTGATCTTTATAAATCACCGATGTATCAGCTTGCTGAATAAGATGTAAGTCCCCAATATCATGCTGAGTAATCGTTACGGTTTGTTTTAATAGGCGTTCAACAATTCGTTTTAACCGACGAGCGATTGGTAAACTACTTGCTTCTGCTACAGAAATTGTATAGCTCATAAATGACCTCCATATTCAAAACCTGATTGTTCAATCACTTGTTTCATCCAATAACTACTGGCTTTATCTGAACGAGCGTAATTCTGTTCCCGATTTAAACGATAAAACCCATAGCGATTCTTATAAGCATTCAACCACGACCAGCAATCGACAAAGGTCCACATATGGTAACCAAAGCATTGGCTACCTTCTTGCATCGCTTTTGCCAACATTGCTAAGTGATCTTCTAAAAATGCGATTCGATAGTCATCTTGAATCACACCTTGCGCATCCAAAAATTGTTCTTCACCTTCTACGCCCATGCCATTTTCAGAAACATACCAAGGAATATTGTAGTAGTCTTTTTTTAAGCGCATGGCAATATCATACATCCCTTCTGGGTAAATTTCCCACCCTCGATGGGGGTTGATTCTTTTTTCTGGCCAATCATAATAACGTGCAAAATCACCCGGTGATTGCGCAGGAAAACGTGGGTTTTCGACTGCTTGGACACGTAACGGCTGGTAGTAATTAACCCCTAAAAAATCAACTGTATTTTCTTCAAAAATGGTGCGGTCTCCTGCTTGCGTTTCTGGTAATAATTGATTTTCTTCTAACAAATCAATAAATTCCTGTGGAAAATAACCATGAACCACCGTATCTACAAAACTACGAATATAAATCAAATCAGCTTTGTGTCGTGCTTCTTGATCTGCTGGCTCTTCACTCTTTGCATAGACCGGTGAAAGATTTAAAATAATCCCAATTTCGCCATCATTTTGTGAAGATTCTTTGTAAGCTTTCACCGCTGCAGCATGAGCTAATAAGGTATGGTATCCCACTTGAATCGCTCGTTTAAAATCATGGACTTTTGGGTAGTGCGCATCTCCCATGTATCCACATTCGATATGAACTAACGGTTCATTAAACGTTGCCCATTTTTTGACAATATCGCCAAATTGTTCAAAAGCAGTTTTTGCATAAAAAGCAAAATGATCAACTGATTCACGCGCTTCCCAACCACCTTTTTCCATTAACCACCACGGCATATCAAAATGAAAAAGATTAATAATTGGCTCAATGCCCTGCTTAATCATTTCTTCAAAATAGTCACGATAAAATGCAACTGCTTTGGGATTCAGTGTTTTACCGTCGGGTAGCAACCGTGTCCAAGCGATCGATGTACGGTACGAATTCATGGACATTTTTTTCATTAATGCGATATCTTCTTTGTATTGCACATAAACATTCGAAGTGTCATTTGGCCCGACCCCATCAAAGAATAATTCTGGCTCCATTTCAAACCATTTATCCCAAGTGGAAGGACTTTTACCATCAAGTAATGCTGCACCCTCTGTTTGGGGTGCCGACGTTGCTGCGCCCCACAAAAAATCTTTTGGAAATGTAATCATCACTTCTCCTCCTTTATTTCTTTCACTTTACTAAGAAAGCGAATACAAAACAATATGTGTTTTTTTCGCTCTTCATTACATGCAATAGTTACATACTTGTATTCCGTAAAAAGCGTTCTAACAACCATGAGTAAATAAAACTAAACAGTATCCCAATCACGATTGACTGCCAACCATATGTAATAAAACCTAAAATTAATACCGTATAATTTAACCAACGAATGACCTTAGCCAAAGAAATCGTTGGTCGCTTTTGATGAACAATTAACGCAATCACATCCATTCCAACTGTGGATGAGCCTGCAGACAAACAGAAATAATAACCACCAGCAATAAAACTGGAAGCCAACAAGAAATCAATTGGCAAATTAACCACCGCCGAAAATGACCACTGATGAAAAAATGTAAAGAAAAACAGATAAGACATACTGCTGACAATCGATTTTAACAAACGTTCACGACCTAAAAACAGCCAACAAACAATCAATAACAGAACAGTTATCATATTTGTCAAGTAAGCAACGTCGATAGTTAAGACTTTGCTTAATACTAAAGACAAACTCGTTACGCCACCATTAATTATTGCATGGGGAACCATCCATTTGGCATAAGCAAACCCTAGCAAGATATTTCCAAAAATGATTTTTAATATAGCGTCTTGTTCTGACTGTTTTTTGATTGCATTTGGCTGTTTTTTCTTCATCGGTCACTCGTTCTCTTTCAATTTAAGACTTTATTTCCCTTGTTTGTTCATATGACATAATCCTCGTGGTTAAAGGTTCATCTTCCGACAACACAACCTGACGATATCCTCTAGCAAATTGCCCATAGACATTGTAGCCACTAATCCGCCCATAATGCAAGCCAACGCCTAACCACTCAGCTGTAAAATCATTATCGTGATCATGGCCACAAAAGACATTTACAGCGTGTTCTTGCTCAACCAGGACAGAAAACAAACCTGAATTAATTTCTGAGCTACAGATTGGTTCTAGGCATTGGCCAGTACGAATAAAATTTTTGGCTTGTTGGTACTCGATTAAGGGAATGTGCAAGAAAATAGTTGTTTCTAACGGAAGCTGACATTCCTCAAACCAACGCACTTGTTCTGGGTAGAGATACGCATAACGATTGTCTGTTTGTTTATCTATCAATTGTTGGGCCATTTTTTCAGAAACGTAATCACCAGAATCAAAGACCACCAATTGCTTTACAATCCTCTGACCAGTAGCTTCATAAATATAAAATATTTCTGATAAACGTTCTTTTGTCACTAATTGCTGCTCACCGAAAACGCGATTTTTTAATCCTTGTTCCATAGATCGTAGTTCTTCTCGTAAAATTTTTCCATGTTCTGAATCATGATTGCCATACGTTATCACAACAGGAATTTCACATTGATTGATACAATCAATGACTTGTTGAAATCCTTGATACGGATCATTTTCACCATAACACCAAATTTGATCACCCGTAAAGATTAATAAGTCAGCATCTAACGTTTTCAGACATGCAGTTAACTCTTGGATGGTTCGTTTATCTGCTTCATTGTTGGGATAGCCGATATGCAAATCTGTAAAATGAGCTATCATAAAGCGACCATCTGAGCGACATCGTAACATAACAATTCTCCTTATCGATTAATAGAACGTGCCATAATTTGCATCGTATGTTTCATTCCACGAATTGCAATCGATAGATGGTAAATATTTTCTGCTGGTGCGACACCGCTGTATCCAGCATCACCAATATGTTGGATATCCACCCCACACATTTTATTCCATAAAGCAATTTGGCGAATCGTTTCAGGTGAAGCACTCTCTTGACTCGTACCAATGGCAGACATTGTTAACATGCCCAATTGTTTTGCCGTTTTCACAGCTTCTTTTAGCTCTTGTTGATCAAAACCTGGAACCGTTCCTACAGCTGGTAATAACAGAATATCGGTACCAGCTGCCGCAAATTCTTTGATTGCTTCTTGGGTCATGATTGGTTCATCAACACCTGCGCTGTGCATTTTTCCAGCAATAATTAAACCATTGTAATTGGCTTTTCCGATACGAATCGCTTGAGCAATTTGCTGATTGGTTACCCCAGTTCCCGGATTGCCGGTTAGGCAAATATAATCCACCCCTAATTTTTCGGCAGCTTGAAATGTTTCAGCTGTACTCTTACGTCCATTGGCAATCGTCACTTTCTCGCCCATGATTTGTTGCTCTTCGGCCACAGGTTCTAAGTTAATACCAATTAAACGTCCGGTTAATTTTTTGAGCTCGGCAATCGGATTACGCGTGTTTTTACTCGGATCTTTCCAAAAATCAAAAGCTTCGGATAAGCCCATTTGCGGTAAGCCAACGACGACTGGATTAAAACAATCAAAGAGATTTAACAAAAGCATGTCTGCGCCAAAAGCTGCGGCAAGTTCCGCATTAGTCGTACTGTCTGATGCTGGTGCTGCGACACAGACATTCTCACTGACAATGACACGTCCTTCGCTTGCTTTAATCGATTCAAACATTTCCTCACGATTCATTTGTCGAATTTCAGATGCTGTTGCACTAATCAATCTTTTTACCACTATAAATCCCTCTTTCTTAACGATTTTTATTTCGATATTGACCAGGAGTCATACCAACGATTTGCTTGAATTTTCTTGTATAATTTGATACATCATAATAACCAGCATTCAAAATAATTTCTTTAATTGGCTGGTCAGTTTCACGCAGTTCTTTTTTTATTTTCGCTAAACGTTTTTCTTGCACGTATTTTGAGAATGTCATGCCGCTTTCTTTTTTAATAAAACGACTGAGATACGAGATAGAAACATCAAATTCTTCTGCTACACTTTCTAGTGAGAACTCATGGGAAGCATAGTTTGCATCTAAATAAACAAAAATATCTTTTTGCAATTTTGATTCTTGATTTTTTGGATTTCGTTGTACTGCCAAACAAATTTTTTCACTCATTTTAATTAATTCATTTTGAAGCTCAATTAAATTGCGAAATTCCACAGCTTTTTCAGCTTCTTGAAAAAAAGCATCTCCAATTACTTCAGCTCCGACTTTAACGACACTATTCAATAGATAGTAACTATAGAGCTTCATTCCAGCAATTGTACGCTGTTCTTGCATTCCTTTTCTCACCATTAATCCAATCGTTTCCGAAGCAATTTCAAAGTCTCCTTGTTGCAAACTTTGACTTAATTTTAATTGTTCATCTGCAGGGTAAGAAACTACAGAATTTTTCTTCTCATTTTTGATTTCATTAAAGAATAGAATTTGGTTGGGCTTATCAGAAACAGCTTGATACTCAAGTGCTGCCAATCCTTCAATATACGAACGATTAATCGTAACTAACGCGTCAACGACAGAACCGACACCAATTGTTGGAGCTACTGTGTTTTCCAAGACAATTCCTGCCACAATTTCACGAACAATCATTGTAAGACCTACTGACCCATCCAGACTAACCAATAGTGCAATTGCTTGATTTGACAACAATTCTGAACCGTATGCACGGTAACCATTTCCCGAAATTTCACCTAGAAAACTCATCAGAAACTCTTGATTTTGAATACTTGTTTCTGTCGTAATCATTTTAGTATCAATCAGCATAACAAAATAACGTTCTTTGTATAGTTGAATCTCAACTGAATCTAATAAAAGTTGTACTTCTTTTTCATCCTTAAAGCGTCCCATTAATAACTTTCGTAAAACTTGTTCTCTGGCATGCGGTGTTTGACGGCGAATCTCTTGGTGCAATTCTTTGTTTTGCTTCAAAAAGCTAGTCACATGTTGTTCCATTCGTACAAAATCATCTAATTCTTCGGCTTCACGAACGCCACCTAATTGTTTTTCCATCAATTTTTCCAATTCGTGTATGGGCTTATATTGTCGGCGGCCAATGAAAAAGACAATCGCTAGTCCAAGCGCCAAAATAGATAATACCAGTGCCATTAAGCGATAGTGAATCGTTCGTACTTCACTTAACGCTACTTCTGTATTCGTCAAAGCAATGTAACGAATACCAAAATCTTGGTCTTCTGACGTATTAACCAATAAGGTGCCTTCCTTGGTTTTTCGGAAATGTTGTTGATATAATTTCTCTACTTCTGAAGGTTGATTCATAAATGCAGGTATCTCATCATCATGAGAAGCTACCAACAAGCGATTCTCGCTATCAACCATAAAAACATTCCCTGTTTCACGATCCACTGATTTATCCAAAAAGTTTTGAATATCACTCATTCGCATCGTATACATCACGACACCAGAAGGGAGTCCATCCGTAGCTGATAAAGGAACGATGTAGGTCATCAACCCCACTCCACTTTTCTTACCTGCCGGTACTCGTTCAATCAAAGGCGCTTTTGTATTCAACGATTGCTTCAAAGCAGCTTCATCAAAATCAAAAGTGCCATATCGTCGTTGAATAAATGTTGGCAAATCTAATAAGCCGTTAGATGAATAGACTTTTTCAGGTTGGTTGTAATAGTAAACATACAATTCTTCAATGATATTACTATTGACTTTATTTCGTAACAATTCTTTACTGGCTTCCAAAGAATAATATGGATGCTCAAACATTTTCTCACTCAACAGAGGATTATTACTAATCTGATCGGTTAAGTAATCCAATTGTCGTAAATTAGCTGACATAATTGATTTGACTTGCAGCAAATGATTTTGTGCAGATAAATCAATTTGGTTGTTAATACTATCTGTCGAAGTCTTATACCAAATAATTGACACAATAGAAAACGGTAACAAAAAGACTAATAAATAAGAAAAGACATAACGGTAGAACGTCTTTTTTTTAAATAAAAATTTTCTAGGTAAAAAATGTCTGATTTTCATGACATCTCAACCTTTCGCTCCGTTTTTATCATTGCTTGCAAGGCAAACCAAATAATTGGAAATAATAACAACGGAACACCAGCAATAATTAATAAAATCGGAAAAATGACATATAACCACACAACAAGAAACACACCTACTAAAATAGCTATTGCTTCAATTAAATTAGTAAAAAACAAAATAGCAGCTTGGCGTAGATACTCTACGTACGTTAATGAGTAACGACATACAACTGGAAATAAAAATAAGCTTGTTCCTAGAGCTAAGATAAACAATAAAATTAGCAAATAATGGAGTATTGGCACTTGAATGTAATTCCCAGAAATACGTAAATCTACCCATAAAAAGAGACACACAGTCAGCGCAGTAAATCCTAGTTGATTACTAATTCTAAAATTTTCCTTATAGGATTCTTGGAAGGTTGATTTGAACTTTCCGCCTTTATGTGTTAGTGCTAAATAAATAACTTGAAATACTGATGCCAATGCTGGAAAAAAACCTAAAACAATTCCTCCTCTTAATGTATAGACGATAAATAGAAATTGTAAAATGAGACCATCGATAATCCTTTGCCCCAAGACATAGCTGCCTTTGATAATCCCTTTCATTTCTTTCATTTCCATTCCCCCTTCTTCGTTCATTAGAGTAGCTTACCACAAAAATTGTTCAAATTGCTATTATAAGAAACTTAAAAAAATAACAAAACAGTTGGTTTGGCGCTTTCCAAACCAACTGTTTTACAGATTATTTCTCTGCCCAGCGATCGTAAGCTGTTTGATAGACGGAAACGTACTCTTCAACACCCATACTTTCGATAGTTTTCACGTATTTATCCCAATTTGATAAAGGTTCTACCCCAGTGATAAATTTCGCTTCCATTTGTTCAACGTATTTTTTCAAATCTGTTTCTGAATCACGAACTTTTTCAGATTCTTCTGTTGTTAAATATAACAATGGATACGGTACTTTTGCATATGGCGTAATTTTTGCTTGGGTTTCTGAATCAATAAATTCAATGAATGTTCTGTCTGGTTTTTGATTTGGATCAGTCAAAATCATCATATCCTCTGTTTCTGGATATCCCATTGTAGGAACTGTAATACCATAGTTTGGTGTCACTTTTGCACGTTCTCCTTCCGTGTCAGAAGTATCAATTCCTTCGGCATATACACGAACTTTTTCGCCTTTATCATTTTCTGCCCAATCCCAAAGTGCGCCTTCTGGCCCTTTACTCAAGAAGTATGAACCTTCTTCTCCGTAGAAGTAGTCAACCCATCGTAGCGCTGCTTCTGGTGAAGGACAATTTTTCGTAATCGCGAATGTTTCACGCGCCATACGTGTGCTTCCTGGTACAACCAGTTCTGGTGATACATCAGAAGTCAATGGTTGGAACATCAAATCATCCGTTGCTTCTTTTTCAGCTTTCCCTGTTGTGAAGATTGAGAACCAATCTGGGAATAAACCGATTTGGTTATTTTGACCTTTGGCTTTTTTCTGTTCATCTGCTTGTCCATAAACTTCTTGGTCTAATAATTTTTCAGAATATAATTTGTTCATATAAGTTAAATATTCTTTGTAGTTTTCTGTAATTGGCGTGTAGACAACTTCACCATTTATTTCTTCAATTCCACGTTCAGTTAAACCAAATGCTCCCATTAACCAAGGACGAGTACTGTCCATTTTAACGTCTGTCAATGGAATCTCATCTTTCTTGCCATTTCCATTTGGGTCTTCATCACGGAAACGAACTAATAAATCATAAAATTCATCTGTTGTTTTTGGCAATTCAGTCACATTCAATGCTTTCAACCAGTCACCACGATACCACATTGGACCACGAGGCCAGATAGCAGTCTCGCCACGATGAATCATTGGTAATGAATAGATATGACCGTCTGGTGTTGTAATGGATTTACGAATCGATGGATCTTCATCCATAATTTTCTTCAAATTCGGCATATTTTCATCAATTAAATCTTCCAATGGGACTAAAATACCTTGAGAACCATAGTCCATTTCCATAGCTGGTGTTAACGATTCAGAACTAGTTCCAAATAACACATCTGGTAAATCATCACCAGCAAATGCCAAATTAAGTTTTGTACTAAAGTCAGCAGTTGGTGGGGTTGTAAATTCAAATTCGATATTTGACATTTCAGCCATTTTTTGGAAAACAGGCATATCTTTCCATTCCGCTTCACCTGTACCAGGGCCCATCATCGTCATTTTGATTTTTTCTTTTGTTACTGGAAACTCGCCAACTTCCCCTAACTCAACATCGCTTCCTTTGTTACTTGCATTGTCTTTGTTTCCACCACATGCTGTTAGCAGAACGCCACAAGCCAATAATCCAAATAAAACTTTCGATTTGTGTAATTTCATCTCTTTCTCTCCCTATAAAAGATTTTTATTCATCGGCAATTGCCGTAAAATACTAGCCTTTAACTGATCCAACCATCATCCCTTTTACAAAATACTTTTGTAAAAATGGATAAGCAATAATAATTGGTAAAGTAGAAACAATCATGACACCGTATTTGATAACAGCTGCCAATTGTTGCTTACTAAACATTAATTCCGCCATATCACTTGTCATGTTGCTACCAATACTATTTGAAGACATATCTTGCAACACTAAGATTTCGCGTAAAACCATTTGTAATGGATACATTGTTTTATCCGATAAATAAATTAATGCACTGAAGAAACTATTCCAATGACCTACACCATAAAACAATGCCATGACTGCAATAATTGGCGTAGATAACGGCAAAATAATTTTCATAAACAACTTGAAATCGTTACAGCCATCAATAATCGCTGCCTCTTCCATTTCACGTGGAATGGTCGTTTGGAAAAATGTTCTTGTAACAACTAAGTTATACACTGATACAGCTCCAGGTAAGACTAATGCCCAGACGGTATTTAACATATTCAAATTTTTAACCAATAAGTAAGAAGGAATTAATCCCCCACTTACGAACATGGTGATTAATAAGAAAGTCGTAAATGTTTTGTGACCATAAAAATCTGGTCTTGATAAAGCATACGCTGCTGGTAGTGTACAAAATAAATTAATAAATGTCCCTAATGCTGTATAGTAAATTGTGTTCAGGTATCCTCGCCAAATACTATCATTCTCCAAAATCGTCTTATATCCTTCCAATGTGAACCCTTTCGGATATAACCACATCGCACCTGAATTGACCGCCAGTGGATCACTAAATGAAGCGCTAACAATATAAATTAATGGATACAAAACAATCGCTACCGAAAGAAAGACGAAAATATAGGTAAATATCATAAACACTTTATCTGCTTTGGTATCTTTAACTAATCGATTTTCCATATAAATCCCCTTTCTAGAATAGACTTGAATCGCCTAATTTGGCAGCAACTTT
Organism: Candidatus Enterococcus willemsii; assembly: GCF_009933335.1. Classification (GTDB taxonomy): domain Bacteria; phylum Bacillota; class Bacilli; order Lactobacillales; family Enterococcaceae; genus Enterococcus_F; species Enterococcus_F willemsii. The sequence continues at coordinate 226,993 of NZ_MAEL01000054.1, read as the reverse complement.
ATTTACAACAATTAATAAAATAGCGTTGATTGCTGAATTGAATAGTCCAACAGCCGCAGCATAACTATATTGTGCTTGTAATAACCCTTGTTCATATACAAATGTCGCAATAACATTAGATGATTCCATGTTTAGTGGGTTTTGCATCAATAGAATTTTTTCGTAGCCTAAGTTCATCACAGACCCAACATTCATAATCAACAAAATAACCATCGTTGGACGAATTGTTGGTAAATTAATATGCCAAATACGTTGTAAACGAGACGCACCATCAACAATTGCCGCTTCATGTAATTGAGTATCGACCCCAGCCAAAGCAGCTAGATAGATAACCGATCCCCAACCTGTTCCTTGCCAAACTCCTGATAATACATACACAGTTTTAAACCATTTCGGATCTTCCATAAAGGAAATAGAATCAATTCCGAAAAAACCTAAAGCATGGTTAATCAAACCAGTTGATGGGTTTAAGAAAGCTAGAATCATCCCAACCATTACCACCACTGAAATAAAATTCGGTGCATAAGTAACCGTTTGCGAAAACTTCTTCCATGGTCCATCTTTAATTTCATTTAATGCTAATGCTAAAATAATTGGTAGTGGAAATCCAACAACTAATGAGTAGACGCTGATACCCAAAGTGTTTTTTAATAAGTCCCAAAAATAATACGAATTAAAGAAACGTTCAAAGTGTTTCATCCCTACCCATGGACTTCCCCAAACTCCTAATGTAGGAATGTAATCTTTAAATGCAATAATTACACCATACATTGGAATATAAGAGAAAATAAAAACGATTAAGAAAGCGGGCACAATAAATAGGTACAATTGTCTGCTCGCAATAATCTTTTTCTTTATCGCTTCTCTTTTCTTTTGTCTCACCGTTAACTCCATATCTTTTTCCCCCTTTTCAAAAAAGCAACCTGAAAGCACTTTCATATTACCTAGAATGCCAATGGTACTCAATATGTGGTTTTTGACCATCGTAAAAACAATTGATATATCAACATTTCTCACTTGATTAATCAAAGATTTTTTCTATTATTTTTACTTATTGATTAAAAACTATTCAAACTAAAAACATGTTTTTTGATTAAAAATCCGTTATTTACTATGTAAAAATTGTTTCAACTATGTAAAATTTTACTCCTATAGAAATGCAAAAATATTTTGTCTATACTAATAGAAGAACAAGGAAAGGAGCACAAAAATGAAAGCGGTATATTTTACAGGTGATATCGATACTGTCAAAAATGGGCTACTCATTTTACAAAAAAAATTACAGTTTTGTTTGGATGAATCCGGAACACCGATTCAGCTAATTCACCACAAGGGTCCTCTAATTTGTGAGAAAAAAATTGATAAAATCACCCTGACATTTTCTGAACCAGCGCATCTTTTCAGAGGGCTAAATTTGTTATTTTATCATTGGGAAACACCCGATTTTTCATTCACAGAAACACCTCAATTTGATGTCATTGGTCCTATGGTGGATACGTCAAGAAATGCTGTTCCGACGGTCGAAAAAATCAAAGAGCTGTTAGAAACATGTAGTGTCATCGGACTCAATCAATGTCTCCTATATATGGAAGATACTTATGAAGTGACAGACTATCCTTACTTTGGTTATTTCCGTGGACGTTATTCAGCAGCAGAATTAAAAGAAATTGATGATTATGGGCATGATCTGGGTATTGAAGTAATTCCAGCTATTCAAGTGTTAGCTCATTTAAAAAACCCTTTGAAATGGAACTTCACCCGTGATTTTCGTGACACCGAAGATATTTTACTAGTTGACGAGCCGAAAACCTATCATTTCTTAGCAAAAGCCATTCAAGCAGTCAGCCAACCTTTCCGTACGAAAAAAATTCATATTGGGATGGACGAAGCGCATCAATTGGGCCTTGGACGCTTTTTACAAAGACATGGTTTACAAAATCGGTTTGACTTAATGAATCGACACTTAACAAAAGTCTTAGAAATTACCGATTCCTTAGACTTGGAAGTTGAAATGTGGAGTGACATGTATTTCCGTTTAGGTTCAAAAACAGGCGATTATTATGACCCTGATGTTGCTATTCCTCAAGAAGTCATTACTGAAATTCCACATGTCAAAATGGTGTATTGGGATTACTACCATCATCAAGAGTCGGACTATTTACAATTATTGGCACAGCACAAAAAATTAGCAAAACCGATTGTGTTTGCCGGTGGTATTTGGACATGGAACGGACTTGCACCCAACTATAGTAAAACAATCGCCACTACTCATGCTGCTTTATCAGCTTGTAAAAAACAACAGATTTCTTCCGTTTATGCCACGCTATGGGGAGATGATGGTTCAGAAACACCTTTAGATAGTGCGTTATATGGTCTACAATTATTTGCAGAGCATCAATTTAATCAGACAGTTTCAAATGAATTAGTAGCCACTCGCTTTTTGGAATTGCAACACGAATCTGCGGACAGTTTTCTTTTACTGGATTGCTTTGACCAGACACCCGGTGTTGCTCCTGAAAATCCTGAAGGTTCTGCAGTAAGCAAATTAATTTTGTACCAAGACCCATTACTTGGTTTGTATGACAAAACAATTTCTGAATTCCCTTTAACGGAACATTATCAAAAACTTGCAAAAGACTTAGCTCAATGTCAAACATCTGAGAAAACTGCCGATTTATTTGCTTATTACCAATTACTCGCTGAAATATTAGCGAAGAAAACGTCTTTAGGAATCCATCTACAACAAATTTACCTAGCGCAAGATAAAAATGATGGTCAACAGATACTCTTACAACTAGAGCAATTAAAAAACTTAATTGATAACTTACGTCAATCTCATCGCCAGCTATGGTTTGCTGCTAATAAAGCTTTTGGCTGGGAAGTATTGGATATTCGCTACGGTGGCATTCTTACGCGTTTAGAAAGTTCCCATTGGCGAATCACACAATGGCTAATGCATGATATTTCTCTCGAAGAATTAACGGAAACACGCTTGCCATTTGACGGACCATACCCTATGCCCGAAGGAATCATTGGTCGTAATTTATATCACGGCATTGTCAGTCCCAGCAAATTATCTGATGTTTAAGGAGGAATAGCATGAAAAATAAATTATTCTTAGGCATGATTGGTCTGTTAGGTGTCGTGCTACTCTTTCATCTCCTAACAAATAAATCTACAGCACCACTATCAACCGATACAGAAGTTAAAATTGAAGGTAAGATTACCGATCAAGAAGCTGCACAGGCTGCCTTTCATACTTTAACAACTAACTTGCAAGCAGTAAATGATGAAGACGCCGACTTATACATTACAACCTTAGTCTCTACTGCCAAAGAAGAAACTAAAAAAGAAATGCAAACATTTTTTGATGACTACGATTTAGAAAATACCTTGCTTTCTTTTAAAGTCTTAAAACAAGAAAAGAATCATATGCTAGTTGAAACCCAACAAAAAACAATTAATAAAGGAAAAAAGGACTATCGTGACCATATTGCGGAAGCTCATCATACGTTTGTCAAAGAAAATGGCAAATGGGTTATCGAGGAGACCAATATGACCAATACACATTTTATTTAAGGAGACCTCATGAAAACATATAGTAACTGGCCAGAAAATTATCCGGATACCACATGGTTTACCAACGCACGTTTTGGTGTATTTATTCATTTTGGATTATACACACTCGGCGCTCGTCATGAATGGTTTATGACGAATGAACAGATTACTCCAGAAAACTATCGCAAATACTTTGAACATTTTGATCCTGATTTATTTGATGCTCACCAATGGGCGCAAGAAATAAAAGCTACCGGTGCAGAATATGTCGTTTTTACCACCAAACATCACGAAGGTTTTGCTTTATGGGATACTAAGCTTTCAGAGTATAAAATTACAAATACACCATTTGGAAGGGATTTACTAGCTGAGCTATTACCAGCATTCCGTCAAGTGGGTTTAAAAATTGGTTTGTATCACTCGTTGATTGACTGGTATCATCCAGAATTCCCAATTGACGGCTTACATCCTTGCAGAGAAGATAAAAGTTATCGTGCAACGAATAATAAACGTACACTAAAAAGCTACCAAGACTTTCTAGCTGGACAAGTCACAGAATTATTAACCGAATATGGAAAAATTGATTATATGTGGTTTGATTTTTCTTATGCACATCGTGATTGGGGATGGTCGGTCGGAAAAGGTGCTGACGATTGGGATGCTCTACGTTTAGAAACTATTTGCCGTAACTTACAACCAGAAATGTTACTAAATGACCGTTTTGCTTTGGGTCATGGCATTACAACTCCCGAACAATACCAACCAGATAAACCATTGTATCAAGATGGTTTACCAGTTTTATGGGAAGCTTGTCAGACGATGAATGGCACTTGGGGATATGATCGAAACAACCAACAATGGAAATCAGCAGAACAAATCTTACAAATGCTGATTGATACTGTTGCTAAAGGCGGAAACTTCCTGCTAAATACTGGACCAAACGGCCGTGGATTAATCGATAAACAATCAAAAGAACGATTTAAGGAACTCAATGAATGGTTTTATTTGCACAATCGCTCAATCAAAGAGTGTGGACCTAGTGAATTCATTGCACCTGCTGATTGTCGTTATACTCAAAATGGAAACCGTCTCTACTTACACATTTTTGCATGGCCATATGGTCACATTCATTTAAAAGATTTAGCTGGAAAAATTCGCTACGCCCAATTTTTAAATGATGGTTCTGAAGTGTTTTATCGTGGTTTTGATCCAGAAGAAGTAATAACTACGACTGAAACAATTATTGAACCAAATGACATTGTCTTACAATTACCAACCAAACGCCCCGATTCTTTGGTGCCTGTCATTGAACTGTTTTTAAATAATTAATAAAACGTAGGCAATCAATAAGTGTTACATCCATTGATTGCCTACGTTTTATGGTTTGCGATTAGATTACAATAAACGAGATACATTCTTTCTTATTTACTACTTTTAACAGTTAATGCAGCACCAATTAAGTTCGCATCATTGCCAAATTTAGCCAAACGAATTTTAGGGGTGATTGGACAGACCTGTCCATAATTCATAATCTCGTCTAATTTACGTAGAATATGTTTTAACAAATTCCTTCTCTTGGTAATCCCTCCACCGAGTACAATATATTCTGGATCAATCATGTATTGCAGATTGTAAATACCTAGAGCTAAATAATGATAGAGTTTTTCTGTTGCTGCTACAGCATCGATTTCGCCTTGATCCGCAAGAGCAAAGACTTCTTCTCCAGTATAAGATTTACCTTTGAGTATTGAATACTTTCTTGCCATGTGTACCGCAGACCCCAATTCACTCAACTCATGACGACCATCAATAAGCATCATTCCGAACTCACCACCATAAGCATGTTCACCTGATAGGATTTGACCATTAGAAATAATTGTTCCACCAATACCGGTACCAATGACCATAAATAAGGCATTTTTTACCTCTCCGGCTATTCCTAATTGAACTTCCGCCTTGCAAGCGCAATTAGCATCATTCTCAAAATAAATCGGTCGTTGGTATTTTTCAGAAAAATAGGAAATAAAATCAAACTGATGGATATAGCGTAAAGAACTGACACCTTCCACACGTCCAGTGTCATGATTGGGAATTCCCGGAACACTAAAAGCGATGGCTTCAATCGGATACTTCTCTAAATAATAAGAAATTAACTGATCCAATTTTACTTGCATTTCATTTAAGCTAGGGGGTGAAAAAAAGTGATTTCTGTCTTCTAGTTTATCTGTATAAATTGCACTCTTAACACTTGAACCACCTATATCAATTGTTAATATTGTCATAGAAATTACTCCTTAACATACAATTTAGGACTACCAGCAATCACTGTTACTTGATAGGTGCCGTAATTCTTGCTTGATATGCATCTAACCATTCGTGGCTAGCTACTTCAATCGTCGGATACCCATCATCTTCTGCTGGATATGCTAAGTAAATCGTCGGAGATAACCGATCGGTAGCCACTACAAATGAAAACTCAACATTTGTCGCAACGCCCCACTCACCTTGATTATTCATCGCAACTAAAGAAAATGCACCACATTTCCCTTTACGACGTTCTAACTTCTTTACAAATGTCATAGTTGCTTGATTTACTGCTTCTTGCGGTGTTAATCCGGTACTCATTAAGCGCACCGTTTCATAACTTAAACAGCCCTTCATTAAATCTTCTCCTAATCCAGTTGCTGTTGCGCCACCAATCTCACTATCTACATAAAAACCTGATCCTGAAAGAGGTGAGTCACCCGTTCTGCCCTCTTTTTTCATAAATAGACCACTGCTTGATGTTCCGCAAGACATACTTCCATGTTGATCTAAAGCCACCATGCTTACCGTATCATGACCATCATAAGGACTTAAATTTGATTTACTCATTTCCTCTAAACGATTTTCCCATGTTTTTTTCGCACGTTCGGTTAACATATTTCGAAGCTCAAAACCTTCTTTGCTTGCATATTTTGCGACTCCATCTCCAACTAAGAAAGAGTTAAATCGTTCATGGCTTAATTTTTCTGCTACTACAATTGGATTTTTAACATTACGACTGCCTGCTACTGCACCAATGTCAAAGTTATCCCCATTCATAAAGGCCGCATCTAATTCAACCAACCCAACTTCATTTGGCAATCCACCATAGCCAACTGATTTATAAAATGGATAATCCTCGACTATTTTAATCGCATCAACAATCGCTTTTTGTGAAGAACCACAGTTTGCTAAATCTACTATTCCAACACGAATTCCATCATAAGCCATACGCCATGTTGCGATCATTCCATAACTCATTATTGTTCCTCCTACAGTCTTATTCACAAAGATTTAAAATAGCATTCATGTATATTTCCATATTCAACAACAAATCCTCTTCATCCATATATTCATCTACATTATGCGCAATCCCTTTTTGGCCAGGAAATGATGGACCAAACGCCACCGTTTCTGGTAAAAATCGGGCATAGGTTGCTCCAGTCGTCGTTACAGGCGTACTGTCCAAACCAGTAACATCACCATACGCTTTGGTTAACTGCTTGATTTCCAGACGATTCTTATCAACCAAAAGACTAGGAAGACTACGAATTAACGCCACTTTTGTCGGTATTTCCGCTTGATTAGCCACTTTTTCTAAGCCTGCTAAGATTTGTGCTTCTGTATAAGATACCGGATAGCGGATTGATAAACCTAATTTAAATCCCGTTGTTGTTTTTTCTAAGAGATACGGTGTCATGCTTAATTTCCCACTCATTTCATCTTGCCAAGCCATTTCCATACCTTCTCCATGATGTTTTTCATGTAAAGCATCATATAAGCCGGTGAAATAAGCTTTTAAAACCGAATCTTCCGTGTGGTTTTTAATTTTTTCAGCCAATAGTGTAATGGCATTTTCCCCTAATTCAGGTGCATTCGAGGGCGCTCGTTTCCCTCGAACACTGAGCATTTCACCTTCAAGGCTACATGTTAGCATATCGGGGACAAAACTGCGGGCTTGCTCACCCTCTATTTCAGAAATACGTGCTAATGATTCTGGAGGAAGGATAGATATCATCTCTACATTGATAATCCCTCTTTCGCCGTAAACTACTGGATACTTACAATCGGGAGTAAAGGCAAAAGTAGGCGCTTTTTCACTTTCTAAATAGCAATTAATATCCGATGAACCACTCTCCTCATCTGTTCCAAAAATAATTCGAAGTGTTTTATTTAGGCGATAGCCTTGCTCACTTAATAATTTCAATCCGTACAGACAAGAAAAAATTGGTCCTTTATTATCAAGTATTCCTCGACCATACAACTTACCATTGGCTTGCGTTAATTTAAATGGTGGATAGGTCCATTTTCCACCAGCAGCGACAACGTCTAAATGTCCAATAATTCCAATATAATCTTCAGCGCTCCCTACTTGAATATAAGCCAGTGCATTGTCGACTAGCTGGGCTTGAAAACCATAACTCTCTGCAATCTCGATAATTTTTTCCAACACTTTCTTATTCTGAATACCATATGGTGCACCCAATTCGGGTTTTTCTTTCACACTAGGTATCGCAATAATTTTAGCTAAATCGTCATAAAACTGTGTTTTATTTTTCTCAATTAATTCTCGAAAATCATGCGTTGACATTTTCTTACCTCCTTTACTCCTCATAAGTATTAGTTGACGAGAGTCTTCACAGACACCTTTTATGATTGATTCCCACTTAGAACTTACATCCATTTTTTTCCGATTGAGCAGATTAAAAATGGCCAAGCAGCGAAAATCGCGACTTGGCCTTCAGACTTTATCCGAAAGTCTAGCTAAACATCATCAACTTACACTGATTCTTTTATTTCATCAACCCAATCGTACGAATTTCATATGGTTGAAGTTCCGGAGTATACACCTCATCGGTTGGCTCTTCTAATAAGGTTAATATTTCTGGTTCGGCATGAGATTGTTCAATGGTCACAGACTTCATTTCGTCGGACATATTATATCCTCTTAAAATTAACTCTTGGTCTACTTTGCGACGCTTCAATGCTGTTGGGATAAATGTTTCGCCCTCAACTTTTACGTATTGATATGTTGTTGGATAGTTTCCTTTTTGGACAGCCACTTGGGCAACGGTAAATGGCACTTGGGCAGTATACGCATGTTTATACGTCGCATAACGTGTTTCCGGTGTAGCGTGCATTTCGATACTATAGTTGAAGGTATGCTCTCCTAAACATTGAGCTTCTGGTGTTGGGAAATACCCCCAATCTCCTAGTTCACGCACACAACGTAATAAAGTAACCGCAATCGTATCACCGACAATTTCATATTCATTTAAACCAAAGTTGCCAACCGTAACCCCATGTGCCGTGTCATGCAAGTTAGCAAATGCATGTTGGTGTTGTGGATTTGTCGGATTTTTCCAGCTAGCTGAAACAGCATTCGGACGAGTAACAACTTCATAAATACTATCTGCTTCATGCTGTTCGACATTAATTCCCGTTTCAAATAATACGCGTAATCGATGATCTTTCATTTGATTATTGACATGGGTTTCAAAATCAATCTTCTTACTATCTTTTGTCACTGTCATCAGTGTTTCAATCGTTAGTGGTGCGGTCTCTTTTGAACGTTGCGCTTTCCGTTGGGTAAAATCAATCACCATTTGTTGCTCTACATCCAATAACTCATCTGCAGAAACAGGGATATCTAAAACGTGAGTAATTTTGACAACTGCTTTCTCACTATGGTTTTCGAGTAACGTAATGGTTGCTTGTACATCACTTGATAAAATAGCTTGGTCATTTTCAGGTTGTTTAAAAATATATTCATTGGCGATATCACCGACATTCTCAAAAACAAGTAAATTTTCTTTTTTAACTTGTGTTTCTTTATCGGTCACTGTTAACGTACCATTGTCTGCAATCTCAACTTTCATTTGTTGATTTTCGATGACTGTTCCTGTCTTGTTTGCCAAAGGTGTAGCATCTGTTACTTCACGACCAGGTACCAAAGCAAAACCTTGCCATGAAAAAGCCGGTAAATCTTTCACTGGTAATTGAACCGTCACATAACGTTTCATATAAGGAATCCGGAAGCCATCTTTTGGTAAATCAAAATCAAAACGAACTTGTGCTTCTGAAATAGTTGCCGGTATAACATGACCATTTTCATCTTCAACATGATAATCCGTTTGAGGTAGCTCTGCCATTGCATGATAACATTGTGCAGGATAGCCTTCAGCAAAAGTCTGACGAGCAAGTTCAATTTCAATCTCTGCTTCACCACTTTTTGCAAGACCATTCGTATTAAACACCACAAACGGGAAACTATTTTCTGCAAAGTTACTTGTATCGATTGCTGATTTTAAGGTATTGACAGCTTCTTCTGCTACATATTTTCCGACTTCATTCGCTTTTTCAAAACGGGGAACCATTTCGCGATGGACTTCATCCACAGAACAACCACAAATACTATCGTGTGGATGATTTTGCATGAGTGTTTTCCAAGCATAGTCTAATTGGTCGTGAGGATACTTGCCACTTACTTCATAGGCCATACTTGCTAAAGGCTCAGCAATATTTTCTAATTGACGTTGGACACGTGTATTCCATTGTTTGAGATATACGCGAGCGGAAGCCGTGTTGGCTAATGTGTACCAACCATCTGTCTCTTGACTAGTTAATTCTCCAGTCACTGAACCTAAATCTTCCGGTAAATCATTACGGACTGCCTCCAAATAATCGGTAAAATTAGAATGAATGAACTCATAATCTGGATACAATTCATTAGCTAAAGCAATTGCTTTGGTAACATCTTTTTGAACTGGTTGATGATCACAACCGTTCATAAATAGCAGATGATTCGTCGATGCAAACTTCTCGGCATCGGCTAGTTTTTGATTCCAGAATTTGATGGCTGCTTCTTTTTCCGCAGGTATTTCATTGCCATTGCTGTACCAGTTGGCAAACAATAATCCAAAGATTTCAGATTGATCTGGACCTTTCCACCACATTTCAGAGTATTGAGAAGTGTAGTTTTCAGACTCTAGCACTTGGTTGTCAAAGCCGATTGGTTTCACTCCGCGACCGAAAGCAGCAGCATCAAAGCCAGCTTTTTGCATTAGTTGCGGTGCTTGTCCCATATTACCAAACGTATCTGGGAAATATCCTAATTTGACTGGTGTTCCCCATTTACGGCTTTCTTCCATACCAATCAGCATGTTGCGAACGTTTGATTCAGGGCTGATTAACCAATCATCTTGTAGAATGTAAAATGGTCCGATTCGTAATTTTCCATCATTAATTGCTTTTTGTACGGCCGCACGTTTTTCTGGTCGTACTTGCAAATAATCATCCAAAATGATTGTCTGTCCATCTAAATGAAAACTATTAAAATCAGAATCTGTTTCAAAAATTTCTAACAAATCGTCCATTAATTCTACTAATAACATATGATGTTTTTCATAAGCCACATACCATTCTCGGTCCCAGTGACTATGTGAAATAATATAGACTTTTTTCTTCATTTAATCTCTCCTATTTTTCGACTTGAATATCAAAGTAATCCATGACTAACTCACAAAACATCATATTCGCCCAAGAGAACCATTCACGTGTATATTGTGTTGGATCATCTACGTCAAAGCCTTCGTGCATCAAATGCGTACCTGCATCTGTTGCTACTAATTGATTTAAGATACGTTCTTTTTCCGCTTTGTCATCAGTCGTCATCCCTTCCATCGCCATGGCAATCGGCCAAATATAATTTTCGGGCGTATGGGAAGAACCAATTCCTTTTGCATATTTTCCTTCATAGAAATAAGGATTTTCTTTACTTAATAACGTTTTTCTAGTACGTAAATAACGTTCATCAGTCATTGAACCATACCCTAGATAAGGTGCTGAAATTAAGTTAGGAACATTGCTGTCATCCATAATCGATGCATTGCCTAAACCATCGACTTCATAGGCATAAATATCTTCTCCCGCAGCATTAGTTGTCCGTCCATGCGCCTCAATCCCCGCTTGAATTTCTTGACGTAGCGTATTGGCTTTTTCAACAATCGCTTCATCGTTTAATATGTGACTGAAAATTTCTGCTACGTAATCTAAAATAACGACAGCAAACATATTGGATGGAACTAAATACCCACCACCGGCACAGGCATCATCACTTGGTCGAAAGCCAGACCAGGTCATTCCTGTTGGAGCAACGGTTACTCCTTTTCCTTCATTTACTAACGTATCTTCTTTACGCCAGGTATCGCGTACGAAATTATATGGAGAACAATTATGGTCTTGTTCTACTTCAAATACCTGTAAAATCTTTTGCACACCGCTGACGAAATCTTCATTAAATTGATCCGTACGGCCAGTATTTTTATAGAGTAAATAAGCTAATTGAACAGGATAACATAATGAATCGATTTCATATTTACGTTCCCAAATCCAATCGTTCATTTCTGTATGATCTTCTTGATGACCTGCCCCGTTCGCTTCCTCGTTAAAGGCATTCGCATAAGGATCAATATTAATATAGAAAAATTGCTTTTTGACTAATCCACTAATCATAGCTGCCAAATCTTCATCTTCTTTGGCAATCACTAAATAGGGACGAACTTGCGCTGTTGAATCTCGAAGCCACATTGCTGGAATATCACCTGTTAATAAAAATGTGGTGCCATCTTCATGACGTTTGACTGTTGTCAGCAAGGTATTCGCAAAAGCTGCATTAAAATTTTCTGCCCAATCTTTATGAGCGTCGCCACATTTCTCTGTAATTTTCTTCATAAATTGTTCAACAGAATTTGGTATATCATTATAAGTCATTTTTTGCTTCCTCTCTCAGTTTGATATATCTTACAAACCGATTATACGCATAAAAAAAGGAAATGTCTACGCTTTCTTTTCTTTTTTTATTTATTATTCTTATTAATTATGTTATTATTCAATATATGATATATCAAAAGGAGTCGTATTCATGAATGAACCTTTATATAAACAAATTTTAAGACAGCTAAAACAAGAGATTCTTTCAGGGCAACGAGCAATAAACAGTCAATTACCTACTGAAAAAGAATTATCCGAGGCTTATCAAGTCAGTCGTATCACATCCAAACGCGCACTAACTGAACTAGAACAAGCCGGCTTGATTTATCGCGTTCGTGGAAAAGGCAGCTTTGTTAAAGAACAATTTGAACCCACTGTGCATTCTCCCTCTAACAAAGTGACACGTATTTTATTCCTCCTCCCCTTTTTACATGATTTATCGTTAGGAAATTTTACTGATGGCTTATTACCAGTCATGCAAGCACATCAAGTAGAAGTGATTATGGGGACATTAGATGTTTTTGAACAAAAAAAGTCTAACGAATTGATGACTGAATATGATGGTTTGATTTATTATTCCGATTATTCCGAACAATATTTAGATACTTTAGTTAATTTAGCTTTGGCTGATTTTCCTGTTATTTCATTAGATAAAAAGAATTTTGAATTGGATTTTCCGACAATTGTATCGGATAACTTAGCGGGTGGGCAATTGGCGACGCAACACTTGATTGATGAAGGTCATCAACGCATTGGTTATCTCTTTAATCATGCAACTCATCATCCACAGTCAGTTAAGAATCGATATATTGGCTATCTGCAAGCTCTGAACCAAGCGGATCTTGCTTTTCATACTTCAGCTATTGATTCGCTAGCAACCCAGTCTCACGTGATTCAATATGTTAAAAACAACCAATTAACTGCGCTAGTTTGTGAAAATGATATTGTCGCAATTGAAGCGATGCGGACATTAAAACAAGCTGGCTATGATTTACCAAAAGACTTATCGATTATTGGCTTTGATGACATTCAAGCAGCTCAATTTATTGAACCACCATTAACGACGATTGCTCAAGATTTTAAACAAATTGGGGAACTAGCTGGTAAAACCTTACTTACTTGGATTGAACAACAAGAAGTTCCCACTGATATTAAAGTGCCTGTTACATTTATCCAACGTCAGTCAACCAAACAAATTTAATTATTCAAAGGAGACATTATGCTTACTCAAACAATCGACACACGTCACGGAACTGCAAATCAATATAGTTTTTCAAATGGCAACTGCCTGCCTTATACAGGCGTACCATTTGGGATGAACTACTTTGCTCCCCAAACCACAGATCAGAAAGGAAGTTGGTGGTTCCATCCGGAAGATGCTACTTTCCAAGGGTATCGCCTTACACATCAACCAAGTCCATGGATGGGAGATTTCAGCCATTTAATTTTTACACCGGTTAGCGGCAAGTTAACTGAGCGTTCCCTCTTTCATGTCCAAAGTTCCTATCGCCCAACAGAAAGTACCTTCCATCCCACTCATTTAACAATTAAACAATTACGTTACGATATCCAATCAACACTTATCCCAAGTATGTATGGTGGCGTCTTAACGATGAATTTCCAACAAAATGAGAACGGTTTATTATTGACTCTTCCTGGACGCTATCGCTATGAGGTACAAGACAAGCAAACTGTTGTAGTTGAAATCATCAATTTTTCTGGCTGTGAAGATGCTGATTTTACATTTTATCTGGTCATGCATTTTGAACAACCATTTTTCACAGAGCATGTATCTGGAGAAGGCGAAGATGGCACACTGTTGCTTTCATTTACTAATCAGCAGCAAGTTGTTCGTTTTGGAACCTCATTTATTAGTCAGAAACAAGCACAATTAAATTTAGCGCGCGAAAAGACGTTGCAACCAAATGAATATTTACAACAAAGTCAACAGCTATGGCAAGACTTATTGCAACGTATCGAAATTGAACATCATGATACCAAACAAGTCGCAACTTTTTATCATAATTTATATCGTACGTTCTTATTTCCACAAACTTTTTATGAACGTGATGAAAATAATCAGGCGATTCATTATGATACATTAACGAAACAAGTTCGTTCTGGCATACTGTATACCAATAATGGTTTTTGGGATACGTATAAAACAGTCTATCCACTCTATTCATTAATTGCCCAAGAAAAATACGAAGAAATGCTCGAAGGCTTTTTAACGAGTTATCGTGAAACTGGCTATTTACCTAAATGGCTGTCGCCTGATGAACGTGGATTAATGCCTGGAACTTTGATTGATGCGGTCATTGCAGATGCTGCGGTCAAACAAATTCGTCCTGATTTAATGCCAGAATTTCTGGCAGCAATGAAAAAAGCGGCTACTATCCAAAGCGATAATCCTAATTATGGACGCCAAGGAACAACCGATTATTTAAAATATGGCTATGTCCCTAGCGATTACCATGAATCTGTCAACCATACCTTGGACTATGCATACAGCGACTTTTGTATTAGCCAAGTTGCCCAAACTTTAGGGGAAAGCTCCGATGCAACCTACTATCAAAAACAAGCGCGCAATTATCAACACCTCTTCGATTCAAAAACAGGTTTTATGCGAGCAAAAGATAAAAACGGACAATTTCGGGAAGATTTTTTATCAATCCGTTGGGGAAAAGATTATGCAGAAGGTAGCGCTTGGCAAAGTAGTTTTGCTGTTTACCAAGACTTCGCTGGTCTTATTCAACAATTTGGTGAAGAGCAATTTGAGCAAAAATTAATCGAACTTTGCAATCAAGCTCCACATTTCAATGTCGAAGGCTATGGCTTTGAAATTCATGAAATGACTGAGATGGCCGCCATTGAATTTGGTCAATTAGCAATTTCTAATCAACCAAGTTTCCACTATCCTTTCTTATTTAGCTATATTGGAAAACCAGAAATGGCACAACCTTTAATTAAACAATTATTGACACAGACTTTTGATAACAGTACTACTGGTTATCCAGGTGACGAAGATAACGGTAGTATGGCCGGTTGGTATATCTTTAATAGTTTAGGTTTTTATCCAGTAACCCCCGGTACTGGTGAGTACGTCATCGGTATGCCTTTATTTGATAAAGCTACCTTACATCTATCAAATGGCGAAACCTTAACCATCGAAAGTAGCCCAAATTATTCTCAGCAACAGTTTTTACATCAAGTTCTACGCAATGGACAAGCATATCAAAAACTATTTTATGCACACGAAGATTTAATGCAAGGTGGTACAATTTTCAATCAGTTAGGAATCGTACCAAACGCTAAAAAATATACACCTGAAGATTATCCTTTCTCATTAACATAAAAAGCAAGCGAATCAAATGATTCGCTTGCTTTTTAACTTCCAATAAAATAACTCATAAATAGACTAGCAATATTAAAGTAAATTAAGACACTCGTTAAATCACTTAAGGTTGTAATAAAAGGGCCACTAGCAACCGCAGGATCAAATCCTAGCTTATCCATTAACATCGGAATTAAACTTCCGGCCAAATTGGCAACGGTAATTGCACACATCATCGCCATTCCAATGACAAATCCTAGAATTGGATTACCTTTCCAGACTGCTACAATTGCAAAAATTGTTAACCCAGTAATCGCTCCTGTCACAATCCCAGTTAATACTTCACCAATGACCGTCGCAAAGAAACTATTTTCTTTGTCATCATTCATCGCTAACCGACGAACCGCAACCGCCAGTGATTGTGTTCCCGCATTTCCGGCGGTTCCCGTAATTAATGAAATGAACACTGCTAAAATACTAGCCTCACTAACTAACACTTCATAATGACTAATCAAACTGGCTGTCGCCATACCTAAAAAGAGCAAGGTAATTAACCACGGCAGACGCTTTCCAGCTGCTTTAATTGGGTTTTCACTAATTTCTTCAACGTTAACCCCAGCCAAACCAGAGTAGTCACTCGCTGCTTCTTCATCAATAACGTCAATAATATCATCGACAGTTACAATCCCTAATAAATGATCTTCATAATCAGTAACAGGTAAAGCTAAGAAATCATAATCACGGAATGTTTGGGCAATATCTTCTTGGTCATCGCCGACGTGAACCGAAATAACCCGTTCACTCATTACATCAGCAATCATCATATCATCATCATTAATAATTAAGTCCCTTAACGAAATGACACCCACTAAATGATTTTCTTGATCTACCACATAAATATAGTAAATTGTTTCAGCCGTTTTAGCTTCTTGTTTCAACACATACATGGCAGAACGAACGGTCTGATTGGCTACAATCGACACATATTCCGTCGCCATAATCGAACCTGCTGTATCGTCTTCATAATGCAACATGACACGCAATTCAGCTGCATCTTCCGCATTCATCAAACTTAAATATTTCGCAACTTCTCTTTTATCTAACGTACTCAGTAAATCGACAGCATTATCGGTAAACATTTCCGAAAGCATCTCAGCAGCATAACTTAAACGCATTTCTGAGAGATAATCCTTCATATATTCGTTATCTTCTTCAATAACATCAAACATATCCCCAACTTCTTTAGGTGAAAGATAGGAATAGACAATCAATCGCTGTGCTTCGGTCAAAGATTGATAAAATTGTCCTTGTTCGTAGGTATGCATATCCAAGAAAGTCTCTCGAAATTCTTGCAAGTTTCCTTCGTCTAAATCTTTTTTTAATTGTTCAAAAACCGTTTCTAACTCTTGTGTTTCATCCAATTTCTTCACCTCACATCAATCGTCTCTTTAATTGCTTTCATGTCTTCTGGTAACGGACAATCAAAGACTAATTGTTCATTTGTAAATGGATGACGAAACTGGAGATGACGACAGTGTAAAGCTTGTCGTACCAGTGATAACGCCATCGTTCCACCATACATATCATCGCCGACTAGCGGACAACCAATTGCCGAAAAATGGACACGAATTTGATGGGTACGTCCGGTATGCAATTGAATATCCACAAATGCTAACGTATCATTTTTAGCTGACAACCAGTACTCCGTTTCAGCAAAACGGCCATCTTCTGTCACTTGGCGTTTAATGATAGAAGTCAAATCACGACCAATCGGTAATTCAATTCTACCGTGTTCTTGTAATTCTGCGATATTTCCACAAAGCAATGCTTGGTATTTCTTGATAATTTCTTTCTTTCGTAACTGAACATCCAATTTTGCATGCGCAAAGCCATGTTTGGCAAACAGCATCAAACCAGATGTATCACGATCCAAACGAGTGACGACATGGACCACTTGATCAGCATATCCTCGACGTTTATAGTAAGCTTTAACGCGATTCGCCATCGTATTATTTGGATGATATTGTGCTGGAATTGAGGAGACACCTGCTGGCTTATTGACCAATAGCAGATGCTCATCTTCAAACACAATCTCAATCGGCGTTTCATCTAGTAACAACGTCTCATGCTCTGCTTCATCAGGAGTTACCACACAAATTTGATCTCCCAATGTTAAAAGATAAAGTACATTTTGCTCGCACCCATTGACGAATAAATGGCCCCCTTGAAATTTGATTTTTGCCAGCAAACCTTTTGAAATTCCCTGTTCTTTGAGAAAAAATTTTAATTGCTGGGGCTCATCTTTTTGATAGGTATACATAAATTTCATAAGTTCTATACTTCTCCAATAAACGCATCTCTTACTCGATGCCAAAAATGCATATGACGATACGAAGCAAAATGAATACGTTCCTCTGCAATTTTATATTCGACTGATTTAATTTCATCTTGTTGGATATTGAATTGATCAATCGTAACCAAATAATCCGTACTATTCTGCAACTGGATTTCTACCCATTCTTGCTGAGCAACAACAATCGGAGAACCCAATGTGCGAAACACACGATTATTTAACGAAGCAATTTCAGCTAATTGAAAGGCATTGATACTTGGATGCAATACTGCGCCTCCCACACTTTTATTGTACGCAGTTGAACCTGTTGGCGTTGACACCGATAGACCATCTCCACGAAAACGCTCAAACATTTCATCTTTGATTAATACATCCGCAACCATCGTCCGACTGCCACGCTTAATCGTTGATTCATTTAATGCCAGAAAATGTTTATCTGGTTTACCATTGCGGTATTTAATCCGCACATCCAACAAAGGATAACTGACACTTTTTTCTTGGTCATTACACAATGAATTGACTAATTCTTCTAATTCATAATCACGCCAATCAGTATAAAAACCTAAATGACCTGTATGCACACCTAAAAAACGCACACGATCTAATTTATGATTATACAAATGGAATGCCGAAAGTAACGTGCCATCCCCACCAATCGAAATCACAATATCTGGATTGTCACGGTCAATTTCATGGCCACTTTGTTTCAATAATTGGTACAAACGATCCGCTGCTTGTAATGATTGCTCGACATGGCTATGGATAACGGCTACTTTTAATTTTTTCATTTGGGCTCTTCCTTCCATTCAGCGATTCGCTGATAACTTAAATCAGTCGAACTGCCCTTTCCATGTGAAAATAAATGTTGGGCCTCCTGAATTTCTTCACGGATACTTGACATCTCTTCATCTAGTTGATCTGCTGCTTCAGCTGCTCGTTTCAAACGATCGCCGATTTCTTGTGGAAAATCTCCTTGATATTTATAATTTAATGAATGCTCAATCGTTGCCCAAAAATTCATCGCTAAAGTCCGAATCTGGATTTCAGCTAAAATCTTCTTTTCCCCTTCAACTAATTGAACAGGGTATTCAATCACCAAATGGTAAGAGCGATAACCACTCGCTTTATGGTTGGTCACATAGTCACGTTCAATAATGACTTTCATATCCTTACGACTACGCAACAGCCGCACGACTTCATGGATGTCCTCAACAAATTGACACATAATTCGTAAACCAGCAATATCAGACATTTCCATCTCTAAGCGGTCTAATGGAATATTACGTAATTGCGATTTAGCCAAGATACTTTCCACAGGTTTCACGCGACCAGTCACAAACTCAATAGGTACATGTTGATTTTTCTCACGAAATTGCTTACGAATCCCGCGTAATTTCACCTTCAATTCGGCGACCGTTTGCTCATAAGGGGCTAAAAAGCTATCCCAATCTTTTTCCATCTAACATCCCTCATTTCTACGCTAACATACATGTACCATTTTAACATAAGTAACTCAAAAGCTTTAGTATTCCTTTTCGAATTTGTGCAATTCTCTTTAAAAGTTGACGAATGCCCTACTTTACGTTACAACAGAGACAAACAATTGAAAGGAGCATTCGATGAAACAACTTGAAATTGAATTTAAAACTCTCTTAAGTGAACAAGACTATTTACGCTTATGTGCTTATTATCAATTAACTGCCGATGACTTTTATACACAAACCAATGTCTATTTCGACACACCGACCAATGACTTACGTCACAAAAAATGTGGCTTACGTATTCGTCAATATACAACAAAGGGAGAAATCACCTTAAAAACACCACAAGCAGTTGGTTTACTCGAAACAACTGATCGATTAACCCTCGAAGAAACAATGGATTCACTGGCAAAAAAACAACTTCCTGAAGGAGCGGTGACAAAAGAACTTCGACAGTTAGGCATTGATCCCAATCAATTGCAAGTCCTTACTAGCTTAACAACCAAACGCGCAGAATTCGCAATTCCGGAAGGATTACTGGCTCTGGATGAAAGCTGGTATAACCAACAACATGACTACGAACTAGAACTCGAGGTCAATGATGCACACTTAGGAAAAGTAGCCTTCGATGCTTATTTAACCACGCACCAGCTTCCTTACAAATTTGCAGAAAATAAAATTGTACGGGCAACCAAGTAACCAAAAGTCTTTTATTTTGCCTTTTTTTGCTTTTCTGTTAAAGTAAGAATGATTTATTGATTATGCTTGGAGGCTCTTCCAATGATTGAAATTTATTTATTTATCCATCCGTTAGGTCAGCTATGCTATGAAGCAGAATGCAAATTATTAGACTTTATTTATCAGGATTCACATAAAATTCATTTGCAAATCCTTCCTTTAGTTAATTTGATGACCAATACTAGTGTGATGAAACGTGCAGGTTATGATGCAAGTAACTTAGCTTGTCGCAATGCTTTTTTAATGCAGTCCTATGAAGCAGCCTTAGATTATAAAGCGGCACAGCTTCAAGGAAAAAAGTATGCACGAAATTTTTTATTACAATTACAGACAGCTTTATTAAAACAGCATCTGCCTTATTCAAAACAATTAACCGAACAATTATTCAAACAAACAGGTGGCGACTTAGAAATGTTTCGAGAAGACCGCCAGTCAACGTTGATTAAAGAAATGTTCTGGCAAGACCAATGTACAGCTCGTGAAATGAACATCCAACAACAAACTTCAGCGGTTATTTACAATCACGATACTCAAAATGTTGGTCTTTTGCTACAAGGTATCGACGAATTACAATGGATTCCAAATTTGTGTCACACAAATCAATCAGCTACTATAACTTTACTGGAAAATCATTCCTGATTTTCCAGTTTTTTGCCTATCAGTTTCTTTTTATGCTAAAAAAATGGTAAACTTATTTAGTTAATAATAAAAAAAGAAGGGTTTGAAGAAATGGAATTTATTGGAACATTATGCCTCATTTTAGTAGCAACTACCTTAGGCTCACATCTTTCAAGACGAGTGGGTATTCCTTCTGTGATTGGGCAATTATTAGTGGGTGTTATCCTAGGAACTGCTGGATTGAACTGGGTTCATCCCGATCTCTTAGTCCACGAATTTTCTGAAATTGGCGTTATTCTGTTGATGTTTCTTGCCGGCTTAGAAAGTGACTTATCTCTTTTACGAAAGTATTTTAAACCAGGTTTATTAGTTGCTGTGTTAGGAATTGTGTTTCCTGTTATTTTAGGGTGGGGAACTGGGGAACTATTCCAAATTGATTTTAAAGAAGCTTTATTTTTCGGTTTAATTTTAGCGGCAACTTCAGTTAGTATCTCAGTAGAAGTTCTTAAAGAATTAAATGCCGTGAATACCAAAGAAGGTTCCACCATCTTAGGTGCTTCTGTCGTCGATGATATTTTAGTGGTACTAGTACTTAGCTTAAGTCTCTCATTCTTTACTGGAGAAACAACGACTGATGGACCTATTTCATTAATTTTATTGGAACAAGTCTTTTACTTTATTTTAATTTTCTTACTAGTAAAATGGATTGCGCCATATTTAATGCAATTAGCTGAAAAATTATTTGCCAATTCAGCAATTATCATCACTTCTTTAGTCATCTGCTTAAGCATGTCTTTCTTGGCTGATTTAGTTGGTTTAAGTTCTGTCATTGGTGCTTTTTTCGCAGGAATTGCTGTCAGCCAAACTAAAGTGCAACACGAAGTCTATCATAATGTTGAAGCATTAGGTTATTCAGTCTTTATCCCAGTCTTCTTTGTTAGTGTTGGCTTAGAAGTCACGTTTGATAACTTCTCTGAACATTTACTTTTCATTATTGTCTTTACAATTGTTGCAATTGCTTCAAAATTGGTCGGTGGGTACTTAGGATCAAAATTCGCTGGATTTGAAAACAATAGTGCATTAATGGTCGGTGCAGGTATGATTTCTCGTGGTGAAATGGCCTTAATCATCATTCAAATCGGTCAACAATCCAATATGATTGAACCACAGTATTATTCACCTTTAGTAATTATTGTTTTAATTAGTACACTTGTTTCACCACTATTCTTAAAATACTTTACGAAAAAAGTGTATTAACACCTTACTAAAAAAAAGCTAGCTCACTCGTTAATCAGAGTCAGCTAGCTTTTCTTTATGTGACAATTCTTCTCTATCTCCTTGTTCCATTTGTTGCAATTGCATCCGAATTTTCTGTGCGATTCCAGCATCCGTCAAAATAAGTAAACCATCGCCTCCTAACATCACCGTATCACCATGTGTTAACAATTCTGTTTCCCCTCGGCGAATGGAAGTGACCAACATCTCTTGGGGCCATTTAATATCACGTATCATTTGTTCATCGAATAAACCACCAGGAGCGACAGAATAGGTCATAACCGTCTTCTTGCCCGAAATCTTACCAAAATCTGGTCGAACCAGGCGATCTAATAACGTTTCATAAATGGGTTTAGCCCCCAAACAATCCGCAACAATATAGCTAGTCAAAACTACAATCCCTATCGACATCAGTTGTGCCAAATTTCCCACCATTTCAGTCACTAACACAATCGCTGTCAATGGGGCTTTTCCAATAGCCGCAAAATAGCCTGCCATTGAAAAAATTAAAAAGTTTTTGATAAAGTCCGCATCAATCCCTAGTACTTGGTGTAAAAACAACCCATAAATCGTCCCTAAAATTGCACCTAATGACAAAATGGGCAAAAAAATCCCACCAGGTAAATTAGAACCATATGAAATCATCGAAAAAATAAATCGAAATAGAAACAAAGCAAGTAAAAGCCAAATACTAACCGATGAAACCGAGACATAAAAAACAATTTGATTCCCACCACCTAAAAAATAAGGAAAAAACACCCCTAAAGGAATAATCAATAACAGCGGAACAACGCTATAATAATTACTAGAAAGACAGGAAATTTTTCCATACCATTTTGGTAAAGCAAGTAAGACTTTTTGGTATATACGACCCGCAGTCCCCAATAACACGCCTAAAATAGGTAACGTCCAATAATAGGACAACGGTAAATTTTGTATCTCGCCGATATATAGAACAGGTTTTAAACCAAAAAAATGAAGAGAAACAAAATTAGCTGTAATCGCAGCCGAAAAAGAAGTTAACCAAAGTAATGGTGAAAATGAGTGGTGTACTTCTTCCAATACAAATAATAAGCCAGCAATAGGAGCATTAAAAGCTGCTGCTAACCCTGCACTTGCACCGCTAGAAATCAAAATTTTCTCTTCTGACTTGCTTTGCTTCATTTTTTCACTGATTCCTTGCGCCACAACAGCCCCTAATTGAATCGAAGGACCTTCACGTCCTAGAAACAAACCAGAACTAATTGCTAATACCCCACCAATAAATTTCTTCCACAAAACGGAAAACCAATGAATAGATAGTTGACCTCGAAGTTGGCCTTCTACTTGCGGAATCCCACTTCCTTTAATATTTGGTTCACTTTGAATCAACTTACCTAAAATAAGTGCTAATAATAAAGATCCCATTATCCAAGGAATGAGCCATTGGGGTTCTTCTCGTAAAAATACATAAGCAGCAACAACTTTTTCACTTATTTGTTCAATCAACAAGCGAAAAAAACTCACAACAACTCCCGACAGCAAGCCGACAAGTAGCCCTTTGCCAATAAATTGCATTTTTGTTCCATCAATCTTCTTTAATTCACTTTCTTCATTCATCCAATCATCTCCCTATTTATGATACAGCTAAAAAATAGGTCTTTCAAGAAAATTTTCAGAAAGAAAAATACTGCCTCTAAAAGAGACAGTATCCTTGTTTAGTTTTCTAATTCAGCAACCAGTGATTCTAGTTCATTCAAGCGTTCTTCAAAGACTGCCATTGCATCTTCTAAATAAGTTGCTTGGGTCATATCCACGCCAGCTTTTTTCATGACTTCAATTGGATAATCACTGCTACCTGATTTTAAGTAGTTTAAATAATTTGTTAGAGCATCTGATCCTTCATGCAAAATTTTGTTTGCTAAAGCGGAAGCCGCAGAAAAACCAGTTGAATATTGGAAAACATAATAGTTGTAGTAGAAATGTGGAATACGTGACCATTCCAAACGAATTTCCGGATCATCGGCTAATGCTTTTCCATAATATTTTCGATTCAACTCACCGTAACTCTCACTTAAAAATTCACTTGTTAATGGTGTACCTTTTGCATCTTCTACATGCATAAAATGTTCAAACTCGGCAAATTGTGTTTGACGGAAAACTGTTCCTTTAAAGCCATCTAAATAATGATTCAATACATATGCACGCACACGAGGATCCGTTTCAGTTTCCAATAAATGCTCGGTCAAGATGTTTTCATTTGTTGTCGAAGCAATCTCAGCTAGAAAAATTGAGTAGTCGCCATACACATATGGTTGGTTTTTACGTGTAAAGTAACTATGAACACTATGCCCCATTTCATGAACCAGAGTATATAATTGGTCCAACGTATCATGCCAATTCATTAAAATGTAAGGTAACGTATCATACGCACCTGAAGAATAGGCTCCGCTACGCTTCCCTTTATTCTCCACTACATCAATCCAACGATTGTTAAAAGCTTCTTTTACGACTGTTAAATATTCTTCTCCCATTGGTGCTAAAGCTTCAATCGCTTTATTCACAGCTTCATCATAAGTATAACTGATTGGCGCTTCACCTAATAAAGGCGTATACACATCATACATATGCAATTCATCAACTTTTAACAGACGTTTGCGCAATTCCATATAACGATGTAGCAATGGTAAATTTTTATTAACGACTGCAACTAAGGTATCATAAACACTTTCTGGAATATGATTATTGCTTAATGCCGCTTCACGTGCTGAATTGTATTTACGAATTTTTGCTCGATAATTATGAGCTTTAATATTTGTACTTAGCGTCGACGCAAAGGTATTTCTAAATTGCTCATAAACACTATATAAACCCTTGAACGCAGCTTCTCTTACGCGTCGGTCAGTACTTTCTAGCAATTGTCCATACAACCCATGAGACAATTGGACACTTTCGCCATTTTCACCTTCAATGGTTGGGAAAACTAAATCTGCATTATTTAACACAGAAAATGTATTGCTAGCTGAGCTGAAAATCTCCCCCGCACCGGCTAACAATGCTTCTTGTTCTGCTGGTAATACGTGCGCACGGTTATCAACTGTTTGTTGTACAAAATGACGGTACACTTCTAATGCGGGAACTTCGTCAAAATATCCCCAAATTGTCGCATCATCTAATGTTAGTAATTCTGGCTCAAACCAAGAAATAGCTTCGCTTGTTTGAGCTAACAAACTGCTTGCACGCGCATACAATCCTTGATAAGTCGTATTTGCTGTATCTTGATCATTTTTCAAGTGGCTATAAACATAGAGCGTTTCTAATTTACGAGAAACATCTAAAATAAATTCTAAGGCTTCCAGAAAAGCTGCTCCGCCGTTTTTCAAAGTTCCTTTATAGGTGTCAGCTTTTGTTAACTCCGTTTGGACTTCTTTAAAAGCCTCTTCAAAAGCGGCATCATCAGCAAAAATTTTGGTTAAATCCCAAGTCACTGATGTAGCAACTTCTTCACGTAATGGTAACTGTTTCGTTTCAGACATAACTCATTCCTCCTACTTTTCAATAAAGCAAGTGTATCATACTTTTTTTGTTCACCACACTAAAAATTACTGCTTTCTTGTAAAAAGCAACTCTCATCATAAACAGCTCTAAGAATTTCTTTTTGGGAAACTAAAGGAAAATACCAGGAAAAATCAATGCTTTTTATCCTGTCCAGCCATTGGTGAAAGTTGGCTGAGACAGTCACGCAATAGCGCAGAAACAATAACAAATCTTCAAAATAAAAGAAAAACTCACTAGCACTATAACACCATTCAGGTAAGGTTTGAATATTTCCTTTTAATCGGTAGATTTGTTCCTGTATTTCTTGTATTTTTTCATTTCCTTGAAATAATTTTTTCTGAATCGTATAGCGATACGCACTGACTTCCCAATGATAATCTGATCTATCAGGTTCAAATAAAAAAACTTGAGCTAATGGTGACTCCATAAAACGCCAGCGCTTCTTTTGAAAAAAATACCCCAATTGAAAATGCCAACGAATGTGATAAAACAATTGAATTTCTTTTTGTTGATTCGCTATTACCCATAAATGACACCCTTTCTTAAAATCATAATAACTAAACGCTTTTTGCAAGTGACTCCAGCGTTTACGTGGTGTCAACTTTTGGCCCACTAACCACCACGGTTGATAGTGATGATTTTGATAATTTTTGGTACGTTCAATTAATCTTGTAAGGGAAAGTGGCGAACATTGAATTTCAACTGCCACACGGTTAATTAGTAAATCTGGACGTTGCTGCAGTTCCGGTAAATAAGCTTCCAATTGTCCACTCCCACTCCAAGTAAGCAACATTTGTTTATTCATCAAATGTTCCAATGTTTCACCCTCACTAAAATAAGCACAACCTGTGTAGGCAACATGAGCAAAATGTGGAATCTTAATTTTCCCATGCTTTAATCGAACAGGTGCTTTGCAACTTGGACAAATAGCTTCTACTTTACCTTTACACTTATCTGCATATACTTTGATTCCGGCTTTTGTTTCTGCAACTAGCATACTCTCACCTCATTATTAATTACGTAAAAAGTGAGAAAATTTTTTTATCTACCGCTTATATTATTCTTGTACAAGATTATTAATAGATTGAACATTTGTTAATGCAATAGTTGTTTTAAAAATGCTATTTATTTTATCAACGAACTCTAAAAATCCTTCATCTTTTGGATAATCCCATTCGATGTCGAAATCCATCTTAAAAAAATCTACGACATAATTAATACTAGGTTTAAAACGTAATAATCCATCGGTAAAAGACAACAGATATTCACGTTCCACATCAGAAAGTTCATGCAACGTGCCAATTTTAACAAAGATTTGATTATCATTTGGTTCAAAGTCATAATCATAAAATTGCCATCCAAATTCTTTCGATGCTGGTTTAAACGCATCTTGAAGTAATAAATACGCGACAATTTCATAAGGTCTTTCTCGGTACGAAAATTGGTAAAATTCTACTTCCTTTGTTAAAATCAAACGATCAAATTGCATATCCAGCGCCATATAATTCTTCTCCTTCAACATCTATTTATTACATCATTGTATTCTAAAAGGTTCGCCTTGCATACCAGAATAATCGTACATACTGAATATTGAACTT
Organism: Candidatus Enterococcus willemsii; assembly: GCF_009933335.1. Lineage (GTDB taxonomy): Bacteria > Bacillota > Bacilli > Lactobacillales > Enterococcaceae > Enterococcus_F > Enterococcus_F willemsii. The sequence continues at coordinate 199,705 of NZ_MAEL01000054.1, read as the reverse complement.
AAGCGAACTTTCCCTCCAATTTTCCCATATCTTTTTATCCTAAAATAAATATATGTTATGATATTCAAGAAAATAATGCTTTTACAAGGAGGTCCAGATGGAAACGCGAAAATATTTAGGGTTAGCTGCTGATAAACAATCCTATATAAACGAAAATGAAGAAGCCCAATTCAGAGTATATTCGCTAGATTATGGTTGGAAAATACTCATTCCCAGCTTTCTAGAGGATGAAAATATTAAATTCTTACAAAGAAAAGAGTTCGATGAACATACCCAAGAAGTCGGAATTTATTTACTTACTCTGCAAACATTACGAACAAAGCACACAAAATTTAAGCTGTCTTATGACAATCAAGAAATTGACTTAGGTCCGTTTCCCCTTACTTTTCTAGCTGTACAGACCAATACGAAGAAAAAAGAAGTAATTATCTGGCTGAAAGAAAAATATTGGCTTCCAACAGAGCCAGTTGAAAATTTGGATACCGATGACGAAAATGAGGAAGAGGATGATAGACATGCGGACTTTTTTGACGAATCGATTTTCTAAAAATAAATACACACCTTTATACTATTCTATTGAACTAATCGATGGGTGGAAACTCACCGTTCCTGAAGAATTGTATGATAGTATCTACGCCTCATCAGAAAAAAATGAGGAAGACTTGATTACTATTTCAGTAGAAAAATACAATCGCTATACAAATCAAACCATGTTCATTCGTATCTTCCATGATTCAGTGATGGTTGATTCATTCTTCGACGGCTATGATTTTCTAAGAATCAATGCAACGACAAAAGAGATAACGATATTTGATGAATAAGTAAATCCCCCGCATGAATGAAACTCATCCATGCGGGGGATTTATTTTTTAAGCAATTTTATTCTTCAAAATATCTTCGTGTCATGCCGATTGCATCATTTTCCATAATTAGCTCACCATGTTCAGCAAGAACTTCTGCTGTAACTGTACTCTTACGACCAAATTCAGTTAAAATAGCTACTTGGTTTTCGATTTGCTTATCTGTTACCCATTCTTCTAAGAATTGTACAGTTAAAAAGTAACGATTATTCATTAAATAAAGATTTGTTATACTATTTTCTACTTGAACTTGTGCAGACAATTGAACCATACCTTCAAATGTGCCTAATTCTAAGACAAGATCTCGTTTAACAACGGGTTCTTTTGGTTGTTCTTTTTTAGTAGGAAGCGGTTCTTTAAACCATTCCATTAACTCCTCTTGAGAATATCCTTCATAAGATTCTGGGTCTTCATTTTTTAGCCAGTTCGTAATTTCTTCTGGCGAGTAATAATCACCATACACATCATAAGGATTTATGTTTTCAAGTGAAGCATTCTTGCTAATAAACAATTCCAAGCCATCACCTTTAGGCATTACTTGGAAAGTAACTGCTTCGCTTCCTTTGAATTCATCATCAACGTCAACTTCTTCTAAAATACTATAGAAGAAACTTTCAACTTCTTTTTGATTTCCCAATAAGTCTAAAAAAGTGATCCCTCTAGCAGCTAAATCTTCGCTTTTAATTAATACACGAATTGTATTTTCATTAATATGTTCCATTTCCATATTAGCTACACCTCACTTATTTTGATACTATAGCTATATTGTAACGGATGCGACAAAAATGTAAAGAGAAAAACGTTACAAAGACACTTTGACTGGTTGATTCCACTTTTTCTTAATGAAAAAGTAAAGAGCCGAACTTTTAGTCAGTCCGACTCAGTAAGTATTATTTTATAATCCGGCCATCAACTGTGCTTGACGTAATTCTAATTGACGTACATCGCGTGGTAAAAAGCGACGAATTTCATCTTCATTAAATCCTACTTGCAAGCGTTTCTCGTCAATCATAATTGGTCGACGTAACAAGCCAGGGTTTTCTTGGACAAGCGTTAATAAATCTTTTAGTGGCAGTTCATCTAAATCCATGTTTAACTTTTGGAAAACTTTGGAACGGGTCGAAATAATCTCTTCGGTACCATCTTCCGTCATTTGTAGAATTGATTTCAATTCGGAAATATTTAAAGGTTCAGAGAAAATATTTCGCTCTACGAAAGAAATTTGATGCTCTTGTAGCCAAGCACGAGCTTTTCTACATGACGTGCAACTTGGGGAAGTATATAGTGTCAACAACGTGTATCACTCCTTTTTAAAATTTAAAACAGAAGAATCATTTGTTTCACTTCTGTTTCTATTATAAACCAATTTTTTGAGAATTACTAGTTTTATTTTTAAATTTCTAATCAAAAAAATGTTATTTTAAAAAAAAACATATCAAATTTAACCGCGTTTTATCAAGCTTTTTTCTATTTTAGAAAAAAATTTTTTTCTTTTCTCATTTTTTTATTATTATATAACAGGATAGAAACCCTGTTATATAATGAAATGTTTTATACGGATTGAAAAATCTTTTTTTGTATTTCTGTTTTTGCTTTTTTTAATAACTTATTAAAAATAAGGAGCCATTAACACTATAAGAACAACGCCTTTCACTGTTCACCTTATTCAAAATAAGCAATAAAGTAGTCAGCTAGTCCAAAATTCTACGTTTATTTTCAATAAACTCCCTATTAAAGTGTGTTACTTTTTTAACGACTATTCAGTAATTTTTTAGACACCCACCTTTTTTTCCTGAAAAAAAATGAACATTCCTGTGAAAAATTAGAAACTCACCAAAAATAGGTGTGATGACTCTCATCCAACAAAAAAACCAAATAATGATGGGCATTTCATTAACTATGCCTCATCGATTATTTGGTTTTTCTATTTATTTATGAAATTGTGCATCATATAATTTACGATAATGCCCCTTTTTAGCCATCAACGCTTCATGAGTTCCTTCTTCTAAAATACCGTCCTCACTCATCACTATAATGCGCGTTGCGTGCTTAATAGTTGCCAGACGATGGGCAATAATTAAGGTCGTTCGTCCTTCAGCAAGTGAGTTTAATGATTCTTGAATTACTTGCTCGGTTTCTGTATCTAAAGCAGATGTGGCTTCATCTAAAATTAAGATTGGCGGGTTTTTTAAGAACATGCGCGCAATCGCTACACGTTGGCGTTGCCCACCAGATAATTTCACACCACGTTCACCAATAACCGTATCTAAACCATCGCTCATTTGCGCAAGCACACCTTCTAAATGTGCTAACTTCACAGCTTGGCGAATCTCTGCTTCGGTGGCATCTAAACGACCATAGGCAATATTTTCACGAATCGTACCTGGGAATAAGAAGACATCTTGCTGCACAGTTCCAATTTGATTACGTAATGATTCTAATGTCATGTCTTGAATATCCATTCCATCAATCGTAATCTGACCTTCTGTGACATCATAAAATCGTGGCAATAAGTTACACAAGGTTGTTTTTCCTGAACCACTTTGACCTACAAAGGCAACTGTTTCCCCTGCTTGAATCTCTAAAGAAATGTCGTTCAATACTTTCGAGCCATCTGCATAAGCAAATGACACTTGATGATAAGAAATATTACCATTCAAATGAGTTACTACTTGCGCATCTGGTTTATCTTTAATCAGTGGTTCTTTATCCAGTTCCTCTGTTAAGCGTTTGAACCCGGCAATCCCCTTTGGATAGCTTTCAATCATCGTATTCACCTTTTCAATTGGACGTACAAAGACATTTGAGAGTAAAATAAAGCCTACAAATTCCCCCGCTTTTAATTCCCCACGAATCATATAGTAAGAACCAAAAATCAAGGCAAATAAATTAATCAAGCGAATCATCAAATAATTATAAGCGGAACTGACTGCCATTACTTTGTAAAAAACAATTTTTGATCGACGATACAACTCGCTTAAACCATTAAAACGTTGCGCTTCATATTCTTCTTTCGCAAACGATTGGGTTACTCGAATCCCACTAACTGCTGCTTCCACGCCTGCATTAAATTCACCTAGATTATCATAGATGTCTGTATTTACATTGGTCATCTTTTTATTAAAGAAAATCAAGGCAATCGCAATCAACGGAATGGCTGCAAAAGTTGCTAAAGCTAGCTGCACATGCATATTTAACATCAAAATGAACGAACCGACCAACGTCATTACAGTGATAAAGACATCTTCTGGACCGTGATGAGCAACCTCAGAAATTTCAAATAGATCGGTCGTCAAGCGACTAATCAATTTCCCTGTCTTCTGATTGTCATAATATTCAAATGATTGCTTTTGCAAATGTTGAAACAATTCTTTACGCATATCTGTTTCAATATTTACGCCTAATTTGTGACCATAAAAAACGACAACGTATTGTAAAATCGTATTAATAATATAGAAAATAAATAATCCTATGCAAGCTAATAAGACATAGCGAAAATTATTTTGTGGCATAATTTTGTCAATAACTTGATTGACGGCAACCGGAAAAGCCAACTCCAATAACCCAGCTACAATCGCACAACAGAAATCTAAAATAAATAAAGATTTATATGGTCGATAATAGCTAAAAAAACGTTTAAACATCAAACCCCTCCCCTAATTTCAATACTTTCCATTATAGAGAAGCTATCTATGAAAAGCAAAACAAATGAAAAGCATCTTCTGATAATTTTATCAGAAGATGCTTTTCTTCTATCCATGTTACTCTCCAACACTCAAAATCAAACGAATGTCTTCTTCGGTCATTTGTTGGAGCTGTGTTTCATTTCCTTGAATCACGCGTTGGAATAATTCACGTTTTTCTTGTTGCAAGGAATTCATACGTTCTTCAATCGTTCCTTCAGCAATCATACGCCAAACTTCAACCACACGTTTTTGACCAATGCGATGCGCACGTCCAGCTGCTTGTTCTTCAACTGCTGGATTCCACCATAAATCATACAGAATCACGGTGTCGGCACCGGTTAAGTTTAATCCCGTGCCTCCTGCTTTCAATGAAATCAAGAAGACATCTTTTTCTCCAGCATTAAAGGCATCAACCATTTCAATCCGTTCTTTTGGCGGCGTACTTCCTCTTAAATAAAAGGTTTCTAAACCGAGTTCAGCTAATTCTTCTTCAATAATCGACAACATGCTAGTAAATTGAGAAAATAGCAAGACGCGACGATTATTTTCTTTCGCAGCACGAATCAAATCTTTGACTTGTTCTAATTTTCCAGAACCACCTTCATAATCCTCTACAAAGAGTTTCGGATCACAACAAATTTGGCGTAAACGTGTCAAACCAGCTAAAATACTGATACGATTTTTCTTAAAGGTTGCGGAATCCATCCCTGAAATTTCATCGCGCATTTGGCGTAGATAAGCCAAGTAAACAGTTTTTTGTTCATCAGTCAGTGCGCTGTAGTAATTTGTTTCTAATTTTTCTGGCAAGTCTTTCAATACGGTACGCTTATCACGACGTAAAATAAATGGTTGAATCATCGCAGCAATTTTTTCGGTCGATAATTCACGATAGGCTTGGCGACTTGGGAAAAAGCCAGGCATAATCATTTGGAACAATGCCCAAAGTTCTTCCAGATTATTCTCAATTGGCGTACCACTTAACGCAAAACGATGTGCCACGTGCAATGAACGTAAGGCTTGTGCTGTTTTGGTACTACTGTTTTTAACCATTTGAGCTTCATCTAAAATCAAATAATCCACCGTTTGTGCTTGGTACATCTCAATATCTTGACGCAAACTCGCATAAGAAGTAATCCAAACATCTACTTCTGGCTGCATCAACGTTTCCCGCTCTTCTTTATTCCCGCTAATAACCACTGACCTTAAAGAAGGCGCGAATTTTTTTATCTCCTGTTGCCAGTTATACGTCAAACTAGCTGGCGCAACAATCAAAGCTTTCATCACTTTTTTTTCTTCTTTTTCAGATAATAAATAACTAATCGTTTGTAACGTTTTCCCTAGTCCCATTTCATCTGCGAGAATCCCACCAAATTGATAATGACTTAACATTTTCAACCAACGGAAACCTGTTACTTGGTACTCACGTAGTTCAGCTTGCAATCCTTGCGGTAACGCTGCCGAAAATGCTTCTGGATGGGTTAAATCCGTCACCATTTGTTCAAATCCTTGACTAAAATGGGCATAATCACCTAATTGCTCTTGAAGCTGTAGTCCCTGATTCAAAGGTAATTTTGCTACACCATTGACCGTTCGTAATGATTCTCTTAGTTGTGACAAAATTCGGCTAGTTTCTTGAAATTCCTCTGAGTTTAACGATAATACCTGACCATTCTCCATGGTGTAAAACTGATCGTTACGCAATAAACTTTGAAGCACCATATCAATTTCATTTTGAGCAATACCCGAAATATCAAAAGATACATCTAACCATGAACCTGCTTCACTAACTTCAATCTGTGGCTGTAATTTACGACCATCAATGTAACGTTCACGGAGTTTTTTCCCCATCCGAATATCACCTAATTGACGCATATAAGACAATTCATGGGTAAAAAAGCGATACAGGGCTTCTCCTTCAGGTAAAGGTTTCTGCCAACCAGTTTCGTTTTTTAAGAAATCTAAGTTTTTGACTAATAATTCTACGCGTTGCTCTTTTTTATAATCACGTAAAATTTCTGCGTGTCCTTCTGGGGTAATCTGATGCTTGGTATCTGTTGAGAATACGACATCCCCATAAACGTAGTCCACCCGCAACTCAACATTTCCTTGACGTTTTTTCAAATAAAAAATTACATGTAAATCCTCATCGCTAATGTAATGATAGACTTCATCAGAAATTTGGACGGTTCCTAATTGTTTTAATAATGGTAAAACTTGTTTAAAGAGAATCGACAATTCCTTCTTAGGATAGGCGATTTTAGGTTCTGCTAGGCGTTTCAACAACTGTTCCATCGTTAAATAAATGTCTAATTCTTTCGTTGTTAATTGATACACCTGATCGTTTATTAGTCCCCAACCGTAGTATTTATAGACATGGTCGAAATCTTGAACAATCCGTAAGTCAAATTGATCTTCATGGCGAACAACAGAAAATTGCAACGGCTGTTTAACTTGCGGAAATTCTAACTTGCGAACTTTCTTCTCTTCAGTTTGTAGGATAAATGGAAATTGCAACATCGCTTGTGTCATTTCCTGTGAACCTTCAATCGGCAATAACAAATATTTCTTGTCTAATTTCCCTTTGACTTGAATCCCTGTTTGCCCCATTAATTGTTGTGTCTGAGCCAAGTGTGATAGCTTTGCTAAAAAGCGATTGGTCGCGTCGTCAAATGCTTGATGAGTTAGAAGAAAACTATTTTGTTTGTTGGCAAGATAGGTTTTCTCTTCCTCATATACTTGTAAAAACTTATAAATGTTTTTGACAACATATGTGCGTCCATTCTGCTCTCCTATTTTGAGTGAAATGCCTAAAACATCCAACTCTTCACGATAGGGATTCGTTGGCAAACTATCCAGTTGGCATTCAATGCCTAAAGATACAAATGGTTGTTCTTGTTCTTGTGCAAGGCGACGAAAGCCATTGGAAAACATCACTGACGGTGAAAAAGCTTCTTTTTTTGGTGCTTCTGATTTCGCAATCATCCGCGTTTTCCCTTGTTTTCTAAGATACAATTCCACAGCAACCGTATGTTTGCAATAGTGGTGCTCCTCCCAATAAGGACATTGGCAATAATCCTCCTCTTTGGCACTCGCATCCAAATCAATGCGGTACAATTCACTCCCCAAAACCTCTGCATGCCATACTTGATTCTCTGCATCCGGCGTAACAGATAAAACACGCCCATCATTTAAATATGTTCGACCTTTTTCAATGATTTTCTCTGGAATACTCCATTTCATACAACGATTCCTCCCCTCTACACAACACTCTTAATGTGGCTTTGCCCTGTACCAGTTGTTTGTACTTTTAATTGTTGCTGAATACGTTCTTTTAATTCTCTCACATGGCTGATAATTCCAATCATCCGCCCTTCATTTTCAATCATTTCGAGTGCTTCCATCGCCATTTCAAGTGACTCTTCATCCAACGAACCAAATCCTTCATCAATGAATAATGCTTCGATGGCGATACCTCCTGCCCGATTTTGAATCACATCTGCCAGCGATAGTGCTAATGCTAATGCAGCAATAAAACTTTCGCCTCCTGACAGTGTATGTGCCCGTCGAGTCATCCCTGCATTATCATCAAAAATATTAATTTCCAAGCCTGTAGACCGACGATAACTTCCTTTTTCTTCAGCTAATAAAAATTGATAACGACCTTTCGTCAAGTTAATCAAACGCTGATTCGCTACTTCTAAAATCTCTGCTAAAAATGATTGTAACACATAGCGTTCAATACTTATTTTTTCAGGATTGTCGCCACTCATCGTTTGGTAAAGTTGTTCTAATTGACCTAATTTCGTTAACTGTTGATTGGTTGTTTCATATAATTGCTGACATTCTTCAAACAATTGCTGATTTTGACGCATTATTTCTTGTTGTTGAATCATTTTCGCTTGCAATTGCTCTGTTTGTGCTTTGGCTACTTGATGCACTTCAACAAACGCATCGATATCGGGTGCTGGCTGCTGAACACTTTCTGCTAATTCTTCCAACCGTTGCTTTACAAATTGAATTTGTTGGTCATACACATCCGCTTGCTGTTGCAACTCAGGCAGTTGTGTCACTTGCGGCAAAGTAGTGTGCATGCTCTCTTCTGTAAAGCCAAAGGCATTTTCTGATAAAACGGTTGCCAACTCTTCTTCGCATTCCGTAACTTTTTGCTGTTGGATTTGTTTTAGCTTACCTTGTTGTTTTTGCGCTTCTGCCAAACTAGCTGTCGTAAGTTTTAATTGTTCGCCCGCTTGCTGATGTTCATCAAGGACTGTTACTAATTTTTGTTGGGTTGCCATTTGCTGATCCAATTCTGTTTGTAACTCTGCAAGTGTTCGCCCCTGTAGTTGCTTTTGTAACAGCTCTTTTTGTGTTTGCAATTGTTGCAGCTGTTGGATTTTTTCTTGTTGCTTTTGCTGCTCATCTTTTAATTGCTGGTCTAGTTGTTCTTTGGTTGCTTCTAATTCGACTTTCTTTTGCTCTGCTTCTTCCAATTGTTCTTTTTGTTTACAAATATCGTTCGCCAATAATGCCAGCGCATCTGATGGAACTTGTTTTCCTAATACTTCATGACACTCATTCGTTAGTAACTGTAGATTTTGTTGCTGTTGTTCACTAGTTGTCGCAAATTCTATTTGACGAGTCTCATTGGTTGCCAATTGGAGCGTCACTTCTTGTAACTCTTGCTCCACTTGTTTGACTTGCTGTTCTAATTCATTTAGTTGTTGCTCGCTTTCAGCAATTTCTTCTGACGAAAAAGTTTCGGTTGCTTCCAAATGGTGCTCTGTTGATCCGCAAACCGGACAAGGTTCATCCTCTACTAGCAATAATTGCAGACGTGCAATCTGCATTTTGGCATTGTCACTACGACAAGTTTTGAATTGCTCGCTCACTTTGGTCAGTGTCGTGGCTAACTGTGCCTTTTTTTCTTGTAAAGCAACTGCTTCTTCTTGATATTCCACTACGAATTGTTGTGTTTTTTGCCAGGCAGTCGTTTGTTCTTGCCAACGATGAACGAGTTGCTCCCCTTGAATATAGCGCATTTCAGCTTGTTGAAGTGTCTCTTTTTTCGCTAATTGTCGTTGTGTTGCTTGCCAAGTTTGCTCCCAATCGGCTAGTTGGGTTGACACTTGTTGCATCTTTGCAGTAAACATCTCAACTTCTTCTGCTACCCTTGTTTCAGAATTAGTTATTTCAGTCACTTCTTTAGCAATTGGTAGGAGATTTTCAATACGTTGTAACTGTGCTTGAATTTCTGTTAACTGCTGACGTTTGGCTTTCATTTCTGTTTCAGCCTCTTGCCAAGCTACTTGTGCCTCTTCATTGCTGGCTATTTGTTGTTGCAAGTGCTCGAATTGTTGCAATGTATCTTCATATTCAACACGTGCATTTGTCGTATTTGTCAGTAAATGCGCATGCTTATCTAACCAACTTAAACAAGCAATTTGTTGCCGAATCTCATCCATGCTTTGTTTTTGTTCATCCAGTTTTGTTTTTTTAGCTTGTAATTGCTGATATTCTTCTTGAATTTTAGCAAGATTTTTCGCTGCATATAATTGTTCTTCTGCTTGTGTTTCTTGTTTTTTCGCAAGCGTAAGCTGGTCTTGTTTTGCATTTATTTCTTCAGTCAACACCGCAATATCTTGTTGCCAATCCGTTAAGGTTTCTGCCAATGACACAAAGGCCTTTTCTTCTTGCCACTGAAACCGCGACAATAAAGAGGTCATTTGATCCTGCTGCTTACTTAATTGTTGTTCGAGCGCGCGTTTTTCTTTATGCAACCATTCAATCACTCGTTGATAGATTTCTGTGCCAAAAAGATTACGCAGTAGTTTTTCTTTGTCATTACTAGAAGCAATTAAGAAGTTTCGAAACTCCCCTTGTGGCAACAAAATAATTTGAAAAAATTGCTTGGCATCCACATGCAACAATTCCTTAATAAACGCGTCGACTTCCGTACGTTTAGAATATTGACGAACTACTTGATTGTTATCATAAATAGTCAAACAAACTTTTGCTGTCTGCTTACGTGTGCCATCTCCACGTTTTTTTTGAATTTCTTGCTCTGGTAAGCGTTCAATTTCATAGAGTAATCCTTGATGCTCAAAGGTAAACGTGACACTGGTTGCTTCTTCTGGCGTTGCAAACATCGAACGCATTTCTTTACCTGTCCGTAGTTGTCCAGAAGTTTCGCCAAATAATGCAAAGGTCATACTATCGAAAATAGTTGTCTTCCCTGCACCCGTTTTCCCACTGATTAAAAAAAGCCCTGCGTCTTGAAAGTCTCCAAAATCCACCGATTCATTGATAAATGGACCAAAATTTTTCATCGTCAGTTTTCGTGGCTGCATCTAATCCCTCTTTTCTGTATCCATAGCAATTTGTAATCCTTTATCTAACCAATCTTGTTGGCGCTCTGTTAATGTGTCTCCAGTAATTTCTTCAAAAAAGGTGGCAAATACTTTTTGTGGTGATGCTTCACGTTTTTTGAATTGTTGCATCGGTTGCGATTCACGACCGTTCACCCGTTCAACACTCAGAATATAGGGATAAACAGCTCGTAGCTGATTCATCATATTCGGAATCACTGCCCGATCTGTCAATAATAGTTGCCAAAACGCTTCGCGATCTAAGTTTTGATAAAAATCTGGATGTAGCAAGTCAGCAAACGATGCTTGGATTTTCTTAATATCGCGCAACGGCGTAAGTGGTCGAAATTCAGGCAACATCGTATCCGAGTCCACAATCCAGACACCTTTTTCATCATTTATTTCAGATAATGAAAATTTCAATGGTGACCCGCTGTAACGTACTGGTCCCTCTTTCAGCGCATTTTTCGAATGCAAATGGCCTAAAGCGACATAATCAAAGGGCGCCATCAACTCATACGGCACGCTATTTAACCCGCCCACTTCCAAAGGCGTCTCTGATTCTGTGCGCAAACCACCGGCAATAAAAAAGTGGGTAATTAGGACGTGCTTCTTTGTCGGATCAAATAAAGGTTGCATTTCAGCAATAATTCGTTGGACTGCTTCTTTAATCGATGGAAATTCTTCATCGAAATACAAACGGGCAGCAATTGGTTCAATATAAGGCAATAAGAAAAATTGTGTATCGCCAATTGTCACTGGTTCAAATGCCTGCTTTAATTGCGTGACTAAATGAAAATCCGTCTGCTGAAACCACGGAGCGCCCGTTGCTAAACGACTACTTGAATCGTGGTTACCTGAAATGGCTAAGAGTGGCATTTTTTTATCTAAATTAATCTCAATTAATGATTGATTTAATAGTTCAACAGCTTCTACAGCGGGAACGGAGCGATCATATAAATCACCTGCAATCACAATGGCATCCACTTGTTCTGCTTCTGCAATCGCAATAATCTGCTGGATACTATCTTTTTGATCAGCCAATAAATCATAGCCATGTAATTTTTTACCAATATGCCAATCTGCTGTATGCAAAAATCGCACCTAATTCACCTCTTAAAAATATTCTTCTTATTATTATAACACTTTCTACGCTATCTCACAGGATGGAAAAACAAAAAAATCAGCTTTTACTTTTTGGTTTTCTAGAGAACAAAACGAACGATAACTCGGAAAGTTATCGTTCGTTCTTCTTACTTTTTCACATCATAGCGAAAATCAGGATTCACTTCTTTATCTAATTGATCAAACGCTGTTTGGATACGATGTTCCACTTCTGCTAATCCTTCTTCATTCATCTTTTTAATATCACTTAAATCAATTGGCTCTCCAAAACGCACGGTGACTCTTTTTCTTTTGAATAAGTCTTTTAACGACAAGGGGCCTTGATAGACAGAAGGTACTACGCGGACTTTTGCCATTTTAGAAATGACCGCCATCCCACCTTTTAATGCTGTTGAATGGCGAGTACCACTCGGGAACATAATTAAACTTAAATCTGTCTCTTTTAATAGTTTGACAGGTGTTTTAATCGCACTCGGTCCTGGTTTGTCACGTTTTACTGGAAAGGCATTCGCTTTTATCAAAATAAAACGTAAAATAGGATTTTTGAATAATTCTTCTTTTGCCATGAAAGCAAATTTTTTCGGGCGGGCAGCCACTGCTAAATATAAGGGATCCCACCAAGTACGGTGTGGTGCAACTAAAATATAATTTTCATCTTTAGGTAATAACTCGCGATTTTCATAATGTGCATTGCCATTGATAAGAAATAAAACAACACGCACGACACCACGCATAAATGTAAAAAACATAGACTCTTTCCTTTCTCATTAACACTACGTAAATTTAGTATGCAAAAAAAAAGCTTTCTTGACAAGCCTTTTCTCTCATAATGAGAAAAAGAAACCGATGATTTGTTTAAAAATCACCGGTTTCTCCTTTTTATTCATTCGGTACAATTGTTAAAAATTCTTCACCAGATAAAATTTCAGTCTGATTCATATCTAAGACATCTAAATAATCATTGGCATTCGTTACGACAACAGGTGTGATAACTGGTAAGCCTGCTGCTTTAATTTTTTCAATATCAAAACGAATTAGTAAATCACCTTTTTTCACTTTATCGCCTTGTTTAACCATTTTTTCAAAGCCTTCGCCCTCTAAAGAAACAGTGTCCATACCAATGTGCATCAAAATTTCCGCGCCTTCTGTTGACGTTAAACCAACTGCATGTCCTGTTGGAAATAGTGTCGTAATTTCTCCATCGGCTGGCGCATAAAGTTCACCTACGATAGGCTCAACTGCGACACCTTTACCTAATGCACCTGACGAAAAGACAGGATCTGGTACGTCATTCAACGGAACAATTTTTCCTTCTAAGGGACTTGTTAAAACAAAACGTTCAAGTTTTTTCGTTCCTGTAGGAGTAGCAGCTGGAGTAACCGCAGCTTCACTTGCTTCAGCGGGATCATCAAAACGTAAAACGTAAGTTAAAATGAATGCTAGTACAAAAGCAATCGCCGTACCAACTGCTGCCATAACTAAGCCAGACATATCTTTTGTATCTTGAGGAATAAAACCAGGTAAACTCAATAGACTAACTAAACCAAAGGAGTAGTTCGATACTTGTTGGAAACCAACAAACGCCCCACCAACTGCACCAGCAATACATGCCGCAATAAATGGTTTTTTCAATGGCAATGTTACACCATAAACAGTTGGTTCAGTAATACCAAAAATAGATGTGACGGTTGAAGATAACGCCAATCCTTTTAATTTCACACTCTTTGTCATGAAGAAAACAGCTAATGCTGCGCCACCTTGAGCTAAGACCGCTGGTAATAACATTGGCATTAATGAGTCTGCCCCTTGGCCTAAATTCACCATCATAATTGGCACAAAGCCCCAATGCATACCAAACATAACGAAAACTTGCCATAAACCACCCATAACAATTCCAGCAAGAATTGGGCTAATACCATAAATACCATTGTAAGCAGAACCTAACCAATTACCAAAAATTGTTCCTAAAGGTCCAATTGCAATAAAGGTAACTGGAGCCATCACTAGAAAAACTAACAACGGAACAACAATAATTTGTAAGAAACTTGGCACAACTTTCTTAAAGAAACGCTCTACAAAACTTTGCACATAGACAGCTAAAATAATTGGAATAACTGAAGATGTATAACCTGTTGCTCCTAAAATAATCGGAATTCCCAAAAAGTTCATTTCTAATCCGGCACCCGCTGCTGCGGTAATTGATGGATGAACCAACGCCATTCCTAAAGCAACTGCTAAATAAGGATTGGTTTTAAATTTTTGTGCAGCAGTAAAAGCTAAAATAACTGGTAAATACGTAAACAAACCATCCGCTACAGAAAATAGTACAGTATACAAACCAGAAGTATCTGTTGTCCATCCTAATGTCAACGCTAACGTTAGAAATCCTTTTAAGACCCCAGCTCCAGCCATCGCACCTAAGAAAGGTGTAAAAATAGAAGAAATGACATCTACTAGCTGATTCAACGGATTGCCTTTTTTAGCTTCTGCATTCGCATTTTCTCCATTAAAATTCGCTAAGCCCATTAACTCTTGATAGACATCACTCACATGACTCCCAATAACCACCTGATATTGTCCACCACTTTGCACAACTTGAATCACATCACTGTCCGCTTTTAGACTTTCAGTATCCGCTTTACCTTCATCATTTAAGACAAAGCGTAAACGGGTCGCACAATGAACCACACTCTGTACATTTTCCTTACCGCCAACTAAGTCTAAAACTTTTGCGGCAATTTCACTATTTTTACTCATTCCAAACACTCCTGTTCCTTATTTTTATATACAAAAAAACCTAAATTGAAAAAAGAGGACAGTAAGACACTTAGTCTCCTCTATTTTCAATCTAGGTTTTGCCTGTTTCCAGTAACAATCCTATATATGATTGATTTTATGTTTCGCCAACGACACGGTCAATATGAATCGTTAGATAAATCATTTCAGCTTGACCAATTGGCTGATGATACGTTTTTTCCAAAAACTCATTAATCCGCTGAACAGCTTGAAATGATTTTGGATATTTTGATTGCACCAATGTAAATAAAAATTCATCTTGTTCATCAGATAATTCATTTTTTAAATACCGTTGGGCAAAATATTGTAAATGCGTGACAATTCGTTGATAATTTAACGATTGGTTATCAAATGTTTTTCCAAAATAGCGACTAATCAACGAGAGAATATCTCGAACAATTTCAGTCATTTGCATCGTCGTTTGCATATTGTCATTTCCTTGACTACTGTTAACAATATGGAATGCGATGAAACCTGCTTCTGATTCAGGTAATTCTATGCCCAACTCCTGAGAAACAAGTGCGAGCCCTTTTTCAGCAATTGCAAATTCTTTTGGATAGAAACGTTGGGTTTCCAATAATAGTGGATTTGGAATTTCAATCCCTTCTTGCATCCGCTTAATTGCGTAATGTAGATGATCAGTTAACGTTAAATAAATGCTTGTCGATAGTTCGACTTGCAATTCTTTTTCAGCCAAATCAATCATTTTTTTGGCAAGGTCGATTTCTTCACTCGGTACATCGTTAAATACTTGTGCCATTTGATGCCCTGTTAAAGAATCTTTCAACACAAATTCTTTCTCAATAAATTGTGCGTCTACTTGATCGCCAATTTTTTTCTGAAAAGCTAAGCCTCGTCCCATTAAAATGATTTCTTCGTCACTATCATTGTGAGAAAGAACGACATTATTATTTAAAATTTTATCAATAAGCAACTTTCTCTCTCCTCGCACAAAAAAAACCTAGAATATCCCCCTATAAAATAGCTGGTTTATTCTGGTTTTGCCTGATTAACAGTAACAATCCATAGAACAAAATGATAATATCATATCTAATTTTAAATTGCAAACGGTTTTAAAAAATATTTTTTACCTTTGTTTCGAAAACATAGTATAATGAAGCAATGATACTGTCAAAGGAGTTTTTTTATGTATATCCTTGAAGATGAACGCATTGACCAATTATATGCGGACGATATTCAAATCATTCAAAGTGCAAATGTCTTTTCATTTTCTTTAGATGCTGTATTATTAGCAAACTTTCCAGCCATTCCCAAACGCGGAAAAATTGTCGATTTATGTGCAGGAAATGGTGCTGTTGGACTATTTGTCAGTCGCAAAACGAATGCGCAAATTTATCAAATTGAGCTACAAGAGCGACTCGCCGACATGGCAAAGCGAAGCATTCAACTGAATCATCTGGAAGAACAAATGACGATGTATACGATGGATTTAAAAGATAGTTTATCAAAAATTAAAGGTGATTCCGTCGATTTACTGCTATGTAATCCCCCTTATTTTAAAACTAGTGAAACCAATATCAAAAACCCAAATCCTTATTTAGCTTTAGCTCGACATGAGATTGAAACAAATTTAGACGAGGTCATTCAGGTGTCGAGTAAACTCTTAAAAACCAATGGACGCTTAGCAATGGTTCATCGTCCTGACCGTTTTTTGGATATTTTAGAGAGTATGAAACGCTATCGAATTGCCCCGAAGCGCATTCAATTTGTTTACCCTAAATTGGGTAAAGAAGCCAATATCTTATTAGTTGAAGGCATTAAAGATGGCAAAACAGATGGGTTCAAAGTAGCACCACCCTTGATTACCTACAATGACCAAGGAAATTACAATCCAGAAACGCGGCGAATGCTTTATGGCGAATAAACATTATTTTTATGTCTTGCATTGCAAAGACAACACCTTTTATGGCGGATACACCACTGATCTAACACGTCGCCTGAACGAACATAATGCAGGAAGCGGCGCAAAATATACCCATCCTGCCAGTCGTCGTCCATTGCAAATGATTCACGCTGAGCAATTTGACACGCGTAGTGAGGCAACCAAAGCAGAAGCAGCCTTCAAAAAGCTACCACGCAAAAAAAAGGAACAGTATTTACGTATTGCTCAAGCTAAAAATGTCTATCTTACCTAAAAAAAAAGCCACGTACACACATTGTACGTGGCTTTTGCTCTATTCAATAGTTAGTTTTTGTTCGCCATAGATGGTTCGATTGCCGTTGCAAAGAAAGGCAATTACACAAACAATCAGAAAATAAGGAAAGTAAGTAAAACCAAAGACTTCGCCGCCAATTAACATTGGTGCCAACAATGTATTTGTCGCACTTCCAAAAACACTCACATACCCAAGTGCAGCAACAAAAGCCACGGGCAAACCAAACAAACTCGCTAATACCATACCTAGGGAAGCACCAATTGCAAATAGAGGTGTCACTTCTCCCCCTTGGTAGCCAGCACTAATGGTGATGACTGTTAACAATAATTTCAATAACCAATCATAAATTTCAATAGAACCTCCAGCAAAACTACTTGAAATTAAATTGGTTCCTAAACCAGAATATCTTCCTTGAAAGAATAAAATAAGCAAGATACTCAAAACAAGACCAATCATTCCAATGCGGTAAATAGGATTCGCAATCCGTTGCGCTTGTTTTTTAAACCAGGATAAACTCTCTGCAAACAAACGACCAACTAAACCAAAAATAATCCCTAATGCGACTATTTTCCATGCGATGGTGGTATCTAAACTCATCGATGTATCTAGCAGAAATTGAAATTTTTCTAAACCTAGTCTAGCTGACACTGTGCTCGCTGTAAATGCAGCTATTAATGCGGGCAACAACACATCATAACGCAGCCTACTAACAACTAAAACTTCTAGCGCAAAAAAGGTCGCTGCTAACGGTGTTTGGAAAAGTCCAGCAAACCCCGCTGCCATTCCAATAACTATCAATTGTCCAGTATTAAATTGCTTACTAATTCGCCCCATCCAATGAGCAACCGTCGCTCCCAATTGAACTGCCACACCTTCTCGACCAGCACTTCCGCCAAATAAATGTGTCAGCCAGGTACCTACTATCACAAATGGAATTAAACGTTTAGGAATTGTCTCTTCTCCCATTTGACCAGCGCGAAAAATTAATCCCATTCCTTGAGAGCTGTTTTTTCCATACTTCAAGAAAACATACATAAATAACATACCGACTGGCGCTAAAAATAAAATCAATGTCATAAAATGTTCTTGGCGAAAGTCTGTTAACATCAGCAGAATTTTTCCAAAAAGCGTATCAATTATACCAACAATTAACCCAATCAAGACACTTAACAAACTAATTGTTAGCTTGTCTTTTGTTCTCACTTACTTCACCTACCAAAAAAACGTTAAGTAGTCATGTACCACTTAACGTTCATCTTATTATTTACCAGCACGTTTTACATAAGTACCTTCTGCTGTATTCACTTCTAATAATTCGCCCGCTTCAATAAAATCAGGAACGTTAACAACTAGACCAGTCTCCATTGTCGCTGGTTTACCAGAACCAGTCACTGTCGCCCCTTTAATTGATGGTTGTGTTTCTTCAACACGTAGTACAACAGTTGTTGGTAATTGAATCCCAACCACTTCGTCACCGAAGAATTGAATTTTTACTTCCATGTTTTCTAAAATGTATTTCATTTCATGTTCAACAGTTTCTACAGGCAATTCATACTGATCATATGTTACTAAATCCATGAAGAATGCTGTATCATCCATTGTATATAGGTATTGAACTGTTTTTGTATCAATATGCGCTTTTTCAAATTTTTCATCTGGGCGGAACGTTGTATCATAAGTTGCACCTGAACGTAAATCTCTAAGTTTCATACGCATTACTGTATTACCTTTACCTGGTTTGTGATGGCTTGCATCTAATACTTTAATTAATTTGCCGTCTTGTACAAAAGTCATACCAGCTCTTAAGTCACTTGCTGAAATCATATTTTAACGTCTCCTTTGTTCTTAAAATCGTCCTTTACCATTTTAGCAGAACACCAGCGATTACGCCAGTGCCTGAGCTGCTATTTACTAGAAATTTTGCATTCTTTGCCAACTCACGGGATTATGCTATCATTAATTATCAAAAGGAAAAGAGGAGTTTACATGATTATTTGGCGCGGAAAAGGGTTATTGGTTATCGCATCTGTCCTAGTTGCAGCAGTTATTACAACGTCGTTCTTTCCACTATTAAATCTTGATATGACCTATAAAATTCCTTATAGAATCCAAGGTATAACAACTACACTATTGGCTGCTCTCCTTAACTATTTATTGACAAAAAAATTTATCTCTACAAAAGTTCGGGTATTTATTGATGAAGAAACCGGTGAACGTATTCCAATCAAAGATGGTTCCCATCTCTTTTTTATTCCGAATCGCTATTGGACATGGATGATTGTGATTATCGGTCTCTTACTTACCTTCGTATCTAGTTCATTATTAAAATAATGATTGACGACACAAAAAAGGCACTCGCTAGTTTAGTTTGCGAGTGCCTTTTTTTACTCTGATTCGGTTGTTGAAGTCTCCTTCATCATTAAACGTTCATCGTAAAATTTGGATCCTTTCATTAGTTCCGATTCAAATGTATCGTACCCTAGTTTTTCCATCACTGTCTCTTTTGATGAAAATAGATTGGTTCCAAGTCCTAAACGGTTCCCTTCTATCTTCACATTCAATGCAGATAGCGTAGTCGGAAACATATCCATCGCACTGAATTGGCGATTGTCTTTACGAACTTCTTTTTTATCCGTATTCAAAAAGACATTATAAACTGAACGTTGATAACCCGGATCTAATTCAGCGAAGAAATCACTATCCATCGTTAAGTGATCCCCACATAAAACAACGGTTGTATTTTCATAAAAAGGTTGTTCCTTCATCCAAGAAAGAAAAGCCATAATTTGTTGATCAGAAGCGTGAATAACATTGCTATATTGGTCACCAAAGATATCTGGTGTTTCCTCAGTAGCATAACCATCTTCAAAATGAGTATCTGCTGTCAGCATCGTTAAATTAAATGGTTCCTCTTTTGCTGCTAACTCAGTTAATGTTTCTTTCGCAAAATCAAACAGCTTATTGTCTTCATAACCCCACCAAACAAAATAATCCTCTGGAATTTTTCCATTTTCAATTGCCCAGTTATAATCACGAATTTCATAATTCCCATGTTGATGGAAATATTGGTCACGTCCAGCGAATTCAGCTTTCGAACCCATTAATAGCGTTTGGTTGTACCCTTCTTTTTCAAGAATTTCTCCTATGGAATAAGCACCAGGAAAATACTCCGCACTATTTGAGCCAGAACTATCTGAACCACCTAAGCTCGTTGATGGACGCAAAGGTAAACCTGACGTTTGGGCAACCATCGAGCTAGCCGTCTGGTTGGCTCCTGGCACTTGTCGCATGCCGCCACCTAATTGATTCGTATTTGAAAAGTGAATGCCTTCATTCTCTGCCAATTCTGATAAATTAGGCAATAAATTAGCCGGTTGACTTCCACCTAAATCAGTTGACATGTAACTACTTTCCATGGATTCCATAAAAATATAAACTAAATTGCGCTTCTTCTCAGGAAAAGTAAGCTTCACCTCTCGTGGATCCACATAATTATTTTCATAAATTTCAGTATGTTCAAAATAATATGCTTTAATATCTGCATATCCAATCACTTTCGCACTCAAAGAAATTCCTGCAACTAAACCTAAAATACCAGTTGCTAAAGCCCAACTCGGACGATAAAAATGTTTTCTTTGTTTGAAAGAATATGTTAGTAAAAGATACATCAAGGAAATCACCGGTGTACTCCATAAAACAGCTTCTAGTAACGGTTGTAAAATAAAAGCTTGAATTTGCCCCGGATCACTCCCTTTAAGCGGTTGGGTCATCGCAAAGACAATTTGGTCAAAACGCATATTCCCAATACCGTTCATTGCCCATCGACTACTGGTATAGGCTAAACTGCCACTAAATAACAAAAGGGTTGATAAAATAAACATCCCCCAATTTTTTTTCGTCAATGTATATCTCTTCGTTAGTCGACCATTTTTTAGCGCACGTAAAAAGAACCAGATACAAAAACCAATAATTGCCCCTGTTCCTATTGTAATCAACGCCTGCGAACCACTAGCAATTGGCAACAGACTACTTACTAGTGTCCAGGAAATGTTCGCTTGATTGTAAAAAAAGAAAATGGCTGACAAATAGATAAAGCTGACATAAGCCATCGCTTTTATTTGCGCTTTTTTTGTTTTCGGTGCCTGTGTCTTCACAACCCCAATTAAAAGCATAAATATACTCAGCACGTCAAAAACCTCCTGCTAAAAATTCTCATGTCACTAGTATAACACATAGAAACACCAACCATTCTTATCGTAACCAAAACTTAATTTTAAAATCAGTTTTTTTACCCTTTCTATAATCTCACATAAAAAAATGGATGAACACCTATATCTGGCATCCATCCATTCCTTTTATTTCGCTAATTCAAACATCTGGTCAATCAAAGCCAGCACTTGTCGAACTTCACTATTTTTAACAATTGGTTCAGCATTTTCACGAATCACTTGATAGACGTTGCTATAAAATGAAGGATACTCTGCTTTGGCTTCTGGGAACGCAATTTTTTCTGTAGCTTCTTCTGATGGTGGTGCCATCGTTTTCGTTAAACCGACACCTGCTTGAATTGGTTTTGGTGCAACGGCATTTTCATCATTCGTTGCGCGAATCATTTCACCATCTAACGCCCAATTATCAATTCGTGCAGTGCCTTCAAAGCCTTTAATATACCAACGAGGTAGCGTTGTATAATTACTTGTACCGACTTCGACTAAGGCTTTAACCCCATTTTCAAAGGTAATGAAACTCATGAAACCATCATCCACTTGATCACCTAAAACATAGCTAAAATCGACAGAGACATGCTTAATCGGACTATCTACTAACCATAATAATTGGTCTAACAAATGTACGCCCCAATCTAACAACATTCCGCCACCATGTTCAGGTAAATGCCGCCAATCACCTGGGATACCGTTTGCGCCTTGCACGCGAGATTCTAATTGGAAAATATCGCCAATTTGCTTGTTTTTGTACAAGTCACGGACAATTAGAAAATCTGGGTCCCAACGACGATTTTGATGCACCATAAATGTATTACCTGTTTCTTTAGCAACAGCTAAAATATCATCTAGTTCAGCGGTATTCATGGCAACTGGTTTTTCACAGACCACTTGCTTACCAGCTTGAAGTGCTTGAATAGCTAATGCTTTATGGCTATCATTAGGGGTCGCAATTAGAATCGCTTCGACTTTGTCATCTGCTAAGACAGCTTCAAAACTTTCATAAGCAATCAGCCCTTTTTCTTTCGCTGCTTGGCGGCGTTCGGCTAGAACATCATAAACACCGATTAAATTAATTTTTTCTTTATCTGCTGGCATGATTGTGTGGGCATGATACGAGCCCATACCACCATAACCGATAATTACAAAATTGATTGCTGACATCTGATTAACTCCTCATCTCTTTTTAGCTAACATTCTTTTTTATGCCCACCACATATCCGTCGGTTGGTCTTTAATCATAATTGATTTTAAGTTTGTAATAGCGCGGTTTAATCCTTCATCAATCGACATGATTGGATCTTCATGCTCAATACTTAAAACATAATCGTATCCTTGAATACGTAAGGCAGAAATAATATCTGACCATACTTTCAAGTCATGTCCACAACCAACTGAACGGAAAGTCCATGCACGTGTTTTGACGTTGCCATAAGGTTGCATATCAGTTAAACCATGCATGTTAATATTGTCTTGATCTAAATACGTATCTTTCGCATGGAAATGATGAATCGCATTTTCAGCACCTAAAATTTTAACTGCCGCAACTGGATCAATCCCTTGCCACCATAAATGACTCGGATCTAAATTACAACCAATCGCTTTACCAGCAGCATCACGTAAACGTAGCATTGTATAAGGCGTATGCGCTAAGAATCCACCATGCAATTCAATACCGATTTTGACACCAGCTGCTTCAGCTTCTGTGTTAATCCCTTTCCAATAAGGAATTAATTTTTGTTCCCATTGATATTCATAACTATCATTATATTCTGTTGGCCAAGGTAATACAGGCCAGTTCACTTGCGTATCGGTCGCATTTCCACCAGCAACACCGGAAAAACCATTAACGACAGGAACATTCATCAAGTTCGCTAATTTAATTGTTTTGCGTAATAATTCATCGGCTTCTTGTGCTACTTCTTTGATTGGTGAAATTGGGTTATGATGCGCACTTAATGCTGAAATTTCTAAGCCCTTATCAGATAGTTTATGCAAATATTCTTTTCGTTCATCGCTACTTGCCAATAATTTATCAATATCTAAGTGAGCACTCCCCGGAGAACCACCTGTTCCAATTTCAACTGTTTGTAGTCCTTTTTTCGCTACTTCTTCAATCATTTCATCAAAAGTTAAATTATTAAATAATGGGGTAAATACGCCTAATTTCATTCTTAATTCGCTCCTTCTCTTGCTTGATAGTGACCATATGTTGGGTAATTATTCTCAGTTGGGGTTGCCCAACGAATCCCGTTGTTAATCACTCGTTGCACTTTTTTATCATAATAACTTGGGTACGTCTCATGACCCGGTTGGAAATAAAAGATTTTCCCATTCCCTCGACGATACGTACAACCACTACGAAATACTTCGCCACCAGGATACCAGCTGACAAAAATTAATTCATCGGGTGCTGGAATGTCAAAGTGTTCACCATACATTTCTTCTTGCTCTAATTCGATAAACTCTCCGACACCTTCCACAATTGGATGACTAGGATTCACATTCCAAATTCGACAATGTTTGCCATCTTCACGCCATTTTAAATCGCAAGAAGTTCCCATCAATTTTTTGAATATTTTAGAGAAATGACCTGAGTGCAAGACAATCAAACCCATTCCTTCTAACACACGTTGATGCACACGATTCACGATTTCATCAGCTACTTCATCATGTGCCATATGTCCCCACCACACCAATACATCGGTTTCTGACAAAACTTCTTCTGTTAGTCCGTGCTCTGGTTCATCAAGGGTCGCTGTTCGAACGGCGAACTCCTCACCGATAAATGCGGCTAATTGACCATGAATCCCTTCTGGATACATGTCGCGAACTTTTTCGTCGGTTTTTTCATGGCGAAATTCGTTCCAAACCGTTACTTGGGTCATTCATATACCTCCTCGATAATTGCTCTTAGTTGTTTCACATTGATTTTCGCTGCTTCTAATGGTTCGTATTTTTGGAACGCTTCTTGTTCGACAATTAACCATGGAAGTTGCAACTTCTTCGCTAGTTGCGTGTATTCCTTCAGTGGTAAAACACCCGAACCTAATTCCGTACTTTCTTCTGGTTCTTGTTGTTTGTCTTTCATATGGAACAAACCGATTGAAGATTTGTGTGCTTCTACCCATGCACGTACGTCTTGTCCAGCATGCGCTAACCAATACAAATCTACTTCTAAAAGCAACTGGTCAATTTCATGCGTCAAAAGATCCAAAAGATCCGTTCCTTCCACTTCCGTAAATTCATGGGCATGGTTATGGTAATAAAATTTCATTCCCCGATTCGTTACAGCTTTGGCAATCTCTTGCATATTAGTCATAAATTCTTGCCACTCAGCAAATGTTGAGAAGCTTGCATACGGCACAATGATACGGCGGTTTCCAATAGCCTCTTCAAAATCTAAGGTGGCTTCTAGCTGATTTTTCAACGATTCATAGGGAACATGTGAACCAGCAACATCTAAATCGAGGTCTGATAGCATAGCGCGAATGTCATCTGCTGTTTTACCATAATATCCGGCAAATTCCACGCCATCATAACCAAATTCTTTGACTTGTCGTAGCGCAGCTTCAAAATCTTTTTGGCAATCTTCTTGAATACTCCACAGTTGTAAAGCAATTTTTGGCTTCATTAGCTCCTCCTATAAATAAACTGGTTCGCCGTTTGCTGAAGATTTATAAATGGCTTCTAAAATTTCCGTCACAACGAGCGCTTCTTCGGGTTTTACAACCGGTTCTGTATCATTAATAACTGCATCAATCCAAGATTGTGCTTCTAATAACGCTGGATCTTCTCCAGTACCGTCATAAAAATCAACACCACCAGTTTCCAATTCCACTTTTTTCTCAAATAATAATCCGTGGGCTTCGCCATTGATACTTAGACCATCATTCATATCAGCCCCACCTTTTGTTCCCATCAAAGTAGTTTTCGCTTCTTTTACATCTAAGCTATTCAATGCCCAGCTCGATTCTAGATAAATAGTTGCGCCATTTTCCATCACAATAAAACCAAACGCAGAATCTTCAACAGTAAATTTCTCAGGATCCCATGGTCCCCAAGCATTTGCAGCATTTTTTGTTTGTGACAATTCATGGTAGGTTTTACCAACTACATATTTTGGTTTGTAATTGTTCATCATCCATAAAGTCAAATCCAACGCATGTGTACCAATATCAATTAATGGTCCACCACCTTGTGCTTCTTCATCAAGGAAAACACCCCAAGTTGGAACGGCACGACGGCGAATTGCGTGTGCTTTCGCTGAATAAATTTCACCTAATTCGCCTTCTTCACATACTTCATGTAAATATCTTGAGTCTGTTCTAAAACGATTTTGATAACCAATCGTTAATTTTTTCCCTGTACGATTTGAAGCTGCAATCATCTCACGAGCTTCTTCTGATGTTTTCGCCATTGGTTTTTCACACATCACGTGACTACCAGCTTCCATTGCTGCAATTGACAATTCAGCATGTGATGAATTCGGTGTTAAAACATGTACAACATCTAGCTCATTTTCTGCTAACAATTCTTTGTAATCTGTGTAGACTTTCGCTTCTGTGGTTCCATACATTTCTTTCGCTTCTTCAGCGCGTTCTACAAGAATATCGCAAAATGCAACCATTTCTACTTCTTCTACTTGTGCCAATGCTGGCAAATGTTTTCCTTTCGCAATACCACCACATCCAATAATTCCAACTTTTACTGTCATACTCTTCCTCCTGAAAACGTTTTATGTTTGATAGGTTCATTATATATGACAACGTTTCCAGATTCTTCCCAGTTTTCATCTAAAAAATTCCCGAATATTGCGCACACAAAAAACACCGATGCCATTTTTGCATCGATGATTTGATTCAGCTATAAAAAAATAAACCATACAAAAGCCTTGGTATACATAAATTTCAAGGTCTTTATATGGTATAATATGCGTATCAGTTAAGTTAAGACGGTGGCGCTTTTTTTGAAAGTGAGGTGGTGCATATGTATGTACGACCGAAATCTAAAGAAAGGAGTAGCCTTTTGCAAACAGCAGAGATAATCACTGTCCTTTTAGCTTTGGTACCTGTTCTAGTAGCCTTCATAGGATTACTAGAAGCGTGCGTAAAGTTAGCGACAACGATTATTGACGCACGTTCTTCTCGCTCAAAAAGCAAGAAGAAGCGTAAAAAAACGCAAAAAAAATAACCGTCAACTTTAGCAGAGAGCACGGTTATTTTTTATAAATAACATCTTTGCCACCGTCTTAAGCGGTGCTGATAATGAGGGGTTGTTAGCGCAACCTCTCTTTACATACTTATAATAGCAAAAACCAGTCGAATATTCAACAATTTGACAGGAGCTAAAAGATTTACTAGCTCTTTGCAAAAAGACCGCCGATTGAGTGTACCCCCCATCAGCGGTCTTTCTATTTATTAAAATGATGGCACTAATGTTGCGCTGTGTTCTTCTTCTAAGAATTCACGAACTTTATCGCTTGTCATCGCTTTTTTCAAGGCTTTGATTTTATCAGAATCTTTATTGTCTTCACGTGCAACTAATTGGATAGAGAAACGTTGGTCAATATTTTGTTCTAAGAATAATGCATCGTCTGGTGTTAAACCAATTTTCGAGATATACGTTGGATAGTTATAAACAAGTGCGACATCTGGTTCGCTATAAGCTTCTGCTAAGTTCAACAAATCAACTTGTAAAAATTCTAGATTTTTAGGATTTTCAACAATATCTTTCAAAGTGCCCTCTGCACCTGTACCTTCTGGCAATGTGATTAAGTTTTGTTCAGCTAAAATAGCTAATGCACGACCTTCGTTTGAAACATCGTTTGGAATGGCTACTTTGGCACCTTCAGGAATCTCATCAACAGATTTATAATCTTTTGAATAGAAGCCAACTTTTGCGTCATAAATTGGTTGAATGGCAACTAAGTCAGTGCCTTTTTCAGAATTGTATTTTTCCATAAATGGTTTGTGTTGTGCAAAGCTAGCATCGGCTTCTTTGCTGCTAACCATATCGTTGTAGGCAACATTATCATTCACTTGAACAAGTTGAACGTCCCAGCCGTCTTCTTTCGCAACTTCTGCTGCTACTTTCACGACATCAGTCATCGGCGGTGCTTGCCCAGCAACTTTGATCACTTTATCTTCAGATGACGCTTTGTCCTCGCCTTCTTTTGCGCCGCAAGCTACTAAGGTCACAGCTGCTAATAATGTTAATGCTCCGATGTAAATTTTTTTCACTTTCTTCTCCTACTTTCTCTTATCTAATTTGCGGGCAATTGAATTACCCAACATTTGAATAATAAATACAATCACAATCATGACGCAAATTGCAAAGTACATAATTCCCATTTGATAACTTTGATACCCATAACGAATGGCGAAATCACCGACACCGCCACCACCAACGATTCCCATGACCGTTGAATAAGAAACCATACTCACTGCAGTGGTCGTATAACCTAACACAATCCCGCTGCGAGCTTCGACTAATAGAAAGTGCCAAATATATTCCCATTTTGACGTTCCCAATGAATCTGCTAATAAACGAATTTCTTCTGGTACATCCAGCAAGACTTGCTCAACCATTCGTGCAAAGATAGCTACTGCTACAATACTTAATGGAAAAGAAGCCGGTACGGGCCCAAACGCTCGACCGATAATAAAACGAGTGACTGGAATTAAACTAACAACGAATAGTAAAAACGGAAAAGACCGTACTAATGTAATAATAAAATTCAAGCCCCAATAATTCAGCGGTTGACTGCCTTTGATACTTGGATTCGATAAAAATAATGCCACGCCCAAAGGCAACCCTAAGAATAAACAAAAGGTCATCGAAATACCCATCATGGTGCCTGTTTGTTTTAATGAAAGAATAAATTCAGGCATATAGTACTGAATATTTTCTACTAAATTCATTTCGCCAACCTCCTTTGGACTTTTTCCAAATAAGGTTGATTGCTTTTTTCAAGCAAGGTTGGCTGATTCTCAACAGTCCCTAATAAACGACTATCTTCCATCACCAATACTCGTTCACACAATTTTTTCACAGTATCTAATTCATGACTCACAAAGAAAATTGTCACGGGAAATTCTTGATGAATTTGTTGCAATAAACGAATCACATCGTCTGTGTTTTCTTCATCTAACGAACTCGTTGCTTCATCGCATAATAACACATCAGGATTTCTTGTCAGCGCACGAGCTAAGGCCACGCGTTGCTTTTCCCCACCTGATAATTGAGCCGGATAACTATCTTTTTTATGCGCCATTCCAACAAAACTCAATAATTCCAATACTTTCTCTTCATCTTTAACCCCTATTAATTTTAAAGGCAAGGCGACATTTTCTTTGACGGTTAAATTGTTTAATAAATTATATTGCTGGAAAACCATTCCAATTTTTTGTTTTTGTTGCTGAATTTCTTTTTTTGATAATTGGGTAACATCCTTGTCAGCTAAAACTAAACGTCCCTCCGTAGGTGTTTCTAGTAGGTTTAGCAAACGAAGTAAAGTTGATTTTCCCGACCCACTTTTTCCAACAACACCTACAATTTCTCCTTGTTGGACCGAGAAAGAAATATCTTGTAATGCAATCGTTTCTTCATACACTTTCGACACATGCTCCAAGGTATACATGTAACTCCTCCTACTTCATTAATAAATCGAGTAGTTCTTTATTTGAAAAATTCAAAATATAATCAGAGACATCTACTGCAGACAAACTTTTTTCTAATTCTTCATATTTAAATACTTTCCCTAACAGTAATTGTTCTAACTCCACAGTATCTTTCGTTCCAAAATAATCGCCAAAAAATTGAATTGCAGTAATTTTTCCTTTTTCAGTTGATAAATGGATATCAACGATTCCTACACCTGGGACACGGGTTCGACGATTAAATTCAAAATCTGGTGCTTCCCCGTAAATCCACGTATCGTTTGCGTAGCGTTCATCAAATAATTGTTGAATCGCTTGTTTATCAGCTGATGTTAACTGCAATTTTTTATCTTCAATCGCTTTTAACGAATCCACT
This sequence comes from Candidatus Enterococcus willemsii, assembly GCF_009933335.1. Lineage (GTDB taxonomy): Bacteria > Bacillota > Bacilli > Lactobacillales > Enterococcaceae > Enterococcus_F > Enterococcus_F willemsii. The sequence goes on along the minus strand of NZ_MAEL01000054.1, from coordinate 170,436 downwards.
TGATAAATCTGACGTAACAGTTCATCTCGAAATTCAGTCGTCGACAATTGTTGGTATTGCTTTGCTAAAAATGGTTTGACGTTCGTCACGCTCTTGCGGACCGATTTCGTAGCTTTTGATGCGATTTTTTCTTTCGATACAGTTAAAATCTTATCCAATACAGATAAATCAACATCATACATCAACGTCCCATGCGAATACGTCCGTCCATGGCGCGTATACATGGCATTTCCTGAAAATTTCATACCGTCAATATATAAATCATTCCGACCCCCGACTGTTACATTCGTTGCCCCCATCGCTTGTAACGCTTGCAAAATTGGCGTAGTCACACCACGATAATCACCAAAGGTCGTATCGTCTTTTTTGGTAACGAAACTAAAACTCATATTTCCCAGATCGTCATACACCGCACCACCGCCAGAAATTCGACGCGTCAACGTGATGTCATGTTCACGCAAATAGCTAAAATCAATCTCTTCATAAGCATTTTGATTTCGACCGATTATAACACAAGGTTTTTGTATGTATAACAGAAAGAGCGGTTCCGACACATCAGCTGTATTCATCAAATATTCTTCTGCGGCTAAATTCCAACGAATATCATCACTTTCCATCACGTAATAACGCATATATAAGCACCTTTTCTTTCTATAATATTAAATTATTTCTCTTATCATCGCTTTTTATAGAAAATTTAGCAAGTAAAATGCTCAAAGAAAACTGTACTCATCACTTTGAAAAACTGTATTACAAAATGAGAAAATATATTCTCATCTCAAAAAAAGTGTTGATGGAAAATAAAAATTTTTCCATCAACACTACCTATCTTTTAATTCTATCTACTATTCTAAATCTTCTTTATCAATTGCTATCGAAGGATAATGATTTAAATCATCTAATTTAATATCATAATCGCAACTATAAATCATAAAAAAATCATCCTTATTTGATTCAGTTAATTTATGAAACATCGTTCGAACTTTTTCTTTATCCTCACTAATGTACACAATGGAAACAACGCCTTTTTTCTCGTCATTGTTATCTTCCACGGTACCTTTCATAATCAACTTTACTTGCCCATCTGCATTCAGCGCATCATCGATCCAATGTTCATTCATAGTATCACCTCCCATGTTTTATATAGAGCAATCATAATATTAAATAAACAGTCGTTTATAAATCTGCCATTTTCTTTTGATATTGTAATGGGGATTGACCAACTGCCTCTTTAAAAACATGATGAAAGGTTTTAACACTTGAAAATCCTGCTTGCTCTGCGACTTCGACCATCGGTAGCTTTTCATTTGCCAAAATAAATTTCGCTTGGTTCACACGATATTCTGTCAAAAATTGAATAAAGGTCTGACCGGTATTTTTTTTGAAAAAACGAGTAAAGTAATAGGGACTAAATCCCACATATTTTGCAACATCTTCCACGGTAATCACTTCTTGGTATTGATTCTCAATGTATTCAAAGACTTGATTCAAGCGTTCCAAGGTTTCTTTCCGGTGAATTGCGGTTGGTGTCACTGCTACTTGTTCTTCTTTTCTGGGAAGGGAGCGGTAGCATTCACCCACTAACCGATACAAATTACTCATAATTAAATAATTCATTCCCATCGATTCTTCCTCTTCCAACTCAGCCAATTCGACCAACAAAGCAATGACTGTTTGACGAAAAGAGGAAGGCCAATTGCGACTATGGCGTTCCCCTTGTTCAAATAACGAAAGCAGACTAGTCTCTTTTCGCAGAATAGATTCATCAAATAATTTTAAATCAAATTGATACACGTAACGCTCACTATCTGGTGATGCCAAAAAATAATGTGGTTCACCACTCGCGAAAAAAATCACTTCGCCTTCTTCTAAGGTGACTACAGATTCTCCAACCCCAATATTAACACGACCCCGATTGGCATAAATAATTTCAATTTCTTTATGCCAATGCGGATAGACAATTGTCATGCCATCGTTTAGTAAAAATCGATAGGGAAATTGCTTATTTAATTGAGGAATTTCTAAATATAAACTCATAGACTTTCCTCCTTTAATCTATTAATGCGCGTGTAATTCCGCATTTTTTGCTAGCGCTAAACAACCTAATGTACCTGCGTTATCTTCTAAAGCAGGGGTCACAATATATTTATCTAGCTCTGGTGTTTTTACATAACCATTCAATAATTTCTTAAATGCTTGATGAACTTTCTCAACCATATGGCGTTGCTTCATCACGCCACCACCAAAGATAATAACATCTGGTGACAACATCAATGTTGTATTGTATGCACATTGCGCAATATAGCTAGCTTCAATTTCCCAGAATGGATCGTCTTCTGGAATATCTTGCCCTTTACGGCCATTACGTTTTTCAATAGCCGGTCCTGCCGCCATACCCTCTAAACAATTCCCATGAAACGGGCAACTTCCTGCAAAGTCATCGTCGGCATGCGGAACAACCATCATATGTCCCATTTCAGGATGACTAAAACCTTCTACAAAACGTCCTTCTTGCAATGCACCGCCGCCAACGCCAGTACCAATCGTATAATAAACCACACTAGAAAGCCCTTTACCGTTACCAAATACGTATTCACCATACGCCGCAGCATTTACGTCTGTTGTCCAAGCAACTGGTACATCAAAAGCAGCTTTTAATGCTCCGACAAAATCATAATTTTGCCATGCTAATTTCGGTGTTGATGTAATAAAACCATACGTTTCAGAATCTTGATGAATATCAATCGGTCCAAATGAACCCACACCAATTGCGACTAATTCTTCTTTATAGTTGTTAAAAAAATCAATTACTTGGGTCATTGTTTCTTCCGGAACAGTTGTTGGAAAACTCACGCGCTCCACGATTTCTAGTGATTCGTTTCCAATCGCACAAACAAATTTTGTGCCGCCTGCTTCAATTGAGCCATATAACATAATTTTACCCTCTTTCAATTATTATCTATTGCTTATTTTAAATAGAAAACGCTTAAATTACTAGTCTTTTTCAAAAATATATGAAAAATGCACAACATTCAGCAACGAACGTTGTGCATCTTTTTATGCTTTGCGTGCTAATTCCGTAATATAGTCAAAAAATAACGCATTTTCAGCATGATAAACTAATTCAACTGGACGACCTGTTTCGTTTCGCTCGGTTTTCCCTTGACTTACCCCCTCTGCAATCGCAATTGAACGGACCGTTTCTTTTTTCACGATTGCTTCATTCCCAAAGGTTGCAGCAGTCAACACATCCCATAAAAAATAAGTGGAATTGGTCTGGAAATGAACCAAAGGCGGAACAATCGCGTAGGCTTGTCCTAGGAAATCAATCCCTTCATATTTGCGATTTTGTGCCCACATATCACGTGTGTCGTTAGTTAATGGCACCATATTCGTACTTTCCAAAGCAACTAAAACAATTTCTAACTGACTTTCCCAAACTGTCACGACTGCTTCTGGATCCCAAAAAGCATTCCACTCCGCAGTACCATCATGTTCTGGTTCTTCGACGTTGCCTTTTTCCAAGAATGTTCCACCCATCCAGTACAATTTACCAATTTTCTCTTGGATCGTTGAATCGATTTGTAAAGCCCGCGCCAAATCCGTTAATGGACCAACAAAGACTAAATCCACTTTCTCTTCTTGCGCATGCAAGGTATCAATTAAGTGCTGATGCGCATGTGTCTCAACTAACGGCGTCTCAACTTTACCACTTTCATTCAAGATTGGTAAAGCATCGACTGTAAAGGCATGCATCCGCCAATCTTTTGGAAAGGGATTTTTAGGACGAGAATTAGAAGCCGCAACAGAAATAGTTTGCCCTCTGCCAAATTTATCAATAATCTTGCGACTTGCCGAAACAGCAGGTTCCAAATAACAATCGGCAGGTATGACCCCTACCCCCACTAATTCAACATCCTCCATCTGTAACATTAAAAACAATGTAACTAAGTCGTCTACGCCACCATCATGATTCAAATATACTTTTCTCATTTTCTTCTCCTTTTCACCAAGAATCGACACAGAAAATAAGACTCACTTTCTGTGTCGATACTATTCATTTTATTATAACGCATCTTTAACTGTAATTTCACCTGAAATAATTTTTTCACGCGCTTCTTTGACTGCCGCTTTTGCTTCGTCGGATAATTGACCATCCGTTAAACCTACACCATTTTCATCCAAACCATAGACAATATGTTCGCCACCAGGAAATTCATCTTTAGCTGCTTTTTCAGCTAAATCTTTCACTGCAGCCCCGACTTCTTTCAACGTAGATGTTAAAGTAAAGTTATCTTCTTTGCCATCTTTTTTGTAATTTCCTTCTTCTGTTTGGTCGCGATCCACACCAATTACCCAAACTTTCTCATCTTTTGTTTCATTCAATGACTTCGCTTCCTGGAATAAACCATTTCCTGTTGCTCCTGCAGCACCATAAATAATATCGGCTCCTTTGGCATAAATAGCTGAAGCAATGGTTCTTCCTTTATCAGGTGCAGAGAAATCTCCGGCATATTGACTAACAACTTTAATATCTTTACCTAACGCTTTCGATGCATCTGCTACCCCTTGTTTGAAGCCTGCTTCAAAAGCTTGGATTAACGAAATTTCCATCCCACCTAAGAAACCAACAACATCACTTTTTGTTGAATAAGCTGCTGCAACGCCCGCTAGATACGCTGCTTCATTTGATTTAAAAGTCGCTGACACTACATTATCTAAATCCTCAACCAATTCATCAACAATAACAAAATTCACTTCAGGATTAGCTGTCGCTTGTTCTTGAATAGCTGCTTGTAATTTAAAACCAATCCCGAAAATTGTTTGATAACCTGCGGTCAACGCTTGGTCAATATTCGGAATAAAATCAGATTCGCCAGATGATTGGAAGTATTGGTAACCACCATTTCCTTGTTCTAAACCATTTTCTTTCCCGTAACTAACCATCCCTTCCCATGCAGATTGGTTAAATGAACGGTCATCAACCCCATTCCCATCTGTAATTAACGCTACTGACGGTGCATCAGAAGCTGCACTACTTGAAGAAGAGGCACTTGAGTCAGTTCCTCCATTGCCACAGCCACTAAGAATGGCTAAGATTCCTGCTGTCGCTAACGCTAATTTTGCAAATTTGTTCTTTTTCATTATGATTGATTCCCTCCGAATAAATGCTCATTATATTTCGCTTTTTATATCAAAAGATAATTGTATTCTTTTATTTCTAGTCCAACAACAAATAAAACACGTACATTAACTTTCGATTACTCACTTATTATACATTTCAATTTTTGATTGTAAATATATTTTCTAACAAAAAACATCAAAATAAACACGAATGTTCGGAAAATAATCATTTAGTTTACTTTTTCCTATTTATAACCTAGTTAAAACACTCAATATTCAAAAAAGACGAACAAAAAAAGCCTATAGAGATTTTCACCTCTACAAGCTTTGTCTATATCAAATTAAGATGAACCACTACTTGCTGCTGCGTTGTCTGCTTTTACACGATCAATCGCAATCACTAAGGAAATAATCAGCTGCTCCATTTCTTCATCTAAGATTGTGACTTCATACGTATCGCCCCAAGTAAACCAGCGTTTGCTAATCACAGCCACTTCTTCGCCATGTGCATACACAGAAAAATCCATGTCCCACCAGTCACCTTCCACACGAATACCATGTGCAGAAATGTTATATTTCGCTTTAAAGAAAGTAAATTCTTTTTCCAACGTAATCATTTCTTCTCCATTCACCTCAACAAAAAATTTAGGCAAAAAAGAGAAGACTTTCTTTGTAATACTTCCAATTTCTCGATTGTGCGCATCCTGAATGGAAAAACGTTTAGGAATTTGCAAAAAACTTCCCTCAACATAGTAGCAAGCACGTTCTTGTTCATCAGTAATCGTAAATTTTTCCCCAATACTAAATACTTTCTGCTTAATGTATAGCTTTTTCATTTTTACGCCCCCTTATTATTCTCATTATCCCACGATTTATTTGCAAAATCATCCGTCTACGGATGGATTTCAGACTATAGAGTCAAATCGTTTTGGCACTATGTCATCTCTATCCAACTTTTCCAACGTTCTTCAGCGAGTAGTCAATCAATCTTTAAAGCTATCACGATCAAAACTTACCACAAAAAAACCAAGCAGCATATAAGCTACTTGGCTTTTAAAATGTTCTTTTAATATTTAAGCTGTTGCTTCTGGTGCGATGGCAGCTAAACGTGCAAGACGTTCTTCTGCTGAAATATTATTAGCAACCACATAACGATTGTTTTCACTTGCTGCACACTCATAACAACAAGCACCTAAATGTTTTGCTTCATTTTCTTCAGACGTTAGAATTTGACGGTTACATTCTGGATTTGCACAATTGATGTAACGTTCGCAAGGTGTACCATCAAACCAATCTTTCCCGATGACACGCTTGTCAACATGGTTGATGTCAACACTGATACGGTCATCAAAGACGTACATTTTTCCATCCCATAGTTCGCCTTGCACTTCGGGATCTTTACCATACATCGCAATACCACCGTGCAATTGCGCCACGTCTTCGATACCTTCACGCAATAACCAACCTGAGAATTTTTCACAACGGATACCACCGGTACAATACGTCACGACTTTTTTATCCATAAATTTCTCTTTATTTTGACGAATCCATTCTGGTAGTTCGCGGAAGCTACGAATATCCGGACGAACAGCGCCACGGAAATGACCTAAATCATACTCATAGTCATTACGAGCATCCAAAACAATCGTATCTTCATCTAATAATGCTTCTTTAAACTCTTTTGGATTTAAATATTTACCAGTTAATTCATGTGGATTAATATCATCTTCTAAGTTTAAAGCAACTAATTCTTTACGAGGACGAACAAACATTTTTCTAAATGCATGTCCTTCGGCTTCATCAATTTTGAACCAAGTATCTTTGAAACGTTCATCTGCATGCATGTGTTCCATGTAAGCATCAGTTGCTTCGACCGTACCTGAAACCGTGCCATTAATCCCTTCTTCTGCAACTAAAATACGACCTTTCAAACCGATTGATTTACAAAAATCTAGGTGTTCTTTAGCGAATAATTCAGGATTTTCAATTGTTGTGTAGTTATAATAAAGTAATACGCGATAGTCCATTTTTTGGTTATTCCTCCTTCAAGTCATACATTGTAGATTATATAAAATTTTTTAAGTGAAAACGAGTTTTTTGCTTGTTCAATACATCTCAATGATTTTTAGACAAAAGAATAGTTGCATTCTTCGTCATTTATTCTATTCTATTCTTAGTATATAGATAGTTATTAGGAGGCCTATTATGGATTCAAAAGAACTTTGGCACCGTATTCATCACCAACAACTTTATTGTTGCACCGATGAATCAATTGGACAAGAACAGATAAAACATCTAGATTTATTATTTGCTTACAATCAATTGCCCCCATCAAAACAAACAGAAAAACAAGCCTTACTAAAAGATATGTTCGCTGAAATTGGCGACGACTGTTATATCGAAACACCTTTCCATGCAAATTGGGGAGGAAAATTTGCACACTTTGGTCATCATATTTATGCTAATTTCAATCTCACCTTAGTTGATGATACAACGATTTACGTAGGAGATTACGTGCAATTTGGACCAAATGTCGTATTAGCTGCAGGTACCCATCCTATTGATCCTGAATCGCGCAAAAAACAAGCGCAATACAACTTACCAATTCATATTAAAGACAATGTTTGGATTGGTGCTAATACAGTGGTGCTTCCTGGTGTGACAATCGGTGAAAACTCCGTGATTGGAGCCGGCAGTGTGGTCACGAAAAACCTTCCTGCAAATGTTGTTGCTGTAGGTAATCCTTGTCGTGTGTTGCGAGAAATCAATGAACACGATCGAACATTTTATAATCAAGAAAAAAGAATCGATATCTAACGCTAACCATTTGGATGCTTGCAATCCCGATGGTTTTTTATTCCTCTGGAGGCGTGAAAATAACAGCCATCGTATGCAATTTTTGATTTACTTCTGAATTTTCTGAACGTGTTTGATACGGGCGAATAAGCTCATTCATTTTTATCGCCAGTTCTTGCAGTTCGGCTTCATTCACATAAATTGGTGATGCAGAAAATCCCGAGCCATCATGTAGAATGTCAATTGTCTCACGTTCAGCGTATGATTTAAATTCCGATAGTAAAGACATCATGAAACTATGGAACAATTGCAAATAACCAGCACCATTATTTTCGGTAATGATAGTTTGCACATCCGGTCCAAATGTTTCATTCAACGCATAGGTCTTTTCGACAACCGCACGTACTTTTCGTTCAGCCACCACTTTAATAATGCCAACTTTCGTTAATTGTTTGAGAGTACGATAAAGCGTTGCTTGTGGAATATCTGGTTTTAATTCCATGATTTCTTTGGCTGTGCAGGTTTTTTTTTGTTGTAAAAGAAAAAGAATACTACTTTTATTTGGGTTGATAAAACAATCCATCACTTCTTTGGTATCCATTTCAGCACCTCATTTATTTTTCTTATTGATTTAATATTATCAAAATGATAACATTAAATCAACACAGGGAATATTCTCCCAGAAAAGAGCTGATCTCATGTTAACAATTAACAACTTCAGTAAAACCTATCAAGGTGGCAAAAAAGCCGTCGATAATTTGTCTTTACAAGTAGACGCAGGTGATATTTTTGGCTTCATTGGTCATAATGGCGCTGGTAAAAGTACGACAATTAAAGCGTTGGTAGGTGTTTTGGATTATGAAGAAGGCGAAATTTTGATTAATCACCATTCCATGAAAAAAGAACCCGTCATTTGTAAACAACAACTCGCTTACATTCCTGATAATCCCGATTTGTATGAACATTTAACCGGTATTCAATATTTGAATTTCATCGCCGATATTTTTAATGTTTCTGGTCCCCTTCGTGAAGAACGTATAAAAAAATATGCGGAGCAATTTGAAATTACCGGCAATTTGGGCGATTTAATTTCTTCCTATTCACATGGGATGAAGCAAAAATTAGCGATTATTTCTGCTGTTCTTCACGAGCCAAAGCTGCTCGTTTTGGATGAGCCGTTTGTTGGTCTAGATCCTAAAGCCTCGATTGTTTTAAGAGAATTAATGCATGAGTTATGCCAAACTGGCAGTGCTATCTTTTTTTCAACGCATGTATTAGAAGTTGCGCAAAAATTGTGTAATAAAGTTGCAATGATTCATCAAGGAAAATTGGCTTTCTCAGGAAGCATGGATCAATTACTGACTGAGCATGCTGGTGAATCGTTAGAAGATATCTTTATGCAAACCCTACAATCCCACTAAGGAGGTGCTATCATGAACACAAGCAAACACCCCGCTCATTTAACTTGGCTATTAGTCAAAAATCGCCTGCTCGCACAGACAAGCTTAAACACGTTTCGTTATGAAAAAGATCCAAAGAAAAAGCGAAAAAAATTAGCTTTGATGCTTACAATTGTACTCGTTGCAATTATCCTCATTTCTTATATGATTGGGCTTTCCATTGGTTATGCGACACTTGGTTTAAAGAATCTTATCCCTGGATTAGCTTTATTATTATCAAGTCTACTCACGTTGTTTTTTACGATGTTTAAAGCGAATGGGGAATTCTTCGGTTTTAACGATTATGACGTCGTGATGTCGTTGCCTTTTTCAACGCGGACTGTAGTGAATAGTCGCTTTATTAATATGTATCTTTGGAATACCTTGTTTAGTTTGTTGATTATGTTACCAATGGGAGCTGTTTACGCATGGTATGCTCAGCCTGCTTGGACCTTTTATCCGATGTGGTTGTTGGGTATATTTATTGCCAGTTTGATTCCTACAACAATTGCCGCCATTTTTGGTGCTGGTATCACAGCGATTTCAGCAAAATTTAGGTATGCTAAGACAATGGCAACCGTTCTATCGTTTGCCTTAATTATCGTAATTCTTATTGGTAGCATGAGTTTAGGTTCAACAAATGTGCCTAAAGGGTTCATTGATAGCTCAGGAAATCTCGATTTAACTCAATTATCTTCAATGGTTTCACAATTATCTGATGAAATGGCACATTTATATCCCCCTCTTCGGCTATTTACATTAGGTGTTGTTGATGGGCAATTTATTGCTTACGCCTTGTTCTGTTTGGTTTCTATTGGTTGGTATGTCGGTTTTGTTTACTTACTTGCTTTACGCTATGAAAAAATCAATACAGCAGTGACTTCCAATTATAGTCGTAACAACTATCAATTGACACAACTGCATCAAAGTAGCATGATTGCTGCCATTTATAAAAAAACAATCTTGCGGATTCTTAAATCAACAATCGCTGCGACTAATTTGTTAGTCGGCTGTGTCATGGCAATTCTTGCTGCTGGTGCTATCTTTTTCGTCGGTCCAGAAAATGTCCTACAAAGTATGGGGTTTCCAGATGTACTACCAGTTGTAAAGAGTGCTGCTCCTTTTGCCATTGCAGCAATGATTAGTATGACCAATACCGCAGCTGTTTCACTAGCACTCGAAGGGCAAAATATCTGGTTGATTAAATCACTACCCATTCCACCCAAAACACTTTATGACAGTTATTTACTCGTTAATTTCACCTTTACAATACCGACTTCATTAATTTGTTCGCTCTTATTAAGTCTTACTTTGAAACCTTCTTTTTTAGAGACAGCTGTATTCTTCTTGGCACCTCTTGTATTCGTCATTGCGACGTCTGTCATTGGTATCATGATTGGTAATCGCTTCGCTTATTACGATTGGCAAGAAGAAACACAAGTCGTCAAACAAAGTATGATGAGCATGCTCGGTGGACTTGGCGGACTAGTTGTGATTGGTTTAAGTGGTTTCATTGTTACCAGTGGTGTTTTACCATTATCTCCATTCATACTAACAATTCTACTGACCTTCCTCATTGGTATCGCAGCCATTATTCTTTACACTAAAGAAAGTACGCGACCAATTAAAGAGTAAGTAAAAAGCACAAACAATCAAACTGTTTGTGCTTTTTCTATGCTCCTTGATAAGCAGCGACAAAAAACTCCGTCACGTCATCCATCGTCTCACCTTTTACCAAATGACGTTCCTCTGCGACTTGAAACATCAACGATTCTTCACTATGCTGTTCCACAAAGTTTGATACATGTTCAAAAGGAATCTTTTCATCCTCTGTCCCATGCCAAAAGAAAAGTGGTCGTTTCGGCAATTGAGTATACTGTGTCGCTAAATCATACGCAGGAATCCAACCAACTAAATCATCGTAATCTTTTGGCAAATGGTAGCCTCTTTTCGCAATATTTCGTTTCAAAGTTTCTTGATAGCGAATAAAATCAGGGGAGCCCATGACACATGCTGCCGCTGAAATCTCAGGGTGATGAGTCAACAAACCGCACGTTGTCATTCCGCCCATCGACACGCCTCCAACACCAATCCAATCACCTACTAAATCTAAATGCGTAAAAAATTCCAAAATAAAGGAAAACTCAAATAAATTCGTTTGAATACTTTGCCAAAAAGTCAGTGAAGGGATTGGAGAAACAGGATTTTTACGTTCCCCATGATTTAACGCATCTGGTAAAATGACACGAAAACCAGCTTTTGCTAATTTTCTCCCTTGCGTTAAAACTAATTCTTTTTGCGTCTGCCACCCGTGATAATAAATAATCAGTGGTAACTTCTCGTACATTTGTTCTTTCGAAACAACTTCCAATAATGGAATTGTCCCAACCATCCGTCGTCTGACTTCAATTTTCATAGACTAATCATCCTCCATGAATGATTATAAAGGATAGCTAAAAAATGTGCTTTGTTGGTGATTACTCTTCCAACTCCTATTCAGTTTCAATGATGTCAATAACTTTCATCAAGCGCGTTAAGTTGGAACGTTCCCCTTCAGCTAACGTTCGTTCAATATACGCAATTGTTTCCGTTAATTTAGGAATCGTCATATATTCTAGCGCATTGACGCGTCGCCTTGTGCGCTCGATTTCATCTGCCATTAATTGACAGGTTTTCTCAATTTCTGCCAATTGCAACATTTGAGGTAAAACTGTATTCAAATGACTTAGCGAAACATCTAGCTCGCTAGTAGTACTCATAAAACCATAAGAAAAGTTTTCCTCGCCTTGCTCTTCTTCATAAACTTCATTCAACACTGGTACGTCCATATTCATAATTGTTTTGCTTTGAACATCCAATGAAATCGTATTTAAAGGAATCGCAAAGGCTTCTTGGAGCACATGATCTGGAATGCTACTCGAAGCTAGTACATATTTCTCCATGCCATCTTGTATCGCTTGTTCCATCTTTTGGCGGAGTGTTTGATTCTTTTTGACTAACAGAATAAATTGTCGTACTAGCTCATCTTGTTTATCTTTTAATAGCTTGTGCCCTCGGGTAGCAGTCGCTAATCGTTTGCGTAAACGACTTAATTCCATTCTCGTTGGATTTACATTCATGATTGCCATGGTTCAGCCAACTCCTCTGTCGGGAGATACTCTTCAATATACTCTTCCTTAATCCGACTTAATTCTTCTTTCGGTAAAGTTGCTAACAATTTCCAACCTAAATCTAAAGTCTCCTCAATGGTCCGATTGGTATAAAACCCTTGATTCACGTATTCTTGTTCAAATAAATCAGCGAAACGAGCAAATTTTTTGTCCACATCAGACAGCGCTGATTCTCCTAAAACAATCGACAATTCTTTCGCTGCTTTTCCATCCGCGTAAGCAGAATAAATTTGATTCATCGTAGACGCATGGTCTTTTCTCGTTTTGTCTTCACCGGTCCCTTTATCTTTCAAACGCGACAAACTTGGTAAAATATCAATCGGTGGATTAATGTTTCGTTTGTCCAACTCTCGAGATAAAATAATTTGTCCTTCAGTAATATAGCCAGTCAAATCAGGAATTGGATGGGTTTTATCATCATCGGGCATTGTTAAGATTGGAATTTGAGTAATCGACCCTTCCTTGCCAACCAGACGTCCTGCACGTTCATACAAGGTTGCTAAATTTGTATACAAGTAACCAGGATATCCACGACGACCAGGAATTTCTCTGCGAGCAGCCGAAATTTCACGGAGTGCTTCACAATAATTGGTCATATCTGTCATAATCACTAACACGTGCATGTCTTTTTCAAAAGCTAAATATTCTGCAGCCGTTAATGCCATTCTAGGGGTCGCGATTCGTTCAATAGCAGGATCATTCGCTAAGTTTAAAAACAATACAGAACGATCCAGCGCACCTGTTTTACGAAACTCTTCAATAAAAAATTCAGACTCCTCAAAAGGAATACCAATAGCTGCAAAAACTATCGCGAAATTGCCTTCTTGACCAGGAACGGTCGCTTGTCTAGCAATTTGTGCCGCAATTTCATTATGTGGCAATCCTGATGCAGAAAAAATAGGTAATTTTTGCCCACGAACGAGTGTATTCAAATGATCAATAGTCGAAATACCTGTTTGAATAAATTCATCTGGAAAGTCACGAGCCATTGGATTAATTGATTCACCGTTCACATCTAAGCGTTTTTCAGGAATAATTCGTGGACCATTATCTTTAGGTTGCCCTAAACCATCAAATACACGTCCTAACATATCCGGAGAAACGCCTAATGTTAATCCGCTGCCTAGAAAACGAACCTTGCTTTCTTCAGCTCCCAAATTACTTGTTCCTTCAAAGATTTGGACAACTGCCTTATCTTCAGAAACTTCTAATACTTGTCCACGGCGAACGTCACCACTATCCGTACGAATTTCGACCAATTCATCAAATTTAACGCCACGAACATTTTCTACTACCATCAAAGGACCGGCAATCTCCGAGACCGAGCGATATTCTTTTAACATCAGTTCATTCCTCCCTTCTCTAATATTTCTTGCATGGTTTTTTGAATTTCACGATGGAGTGTATCTAAGCGTTCTACTTCGTCTTCTGGAAAATATTTACTACGTGCGATTTTTTCTCGCAAACTAACCGTGCCTTTAATAATTTCATCAACGTACGCGCCTAATTGAATCGCTTTTTGAGCTTCGTGATGGAAAGACAAAATATTGGTCAACATTTTAAATTGCTTTGTTCTTGAGGTAAATGTATCGACGTCATCAAAGGCATTTTGTTGTAAATAGTCTTGTCGTAAAGAACGTGCTGTAATCATAGTTATCCGGTCTTTTTGAGACAGTGAATCAATCCCAACTAACTGCACAATTTCTTCTAAACGACTTTCCTCTTGTAAAATTGCCATCGCTTCTCCGACTTGTTTGGACCACTCTTCTCCCAAGACGCTATCTAAATACTCGTTCATAGTGTCTTCATATAATGAATACGAAGTAATCCAATTAATGGATGGGAAATGACGTTTTTGTGCTAAGAGGCTATCCAAAGCCCAAAACACTTTAACAATTCGTAACGTATTTTGAGTCACGGGTTCTGAAATATCGCCACCTGCTGGCGAAACTGCGCCAATAGCCGTGATACTTCCTTCTCTAGGAGTGCTACCGATAGTTTGGAAACGTCCCGCACGTTCATAATATTCTGCAATCCGACTCCCTAAATACGCAGGGTAACCCTCATCTCCAGGAATTTCTTGCAAACGGCCACTCATTTCACGAAGCGCTTCTGCCCAACGAGAGGTAGAATCTGCCATGATGGCTACGCTATAGCCCATGTCACGATAGTATTCTGCAATCGTTATGCCTGTATAAATCGACGCTTCACGAGCGGCCACTGGCATATTCGAGGTATTCGCAATTAAAACCGTTCGCTCCATAATTGATTCACCCGTCTGCGGATCAATTAATTCAGGAAATTCATTAATCACGTCTTTCATTTCGTTGCCGCGTTCCCCACAACCTACGTATACAACGATATCGACATCCGCCCATTTGGCAATCTGATGTTGCACCACAGTTTTTCCTGCGCCAAAAGGTCCTGGTACCGCTGCTGAACCACCTTTAGCAACTGGGAAAAACGTATCGATAACACGTTGTCCTGTCACTAACGGTACACCTGGTTTTAATTTATTACGAAACGGTCGTGGCATTCGAACAGGCCAACGCTGCATCATCGTAATTTGCTCTTGTCCGTTATCAGTATCCAACACACAAATGGTTTCTGTAATGCTATAATTACCAGCTTTGATATCAACGATTGTCCCTTTGAGATGCGGAGCAATCATAATGCGATGTTCAATAGCTTTTGTTTCCTGAACGACACCGATAACATCTCCGGCTTCAACGTAATCTCCGATATTTTTTTGTGGGACAAAGGTCCATTTTTTTTGCCAATCAAGAGGGTCAATTGAGACCCCACGTTCTAAAAAGTCACTTTCGGTTTGTGCCATAAATTTATCTAACGGACGTTGAATCCCATCAAACATTTGTGTTAATAGACCCGGAGCCAACTCAACTGACAATGGCGCACCCGTTGTCTCAACAATTTCTCCTGGTCCAATCCCAGCAGTTTCTTCATATACCTGAATAGAAGCAACGCCTTTTTTTAATTCTATAATTTCTCCGATTAATCCTTTTTCACTTACTTTACAGATTTCATGGATTTTTGCGCCTTGAAGTCCGTGAGCAGTAACTAATGGACCGGAAACTTTTGTAATTGTTCCTATCGCCAAAAAATCGCCTCCTACTAACTGCTTATCAATCAGTCATCTAATATATTCATTCCTATCGCCTTTTCAACATTTTTTTGAATACGGTCCATTCCGATTCCTAAACTACCCGTACTACTAGGAATTGGAATGATCGCTGGTGTTGGACGATCATCGAATAAGGCAATGGTTTCTTCCAGTTGCTCTGTCAAACGTTCCGTAATAAAAATAACTCCATAATCCTCAGACATTTCCATGACTAACAAACGGGCTTGTTCTAAATTAGTTACTGGAAATACATCTATGCCCAAACCTTGGAAGGGCAAAATCGAATTTTTTCCACCTAACATTCCAATTTTTTTATACATACGTCTCACGCACCCGACTTCTTAAAATCTCTTCTGGTATTTTATTAATTTTCCCAATCAATAAAATACGTAAATTTTTAATTTCTATTTCTTTGGCGTAGATATACCCCATCATCGCCCAAGGTCCAAATGGAATAATTTTTTGTTCTTTTAAGCGTGCCATTAAAAAATTATCTTTCCACAAGTCAAAATCATTCAATGTTTTCTTCGTAATTATTTCTTCGTAACTACTATCAATCAGTAGTTTATAAGGAGTCTCTTGTAGATAAGTGACAAAGTCATCCAACGATGAACTAATGGTTTCGACTAGTTTGTCGACGGGCAAGGTTCCTCCTTCAGCTAGTACGGCTGTAATAAACCCTTTGTGACGTCCCATCAAATGACTCCGCAAAGCGGTTGAAATATTGAACACATCAATATTTCGTCGAACGAGCAACTGAAAGTCTTCATTCCCATTTGCAATTGCGCTTAAATGTTGCCAGTAATGATTATCAAAAATAATATCTAAGGCATGATGTTCATGATACCCCTCTATATATTGAAAAATTTCCTGCATGCACGCATTCATTTGTTCATGGACATGCTCACTATGACGAACCTTAACCAATTCTTTTAATGTAGACAGAGGGACTGAACCATAAGGGACTAACAAAGAAGATAAATCTTTGTCTATCAAAACTTCTTTCACGAATACTTTTAGATTTTGATAATCATATTTTAATGAAAATAAATCAATCACTTGACGATTTGGTGAGATCTCATAAAGGTTATCGTAGACACGTTTTTGCTCTGCTAATAATAGTTGTTCAAAATCATGAACAGAGGTATTTTCTTCAATAAAATCCCCATAGGGTGTTTCTTGCAAAATACTCAAAATCTCTTCTGCTTGTTGCACAGCAAACATTCTTTCATACGTGTTCTTATGAAGTAATTTCTCTTCATATGTTCGAATGCGGGTATTAATGGTATTAAATTGAATATCTTTCACCTTTGTCCCTCCCTCATTCTTCAAATATTAATTGTAGTAATTCATTACTCAACTCTTCTTCTGAAGCATTTAAAATCGCCTCAAAAATAAAGTTAAACTCTACTTCTCCTTGACGTAATAAGAATCCACTACGGCGTGGAATAACTTGCTTGGCAACAGTAAGTTGAATATCTGGCAATAGTTCTTGTTGCCAGGCAGCAATTGTTTTTTCTGTTGCATAATGCTGACTTTCTTCTCCAAGCACTAATTCCATTTCGCCTTCTAGATTCGTCGCTTTAATATTTCGTAAAACAAAATCAGTAAAATCTGTGGCAGACAACTGTCTCAGTCTGTCTTTTGCTTCTGCAAACAGCTCGTCTAAAACGATTTGTTTTGTAGCCAACAATTTGCTCCGAGACTTCACATGTAAATCCGAGACTTTTAAACTTAATTCTGCTTGTATCTCTTTTTCAGCTCGTTGTAATTGTTCTTTCATTTGACGTTCTATTTGCTGTTGCTGTAACTTTTCTTGTTGCTGAATCTCTTTTTCTCCAGCTTCCAACATTTGTTGTCGCTTTACTTGGGCATCTTGGATAATTTTGCTGGTTAATTTTGTAATATCCGACATAAAATCCCTCCTAATTCATAACAAGCAAGAAGGAAATAACGAAGCCTAGAATGCCATAGGTTTCCATCATCGCAACATAGATAATTCCCTTAGTCACATGCTCTGGTTTTTTCGCTAAAATCTGCATGGCAGCACAAGCGGCACGCCCTTGATATTTCCCAGCAGCAATAGCTGTAAAGGCAATTGGTAAAGAAGCTACAAATAAAAATAATCCTCGTTGTAGCGTAATGTCACCTGTGATTTGTAAAAAAATCATGAAAGAAATAACGAAACCATACAATCCTTGCGTTGCTGAAAGTAATTCTAAAATCAATGCTTGCCCAAATTTTTCCGGTTGCTCGGCAGTTAATCCTGCGGCAGCTTCGGCAGTTAGTCCAACCCCGATTGTTGAACCAATTCCGCCACAAATTGTTGCTGTTGCAACACCTAAAGCCGCAAATATTAACCCACCATTTTCATAAAAAAACGTAATCCAATTTTCCATCTATTCTTCCTCCTGCTGTTGTTTTTCTTCCGAAATTACTTCGACGTATTGTTCACTTGATTTTAATGGTTTGAATGCTCGCCCTCCTCCGTTAAAGAATTTTCCAAAGAATTCAAGATACTGTAGACGGATTCCGTGAACATAAGCACTCAAGAAGCTCAAGAAAATATTTAATCCATGTAATACAAAGAACAAAAGAATCCCTACAGTAAATCGTGCCGGCAATGGCAAATAGCTAATAATCAAGTTAAAGGCAGCTGCAATACTTCCTCCTGCAACGCCCAGCGCCATTAACCGTGTGTAACTAATTAAGTCACCTAAATAGGAGGTCACATCCATTAAGCCATATAAACCAGATCCTAGTTTTCCAACAATCGTCTGTCCATCTAAGCTACCACCAATAACAATGGCTACTAAACTAACAATCAGTCCAATGAAACCAATTTCTTGTAATGGTCCATCTGGGAACACCATCATTCCTAAAACAATCATTAAGGCACTAAGCAAGAAAAAAATCCATGAGCCCGATTGAAAAATCGCTCGCAATTTGTCGGCTTTTTTCTGCCATAAAATATAAAATTTCAATAATAAACCAAACATCACTTGGAAATAACCAAAAATAACCGATATCATCAAAATTTGTGTAATATCATTGTTGGTTGATAATAATTGGAAAGAAAACTCAAATCCAAAAATATTACCGTAAATTAATCCCCATAACATCGTTGGCACTGCACAAATTTCAAAGAAGGTTAAACTTTGCTGCATACTCGGTTTGAAATGAAACACTCGTTTGGCCAAAAACGTCGCCAAAAATAATAATAAACCATAACCAAAATCAGCAACCATCATCCCAAAGGCCAATGCATAGAACGGCGCCATCAATGGTGTTGGATCTAACTCATTGTACTGTGGCAAGCTGTACATTTCTACAAGACTTTCAAACGGCTTAACTAATGGACCGTTTTTTAGAAGAACAGGAACGTTTTCGCTCTCTTCCATTTTTACTTCTTGGAACTCTAAAAAATACTCGCTTCCAACGACAGATTCAATTCGCTTAATGAAGGCTTCTGCTTTATCAACTGGGAGCCAACCTGATAAATTAACTGTATAATTGGAGGTTAATAAGTGTTCATTACTTTGCATGCGCATTAATTGGCCATCAAGGTATTCAGCAACTAAACCGAACGCCTGATAATCTTTTCGCATGTCACGTAATTCTTTTTTCAATGACGTTTCTTCATCTACCAATATGGATGCTTGCTCTTTGACTTGTTGCAAGGCTTCAGATGGTAATCCTTCAAATGGATAATGGTATTCTTCAAAACCAGCACTACGTAATAAATTGCCAGTTTTTTGCCGACTGTCTTTGTGGCAAAGAATGAGAAGATAAGTTGTTGTAGTTGTTTGGTGGACCGTTTCAAGATATACATTTGGAATATGCGACATCTCTTGCGTTAAATTGGAAAGTTCAGTATTAGGAATCGTTCCTAACATGCCTGTTGCTTGATTAAATGTGGTGAGTATTGCCGGGCGTTCATCGAAATAACGCCAAATGTTTAATTCATTTTCTTGCTCAGATAGTTCCCTTCGTTCTTGTTCTAAGAGACGTAATCGCTTATCGATTGTCCTGAGTCGTTCATATATTTGTTGCCAGTCATATTGCTGCATGTGTTCCGCTAACTGGCGAAGGGTATAACGTTGCAGTGGTTGCCTAAGTGATTGCATCATGCTAAGTTTTGGGAGATATTGATTTAAAAAACTTCTCGCCCAAGTCACTTGACCAATCTGTAATTCAACTTCTTCAATCAGTGCATGCGCCTGTTTTTTTGAAAAAATAGTTTGTGGTTCGTCATAATAATTCTCTGCTGAAAATAATTCCACTGCTTGAAAATCTTGAAATGTTTCTAATAGTAATTCTTGATAAGAATAAAAAGTAATTAAATTAAATTTTTGCATTTTTACAATTGCCATCTCAACTCACAACCTTATCCATAATGATTTTGAGGGCTTTTTCACGTAATTCAGGTGAAATTGTGCGTAACCTTTCAACTTCTGTTTGCGTTCGTTGCATCAATGGTTCACGGATTACTTGAAATTCTGCTTCTTTTGTTTGCCGCAAGAGCTGTTGTTGCTTCTCGCATTGTGTACGTTGTTGCTCTTTAAATTGCTTCAATCGTTCTTGACTATCTGCTTTTTGGACACGTAATTCTTCTTCAGCAGAGGCAAGAAGTTCTGATGCTTGGTTCTCTGCTGCTATTAATTGCTGAATAGCATCCACACTCATCTGTACCCCTTCTTTCTGTTTCCGCTTTCAATCACTTATTTATTACTATCGGTCAATTCTACTCTTTAATAAATCCCCTAATGAAATTTTTCTCAATCGATTCCTTAGTACTTCCTCGCCTTCATGTAAGAATTGGAGTAAATTAGCTTCAATTTGTTTCCCTTCTTCATGAGGATAGACACGTTCAATTAAATGAGAGGTTTGAACATAGGAATCTTTGCCCTCTATCGCATAGAAAACATCCAATATTGATATTTCATCTAAGGAGCGTGCTAACTTAAAACCACCTCCTTTACTAACGCTAGAAAGAACCAGTTTTCCAATAACTAATTTTCGCAATGTTTTTTTCATATACGAATCCGAAATACTTAACCTACAACTAATCGTTGCACTTTTTATCGGTTTTTCATCGATTGATTCTGACAAAACAAACAGTATACAAATTGCTTCTTCTAAGCTATTTTTTAGTTTCATGACCATTTCTCCTTTTAAGGACAAATAATATCCATAAATAAATGATAGCGCACACATTAACTATCGTCAAGGATGTTTACGATAGTAATCATTTTTTCCTTCCTATATATAAAGAAAAAACAGTGATATCATTCGACATCACTGTTGGGCTTATCTTTTTCTTAAATACAATGATTGGCTGCCTGTTCGTTCATAGATTTCTTTTAGTTCGCCAATCTTTAGTTCTTTTTCTTTTTCTCCTAAAGGATCATTTACATATACTCGGTATTGATCCATGCCAACGATAACAACTGCATGAATTTTTTTAGGGACAGTTAAGATACTTGTCTCTGTTTCCCAAGTCTGATAATCTTTATTTTTAGGAATCTGCAGATTTTCGCTTGTTGCAATCCACACAGGGCGATTTTTTTGGACTTGTTCAAGAACCTCTTCAAACGGTGTTTGGCTACTTGACACCACTTGATAGCTGTCGCCAACGATTTCTTGTGCCACTACAGCTAAAGGATCCGCATAAACACCCAAAGCTTTCCCTGACTCTATGTTCCCAACAAACGCTTTTGTCGGATCACCATGAATACCATCCTCTGCCTCATAAGGAACGACAGGTAATTTCGCAGCCAATTCATTTTTACTTGTACCGATACGATAATAATTCAAAAGCATCGAAAGTGCCGTTACGCCACTCCCATTTTCTAACGCTGGTTCTGCCATTTGTTCTTCTAATGGAACATCAAATCGAATCGTCTTAATAAATTTGCGTGACCCATCTTCAGAAACTTCCTCACGAGGAATAATTACCATTTGATTGTCTTCGTTATAAACAGCTTCTTCATCATATTCTTTACTTGGTTCACGAAGCTCTACAATTTCTCCTGTAGAATCAGTGGTCTTCTCCGGTTTTGCATCTTTAGTCAGGTATAGATATGTTCCTAAACAAGTGCCGATAATAATCACTAGTGTAACTACACCAATAATGATTTTTTTCATTTTACTCCTCCTTGACTATCCAAAGAAGACTGAGTCGCTACGTGAGCAGCTCAGCCTATTATTCATAATCTTTATAGACTACAATTTCTACTCGGCGATTCTTCGAACGGCCTTCTGTTGTTTGGTTACTTGCTGTTGGTTGAGTATCTGCAAATGCTTGAATAGATACTTTATTTTGATTGATACCAGTTGTCTGGACTAAATAATTCATCACGGCAATGGCTCGCTTCGCACTTAATTCCCAATTGCTATCATTTGGATCAGGTACGTTATCTGTATGCCCAGCAACAACCACTTCTTTATTCAACTCTTTTACTTCCTTAGAAACAATCGTCAAATATTGTTCGACTGATGAACTTAAATCCGTACTCCCTGGAGAAAATAAAATACTATCTTCTAATGAAATATGAATGCCATCAGAACGCAGCGAAACTTCCACGTCATCTGCTAAATTTGCATCATCTAAAGCTGTTTTGATATGCTCGCGTGCATCAGCCATCTGTTGGTCTTCCAATTTTTGTGCTAGCTGAGCTTCCTTCGCTGATTCGCTAGCTACACTTCGTTCTTGCGCTGCTTGGTCTGAATTCGCAGGAACCATTTTGGTTTGACCCAAATCAACGACATTGCCTATCACCGAATTGCCACCACTCGTGCTAGAAAAGATGGTCCCAAATTCACTTCTAAATTCTTGAAACTTTTCTTCATCAACACGTGCCATGGCAAACATAACGATAAACAACGCAAGTAAGAGCGTCATCATGTCTGAGTAAGGAAGTAACCAACCTTCATCGGCATGTTCTTCATGCTTTTTCTTTCTTTTCATTGTTTATCACATCCTCTATTCATTTGGTGTACGTTTATTTGGTTCAATCAAACTAAATAGTTTTTGTTCAATCGTTTTTGGCGATTGACCAGCTTGGATACCCATAACACCTTCAATAATAATTAACAATGTTTGTACTTCTGCTTCTGATTTCACTGTCAACCGCGAACCAAAAGGAACTAAGATAACATAACCAAAGAAAATCCCATAAATTGTTGCAACGAATGCCGCTGAAATCATATGTCCCAGTGCATCCACGTCATTTAAATTTCCTAAGGCACCAATCAGACCGATAACTGCCCCTAATACACCCAATGTTGGTGCGGCAGCTCCTGCTGTTTTGAACATTTGTGCACCTACTCGATGACGTTCTTCAATTCCAGCAATTTCATTTTCCATAATTTCACGAATTTGTTCTGGATCGACACCATCGACGACCATTTCCAAGCCTTTTTTTAAAAAAGGATCTTCTAAGCTTTCGACACTACTTTCTAAAGCTAATAACCCATCGCGTCGTGCCAAATTCGCTAATTCCACAATATTACCAATAATTTTAGGTGCATCTTGTTCTTTATTTTTAAATAAGACACCAAAAATTTTAGGAAGACGTTTGATTTCACTTCCAGGAAACGAATTGACTAGTGCGGCGATAACCCCTACGAAAATAATAATTACCGCTGCAGGGTTAATTAAGACCAATACGTTTGCTCCTTTTACAATCATTCCCACAATTACTGAGAAAAAACCTAAAAATATACCAATTAATAAAAATATATCCATTTGCCTTGTCCTCCTGCTACAATTTACACGTTTGTTACTTTTATCGGCTTATTCTTTCTATTTTTTAAGAGATAACCACAAAAAATCAGTCCTTCTGAATCTTAAGCAACTAGAAGGACTGATGGTCTATTTAATTATTCGTTGAAATTTGTTTCCAAGCATCGGTCAATTCAGCTATTAAATGCTGTACTTCATCTAAGATTGCTGTATTTTTTTCCATATTTGCAATTACCAGACGGTCATACATAAATTCGTATAACTGAATTAAGTCTTGTGGAATTTGGCTATCTACTTCTTCATTAATTGAATAGCGTAATTCCATAATAATATCTTGTGCACGAATGATTTGTTCACTTGCTTGGACGATATTATTATTTTCAATGGCCAATTTCCCCATGCGAATTCGTTTAATCGCACCCTCTAATAACATCTCAATTAATTTATTTGGAGAAGCACTCATCACTTGGTTTTTCAAATAGTTGTCTTGGCTATTTTGATACATTATGGATTCTCCTTTCAATAATAAAATTCATAATCTGAAGAAATTGGTGGGGTATAAGCATGTGCCTTTTGCAAAGTTTGTTGCAGTTGCCCCATCTCTTTGCTAATTTGATTTTTTTGCTCTTGAAGTTGCTGCACTAATTGCTGATATTCAATGATTATTTGTTGAACTAACTCTTCATGTCCTACAAGATTATCTGGTTGTACTATCGCTAGTTTTTGCTCACATAGAACTAATAGCTCTTCAATTTCATCAATATTTTCAGGCCGCGTTCTAATTAACTCTAACAACTGTTCCAATACATCTTTCATCATCTGCTAGTTACTTCCCACTATTGAAAGAATCTACTTGACTAATCAACCATGACATTTGCTCTTGTGCTTGCATCATCGCTTGATCTAATCGTGTAAACATATCAACATAACGAGCTTTCTTTTGTTCTAAAACCGCATCTAAACGCGTAATTTGTTTATTTAAATCTTTGATGTTGGCTTCATACGTATCAAACTTAACCGCAAGAATTCCTTTGTTACCGGATTTTTCAGAAAGATATTTATCTGCAATGTCTTTTAAATCCACTGCATAACCTGACGTTTTGGTTTCTGTTCCAATTTTTTCTGATTTAAAAAAGAAATCTTTGACTGCTTCGGGATCTTTGGTTAGCATTTCATCGAATTTTTTTTCATCTAGTGCCAGTGTTCCTTGACGGTCGGTGATTGAAATTCCCAATTGATTTGCTTTTAATCCACCACCTACTGTATAAGCAGGTGCAACCATATTACGTAATTCTGACTGCAAACGAATCAAAGTACTATCACCGGCTAAAGCACCAGCATCTGTATTTTTATCTGAACTAGGATCGCCAACTTTTACTTTGTCATTAATTAAACTCATTAAGCTATTATACTGGGTAACAAAATCTTTAACTGCTGTTTTCATTTTAGACGTATCATTCGTTAGTGTTAATGACACATCTTTGCCTTCTTCAGTTGTTTGTAACAATTCAAATGTCACGCCTTCGATAACATCATTAACATTGTTTGACTGACGGGTAATATCAATGCCGTTTAAAACAAATTCAGCATTTTGTCCTTGCGTCGCTTTTGCCTCCGTGTCAGATAAACCTAATGAATTTTTCACACTACCTTCGACAGTAAAAGTCCGATCTCCTGTTTTTTTATCAGATAATACTAGTCGATTATCGACAATCGTTGCAGTAATATTTGAATTTTTCGTTTCTTTATTGATTTTGGCTGCCACATCTTTCAAACTATCACTTGAATCAATAGCAAAAGTAAACTCTTTCGCTTTTCCATCTGCATCTACTTCGGCCGTTTTCAAAGTTAATTTCCCTGAAGCTAACAACGCTTGATCATTAGACGCTAATTTAGCCCCTGTTAAGCTTGTTGATGTCGCTAATTGTTTGACTTGAACGCTGTATTTCCCTTCCCCTGCTGCTGCAGTTCCTGAAATTTTAACGCTTGCTTCATTGGATGAAGTGGCTTTTTTTGATTGAAAAGTGTCTAATTTTTGTAAGTCTTCGGTTTTTTTCAAGAAATTGTTTAAACGTGTTTTAATGTCACTCCACGCAGTTTTCTCTTTTTGAATATCTTCAATTCGATTTTGTGCACGTAATTTGGGAATCGCATCACCTTGTAATAGCTGATCGATTTGATCGGCACCGATACCTGAATATTGCCCTAAAATACTGCTAATTCCAGATGCTCCTGTAATACTTGCCATTATTTATCCCCTCTTTCTCTATGTAAATCGACTCTTAGTCTTCCTATCGGATACTTTTAAACAAATGTTAAGACCTATTAAGAAAAAAATGCAAAAAAAGAACCGACAAAAAATGTCGATTCTTTTTTTGCAACAAAATTATCCTTGTAGTAAACCTAATACACTGTTTGGCATAGCGTTTGCTTGAGATAACATTGAAGTAGCTGCTTGAGAAAGGATGTTGTTCTTAGTGAATGCCATCATTTCTTCTGCCATGTCAACGTCACGGATACGTGAGTTCGCTTCAGCTAAGTTTTCTTTTGTTGTTGTTAAGTTTTTAACTGTATGGTTCAAACGGTTTTGAGCCGCACCTAAGTCAGAACGTTGTGATGAAACAGTTTTGATTGCATCATCGATTTTAGCGATTGCATCAGAAGAATTTGTACGTCCTGGCTCATCGATTGCTTTGTTAAAGATTTCAACAGCTTTATCATAACCGCTTTTCGCTGTGTTGTACGTATCTTTTGCTGTATTGTAAGTTGTTTGTGCTGTTTCAAAAGCAGTTTGTGCAGCATCATCTTGTGAGCTTGCTTGGTAATCAGCTACAGCTTGATCGTAATCTGCTTGTGCTGTATCGAAATCTGCTTGTGCTGTATCAAAAGTTGTTTTCGCAGTTGCACGTGCAGCATCTGCAGCATTAAATACATCATCAGTTACAGATAGACGTACATCAGAATCTAAACCTAATGATTCAGCATCCATTTTGCCAATTTTAACTGACATTGTTTGACCACCGTTAGCACCGATTTGGAATGTGAACTCTTGGTCTTTAGTGTTTAATAATTTTTTCGTATTAAATTCAGTTGTATCAGAAATACGAGTAATTTCGTCTTTTAGCGCACCAAATTCTTTATCAATTTCTGCACGGTCTTCTTGACTTAGAGTTCCGTTGGCACCTTGGTTAGCTAAGTCACGCATACGACCTAGGATAGCATGAGTTTCGTTTAAAGCACCTTCAGCTGTTTGGATTAAAGATACACCGTCTTGTGCGTTACGAACAGCTTGTGTTAAACCGCCTACTTGGCCTTTCATTTTTTCAGAGATTGCTAAACCAGCAGCATCGTCTCCGGCTTTGTTGATACGTAATCCTGATGATAATTTTGATAATGAATCACTTTTCGCAGCATTTGCGTTAGTCAAACGACCATAAGTATTCATAGCAGAGATATTTGTATTAATTCTCATGTTTGTCTTCCTCCTAATTTTCAGTAAACTTGTTAAGGTTTCCCCTCTGTTGTATAGTATCGGCAAGTCCTTTTAAGAGTTTAATAGCTTTTTGCTATTTTTTTCATAAAAATTTTTGTCATTAACAAAAGTTCATCCTCTGATAAATAGTATCGGAAGACTTTTCATTTTTTTAATAGGTTAATGCTACTTTTTGCAATGAAAATTGTATTTAGAACTAAAAAAACAGCAGCCATTTATCAGCTACTGTTTCATAATATCGAATTATCGAACATAATCTAAGATTGATGTTTGCATAATTTTGGTTCCCATTGACATGGTTGCTTGGTATGCTAACATTTGATTCTGATATTCCATGTATTTCTCGGCTACATCTACATCTTGGCGTTCGGACAAGGTACTAGTTAGCGATAGTTTGTCTGCTTCATTACGTTCACCAGCAGATTTTAAGCGATTGGCAATTGCATCAATTTGTGTTTGAAAATCAGAGATACTGTTCTTTAAATTATCAACTTTACTAATATTGTTTGACATATTTACAGCCCATTTATCAAAACGATTCAAATCATTCAGCACTGCTTGATCAGCTGGGATAGCAGGATCTAAACTACTACGATCAATTGTGCTCAAACGTTCTTTGTTCTCAATATAAAAGTTCATATCGTCCATTAATGAAGTAAAGAAATCATTCATGTCACTACCATTCGCTTGCCCGTTACCATCCACGCGACCACCAATCAATTTTCCGCCATTTGTTGGTAAATCAATTGATACATTATCGGCAATTTCTCGAGAAACTTCTGTTTGAGAACCGGCATAAATAATGCCATTCACATTTCCATCTGCATCACGACTAACTTCAAATGGTGGTTTAGTCGTATTGGTTCCACCAAAAATATAACGTCCATCAAAATTAGTGTTTAATGCTTCAACAATTCCTTGAATTTCTTGTTGAATCTCATTACGGTTGGCTTTAATTTCATCAATATCTTGTGTGCCGTTAGCTGAATGTTGTACCAATCGACGAATATTATTCATTGAGTCATTGACACCCTTAAGAGCACTAAACTCAGTATTAATCCAATCTTGGCTATCTTTAATTTCTTGTCCGTATGTCGTATTTTTAGCAAGCGAAACATTTAAGTTCATAATTTTTGCCACTAATAATGGATTATCTGATGATTGACTAACTTCTTTTAAACTTGAAAGTTGATTCAATGTTTTTTGAACTTTGCTTGCATTTGTTCCTAAATTTTTAATAAAATCATTGTACGTTACATTACTAGAAACGCGCATATGGCTACACTCCTGTTCGGTTAATTAAAGTATCTAGCATTTCCGAAACAGTTTGAATGATTCTGGCATTTGCTTGGAATGCTTGTGAGAAGCGAATCACATCTGACACCTCTTCATTAATATTGACACCAGAAACAGATTCATTTTTATATTCTAATTGATTTAACAACGTTAACTGTGATTCTGCTGTATTATCTGCTTGTTGTTTGGAAATCCCATTCTTCGTCACGATATTATTGTATCGATCGGCAAAAGTCATCTTGTCTCCATCTTTTTCAGAAAAAACTTTCGCCATATCTTTTGCTAATGAACCATCACCTTCGTCAGTCCCGTATCCAGTTCGAAGCCCACTTGGGTTCTTTCGTAGTTGCTCATTGACTTCAAGATTGCCGTCTTTATCAAAAGTAAAGAAATCCTCGCCAGGAACTTTATCTCGGTTATAAACAGCATTCAAACGATCAGCAACTGACTGAACAAAGGTATCAAGTTCTCCCATACGCTCATCTATTTCTTTACCTGCTTCTTTGAATCCACCAATTTCGCCTTCTGTTAAAGCTACTTCGGATACTGTGATATTATCAGGGTCTGTAGTGTCAGCAATGACAATTGTTCCTAGTGGCAAGGCATTACCAGCGATTGTTTTTTTCTGTTGTGCATCCCCACCTAGTGAAATAGTGTTACTCGGATCTTCATCACCCGAAACAACACTAATTTTTTTCACCTCATTTAAATTCAGTACTTCCGGACCTTGCTCCCCTCCAATTTTTAAGGAAGAGACACGACCAAATTTATCAAATTTCACAGTGTTGTTTGCCAAACCAGAAATATCTTTTAATAAGGTATCGCGAGTGTCCAATAGATCATTTGGTACTGTACCATTTGAAGCAATGGCAAAAATTTGATCATTTAATGTGGCTAATTGCTCAATTTTTTGATTAAAATCCAATGCTCCTTTTTCCACATTGGCAATTACTTCACCTTTGAGTTGTTTCATCTGTGTACGCATTTGACGAATCGTATCGGTAAATGTCTCAGAATTTTTTACAACTAGGGTTTTAGACGTTGCAAGCTCAGGGTTACTCCCTAATTTTGACCAAGAATCATACATCACTGATAATTGATTAATTAACCCTGTCTTAGATGGTTCGTTCATGATACGTTCTAACTGTCCCAACGCATCTGATTTTTGTTCATAGAAACGGAATTTAGAGTAAGCTTCATTGACTTGACCACGAATAAATGAATCCACAATACGATCAACGCTAGTTGCCTTTACACCCATGCCAATTGCACCTACACCAGCCATATAATAAGGTGTTTCTGCCTGCATATGTATACGTTGGCGTGAATAACCATCTCTATTGGTATTTGCGATATTATGTCCACTTGTTTGTAGAGCTGTCTGATTGACGTTCATCCCTCTAGTGGCTGTTCCTAGTGTTCCAAATAAACCAGTCATGGTTGTTCCTCCTAAAATTCAGTATCGACAAGCGTTGTTGGTGCTTGATGATATGCGGTGTTCGATGGGTTTGAATAGGTTTGAGTCGTTGATTCTTTCATCGTATCTTTCACCGCACGCATCAAGGTTTCTTGGTAACTAATTGCTTGCTTCGTTAGTAATAAATTTTCTTCTTGTTGTTGTTGAATCTGCTGAATCAAGTCACGCATTTTATCAGTCACGTCACCGGAATAAGAGTCAAAAATAGGCACATACACTTCTTTTTGAGCGACTAAATCTGCTAATTTTTCAGATTGGCCTTTAATTAAATACGTACGCTCTTTTTTCAATAGTTGATTAAACTTTGTTAATTTACGTTCGAATTCCATACTTGTCATAAGTTAAATATCCTTTGGTGTTTTCATTGCTTGTAACATACTCGTCGTAATTTCTTCAGCAGACACTTGATAGGTTCCATCTTTAATCGCTTGTTTTAGTGCAGCAATTTTCTCAGAGCGTGCTGATTCTATTGCTTCATTTTTTTGTGTGTGACGAATTTTTTTAGTTGTTTCAGAGAAATCAATATCATCTTTTTGACTATTCGTTTTTAGGGTAGATGTTTGCACACTTTTATTTTTATTGGCTTGAAACAATCGGTCATTATATTCACCATAGCCACGTTCGATTTTCATTAGGATACCCTCCTTCGTCATCTTTTTTGTTTGTATGTTTATAGTATCGGTCAAAAATAAAAAAAGTTAAACTTTTTTGTTTAACTTTTTTTATTTTATTTAATTTAAATTGTTTAAGCGTTGCTTTGGTGACAAAATATTGGTGATTCGGACACCAAAATTTTCGTTAATGACAACGACTTCTCCAGTAGCAATTAATTTCCCATTAACTAGGATTTCTAACGGTTCATCGGTTAGTTTATCTAGTTCAACAACTGATCCTGTATTCAAAGATAAAATATCTTTGATTGATTTGCGGCTACGACCTAAAATAACACTCATATCTAATGGGACATCCATAATCAATCCTAAGTTGTCATTATCATATTCTGGTGTCGTTGTTTTTGAAAACAATGGCTGAAACTCAGCCTGACTTACTTCAACTGTTCGTTGTTGCGATTGCACAGGTTGTTGTGGCTGTTGCCATTGTTGTTCTTGTGGTTGAGCTTGTTGTGGTGCTTGTTGCATTTGCGGCTCCGCTACTGGTGGTGTTGGTTGGACTGGTTCTTGTGGGATAACCGGTTCTTCACGACGTACACTCACTGCTTTGTCTGATAACATTGCATCTGTAATTTCATTTACCACTTCTTCAGTAAAGACTTGCATAATTTCACTTTCAATGACACCTTCAACATTCAATGAGAATGAAATACGATAAATTTCTTCATCCATGACAATACCTTCATAGTCAATGGATTCTTTGCTTTCCCACAAATTAACCACTGGTGGTAAAATATCTACTTTTTTATTAATCATCGTTGCCATTGAAGTGGACGCCGAACCAATCATTTGATTCATGGCTTCCGCTACAGCACTTAATTCAAGTTCAGTAAATTTCGTATTCGTTGGTGCGCCTTCGCCACCCATCATTAAGTCAGCAATAATGATGGCATCGCTCACTTCTAAAAGCATTAAATTCGTTCCAAACAAACCTTCTTTAAATTCAACAGTTGTTGAAACTTTTGGGGCAGCCATTTCTTCTAAAATTTCACCAAATCTTACTTTTGTTACGCGAGGTGTGGTAATCATTACCCGACGATTCAAAATAGAAGACAAGGTTGTTGCTGCTTGAGACATCGAAATATTGCCAACTTCACCAATAATATCAAATTTATCTTGCTCAGTTAATGAAGATGTATTCTCATCTGTCTGACTAGTTGTCCCTCCATTTAACATTGCATCAATTTCTTCTTGTGATAGACTTTCACTCATTCTCTTCCTGATCTCCTTCCAATTTATCTATTAACTCAATCGCGAGCTGATCATTTTTCTTTCCTGGAATCACACGATAGAAAGGTTTCCCTTCGATAAAGGTATCTAACGGATCGGTAATTTTACGGTCTAGTTTAACTACATCTCCTGGTGCTAGATGAAGGAAATCGGAAAGATTCATTTGAGCTTCTCCTAACAGCACTTCTAGCTCTAACTGAACACTATTCAAACTTCTTTGCAATTCTTCAGAATCTTCTTGGTTTGATGTCTGATTCGAGTCAAACCAATTACGGAAACTTAATTTATCAATAATGCCCTCAAAGAAAACATATGGAATACAAATATTGATAAACGTTTGTACTTTAAAGATTTTTACAGTAAATGTTACTAATACGACGGGTTCATTTGGGGACATGTTTTGCAACAATTGGGGGTTGGTGTCCATTCCCTCCATCACAGTTGATAACTCCACAATATCTTTCCAAGAATTTTTAAAAGATGCTGTCAATTGACTCATGACTTCTTCTAGCACCGCTATTTCAATATCTGTAAAAGTTTTCTTTTCTAATTGTTCATCTAAGACTCCTTGTTGCTGATGAATTTCCATCCCACCACATAATAATTCTACTAACAGCATACATAGCTGTGGATTCATTTCAATAATCTGAATCCCGTTTAGTGGTTTTGATTGCAATAATCCCAACAACGTAAATTTTGGAATCGAATGAATGAATTCATCATAACTGATTTGCTCAATCGCTGCTAGTTGAAAATTGACATTTGTACGTAACAAAGTTGACATCGCATTACTACCCATTTTTGAAAAGTCTTCAAAAATCATATGCAGGGTATTAATGTATTCTTTTGAAAGCTTTGTCGGTCTTCTAAAATCGTAATTTTTAATTTTGGATTGTTCGTTTTCTTCTTCAACTGTTTCTTGATCAATCTCACCACTGCTCATGGCATTTAATAGTCGATCAATTTCTTGTTGCGACAATACCTGATCCAATTCAATCCCCCATTTACTCAAAAATCATATGATTCACTTGAATCACATTTGCTACCTTGTCTGGAAAAGATACAATGCCAGAATAGTACTCATCGTATCCTTCTTCATCCATTAACTGAATATCTCCCGCTTCAATATCGACGACTTCAACGACCTCTTCAATCAGCAAGCCTTTTTTTTCTTCATTTTGCTTCATAATCAAAATGTTACGATTGATCTCTGTCGTGGGAACGCCAATTAATCTTGATAAGTTGACCACGGTTAATACTGTTCCTCTTAAATTTATCAATCCTTCTATCCAATGCGGCGCCAAAGGTACCTTTGTAATTCGAATGGTATCAATCACTTCTTCTACAGCATCCGCAGAGATGAGATAGTTTTGATGATTCATTTTGAATAGAATCATTTGCATCTTCGGTCATCTCCTACTAGTTCATATTAAGAAAGAGCTTTATCAATTGCTTTGATTACTCGATCTGTATCAAATGGTTTTACGATAAAGTCAACGGCACCTGAACGAATGGCATCCATGACCATTCCTTGTTGCCCCATAGCACTACACATAATTACTTTTGCACTTGGATCAGCTTGTTTAATCATTTTTAATGCTTCTAACCCATCAACTTCGGGCATTGTAATATCCATCGTTACTAAGTCTGGTGACACTGCTTGATATTTTTCAAATGCTTCTTGTCCATTTTGAGCTTCACCGACAACCTCATAACCATTTTTTTCTAAAATATCCTTTAATTTCATACGCATAAATACCGCATCATCTACGATTAATACTTTTTTCGCCATTTGTTTTCTCTCCTTAAATCCCTAAAGTAGTTAAAAATTTCTCAATGACACCCGTCTCTGGTATGAAAAACAACGAAGCGTCTAGTCGATCTTCATCATACGTAAATTCGTTACGTATGACCATAATTTGATCATCAAACTGGTTTAATGCCATATAAACACTGCTTATAATAGCTCCAAAATAATCATATTGTATCACAGGAAGCGACGAAATCAATTGATTATCCAAAAAATTTCCAATTGCTCCTAAAAAAGAATTCGAAACAATATTGGTTAATTCATTCACTGCTGATGCTTTGACTTCTTCATCAAATTCGGAAGTTCCA
Organism: Candidatus Enterococcus willemsii; assembly: GCF_009933335.1. Taxonomy (GTDB): domain Bacteria; phylum Bacillota; class Bacilli; order Lactobacillales; family Enterococcaceae; genus Enterococcus_F; species Enterococcus_F willemsii. The sequence goes on along the minus strand of NZ_MAEL01000054.1, from coordinate 136,733 downwards.
ATCATAAATTCTGTCATTTTATCAGCAGCAGGATTGGTTAAAACAAATAAGAATACACCACGCACATCGCCTAAAATTTGACTAACAACAGCATAAACTTCTTCATTTTCAGCTAGAATTTGTTCATATAATTTTTCATAACTAAGAATTTCAACTTCCGGTACACGCATATCAATTTTGCGATTGACCATCATTGAAATACTCGTTGCTGCATGACCGCCACCAATATTAATGATTTCTTTTAATCCGTCTAATTGTAACTCAGTATATGTCATAGTCAGCTCCTTTGGTCATGGCAAATGGCATTGATATCTAAGATTAACGCAATTGAACCATCGCCTAAAATGGTTGCACCTTGATATTTTCGTGTTTGTTGTAAAATATTATCAATTTTTTTAATCACGATTTCTTGCTGCCCAATCAACTCATCCGACAAAACACCGTAATAACGCTGATCGATGTTGACAATGATTGCGTAGTGTTTACCTGTGTGTTTCGTCTCAACTTGTAATAATTCATTGGTACGAATAATCGGAATCATTTCTCCTTGGAATTCATAGACTTCCTCATGCAAGGTTTCTTCGATTTCATCTTCACGAATCATTACCACACGCTCAACGATATCTAACGGGATCGCAAAACTTTCATTGCCAATACGAACCATCAAAGCTTCAATAATTGATAAAGTCAATGGTAGTTTAATGATGAAAATAGTCCCTACATTGACTTGGCTACGCAATTCAATCGTTCCACCTAAAGAACTAATTTTTGCTTGCACAACATCCATCCCAACGCCTCGGCCAGAAATATTCGTTACTTCTTTGGCTGTTGAAAATCCTGGGTGGAAAATCAAATGTTGAATTTCTTCCTCTGTCAAACCATCAGTTGCAATCCCTTTGCGTTCAGCACTTGCGCGAATCACTTCTGGATCTAAGCCTTTCCCATCATCTTCAATCGTAATCATTACTTGATTGCCTTCTTGGAAAGCGGATAATTGAATTGTTCCTTTACGGTTTTTCCCTAATTGTTCACGTGTTTCTGGCGATTCAATCCCATGATCCACTGAATTTCGCAACAAATGTACCAAAGGTTCACTTAATTCAGAAACAACTGTTTTATCTAACTCTGTTTCTTCACCTGTGATAATCAAATCCATCTCTTTACCTAATTCATTGGATAGGTCTCGCACCATTCGCGGGAAACGACTAAAGACAACTTTTACTTGTTGCATACGAATTTTCAAGACTAAATCTTGTAATTCTGATGTGAGACGCGACACTTGTTCCAAAGACTCTTTGATGTCGGCAATATTGGCACGGCTGCTGACTTCTTCCAATTGATTTCGATAAACGACTAACTCAGACACGAGATTTAAGAATAAATCTAAGCGAGATAAGTCTACACGAATCGATTGATTGTTGTTATTTGCATGATGTTGTTGCGCTGGTTTTTGTTGTACTTCGCTTGTCGTTACGGCTTTTTCTACTTTTTCGGTAACTACTTCATCGCTTGCTACTACCGCTTCATCTGCCGATTCCACCAAGGTATCTTCTGAGACAATATGTGCTTCTTCATCAAAAAGTTCTACTTTGACTTCCTCAACCTCACTATTACCTAGCAAGTTCTCTAGTACGCGTTCTTGCTCATTTTTCGTTAAGTACGCAATATGAAAATCAGAATCAAAGTTTCCTTCTTCTAATACTTCTGCTGTTGGTTCTGTATGAAGGATATCGCCTTCTTGTTCCAATTTTTCCATAATTAAGAAAGCTCGCGGGCCTTTTAATAAAGAGTCTGCTTCTAAACGAATCGCAATACTATACGCATAATAATCACCAGCAATGGCATTTTTAATGACGTGTAAGTCGCTTTCTTCCAGTTGTTTAAAGCCAACAATTAGTTCACCAGTCGTCGTTACTTCCGGAACCTCTACAGCCTCCGTTGTTTCTTGTCCTACTTCAACTTCATTCAATTCTGCTAACAAACTTTCAATAGAAGCATGTGTTAATTCTTTTTCTTCACGTAAATCTTCAACTAAACTAGATAATTTATCTAAGCAGCGAAAAATTAATGAAATAGAGCTACTCGTTACTTCGACTGTTCCTTCTTTGAATTTTTCAAAAATGTTTTCCATTTTATGTGTAAGTTCAGTCATTACATCGTAGCCCATCGTTGCCGCCATACCTTTTAAAGTATGTGCTGAACGAAAAATTTCATTTAATAGACTGGTATCATTAGGATTATTTTCCAACTCTAACACGTTGTCATTCAACTGTTGAAGATGATCATCTGTTTCTTCAAAGAACAGCGTGCGATAAATGTTATTATCATCCACATTTCTTCAACTCCTTTTGTTACATTTTTTGATAGATAAATGAATCAATTTTCTTTAATCCAAATTTTTCTGAAAAATTAATAGTTTCTGTCGCACCTGTAAATAAAATGCCGCCTGGTACGAGTGCGTCAGCAAATTTGCGATAAACTTCATCACGAGCTTCATTTTTAAAATAAATCGTAACATTTCGACAAACAATCACATGACACTTGTCTTCGTAACGATCTTTTAGTAAATCATGACGCTTAAACATGACTTGACGTTTGATATTGTCTTTTAATTGATACTGATCGGCAGAAAATTTAGTAAAATACTCCGATTTTTCTGCTGGCGGTATATTTTTTAATTCATTTGGTTTGTAAATGGCCGTTTTCGCTTTTTGTAAAATCGTGCGATCGATATCGGTCGCAATAATTTTAGCGGAATTAATTTTATTTTTTTGAAGAATCATCGCCAATGTATAAGGTTCTGCCCCAATTGAACAGGCTGCACTCCAAATTTTCATCCGTGGAAATGTTTTATTCAATGCCACTAAATTCTTCTCAAACACTTCGAATAAATCGCGATTACGATAAAATTCGGTCACATTAATCGTAATATGCTCTAAAAATTCTTGTTTCGCATCGGCATTACGTTCTAAAAGTTTGGCATAAGCTTCCAAGGTCTTTATATTGTGTGACTCCATAATATTGGCAATTCGACGTTGCATTTGTTTTTCTTTATAGGCATCCAATTGAATCCCTAATTTATCTTTGACCCATTTATTAAAAAAATCAAAATTTAATTGCATGTTCTTCACCTAACTATCTGTTTGACTTTAGCTGCGATTTCATCTAAGCTCAACACTTCATTCACGACACCGGAAAGAATTGCTTGTCTTGGCATTCCAAAAACAACACTAGTTTCTTTGTCTTGTGCAATAGTATAACCACCAAGACGCTGAATCTCACGCATGCCCTCAGTTCCATCTTTTCCCATCCCAGTCAACAAAACTGCGACTAATTCACGGCGATATAGTTGAGCTGCTGATTCAAATAAGTAGTCAACTGCTGGCCGCGTGCCATGAATTTTCATTTCTTGATTTAACTGAATTTTTCCTTGTTTGACAGTCATGTGAAAATCACCTGGGCATAAATACACACATTTTTCAACCAACATACCGTCTTGGGCTTCTTTGACTGTCACAGCGCTTTCGTCATTCATACGCTGGGCAAAGGAACTGGTAAACCCCTTAGGCATGTGTTGAACAATAAATATAGGTATACTTAAGGAAGCTGGGAGTGCTTGCATGACTTTTAATAAAGCTTTGGGTCCTCCAGTAGATGCACCGATTACTACAGCCTGCACCCGACTCGGCAAAGAACGCTCTTTAATACTTGGTGCAGCTGGTTCAACTTTTTCGACTCGCTTCCTGTTCGGCCGACGTTTTTGCATATGGATACTTTTGATTTTGTTATAAAATTCGCGAATCCATTCCTCTTGAATTTCACGAATATTTGTTGGCTTTTCAACAAAATCGGCCGCTCCCAATGCCAACGCTTCAATCGTTACATCTTTATTAGATAACGCACTCAACATAATAACTGGAATATCGTACAACCGTTTGATTTCCTTTAATGTTTCTAGTCCGTTTAAAATGGGCATCTCTACATCTAGCAAAACCAAATCTGGTTGCTTTTGTTCACATAAAATTTTTAGTGCCTGCTGCCCATTTCTTGCTGTATTAGAGACATGAATATTTGGCATTTTCTCTAACAAGTCGGTAACTATTTTTCTCATAAATGCTGAGTCATCTACAACCAATATATTCATCTGTCTTCTCCTTCAAATATAGACTATATCCTTATTTACAATTCGAACAGTCGTTGTAAAATCATTTAAATCAACTATCATTGTTCGACCTGCATTGCCGCCGACATGTTTAGCAACAATTTGAATACGTAATTCTTTTAATACTTGTTCTACCGCTTCAATGTTCCGTTGACCAATTCCTGTCGCAGATGCCGTAGCATTAAATTCAAACATACTTGCCCCACCAACAATTTTAGCTTTCAGACGTGGAAAAGGAATTTCTTTTTTTAATTCCTTTACCATTTGAGGTAATGCTAAGTCAGCAAACTTAGCTACTTTGACATCTTGCTTCGTTGCAAATGCACGACTATCAGGTAACATAATATGACTAAGTCCACCAATCTTGGTTTTTTCATCATAAATAATCGTTCCGATACATGAACCTAAGCCAACGGTAATCAGTTTATCAGGGGCTTTTCCAAGTTTATAATCAGAAATTCCTACACGGATATCAGTTTGAACCATCGCCATTTTCCTCAGCATTTGCTAATTGTTCTAACTCTAAAAATGCTTGCTTCGTCTGTTCATTGTTAAATAGATAATCCAATTCAATTAGCATCACAACTTCATCTTCTAGTTTTAAGAATTTCTCAATATAGCCTTTTTTCAATAACGCTTGAACAAAATCTTGTTCATAATTCGTCTCTTCCATATAGGAAATACCAATAATATCCTCTACATATAATCCTTGTGAGTGATTTTGCCAACGACATAAAATAACTTTACTTTCTTCAGATTGTTCTGAGAATTTTCCGAAGAGCTTTTTGCGTACATCCACAATTGGAATCATATTATCGTGATATTCATACACGCCTAAAATAAATTCCGCAACTTCAGGTAAAGCAATAAAACGATTGGCTTCAATTACACGATCAACGTTTTTGACACGAATGGCGAAAAGTTGATTGTGACTCTTAAACACAACATATTGTTCCATACTTGTATTCTTCCTTTATTCAAAATTTTCACTTTATAGTTTAAATTGGTCTACTTGGAATTTCAAAATCATTGCGGTATTTGCAATTTCCTGAACTTCTTTTTCTAAATTTTCTACTACTAAAGATACCGTTTCTAAGTTCGAACTCACTTCTTGTGTACTAGCAGAAGTATCAGAAATTGCCTCAGAAATATTGCTGACTGATTGTTGGACAAGCCCTTTTTTTATCACAATGCTCTTGATATGTGCTTCAACTGATTGAATGCTTGTAATGAACATATCGACAATATCCGTAATCTCATTTGCCGATTCAATCGCTTTGTTAAGCGTTTGTGTTTGTTTTTCACCGCTCTCAAAAGAAGTTGCCACTGTTTTAACCATTTTTTCTGATTTATTACGGATATTTTCCATAATTTTACGGATATTTTTTGTTGATTGGCTACTTTGTTCAGCCAATGTTCGTACTTCATCAGCAACAATGGCAAACCCATGACCAGCTTCTCCAGCACGAGCGGCTTCAATCGACGCATTTAGTGCTAATAGATTGGTTTGTTCCGAGATATCATTAATCAATTGAACAATTTGTCCAATACTTTGGATATCTTGGTCCATTCCTTTCATTTCATCCACTAACTGTGATTGTTCCATTCGTTCAAGCTCCCAGTATTCATAAACTTTGAACATCATTTCAGCATTGCGAACATTACTTTTTTGTGCTTGTTCAATATATCCATCCATTTGCTCAATAGCACTATTGATTGCCTCAATATCACTCGCTAGCTCATTCATCTCTTGGACCGTTTGTTCAGCATCAGCGGCTTCAATCCCTGCTGCATCAGCAATATGATCCATATTTTCTTGAATATTCTCTACAGAAGTTTGAATATTTTGTGCGGTTTCATCTAGTTGCACCGCCATATCATTCATGCGTGTACTTTCATCTTTCATTCCTAAAATCAATGCTTTGAACGTATTGGCAATATTACTAAAACGCTCAACTAATTGATGCATAATTGGGTTTGTCGTATGAATTTGCTTTTTATCAAATTGTTGAAAATCTCCTTGACTAACATGCGCTAATTGTTCTGACAACTGATTTAGAATTACTTCACGTTGCCTTTTTGAAACAATAGTATAAACCGTCGATAACAAAACCGATAAAATCAATACAACAACCGAAAACTGGGTATAAGAATGAATAATAGTGGTATCTCCACTCGGTTTCAAAACAAAGAAGTAGCCCGCAAACAAGACTACCCCTGTGCTTACCAATGAAATAATACTACTTAACGGAACGCGTGAAAAAAATGATTTGATCTTCATTTGCTTATCCTCTCTACAACAATAATATGTTCAACCAATTTAGACCCTATCTTTGACGCTTATCGTACCCTCCTTTTCGCCAGAAATGATAGTCCTGTCATAACTATCGGATATTCTAGTAAAAATTAAAGCGTCTTACCAAACATAGACATCTTTTGGATCCGAAAAGCGGGTATAACCTCCGAACTTGTCGTCTCGAACAATCTCACCATTTGAAAGTTCAATCACTCGTTTGCGGATTGAGTTGACCATCGTACTATCGTGAGTGGCAATCATCACAGATGTCCCCATCTCGTTAATTCGCAAAAATAATTTCATCATTTCTACAGCGGACTTAACGTCAAGATTCGCTGTAGGTTCATCTGCTATAAGTAATAAAGGCTGATTGACCAATGCACGAGCAATAGCAACTTTTTTCCGTTGTCCAATAGACAAATTTTCAATCAATTGTTCACTGTACTCCAACATACCAACTTGGGATAGGACGGCTGTTGCACGCTCTTTTATTTGTTGATAGTTTGTTTCAACTGCTTGTAAAGCAAAAATCACATTTTGATACACCGTTTGTTGGGGTAAAAAAATATCTTCTTGACTAACTACACCTAGTTTTCTACGGAGTACATAGAGTTTCGACGTATTAATTTTTTCAACTCTAATATTATCCACTTGAATCGAACCTTGCGTTAATGTTACTTCTTTTGATAATAGTTTCAGCAATGTTGATTTTCCTGAGCCGCTTGGTCCAATCAAATAGATAAACTCGCCGGATTTCATTTGAAAAGAGATATCTTTGACTGCCGGTTTTGCGGTTTTGTTGTATCGCTTCGTGGCATTTTTAACTTTGATCATGACCTTCACCTTTAATTATTCTGTAAATCGGTTAACAACACTTAACATCTCATCTGTACTTTGTAACACACGGATATTCAACGAATAGGCACGCTGGGTGGCAATCATATCCGTCATCGATTGCGCTAAATTTACATTTGAATTTTCTAACCTGTTTTGAGCAATATCACCAAACAATTCTGGATTTGCATCGGAAGTTGCTAGATTTGTGCCAGCAGCTACACGATATTGATTGTTCCCATCAGCAATTAAGTTCTCGTTATTTTCTGGCAAATACATTACTAAACGGCCCACATTTGTTGTCGTACCACCATCTACAATTGATACATTGCCATATGTATCTACCACGGGCGTTCCTGTTGGCCACTCTTGGTAAGGCACAGTTAAATTCATTTCAACTGCTTGTCCACGGTTATTTACTAAACGTCCCACCTCATCGCGTCCAAAATTTCCATCTCGCGTTAACACTAATTGATTGTCGGCATCACGAACACCAAAAAAACCGGCTCCTTGAATGGCAAAATCGTACGGAGAATTAGTTTGCAAATAACTTCCTTGACTAAAATTAACACTCTGTTCATCCGCACCTGTCCCTCGGCTCAACGCTACTTGTGCATTGGCAGCAAGAGGTGCATCATTATTTGTGGTTGGATTGTTCAATAATTCGCGAAAACTGACTTGTTTTTCTTTATAACCAGTCGTATTAACATTCGCAATGTTGTTTGATGTGACGTCCATTTTCTTTTGCATCCCGTTGACGCCAGAACGACTCACATGTAATAAGCTATTTAAGTTCATTTACTTTTCTCCTTTAGAATCTACCTAATTCATTGACTGTTTTACGTAATGTTTCATTTGTCGTACTTAAGACTTTTTGATTTGCTTCAAATTCACGAGAGGTCTGAATCATAGCAACCATCTCATCTGCAACAGTCACATTTGATGTTTCTAAATATCCTTGAAAAACACGCGGATTTTCTACAGCTTGAACCGCTGCATTACTTTGAAAATACGTATTACCTTCACTAGTCAGTGCTTGTGGATTAGCAAATGTCACAACTTGAAAATTAGGATTTTCTGCTAGGACTGGTTGATTATTTCCTCCAAGAACAAGATAACCCTCTTGCGTTGTATATTGGTTCTGGTCATTTAACACGAAATTACCATTTCGGGTATAACCTGTTTGCCCGTTAGGTAGACGTACAGCAAAATAACCTTCTGTTCCAATTGCAAAATCAGTGGGTCGACCGGTTTCTTCAAAAGCACCTTTTTCCATATTTAAATTGATACCGCCAATTTCATTTCCGAAAGTAAACGTCCCCAAATCATTCCGTTGATCCAGTCGGGCTCCGTTTTGATAGTTATGTATCTCGACTTCTCTTAATGTTTGTTGAAATAATTGCTTCGACTGGTAGCCTGTCGTTTGGGAATTAGCCATATTACTGCTAATATTTTCTTGTCTCTTTTGTAAAATATCAAAGTTTTTTGTTAATGTATCAAATGCGCGAATCATGCCATTTCCTCCTCGATGAGCTTTTTCAATTTACTAATTGTTTTGCCGTGAATTTGAGAGACTCTTGCAATCGAAATTTCCAAGACTTCCGCAATTTCTCGTAATGTCAACTCTTCCTTATAGTATAAGCTTAACAATAATTGTTCTCTTTCTGTTAGTTGCTCAATACTATGCTGTAATGCATCTTTATGCTCAGTATCTAATAATTGTTCTTCTGCTGATTTAGTCGACGTATCGCGTAAGGTATCTTTTAATTCCACACCATCATCTTCTTGGTTAAACAAGGTGTCTTCTAATGAGATACTAGCTAAATAATGAATACTATCAAAAATATCTGCTAGTTGACTTTGATTAATTTTCATTTCTGTACATACTTCACTGTCCGTGACTTCACGTTTTAATGTCTGTTCCAAGTCTTGTTTAGCTTTGTAATAAGCATTGACATTCGCCATTTTATATCTGGAGAGCTTGGCATTTTTACGAACCTCATCAATCACAGCGCCACGGATACGAATAGCTGCATAGCTTTCAAACGGTACTTTTTTAGAGGCGTCAAATTTATGAATAGCATCCATTAAGCCAATTACGCCAATATTAAATAAATCGCCAGGTTCATACTCATGATTTTTAATCCCAATTCGGTTCACCACTCGCTCAACCAAAGGTAAGTATTTCATAATCTCTTCTTCCATACTCATTTCATACATTCCAAGCCCTCCTTTCATCATTATTAAAGTTCTAAGTTCGCTACGGTTTCTATCATCATTTCATTTGGTATTTCATTCAGTGATAAAACAGCTATGTCAGGGAAATTGAATGCAATTAATTTTCTAAATGCCAAACGAATTTTTGGTGATGCTAAAATAACATGAGGCACATTTTCCATCATTAATTGTTGATGTAAAATGCCTAATCTTTCTAACAACTCATTCACAACATCTGGTTTTAAGACAGGATAGGAACCAGTTGCTGTTTTTTGAATACTTTGCAAGATAATTTCTTCGACTTTCGGGTGAACGACTACAACATTGATTGAATGCGTATTGTCTGCATATTTGGCTGAAATTGTGCGTTTCAATGATTGACGTACATATTCAGTCAACGTTTCTATATCTTTGGTAACCATGCCGTAATCCGCAAGTGTTTCTAAGATCGAAGCCAAATCATTAATGGGAATTTGTTCATCCAATAAGTTTTGTAAAACTTTTTGTACTTCCCCTAGTCGCATAATATCAGGAATTAATTCGTCGATGACGACATTGTATTGCTCTTTAATACCTTCGAGTAATTTCTTCACTTCTTGACGTCCCAATAATTCAGAGGCGTGACTGTAGATAATTTCTTTTAGGTGGGTCGCTACGACAGTCAATGGTTCAATAATTGTAAATCCTTGTAAATCAGCAGCATCTTTATCTTTTTCTTCAATCCACATTGCATCTAAATTAAAGGCTGGTTCCTTGGTTAACTGTCCTTGGAAAGGAAACGGTTCGCCATTACTGATAATCATAAATTTATTTGGATAAATTTCACCGCTACCGACTTCATTTCCACGAATTTTAATGGAGTAATTATTGGGTTCAAGGTATAGATTATCTCTGATACGGACAGGATTTACTAAAATACCTAGCTCATGGGCACTTTGTTTGCGGATCGCAACAATCCGATTCATTAAGCTATTATCTAACGTACTATCCACCATTGGAATTAAGGCATAGCCGATTTCAATCGAGATGGGTTCTACCTGAAAAGCTGAGACCGATTCTTCCTCTTCCTGTTGCTCTTTTTTCCGTTGCAACGCCAAAGTTTGGGCTTGCTTTTTCTGTTCAATAATCGCTTTTTCTTCTTGTTGCTTAATGAATAAGCTAATCCCAAATAAAGCAGCAGCGATAATCACAAATGGTAGAAACGGGAAGCCCGGCACAATTGCCAAGACTAATAAAATGACACTAATAATTCGAAATAACAGCGGATTACGCATGAAGTCGCCAGCGATATCCAAACCAAACGATACCGAATTATCAGAACGCGTGACAATAATACCTGAAGCAACGGAAATCAATAATGACGGAATGGAACTGACTAACCCATCACCAATTGATAATTTTCCAAATTGTGAGAAGGCTTCAACAATTGTTAATTGTCCATTGAGAGAAAAAATAACGGCACCACCAATTAAATTAATCAATGTGATCATGATGCCTGCAATGGCATCACCTTTCACGAATTTACTAGCACCATCCATTGAACCAAAAAAATCAGCTTCTCGTTGTAAATCTTTGCGTCGCTGTCTTGCTTGGTCTTCTGTAATCAAACCTGAATTTAAGTCTGAATCAATCGCCATTTGTTTCCCCGGCATCGCATCTAAAGTAAATCTTGCAGACACTTCAGATACCCGACTCGAACCGTTAGTTACTACAACTAATTGAACAATCATGATAATGACAAATAAAATAATCCCGACAATATAATTGTTTCCAGCCACAACGTTAGCAAAGGCATCAATGACATGCCCTGCACTTCCATTCGTTAAAATCAAGCGTGTAGACGATAAATTCAAGCCTAAACGAAACATCGTCGTAATTAATAGAACTGTCGGGAAGGTGGCAAATTCCAACACATTTTTGGTAAACAAAGTAATCAACAGAATATTCATCGCAATTGTTAAATTGACAATGATTAAAAAGTCCAGTATTGCTGCAGGTAACGGAATAATAATTAAACCAATTGTTCCTACGACAATCGCAGAAATTAGTATGTCTGCAAGATTGATTGATTTATTTTTCTTCTCATTTGTTGCTTCGTTCATCCGTTCTCCTACTTTCTAATATGCTACAATTTTCCTTTGTTTTTTTCTTCTAATTGATATACTAAGGCGATAATTTCCGCGATAGCTTCATACCACTCCACTGGAATACTATCTCCTGGCTCAATTTCTGGATAGAGGGCACGTGCAACAGCTTTGTTTTCAATCATTGGAATATCATGTAACTTCGCTTCCGCTTTCATCCGTTGGGCTAAATCATCCGCACCTTTTGCTAAGACAATTGGTACATCATCTTCCTCTGGCTGATAGCGTAAAGCAATGGCATAATGGGTTGGATTGGTGATTAGGACAGTTGCATTTTTCACATTGGCAATCGCATTCCGAACCATGGCCTGATACTTCGCTTTCCGCTGTGATTTCACTTGCGGATCGCCTTCCATCTGTTTGAATTCTTCTTTGACTTCTTGTTTGGTCATTTTCAGTTTTTTCCGTTGAGAATAACGTTGGAATATATAATCAATAATTGCTAGTACAAACAAAATCATACCAATTTGTAGTGCTAAACCACGTACAAAACCGAGTAAAAATTGGAGTGGTTTTTCTGTACCAACTGTACTTAAGTTCAACAATATTGGAATAGCATCCTGTATTTTTTGATAACAGAAGAGAATGACGACTATAAATTTTACAAGTGTTTTGAAAAGATTCATCAATGTTTGCTTTCCAAATAATTGCTTCATACCTTGTAAAGGATTTAATTTCTTGAAATCTGGTTTAATCACTTTTCCTGAAAAAAGGACGCCGACCTGTACAAAATTAGCTATAAAACCGACAACCAATGTAATCGCAAAAAAAGGCAAACAAGTTAGTAAAAACACGGCGATTGCTTGTAAAGCAATCTTTGGCAAATCTTCCATCAAATGTTCATAATTATGTACGTGTTGAATGGAGGTTACCAGATATGGCAATAATTTCTTCATGACATAGGTCCAAAGTGGAATTAGCATTCCTGCAAAAATTAATAAGGAGACCGATGACGAAATATCAGGACTTTTCGCCACTTCTCCACGCTTCCTCGCATCTTTCAGACGCTTGGGGGTGGGTTGTTCTGTTTTGTCACCTTCTGCCATTTGCCTCACCTCACTAGCTTAACGATTCAATAAAGGACTGTAAGAAAGAAAGTGCTTGTGGGAGCCGCTTTCCTAAATAACTAATCATGTTAGGAATTAACATTAAAAAAATCACGAAACTAACCATTGTCTTGATAGGCATTCCTAGCATTAATACATTGACTTGGGGAATCGTCCGTGAAATAACCCCTAAAACAATATCAATAATTAACACCGTAACAATCAAGGGCGCTGCTAAATTTAACGCCATTTCAAAAGTCCCCGCAAACAACTGAACAATGCCATCCACTGTACTTCCTTCAATAGGAAATGCCCCCAGTGGAATTAATTGAAAAGACGTGACCACACCTTGAATCAATAAATGATGTAAATCTAAGACAAAAACAAGTGCAAGGGTTACCCAATAATACATCTTTCCATATTGAGAAGACATAATTTGAAAACTCGGATCATAAGCTTGTCCCATTGAAAATCCTACTTGGAAATCGATTAATTGCCCAGCCATTTCAACTGCGGTAAAAATAAGCTGACTCACATACCCCATGGCTAATCCTAACAAAACCTCTTTCACACTAATCAATCCAAATAGAAAGAGAGGATAAACCGTAGATGTCACTTCGACAAAGTGCCAAGAACCAATAACTAAACTCCCTGCTAAAACAGATCGTGCCATTAACGGAACGCCTTTATGCGAGAAGACGGGACAAACTGCAATAAAAGAAAGGATACGTATAAAGATGAATAAAAAAACTTGTACTTGTGCCATCTTTCTTCCTCACAGTGAAGCAATGATTTTAAAAATCGATTGCGTAAATTGTAATAAAGTATTTAACATAAAATTACCAGCTAAAATTAAGGTTAAAAAAATGGCTAATAATTTAGGAACAAAACTTAATGTTTGTTCTTGAATTTGTGTCGTTGCTTGAAAAATACTAATAATTAATCCGACAATCATTGCCACAATAACCACCGGACCAGCGACAACCAAAATCTTCATAAAAGCTTCGCTAAGAACATCTAAAACCAATTGAACGGACATATTTTCGCCTGCTTTCTATTGAACTACTGTTTCGCAATGAGCTTTGTTTTAATAAAAACTTCTCATCAACGACTCCACGACTAAGTACCAACCATCTACTAATACAAACAATAATATTTTGAATGGCAATGAAATCATTACTGGCGAAAGCATGAACATCCCCATAGACATCAGGATACTAGCAACTGCCATATCAATAATCAAAAACGGAATAAAAATTAAAAAGCCGATGCTAAAGGCAATTCGTAATTCACTGATAATAAAAGCCGGGGTTAAAATTGTAAGTGGCAAATCTTCAAAAGATTCATATGCCCCTCGTTTATCTGCCAAATCAACAAATAATTCTACATCTTTATCTCGTGTCTGTTCATACATAAATTCTTTAATGCGTACTTCAGAACGATCAAACACTTCCTGCTGGGAAATCTCTTCATTTTGAAAAGGTTTAATTGCATCTGTATAAATATCGGTATACACAGGTTGCATGACAAAAAATGTTAAAAATAAAGCTAAACCAATCAATACTTGGTTCGGTGGATTTTGCTGGGTTCCTAACGAATTACGTACAAACGAAAGAACCATAATAATACGTGTAAATGAAGTTGTCATAACTAACAAGACAGGAATAATCGACAATAGTGTCATCATCACAAAGGTATTAATTGTGATATCAGAAGAACCGCTATTAGAGAGTAACCCATTAATCGTATCTGTAATTTCACCTGTGTCTAGTGCATAAGCTTGTATCGGAAATAGCCAAAATAAGCTGATGAGACCTACTAAAGTAAGCCAACGTTTATTCTTCTTTTTCATGTGACGATTTCCTCTTTCTATTGGACAGTACGTCTTTTTTACTTTGAAGCAATTGCGCAAACTGTTTTGGAACAAATTCTATATTTTGCGGTTGACTCGTACGATACTTTTGAACTTCATCGGGTGTTAATTCTCGAATAATTTCATTGCTTTGTTCAGCTAAACTCATGACATAGTATTTATCCAAAATCTTGACAATTCCAATTGCAGACGTCTTACTAACAGCAATTCGTTCTAACACTTGTAATGTTTTACCGCCACTTTGTTGGGTTCGATTATTCAAATATCGAATCAACTGGTTCGCTACATATAGCAAGACAAAGAGGAATACAATCATCTTTATCAGTAAAAATACTATCTCCATAATTACTCCTTTATTGAATGACTAAATCTGTAATGAATACATCACGAATAATTTCTTTTCCATAAGCATTATTAATTGTGTCTTTTAATTCAGCTTTCAAGCGATCCATACCATCTTCTGTATTAAGAATGTCGCTTTCATGTTTTTTACGTAACGTGTTAACAATCCCATCACGTACAAGTGCAATTCCCTTTTCGACTTCATCACTGTTTTTTTCATCGATTAGAATCGATGTTGTGACACGAATATACTGTTGCGGTTTGTTTTCTGTTTGAGCCAAATTTACTAAAAATTCTTCTAACGGTACGACCACTTGACCTTCTTCAATTTTTCCGGGTTGTACTTCTTTTTCAATGATTTGCCCAGCAGCCGGTGTTGGTAAAAGGAATTTTGTTGTCACAATTGTCCCAATCACGCTACCAATAATTGCCAAAACTAGAATCAATGGTAATACGATACCAATATTAATGTCCTTTTTTTCTTTTTGTTCTTTGTTTGCTTTTTTTTCTGCTTTTGTAGCTTTCTTATTTGCTTTCTTTTCCACCATGACTCACCTCACATCTGTTCTTTTTCATTCACAATTGGCTGACTAATTTGTTTACGATACTCAACGATTCGTTGTACGACAACTTCCGCAGGTTCTCTAACAACGATGGCTTTTCCATCAACCAATGTCACTAGCGTGTCTGGTATTTCTTCTATGCGATAAATCAAATCAGGATTTAGATAAAATTCTTTATTATTAATTGCTGTAACAAGAATCATTTGAGTATCTCCTTTAGTTTAATGTGAATTAACGTTTCAAGTTCAATAATTCTTGAAGCATTTCATCAGAAGTTGTAATACTACGTGAGTTGGCTTGGTAAGCACGACTAGCTACAATCATTTCAGTAAATTCATTGGCTAAATCAACATTCGACATCTCGATGCTTCCAGACTCTAAAAGACCTGAACCATTTTCGCCAGCACCAGCGATAATTGGCGCGCCAGTATTAGGTGAAGCCGCATAATTATTGCCACCTTGTTTTTCTAGTCCATCCGGGTTAGTGAAGGTTGCAACGGCGACTTTCCCTAAGACATAATTTGTATTGCCATATTTGGCAGTCACAATTCCGTTACGGTCGATAGCCATTGATTGGTACGTTTGAGGTGTGCCATTAGCATCATCAATAGTTGCAGGTACAACTAATCCTTGCATGTTATTTGGATCAGTTGGGAATGTTTTCAAAGGATCTCCATTTGCACCTTTAACCGCTGCGATGTAGTCATCTTCTGTCATAGGTGTTCCAAGTTGTTGCCCTAAAATTTTCATCCCTGCACTATTAACAATTGAGCCTTCTGCATCACGTGTGAAGATACCGTCTCTTGTGTATAACTCATCGCCAGCACCATCTCTTACTACAAAATAACCTGCTCCTGTTAGATAAAAATCTAAGTCTCGGCCTGTTGATTGCTTAGAACCAGGCGTATGAACCGTATCAATTGAACCAACTTGGACTCCTAACCCAACTTGACGTGGGTTTGTTCCGCCTAAACCATTGGCAGGTCGTGCTGCCGAAGCAGTCGTTTGATTCATCATATCTTGGAACATGACACGACTTGATTTGAAGCCAACGGTATTTACATTGGCAATATTATTTGAAACCACGTCCATTTTTGTTTGTAAATTTTTCATTCCACTAACACCTGAATATAGAGATCTTAACATTTTTATTTCCTCCTAAAATTTTCTACTTTATTTTTTTTCGCCAATTTCTTGGACACCACTCATGTAATACTCTTCACCGTTCACAACAATTGTTGCATAGCCATCAACAAAACGAACTTTTTCAACTTTTCCTGTCACGTTGTTTTCGTCATCTACTTTAACGGTTACTTCTCTACCTAATAAATCGAAGGCTTGCTGCTGTTGGGTCATGCGTACAGATTGCGATAAACCATCACCGATTTCCTTAATTTGTTGCAGGGTGGTAAATTGGACGAATTGTCCAACGTAATCAGTACCAGCGTTGCCTCCTGATTCACCACCAGCACTCACTGTAGGATTACTCATAGTTGCTGCTAAAATTTTCAAAAAATCATCCATTGAAATATCTGACGATCTTTCCTTCTGGTTCGCCGCTGCTGTAGCTGGGCTGTATAAAGGCGTCATCCCATTTACTGAATCTGTCATGTCTTTCCCTCCTAGGCTAAAATACTCACTCGAGCTTCTATTTCTGGTTCTGTTATTTCTTCCACTGGGCGTTTATACTTCATCGAACTACGTTGTTGCTGAGGCATATGACGCTCTTGTGAAAAGCTTTGCTGAAAATTTTGTGAAGATTGATTTTCACTTGACATAGCCAGCGGTGCTTCCGCAGTGCGAGTAATCGAGAAAACTGGTACTTGTTCTTGTTTTTGTAACACTTTATCGAAGCTAGGAGTGATGGTTTCTAAGGCTTTTTTAGCTTGTTCTGATTGAACCGTAAATTCTAATGATACCATCTGCGCAGTAACCTTCATTTTGACTTGAACTTTCCCTAAATGATCGGGAGCTAAATCAAAGGTCAATACTTTCTCATTTGGTCGAACAATTGACTTCAATTCTTTAACAACTGGTTTAGCAAAAGTCTCCGCAACTTTTTCAATTGTTTCACTGTTTCCTTGTGCCAATTTTGGGACATCTATATGAACAATTGTGGGTGTTACATCTTGACTAATTGTTTGTCCTTCAACTATTTCAGTTACCATTGATTGTGATTCTGGTATTTTTTTATGCACGTTACTAGATACGCTAGCAACTGCTTCTGTTTCAGAAATTACTGATCCTTTTAGTTCCGCTAGTTTAGCCTCACTAACGCTTTGCTCTGCTTGAATATGTTCTTCTGTATCTTCTGGCAATTGTGACTGTTTCGAGTCTTTAACTAAGACTTGTTTTGTTGCAATGCGAACTGGCGCTTTTATTTCTTGTAGCCCCTCAGCTGATTCGCTTAACATGTGCTGCTTTTCTTTAGATACGGAACTAATTTCAGTTGATTGTCCTTTCATTACGTCAACAGATTCATTCAATTGTGTGGACTTCTCACTCAACTGTTGCTCATCATTCAGTGAGAAAACTTTATTATCAGCAGCCGTCAAGTTGTCTCGTTCTGCCACATCATCAGCCATTTGGGAGGAGTGAATAGACTTTTTAAAAGCATTTTCTGCTATCTGTTGTGCTAACTGTTCTTCCTCAATGAATTGTGTAGTTTCCGTTATTCCTTTGATTTCTTCCAATGAATATTCATCAGAACTAGGTAATCCCATACTTTCATCAAGTAATTCTGACTGTTCATTAACGGGTTGCGTCTCAACAACTGGCATGAAGTCATACGTCATTCCAGAAGATTCAGCTAACTTTATTGTTTCCTCTGATGCCACATTCGATTTTGAATGAGAAACACGCGTTGAATTCTCTTGTGTTTCGTTTGGCATCCTTGTCACAAATTCAGTTAGTTCCGCATTCGCCAACAGTTCTTGCTCTGACAAATCGCTTTTAGCTTTTTGTGTGACTTTTTCGCCAACTACCTCTGCATTTGACTTATCCACATGCTCTGTTTCTAAAGATGTGCGTACTTCAGATAGTTCCGACGAAGATTTATTTGTTGAATCTGTTGCATCGATTTCAGACTGGTCTTGGTATGTAGAGGAGTTTTCCTGTGCATCACTCATGGGATTCATTGTTTCTGATTGTCCACCAAAGGATGATTCCATCGTATTGTGTTGAGAGAGGTGCTGTTGGAATAATGTGCTAAACTTACTGATATCATGTATGATTGTCGCTTTTTCTACTTGAAAATTACTTATTTCAGTAGTACGTTGAATTCGTTCCATTTGTCCCTTCCTCTCGTTTAACTGATTCGTCTTCGACTTGCCATCTCATCTAACATTTTTTGCTCTTCTCGATTGGCTGCTAATTGATATTCCTCTAATTGTTTTTCGGAAAGTTTTTCAAGTATTTTTCGTTCTTTTTGTGCAGTAATATAATTTTGTAAAGCTGTAGCCACATATTGACGCATCTCTTGAATCGTTTGTGTGGTTGCTACTAATCGTTGGTTCAAATCTAAGAGATACCACTGCTGTACTTGCATCCGATTAACCGTTGTTTCTCGAATTTCCATCAATTCATTTTTTTCTTGTTTGATTTGCTGGAGAATACTTTCTTGTTCGTTTAGTGCTTTTTGTGCCGAAGCATACACACGTTTTGCATCTTGCTCTTGCAACCAACGATAATCTAACACTTTTTCTAATGAGAATTGAAATTTTTCCATGCTATCTCCTCTTTTGACTAATTTCTAATAGTTGCTACATCATTAAATAATGAATGCAATTTCATCACGGTTGTTTCCATATCAGAATTTTCTTCTACTTGCTGTCTTAGAAATGCATTGATTGGTTGATGAAGAGAAATCGCATAATCTACTAATGGATTTGATCCTTTTTGATAAGCACCAATATCAATCAAATCTTTTGCTTCGGTATAAGCAGACATGTTTTCTTTCAACTCACCGGCATGTTTGTAATGTTCTGGGGCAACGAGACTTTTCATGAGTCGGCTTAAGCTATTTTGCACATCAATCGCTGGATAATGATTTTGTGAAGCAATTTTTCTTGAAAGTAAAATATGGCCATCTAAAATCCCTCGCACTGCATCGGCAATCGGTTCATTCATGTCGTCTCCTTCAACTAACACAGTATAGAAAGCTGTGATTGATCCTTTATCAGACATACCACTACGTTCTAACAGTTTCGGCAATGCAGTAAATACTGAAGGAGTATAACCTTTTGTTGTCGGAGGTTCGCCAATGGACAAACCAATTTCTCGCTGTGCCATAGCAAATCGGGTAACTGAATCCATCATCAAGACAACTTTTTTGCCTTGATCACGGAAATATTCAGCGATTGCCGTTGCTACATGAGCACCTTTCAAACGAACCAGTGGGGGTGAATCCGACGTGGCACACACGACAACTGATTTTTGATAGCCCTCTAAGCCTAAATCATTTTCAATAAATTCTTTTACTTCACGCCCACGCTCACCAATTAACCCAATGACGATAACATCCGCGTCACAATATCTTGCCAGCATACCTAATAGTGTACTTTTACCAACACCACTACCAGCAAAGATCCCCATACGTTGTCCTTCGCCTACGGTCATTAAGCCATCAATAGCACGGACACCAGTACTCATCACTTGCTCGATTTTGCGACGTTTAAACGGATCCGGTGAATCATTTAACACTTCATATTCAAAGCAGTCTGTTTCAATAACTAAGTCATCCAAGGGTCGACCTAGTCCATCCAATGTATGACCTAACAATTCGTCATTAACTTTAACAGTCAGTGTTTGTCCGGTAGCTTTTACCAAACAGCCTGGTCCAATGCCTTCCAGTTCGTCCAACGGCATAAGTAAAACCGTCTGTTTGACAAAACCTACAACCTCTGACAAGGCCACTTTATCACTATTTCGAATATTAATCTCACAAATTTCTCCAACAAAAACATCTAAACCTTCGACTTTGACAATTAAGCCCACAACCTCACTGACTTTTCCGTATACTGAAAAAAATGGATATTTTTTTGCTTGTTTTACATATCGTTCTGTCGGTAATACTAGCTCCATATTAGTCATCAGTCCTTTGAAATTTGTTGTAAAAATTTGCGAAGTTCATCTTCTAAATGAAAAATTGCCAATGTTTCATCTGACTCCACAGATAGTTCATACGCCCCCATCGATGCATCATTTAAGACTACATATCGTAGTGAAGGAATCTCTTGCTTTAATTGTTCCATTCTTCTTTGCAATAATTCATGGTAGCGGCCATTTGCGCGAACCGTTATTAGCTGATCAGCCTTTTCAAGCTTTAGCAGAATTGGATTTACAATTGCTAATATTGTTTTTTCATCAAAATCAAATTGGGCCTGAATAAGTGCCTCTGCCATTTCGATACTGAATTGAATAAGTTCTTGTTGTTTCTCCTTCACATACGTTTCAGCAGAAGCCATTGCCTCTTGCAATGAGGCCGTCGCTTGTTTCAGTAATTCTTCGCTTTCTACTTTTGCTTGGGTAATGCCTTCTTGATAGCCCACTTGGTAACCGCTTTGCTGGCCTTCTTCAAGTCCTTGCTGTTGAGCGATTGTTTTCACTGTTTGTGCTTCTTCTTGCGCTTGTGCTTGAATGATAGTTGCTTGTTCTCGCGCAGTTTCAATAATCTTTGCTGCTTCTTCTTGGGCCTGTTGCAGAACCGTCGTTTTCATTGCCTCCAATTTTTGCGCTTGTTTTTGCTCCTTAGTTAGCGACTGAGCTTGTTCAGGCTCTTTTACTACAGTTTTTTGTTTCAATTGATTTTCTTGGGTAGAAGTAGCAACTTTTTTTACTGGAAGAGTCGGTAATTTTGTGACAATTGATTTTGAGCTGTTACTCTTACCAACTTCTGCCCCTTTAACTAACGACTTATTTGACCACGGCATCTTGTTCGCCTCTTCCAATATAAATTTCACCGGCTTCGTCTAATCGGCGGATAACAGCGACAACGTGTTGTTGTGCTTCTTCGATTGCCGATAGACGAGTTGGTCCCATAAACTGAATTTCTTCTTTAATATTTTGTACAGCACGACTTGATAAGTTTGTAAAAATGAATTCACGAATATCTTCCGTCGTTCCTTTCAATGCCAGTACCAACATAGTATTTTCGACGTCACGCAACACTTTTTGTACATCCAAACGATCCAAACCAACAATATCTTCGAAGGTAAACAAGCTTGACTTGACTTCGTTGGATAAATCCGGTTGGCGTTTTTCTAAATCGGTCAAGATATTCTTCTCGGTACCACGGCTGGCAGAGTTTAAAATTTCGACCAGTGTATGCACACCACCGACATTTTCAGTGCTATTTTCAACATAATTAGAGAATTTATTTTCAATGACCTTTTCAATACGACGAATAATCGCTGGCGACGTACTTGAAATCATGCCGACACGCTCTGCAATCTCAACTTGCAATTTATCTGGAAATTGTGAAAGAACGGTCGCAGCTTTTTCAGGTTGTAAATAACATAAAATTAAAGCCACGGTTTGTGGATGCTCATTTAGTAATAAATTTGTTAATTGTTGGGTATCTGCTTTACGTACAATATTGAACGGGCGTTCTCTCAATTGAATTTGTGTTAAAACATCAATCACATCTTTTGCTCGTTGTGGTCCTAATGCCTGATTCAATAAATCTTTCGCATAATCAATCCCACCATCTAAGACGTATTGTCGTGCACTTGAAGTTTCGACTAATTCTTCTAGGACAAGCTCTCGTTCTTCAGGACTGACCATATCGGTATTCGCAATTTCGTAACTTACTTTGCGAATCATATCTTCTGGTAGTAATTTCATCACTTTGGAGGAGGTTTCTGACCCTAACGAAATTAATAATACTGCTGCTTTTTTAATACCTTCCATGGTATTATCCATCATTTGCGTCCCTCCATCTATTTTTCTTTCAACCACGCTTTAATTAATTCTGCTGCAATTTCAGGATTGTCATTCGCAAATTGTTTTGCACGACGATCTCGCTCATCATATTTTTCTGCTTCTTTTCGTTTTTCATTTTCAGCTGGATCAATTGTATCGATTTCATTATCGTCCTCTGCTTCTTCATAAGCAGTTGTCGCTTGATTGCGTGCAATTGATTGTAGTAGCTCTTCATCCAAAGCTGGTGAAGCGACAGATTCTTGCATCTCTTCTTCGGCTACAAGGAAATCATCATCATTGCGACGTCTACGCACTATCAAGATAATGATAGTTACGATAACAATCGTCAATAGGATACCACCTGCAATGGCAAGATAAATCCACCAATTTGCATTTTTCGCTTGTTGCTCAATCATGTCATCGGTT
The DNA here is from genome assembly GCF_009933335.1 of Candidatus Enterococcus willemsii. Classification (GTDB taxonomy): domain Bacteria; phylum Bacillota; class Bacilli; order Lactobacillales; family Enterococcaceae; genus Enterococcus_F; species Enterococcus_F willemsii. The sequence continues at coordinate 113,909 of NZ_MAEL01000054.1, read as the reverse complement.
GCTCCATCATCTTCTGCTGTTTCAAAATCTAACCCTTGGACAGCAATTTCATCGCCACGTTCTTCATTAAACCCGACAGCAGAAGCAATCAAGGTTCGTAGCTCTTGTTGGACATCAGCGGGTAAATTACCTGGCACCACGACAGAACTAGTCATGCGTCGAATCATGCCCGGAGCGCTAATTGTTTTGGTCGTCTCCGTGTCAAGTTCGTTGTTCACACTACGTCGATAATTACGATTGCCCTCTGCGTCATCGCCAGTGACAACTGTTACGTTGTCATTTACTTGTCCTGTTTGTGCTTCTTGAATTGCATCAGCATTCCCTGATGCTTCTACTTGTTCGCTTCGTATTTCGGGGTTATTGTAAGTTGTCGTTGTTCGTTCCACAGAATCGAAATCTAAATCCACATTGATGGATACTTTTAATTTATCTGCCCCATAAATTGGTTCTAACAAATTCCGAACTTTCTTTTCCAATGCCTCTTCATAGGCTGATTTGATACCTATGTAACGGTCACTTACATTAGCTAAGGATTCTGCCTCTTCGCCACCAGCTAAAACTTTACCATTTGCATCAACGACTTTTACATTTTCTGGTGATAGGTTTTCTACAGCGCCAGAAGCTAATGTCACAATTCCTTGAATTGATGAGTCCGATAAATTGCCGTTCAATGTTAAGACAATCGAAGCTGTGGCATCTTTCTTTTCACGACTAAAAACCCCATCGTCCGGTGTAACCAAGATAACTTTTACTTTTTGAACGCCATCAAGCGAGCCTATTGCTTGTTCCAATTCACCTGTTAATGCACGTTGATACATAATTTTACGATCTTCGTCGGTTGTCATCATGTCTGATTGATCAAATAACTCAAATCCTGTCGTGCTATCTGGCAATTTATTTTCAACAGCCAAATCGATTCGATATTCATCAATCATATTTTTATCAATCAGAATCGTCGTTCCATTATCTCCTAATTTGTACGGAATATTTTTTTCCTTCAAATCAGTCGTTACTTTGCCCGCATCTGCTTGAGCTAAGTTAGAAAAAAGAACGCCGTATTCTACTTTGTTCATCATATAAGAAAAGGTACCAATAATAACTAATAAACTGATTATTCCTAAAATAGCTACTTTCTTCATCAATGAGCTAAGATTTTGCCATTTGTACCTTATTTGTTCGAACCATTCTTTTATATTGGCACCCATTCATTCCATCCTTCCAAGCTATGTGCTCATTTTTTAGAATTGCATATTTTTAATGTCGTTATATGCTTCTAAACATTTGTTACGTACTTGTACCGCTGTTTGTAATGATAATTGCGCTTCCGTCATATTTGTCATTACTTTTGCTAAATCATTCTCATCGCCAGAAATCACACGTGTAGTATCTGCATCAATAATCTGCATGTTTTGACTTAATCCCGCGATGGCTTCACCTAAGTGAGAACTAAATGATTTTTCCGTTTCATTAACTTGAGGAGTGATTTGAGGGGTATTCGTTGCTTGCAACTCTTGAATTTGTTTTTGATAATCCAACAAACTTTGTGCATACGATATTGTATTCATGTCATTACTCCTTTGAAATTTCTAGTGCTTTTCTCAACATACTCTTGTTCATTTCGACGGCTGATGCATTTGCTTCATATGTACGCAATGTTTGAATCATTTCAATCATTTCGTCCGCCACATTTACATTCGATTGCTCAACATAACCATTTTCATCTGCTGCTGGGTTTGTCGGGTCGTAACTCAAGTTAACTGTGTCATCTTCTCGAATGCCGTCGATACGCACGCCATAGCTCTGTTTATTGGTTAACGCATTGCTTTGCTGCACGTTTTTTAAACTCTCTGAAAACGCGACTGTTTTTTTTCGATAAGCATCACTTTCTATCGTCTGAGCAGTATTCACATTCGCAATGTTCGTCGAAATCGTATCCAATTTAAAACGTTCTAAAGAAAGGCCACTCGCATTGATGTTTAATCCATTAAAAATACTCATACTCAATCTCCTTTTAATTGCTCAATACATAATTCATCATTTTTAGGCGTCCATTTAATTGGGCTGTTAAAGCATTGTAGTATAACCCATTTGTTGCCTGATTGAGCATTTCCACATCTAAATCAACATTGTTGCCATTTTCTTTTACTGAAGATGTCTGATTTTCTTTTACCACAGGTTGAATACTCGTTACATCATTTCGCAAATGATTTTTGTTTGTAGTCTTTAAATGAAAGTCATTTTGACCGATAGCTTTTTGTAGTTCACTTTCGAACTCGACTCGTTTTGCTTTGTAATTTGTCGTATTGACATTAGCAATATTGGTAGAAATTAATTCACTGCGTGTATTTGCAACCTGCATTGCTGTTTTTAATAACCCATATGTATCCAATCGCCATCATCCTTCCTTGTTACAAAATGTTCAAAAAATTATTGTCCGTTTTTTATTTTTTGAACCAACAAATAATTGCATTAATTTTCTAAAATATTTCAGTTTTTACAATCCGATAAAATTTACCTTAATTTAAAATTAATACGCTTATTAAGTATAAGTAATTCAGTGCATCTTTACAATAATTTTTATTAATCCAAAGAGAAGTTTACTATAAATAAAACCTATCGTAAATACCATAAATCGCTTAATTTCAAAGAATTTTACAATTGCATTCTAAGCTCGCCCCCTGAAAAATAACAAAACCACTTAGCGAAAGCATGTGAAATATTTGACTTTTTTCTTTACATCGCACTTTATAATAGTAAGTTTGATATTTTTCCGATAACAGAAACAGTTTTTTTGAAATATATTTTATTAGCGAACAATTCAATAAAAAAAGATTTCTTATTTTTATGCTTAAATTTATAGAATAACAACCGATTTTATTTTGTATGAGCATTAACTGCTCACTATTATGTGTGAAAAGAGGAAAAACATTGAAAAAAGGAAAAAAAAGTATCGGTTCACTTATTCTTTCTGTGCTAATTTCATTGGCTTTGTTACCTATCTTAGTTATGCTAGCAAGTTCATACAAACTAAATACTGATTTATTACGCGATCGCAATGAAACTAACCAACGAAGTACAACCAATGCAGTTATTACAGAAAAAGACAATTTATTAAATACAACTGCTCAACGCCTAGAGGAAATTACAAAATTACCTGCTTTCCAAGAAGATTGGGACTTAAATAAAATTCATGAAACAATGAATTTAGTTACATACGGAGATTCGGGAATTAAAGGTATGACGTTTGCAACAGACCAAGATGAATTTACTTCATTAAGTGATTTACCAGACGATTTTGTTCCTAGCTCACGCCCTTGGTTCCAAGCTGCTGTCAAAAAAAACGGTGAAGTTGCTTGGTCACCACCTTACAAAAATGCTGCAGGAGAAGATTATTTAACCACCGCTTCAAAAGTGATTCGCCAAAAAGATGGACGCTGGGGTGTTATTAGTCTGAACATTTCATATGAAGGTATTGGTACACTATTAAGTGATTTGACAGTCGGACGTACAGGTTATATCACCTTAATCTCTAATTCAGGAATTATCGTTGCTGATGCTAATCCGGCTAGAATTGGTAAAGACATTTCCGAAACAGAAATCTTTAAGCAAATTGCTAATTCAGAGAAGAACGAAGCAATGGTAGAACTTAAAAAAGAAGATACTGAAAGTCCTGATGTGACAAATTTATACTTTGATAAAGGACGTGAAGGCAGTCAATCTTGGGCATATGCCTCTATTCGTAACGATGAGTATTCAGTTGAAACAACTGGTTTGATTCGCAATTCCGCTATCGTTGCTATTGTTATGTTGATTTTAGTCACATTGTTTGCTTTCTTAGTTCGTAATATTATTAAAGAAATTATCAATGTGTTTGAAGAACATTTTAATGAAATGAAAGATGGTACTTATCGTAAAATCAATAAGCAAGAAAAGACCAAAGATAATCGCTTTAGTATTGTCAATGCTGCTCGTCGCTACGTGTATCCCGATGAAAACGGCACAGAAATTCATCGAATGGCGTCTAGCTATAATGCAATGATCGAAGGAACAGGTGCAATGGTTTCTGAGGTACAAGACGAAAGTAACCACGTCGCTACTATGGCTGATTCTTTATTGGAGTTATCCCAACAAACAAGTTCTGCTACTAGTGAAGTGACTGAAACAATTACTGGTATTGCTGAAGTGACTGGCACACAAGCAGAAGAAACAGAACGTAGTGTCTCTCAATTACAACAACTATCAGACATCGTTCAAGAGCTTACTGAAAATGTAACTACCATGAATGACCAATCAAAAGAATCAACCGAAATCAATCAACAGAGTATGGAAGTCATGAATGCCGTTAATTCAAGTTGGCAACATGAAATGGCTCAAATGAGTTCTTTAGTAGACAGTATGAATGGTATGAATCAAAGCATTCAAGATATCAATCAAATTATCAACGTCATTAATGATATTTCTTACCAAACAAACTTACTCGCGTTAAATGCTTCAATCGAAGCTGCACGTGCCGGGGAATCAGGGAAAGGTTTTGCCGTTGTCGCTTCGGAAATTCGTCAACTTGCAGAACAAAGTAAAAACTCAACAAAAGAAATTGAAACAATTATCGGTACTATCCAAGGACAATCAACACAAATGGTGGAACAAGCTTCACGCTCATTGGAAGGTAGCGAGCAACAAACTCGACTAATCGACCAAGCGATTTACTCTTCACAAGAAGTCTTTAACCGCAGTTCAGCGATGATTAAGGGGATTCAAGAAATTGAAATCTCTACTAATCGCATTGTTGAAATTCAAAATATTGTCTTAGAAAATCTCGAAAGTATCTCTGCTTCAACCGAAGAGAATGCAGCTGGTACCCAAGAAGTCTCTGCTAACGCGGAAGAAGTCTTAGCAACTATGGAAGAATTTGTTGGCCATGTCAGTGATTTACAAAATATCTCTGAAGGTTTAAAACAAAGCATGAGTCGCTTAACAATGATTGACTAGCAAAAAAAGAGAGCCTGACAAGTCGTCAAGCTCTCTTTGCTTATGCTAATGTACGAAAGGCATTCATTCCACCCTCAACATTAATTACATCAAATCCTTCATTTGCTAAAAATTCGCAAGCTTGTACCGAGCGAACACCCATTGTACAAACAACATAATAGGTTGTTTCTGGGGACAAGGCAGGAATTGCGTTTGCTAACTCTCCAATAGGAATGTTGATAGCTTCAGGTAAATGATTCTGTTCAAAAGGTAATGCATCTCGTACATCAATAATTGTTAATGGTTCTTCACGTCGTTTTGCAAATTCTTCCATTGAAATTGATGAAAACATATCCACTCACTCCTCTTCTTGCATCCTACGAAAGAAAGCTGGTTTTGTCAATGTGAATCTCGCACCGGCAATAGTAGCCGCAACCCATTTAAGACGACTAAAATCGTGCTTCCCTCATGACCAATGACTGCAAAAGGAATCGTCAATTGTTGGCGAATATTGAAAAAGATTAAGGTCACAATAACGAAAATACTAAAGCAAATATTTTGTAAAATCACTCGTTTCATTTTTTTTGACAAGCGATGCGTGTAAACTAACTTACTCAAGTCATTTTCCATAATTACTACATCGGATACTTCCATTGCTACATCCGTTCCTTGCCCCATCGCAATCCCTAATGTTGCTGTGGCTAAGGCTGGAGCATCATTAATTCCATCACCAACCATCGCATTCTTACCAAACGTTTCCTTCTGCTCTCTAACATGGGCTACTTTGTCCTCAGGCAATAACGCTGCTTCAATTTGTCGAACTTCAACTTGCGAGCCAATAAAGTCAGCAGTATTTTGCGCATCACCAGTTAACATAACCGTATGAACACCTTGCTGGTTAAAGTAAGTCACCGCTTCTTTTGCATTAGTATTGACAGTATCAAGTAGCGCAATGGCACCTGCGTAATGCGCATCTTTTTCAACATATACGACTGTTTTTCCTTCAGCTTTCCATTGATTGATTGCTGGTGTATCCGCATAGTTAGCTCTTTTCTTCCCAACATAATAAGATGTTCCTTGATAGATTGTCTGCATTCCTTGAGCAGTTTGTTCTTCTGTCGTCAGATGAAGGATGGGAACTTGCCACTTCTCTTTAATTGCTATTGCAATTGGATGTGTACTCTTTGATTCCAACGCAACAATCATTGGAATCAACGCTTCGCTAGTTAAATCATAATTGGTAACCGTTAGTTCGCCCCGAGTTAAGGTACCTGTTTTATCAAATGCAATACTCTTAATTTCAGATAAATCTTCTAAGTAGGTACCACCTTTGAATAACACACCGCGTTTTGCGCCATTACTAATAGCACTCAACAACGCTGGTGTACTACTAGCAACTAAAGCACATGGACTCGCTACAACAAGTAAGTTCACTCCTCTGTAAAGACTCTCTTGCAACGTCCAATGCAAACCAAAATAAAAGAAGACAACCATCAAAGGCACACCAATTAAAATTGCTAATACATAACGATTCTCTATTTTTTGCAGAAAACTTTCCGTCGTTGTTTGACTATTTTGCGCTTCTTTGACCAAACGTATGATTTGTGCCAACATGGTTTCAGACGCATCTTTGGTCACTATAATTTCTAACTCATTTCCTAAATTTACTGTACCTCCATAAACCTCATCATTTACACTTTTTAAGCGAGGCACACTTTCCCCACTAACAACTGCTTCATTAATTTCAGAGGTACCACGAATAATTTGTGCATCTGTTGGAATACTTTCACCTTTAAAGACAGCTAAATGATCACCGATTACCAAATCTTTCACAAGCATTTCAACAAAAGACCCATCCACATCTATTTTCCGTGCGACTTGCGGCTGCTTATCAAGCAAACGATTAATTTCGCGCGTACTTTGACGTGTCGCATATTCTTCCATGATATGACTCAAACTAAAAATAAAAATCAATAAAGCTCCTTCTCGCCAATCACCAATCAGCCCCGCTGCTAAAGCTGCAATCACCATCAGTAAATCAACATTAAAATGTCGCTCTTGAACTAATTCTCGCACACCTTCAATAGTTAATTCAAATCCACCAACTAAAATCGCACCAATATAAAAAATAGTCTGATTAAATGAGAAAAAGACTTCCATTATAATTCCTATTACTAATAGTGCTGTACAAATGGCCGTTGAACGCCATGCTAATTTTTCTTGTTCCATTCTTTATCCCTCCTCACAAAACTAGCATAGCACCTATCTATCAACAACTCATACAAAACCCCTTAAATGATAAAGAGAATCACTAGCAATAAAAAAAACACACTCAAAACTGACTGTGCTTTTTAGTAATTCCCTATTCTTTACTTTCTGTTGAGGATAGATTATTTCTTATTTTTGAAGAAATATTATTTTTCAATTGGTCAAAATCTCCGTCAAAGATAGCTACTTCAACGGTTAAATCTGCTAACATTTTATTTGTCAACTCTAAGTGATATCCATTCATTGCTAAAAATACATCTAATGCCATAGCAGCCGTGCGTTTATTTGCATTGAAAAATGGATGCTTCTTAACAAGATTAATAAATAAAATACCCGCTTTTTCCGAGATATCCTTATATACATCTCCACCAAATACTGTCGCTTTAGGCTGTTCAACAATCATTTCTAACGCATTTCTATCAGCAACACCTATTGGCTCTGCTGGAGAAAATGTTTCTATCTGTAACTTATTGAAAAAAATGATTTCTTCTATAAATAGATATTTATGACTCATCGCTCCACTAACTCTCTGTAGGCTTCTTCATATTTGGCAAGAGATTTTTTTGCATACAATGCTATTTCTTCTTCTCTAGTTACTTCTTTTTTCTTGATTAAGTGACTCCAAGCATCATTATCTACATCTACAACTTCTCCTGGTTGAATGTTAGCTTTATCTAAAAAATCTTGCGGAATGGTAATCACGACCGAGTTCCCTACTTTTCTTATTTTTTTCTCTTCCAATTGCATATTTATCACCTTCCTTATTATTATAATAGTATATACATGCGTATATACACAATTAAAACTTCTTCTTTTATAAAAATCTTTATCAATTTGATCTAACAAATTCAAAAAAAAGCACAATCAAAACTGACTGTGCTCTACTCAACTATTCTTTTAATTTATAGCCATTTTCCAGCATCATTTCTTCACTTTTCTTCATGCTAATGCCTTTTGATACATCGCCTTCAAAAGTAATACCTGGTACGTTTTTAGCGGCTTCAATATCCACGTCCGCATAAGTAATTGTTAATTCCTCTACCAATTGATCTTGTTGATAATCAATCTTATGCGCCATACCTTCTAGTTCGCGATATTGCTTCACAATCGGTTCTAATCTTTCTTTGGCAGCTTCTTCATTTGCTACCCCCAGATAATCATAGCTCATAACATTCTTCGTCGACTGTTTTTCCACCGTGTCTCCTATATAATAATACGTCATCTCTGAGCTAAGTCCTTCTGTTTCTTTGACAAATACTTTGGTGTCATATTTTTTCTCTGTTCCGCCACCATTTCCACAACCAACAATAAAGAGTAGCGACATGATTAACATACCAACAGTTACCATCTTTTTCATCATCAAACACTCCTTTTTAAAATAGCGCTTTCGTAAAGAGTAGCAGTTTTTTATCAAAAACACCCTTGATTTGCTTGTATGCTTTTTCGCAAAATAAAAAAGTGTAAAAACTTTTTTGACAGTTTTTACACTTACATACGTTACTTAAAAAGAAGGAATCATGGTGTCACCATGTTTGTCTTCCATAAATTGTTTCACTTCTGGACTAGTGATTGCTTTTTTCAATGCTTTAATTTTTTCTGAATCTTGATTATCTTCACGAGTAACAATTTGTAATGCAAAGTAATCGTCACGTTTTTGTTCTAAGAAAATTGCATCATCTGGCGTTAAATTGATTTTTTTGATATAAGCTGGGTAATTGTACATTAAGGCAACATTTGGTTCTTGATAGCTTTCAGATAAATTCAATAAATCAACGGATAACCATTCAAAGTTCTTTGGATTTTCAACGACGTCTTTCACACGACCTTTTACGCCGACACCATCTGCTAATTTAATTAATCCTTGTTGCTCTAAAATAGCCAATGCACGACCTTCATTAGTTGGATCGTTAGGAATTGCGACTTTAGATCCATCTGGAATGTCATCGACATTTTGATAATCTTTTGAGTAGAAACCGATTTTTACATCATACATAGGTTGAACAGCTACTAAATGAGCATCTTTTTCTTCATTGTATTGTTCCATAAATGGTTTGTGTTGAGCGAAATTTGCATCTGCTTCGCCATTGTTCACCATGTCATTATAAGCGACATTATCAGTTACGGAGACATTTTGAATATCCCAACCATCTTTTTTCGCAACTTCTGCAGCAATTTTTACCATTTCTGCGCTTGTTTCTAATTGGGTAGCTACTTTGATTACTTTATCATCCGCAGCTTCTTTCTTATTTCCGCAAGCAGTTAAAGTGAATACTGCAAGTGCTGTCAATACTCCTACATATAATTTTTTCATCTTTTCCCCTACTTTCATCTAGCTAACTTTGGTACGTAACTACGCATTTCAAGTTAATTTATTATAACACAATTCAAATTAAAATATAACAGAAAAAAAGGAGAAAAGATTTGTTTTCTCCTTTTTGCTTAAAAATAGCTTTTTCTGTATTAATTTAAAAAATACAACTGTATCTATCAGCGATTAATCCTCTGCTACCATTAATTCTTGCGGTACTGCAAACAAATACGTCAAAATAAAGGCACCTACAAATGTCAACAAACCGACAACGATGTAACTAATTAATTGGTATGAATCATAGATATACATCAGTGGCGATAAAATTACTGCCAATCCATAAGAATTTGCTTGAACACCTAAGATAGATAAAACTGCACCGCCGATTGCTGAAGAAGCTAGCATTACTGCCAATGGTTTCGTTCCATAGCGCAACGTAATACCAAATAATGCTGGTTCACTTACTCCTAACAATTGCGTCACACCAGCACTCGTTCCAATTACTTTTACCCGATTGTTTTTCGCTTTGATACTAATTGCAAAACAAACTGCTGCATTCGCAAATCCATACATCGCACATAGTGTAATTAGTGGATTGAATCCTGTTGAAGCTAATAACGTTGTTTCAATCATAATGAATAAATGATGCATTCCTGTCATAACAGCTAATGGGTAAATAAAACCGATAATTAAGCCACCAATGCCAAATGGTACATGAATTAACCCTTCCACAATGTAGACTAGGCCATCTTCAATAAAATGCAACACTGGGCCTAAAACGAGTAATCCTAAGAGCATCATGCCAGCAATAACGAAAAATGGCGTGAACATCAAATCAAGCGAATCAGGCATTCTTTTTCGTAAAAATTTCTCGAATTTCGCACCAATAATCCCGATTACCAAAGCCGTTAAGACACTTCCTTGGTAACCAACAATCGGAATAAAACCAAACGCGATTAATGGTTCGACGCCACTGTTAATATCTGCAACTGAATAGGCATTAGGCAACATCGGTGAAACAAGCATTAACCCAATGACAAAGCCAATAATGGGTGTCCCACCAAATTTTTTAAATGCTGACCAACAAATCAGCGCTGGCAAGAATGCAAAAACGGTATCTGTTAGCACACTCATCAATACAAGGATATATTCAGGAATACCAGCTGATGATGTCCCAAAAAATCCTAATACGGTATCGTTTAAAACAACGCCTTTCAGACCTAAGAAGAGACCGGTCGCAACAATTCCCGGAATAATCGGAATAAAAATATCCGCTAATGTCCGAACGCCTCGCTTAATTGGATTTCCTTCTTTTTTCACTTCTTCTAAATCTGCAACCTTATTTTCTAATTCTTTGTCATTTTGAGTAATGGCTTCATAAACTTTATTTACTGTACCTGTTCCTAAAATAATTTGATACTGACCAGCATTGAAAAAGACGCCTTTTACTTGATCGATTTTTTCAATTTCTTTGTCATCAATTGCTTCACGGTCCTTTACTTCCAAACGTAATCGTGTCGCACAATGGGTAATGGATTGAACATTGTCTTTTCCAACAACCGTTAAAATATCTTCACCAATTTTTTGATAATTTGTTGCCATCGTTGTTTCCTCCTTAGATACTAATTAAAAAGTACGCTTTGATAAGGTAATAAAGTAAATTCTTTACCAGCTGGTTCATTGATTGCATGTGTATTTAAATAAATCTCTCCAATTTCATCCGCCAAAGTAACAGCTTCTTCTTCTGGACTTAAGTTCGTCAACACATAAACGGTGTCATTCTCTAACTCACGTGCATAGCCAAGCACATTATCTGGCAAATCTGTTAAAAAGCGAATACTCCCTGTTTTTAAAATCGGGCTAATTGCTGAATGCTGACGCAAGGCAATCATTTGTTTATACATGTCTAGCACACTATTTTCGCTTGCATGAACGCGAGGGTATTCTTCCGTCATTTCAAGCCAAGGTGCAACTTTTGAGAACCCACCAAATTGCTGATTATTCCATGGCATCGGTGTGCGTGAATTGTCTCGACTACGTAAATTAACAAAATTCATCGCTTCTTCTGGAGAAAACCCTTCTTGTATCGAACGATGATAATTATCGATACTTGAAATATCATCGAATTGACTAATTTGTTCACGTTGTGCATTGACCATTCCTAGCTCTTGTCCTTGATAAATGAATGGTGTTCCACGTAAGAAGAAATACATCACACCAATCCCAGCTGCTGCTTCCGCTGTTTGGAATCCTTCTTTCACTAATTTAGACAACGCACGTGGTTGGTCATGATTTTCAATAAAGTTTGCGCCCCAACCAGCAGCTTGTAACGCTTCTTGCGAATTTATTAGTAATTCTTTGAACTCTTTCGTCGTCCAATTCGTACGTTTAAACCAATCTGACCCTGACTCCACATCAATATCTGCATAATGAAAATCAAAAATCATTGAAAAATAACCATCTTCTCCAATAAACTGAGAAAACTCGTCATAAGGGACGCCAGGTGCTTCTCCGACAGTGACACAGTTGTACTTTTCAAATGTTTCTCGCTTTAATTCATTCAGAAATATTTCAATACCTGGTCTGTTTCGTGTCTTATGTTTGCATGAAACAAGCCCATCAACACCATCTGCTGGTAAACTTGCATAATCTTGGTCTTTTTTGATAAACGTAATCGAATCAATTCGGAAACCCGCGATTCCTTTATCCAACCAACGATTAATCATCGCATAAATTTCTTGTCGTAGTTCTGGGTTTTCCCAGTTTAAATCGGGCTGTCTTTTATCAAAGACATGGAGGTAGTAACAATCTTCGCCTGGAACTTTTTCCCAAACCGAGCCGCCAAAAATCGAGCGCCAGTTATTTGGCCGTTCTTTACCTTCTTTAAAAATATAGTAATCACGGTATTTACTATGCTTATCTTTCAAAGCTTCTTGGAACCATTGATGCTCATCCGACGTATGATTAATCACTAAGTCCAATAAAATTTTGATTCCCAATTGATTGGCATCTGCCAATAATTCATCAAAATCGGCCATCGTCCCAAATTGCGGGTCAATCCCTTCAAAGTCTGCAATATCATATCCGTTATCTACCATTGGAGAAGTAAAAATCGGACAAATCCATAACGTTGTAATACCTAAGTCTTTCAAATACGGTAATTTTTCACGGATTCCTTGTAAATCACCAATTCCGTCATCATTTGAATCATTAAAACTCTTTGGATAGACTTGATAAATAACTTCCTCTTTCCACCAGTCTTTCGTTGTTTCTACATTGTTCATTTGATTTCTCCTCTGAATATTATTTATGGTATCGATACCATACATTTCATATAGAAAATCCGTTGCTTCTAAACGGATTCTCTTTGAATTAATTGTAAGTGTAAATTCGTTTGATCTACTGTATATGTCGTTGACTCAATCAATGAAACCATTAATTTTGTTGATTCAATTCCTAACGCTGAAACAGGCTGTTCAATCGTTGTTAGTGGAACAGACAACATGGATGTAAATGGTTGATTGTCAAATCCAATAATTGCTAAATCACTTGGCACATGTAAGCCTTGTTGCTGTAGGTAGTTTAATACCCCCATTGCTACTTCATCACTATTGGTAAAGATTGCATCTGGACGATTTTCTTCCTCTAATGCCATCAATTGACAAGCAACCTCTTGTCCATCTGCAATTGTATGAATTTGTTGAAAGACCCATTCTTTTTTAAACGGTAATTGGTGTTCTAATAATGCTTGCTCAAAGCCTTGCGTTCGTTCTTTCCCGTGGCCTTTCGTCGTTAAATTACCACCGGTACAGTAAGCAAGCTTTCTATAACCTTTTTGAATCAGAAAGCAAGTTGCTTCATATGCAGCTCGTGATTGATCTGTAATCACACTAGGTACCGTTGTTCCTACAACTCGTTCATTACAAAAAACAATTGGACCGTACGCTTGATAGCTTTCAATCAGTTTTGTTTCGCCTTCAACCGAACACATAATCAAACCAGCAATGACTTGTTGCTTTAACATTTCCAGCATTTTCATTTCTGCTTGATGATCATCATAAGTTTGCATAATTAAGACATTGTAACCTTGTTGCTTCGCTTGTTTTTCAATCGCATCCACTAAATACGCAAAAAATGGATTCGTAATCCGTGAAACGAGAATACCTATCATCGTTCCTTTTTTCGAACGAAGTTGTGTCGCAATCGAACTTGGCGTATAATCAAGTTCATCCATTGCTTGTTTAATCCGTTTCTTGTATTCTTCGGAAACATACGGATGATTATTTAAGTAGCGAGAGACAGTTGAAACAGATAGGTTGGCTTTTTTAGCTACATCTTTAATCGTTGCCATATCATCGCTCCTTTGTGGTATCGATTTCATACATACTATAAAATATTTTGAATCCGTTGTCAACAAAAAAAATAAAAAGATGCATTCTTGCTTAAATTACGCAAGAATACATCTTTTGAGTAATTAAAATTTATTGTTCCAAAATAATCGTGTTTGCTTCTTGTACAACAAAAGCTTTCGTAACTAAATTCGCAGTCAATGTTGCGACTTGATCGCCGGCTTTGTTTTTACGGACTACCACTAGCTCATTTTCTGTTGGGGTTGTTACTTCAATACTACCCGACAAGTCAAAGGCTTCCGATTGATTACGGAATTGCAATAACTTCAGAAGGTTTTGGACAACTGGACGTTGGACTTCTTGATCAATTTCGTCGAAATCATAGTAATGACGATTGATATTACGACCTTCTTTCGTCGCTTCTAATAACTCAATATCATTTTTTCCAGCCAATAGACCAACATAATAAATTTGTGGAATCCCTGGTGCAAATACTTGGATGGCACGTGCTAATAGATAACTACGGTCGTTATCTCCTAGTGCACTGTAATATGTGCTGTTAATTTGATAAATATCTAAGTTGTTGTAGTTGGCACTAGAATAAACTTTTTTCACATTCGCTCCGACCTTGTACAACTCTTCCGACGTGTAGTCCAATTCTTCATCGGTTAATAAATCCCGTGCATCAACGACACCGATACCATCATGAGTATCTAACGTGGTGAATTGTTTCATTGGACTCATTTTCAACCAGCGGGCTAGTCGTTCAGACTTGCCACTATAGAGTGAATACAACGTGACCATCGGCAAAGCAAAATCATAAATATAGTAGTTATGGTCGGCAATTTTCATTTGAATCGAGTAGTGCTCATGGATTTCCGGCAACAACTCAACCTCATATTTCGCTGCTTCTTGACGGACTTCATCTAATAATTCCCAAATATCGGGTTCCACAAAGAAATCGTTGGTATCTAATTTTTTGATAGCATAGGCAAACGCATCTAAACGAATTAACGAACAACCATGACTGGCCATATCTTTAATGGTTTCACGAATAAATTCTTTCACGATTTCTTTGGTCACATCTAAATCAATTTGTTCTTCCCCAAAGGTATTCCACACTTCTTCGGTCGTTCCATCCACAAATTCAACCGTCTGAAAGGGTGCTTTGTCTTTGCGTTTATAAATTAAATCAATATCTTCTTGCGTGGGGCGATTTTCTGGGAAAAACTCATGAATTCGAATAAACATGTCTTTATAAGGTGAATGTTCATGATTTTTCTTAAAGTCTTGGAAAAATTTCGACTCACGAGAAATATGGTTAATCATAAAGTCAAACATTAAATAATAGTCTTCTCCTAATGCTTCCACGTCTTCCCACGTACCAAGTGCTGGATCAACCGTGGTATAATCACTCGGTGCAAAGCCACGATCACCCGTCGATGGAAAGAATGGCAACAAATGAACCCCACCAATGGCACCTTTTAAATACTTGTCTAACACTGTTTTTAACTCACCCATGTTTTTACCTAAACTATCTGAATAGGTAATGAGCATCGCTTCGTTTTTGATTTTCATTGTTTAACCTCCATAATTTGCTAATACAATACTTTCAAAGGGACGTAAGACAAAGGATTCTTCTAACATATCATTTTCTACGGGGTAGTTACCGATAACGAAATAATTTAATCCATCATGCTTAACTCGTTGTTCTACGGACGTTGGATTAATCAACACGCGTATTATTTGTCCCTCTAATTGACGCTCGTACACAATTACTTCTTTATTTTTTTCAGCTACAGGAACAAATTCCCCGTAAATTAAATTCTCTTGGTATGGACTATTCTTACGCAATGCAATTAATTGGCGGTAATAATGTAAGACAGAATTTGGATTATTCCACTCATTTTCAACATTGATAGTTTCATAATTAGAATTGACTGGAAACCAAGTCGTTTCTGCTCCTGAAAAACCTGCTTGTTGTGTACTATCCCATTGCATTGGTGTTCTAGAATTATCACGGCTGCGATGATTGACAATCTTTAGTGCCTCTTCTTCCGTTAAACCAGAAGCAATTCCACGATAATATTGAGCATAAGTCGCCACATCATCAAACGTATCAATGTCCGCTAGCGTTATATTCTCCATCCCGATTTCTTGGCCTTGATAGATAAATGGTGTTCCTCGTAAACACATAAACAAGGTCGCTAACATTTTTTTGCTGTAGTCATTAATATGTTCTACTGGGATATATTTATTAATCGAACGTGGTTGATCATGGTTTTCTAAATACAGTGCTCCCCAACCATTTCGTTGCGTCATTAATTGACTATTAAAAATTCGTTCACGCATCTGTTGCCATGTCCAATTACTGTCAACAAACCATTCACCCGTTGCAGGTACATCAATATCAGTATAACTAAAATCAAACACCATAGAATAATAACCATCTTCACCAATATATTCTGCTAAACGTTCTTCTGGCACATCTGCTTCTGCAACGGTCATGCTGTTGTGAGGTCGAAATGTTCGCTCTTGCATTTCTTCAAGCCACTCTTCAATACCGGGTTTGTTCAAAATCCAGTGTCCAATAAAGGCGCGACCGTCTTCACCATCTACTTCTAATTGGCCATATTCAATTTCTTTTTTGATATTCAAAATTGCATCGATTCTGAAACCACCCAGTCCCTTATCCAACCAATGGTTAATCATTTTATAAATTTCTTCACGCACTTCTTCATTTTCCCAGTTTAAATCAGGCTGCTTTTTCGTAAAAGCATGTAGATAGAAAAGATTCTCTTCATTGGGTACTTTTTCCCAAGCGGCATCCCCAAAGTAAGAGCGCCAATTATTTGGTGGGTTGCCATCTACCCCTTCTCGGAAGATATAATAATCACGATATTTACTATCCGGATCAGCCAATGCTTTTTGAAACCATTCATGTTCATCTGAAGTATGATTCACGACTAAATCCATCAATACCTTTATTCCTAATCGATTAGCTTTTTCTAACAATTCATCCATTTCTTCGTTCGTTCCAAAGCGTTCGTCAATGGTATAGTAATCAGAAATATCATAGCCTCCATCATCCATTGGTGATTGATAAACTGGACATAACCATAAGACATCAATACCTAACTCTTTTAAATAGTCCAAACGATTAATAATCCCACGAAGATCTCCAAAACCATCTCCATCACTATCTTGAAAACTTTTCGGATACACTTGGTAGACTACTGATTCTTTCCACCAGTCTTTTGTTGTCATTGACTCACCTCTTTTATTTAAAAATAATTCCTTGATATGGTTTTAAATGAAGGTATCCATCTACATAAATATCTGTTTCTCCATTGGTTAGCAAAATTTCCTCTACTGATGCGACAGGTACTTGCATTGGTTGATTCGTCATATTACAGATAACAAAGATAGACTCTATACCTTGACGCTCATACGCAACACACCCTTTAATCTCGGTAGCAAAAGGCACCGTATCACTGTAAATAAAGGTCTCTTGATACGCTTTATTTTTACGTAAAACAGCCATTTTTTTGTAGAAATTTAATAGTGAATGTGGGTCATCTTTTTGTTGCGCATAATTGATGTCATGGTAATTTGGATTCACATCAAACCAAGGTTTTACTGTCGAAAATCCTGCATATTCTGACGCATCCCATTGCACTGGTGTCCGACTATTTTCACGACATTCAATATTAATTTGATGCAACGCTTCATCTTCAGATAGACCTTCTAATAAGTAGTTTTCATAGTTATTATAGGTTGGTAAATCCAAATACTCCTCAATCGAATCTTTCGGATAATCGACCATGCCAATTTCTTGTCCTTGATAAATAACCGGAATACCACGTAAAAAGAAATACATCATTGCTAATGCTGACGCACTATTGAAATGAATCTCCGACTCAGGAATCCAGCGGTTTAGCGCTCTTGGTAAATCATGATTTTCCAAGAAATTCGTAAACAATACACGACCATTTGCTTTTACTTGCTTGGCAAACATTTTTGTTTTCATGTCCTCAATAAATGTCACTGGATGCTCTTTGTATTTCTCTTGCTGAATGGAATACGGAGTATGATAAAAATCAAAAATTGTTGAAAAATAGCCGTTTTCTCCAAAATATTCTTCCCATTTGTCAGGATCTTCCACATCCATTTCAGCAATCGTCAATACATCATTGTCAGTAAAGACGCGATCGCGCATCTCTCCTAAAAATTCGCCAATACCTGTTGCGTCACGATAATGCTCCCATACCGTAGCCAAATTATCCGGACCATCTGCTGGGACATTGATATAATCATAATTTTTCTTAATATGCGTAATCGCATCAATTCGGAAGCCGCCTAATCCGCGGTCTAACCAATACTGAATCATTTGATACAATTCTTCACGTAACATTGGATTTTCCCAGTTCAGGTCAGGTTGACCTTTTGTAAACAAATGTAAGTAGTACTCATTGGTATCTTCAATTTGTTCCCAAGCACTTCCGCCAAAAATAGAACGCCAATTATTCGGTGGTAAACCATCTTTCCCTTCTTTTATCACATAATAATTACGAAAATCACTATTCGGATTTGCTAACGCTTCTTTAAACCATTCATGTTGATCAGAAGTATGATTAATCACTAAATCCATTAAAATTTTAATGCCACGTTTATTGGCTTCTTGAATCAATTCTTCAAAGTCTTCATTTGTTCCAAACGATGGATCAATTTGGAAATAATCTGAAATATCATACCCATGATCAACCATCGGTGATAAGTTAATCGGACTAATCCAGACAACATTTACGCCAAGTTCTTGTAACTCATCTAAATGTTGAATCATTCCTTGAATGTCACCTACACCATCATTATTTGAATCTTGAAAACTTTTTGGATAAATTTGATATCCAATTGTTTCGTGCCACCATTTTTTATTTAACAACTGCTTTTCCACTTAAAAACCTCCAGTAACTTTTCCAATAATTCAACTTGCTATTTTTCAATGACTCTCACAACGAATCTGACTAAAATAGTAAAAATTCCAACTATATACAAATATTGTATGCCGAACAAACAAACGAATAGTGTTCCTAGCACAACTATCAATAATTTGATGGAATCTTTCCAACGAGTAATCGTCAGCGAAAGTGCCTCTAAAATATCTATTGAGCTGCTTAAATTCATAACAAGGTAGTAAAATAATGTTAATAATGCAATCATCCCAATAAATAAACATATAGGTAATAAAAATGCTGAATTTTTTGCTATACGAAAATAAAATAATACATTCCCAAATAGAATACTAAATAATAATGCAATTTTTTTCCGCTTAAACCAAAATGCATACCCTTGTTTAAGATAAAATGTATATTTGCTTAACCTATTTTCACTCCAATCTTTACAAAAAAGAACTAAACTTCTCGTAGCTGGCAAAGTAAGAAAGAATAGAGATAAGGAGAAAAAGAACAGGCTACTTAGCACAGCCAACCCCGATGGTGCAAATAATAATTGGTACCCTGCCATGAAGCTTGGTAAAGTGAAAATCACCCAAACTAGATTTGATATCGAACAATTCATTAACCATTCGCATAAAGTTAATAAATCACCCATTAATTTTTCCTTATTCATTTCTTTTCTTCCTTTCTTGTTACTTCACAGCACCTTCTGCTACTCCTTCAATAATATATTTTTGAGCAAAGAAGTAGAAAATAATTACTGGAATAATAGCGATCGTTAAACCTGCTAATGCTAGATGCCATTGCTTTGTATATTGTCCAAAGAAATAAAACATTTTCAATGGAATCGTCTCATCTGCTTTTCCTAAAATCAACGATGGTAATAAGTAGTCATTCCAAATCCAGATAACATTTAAAATTCCTGAAGTAACAGAAATTGGCATCAACAGTGGAAAAATTATCTTCGTAAAAATTTGAAACTTCGAAGCACCATCAATCAACGCAGCTTCATCCAATGATACGGGAATACCTCCCATTGCCCCATGAAAGAGGAAAATAGATAAGCTTCCACCAAAACCTAGATACATAAAGATTAAACCAACTTTATTCAACATCCCGACATTACCAAAAATAGATACCAATGGAATCATTACTGATTGGAACGGAATTAACATTGCTGCAACAAAAATCATCAACACAATCATACTCATTTTAGTTTTTGTTCGGGCCAAAACATATGCTGCCATTGATGAACAGAAAATAATCACTAAAATACTCACGACAGTAATTAATACCGAATTAAATAATGATTTAAAAAAATCCAATTCAACAAACGCATTTTTATAGTTTTCAAATGTTGTTTCAAGAGGGAAACCAATAACATCAGTAAATATTCCTTTTGGTGTTTTAAAACTATTAACAACCATCAAGTAAAAAGGAAACAACCATAGAAGACCTAAAGCAATACCAATAATGGAAAGAATAATTTTATTTGATTTATTTTTCATTACATTTCCACCTCACGTTTTTTATTGTAGTACACTTGTGTTAGTGAAATGATTGCAACAATGACAAAGAAAATTAATGATTTCGCTTGCCCATAAGACATGTCATTATTAACAAAAGCCGTTTTTACAATATTCATCGCTAACATTTCTGTCGAATTATATGGACCACCATTCGTTAATGATAAGTTTTGATCATATACTTTAAAAGAATTAGATAAGGTTAAAAACATACTAACAGTAAAAGCGGGTGCAATTAATGGGAAGGTAATAAACCGAAACTTCTGAATAGCTGAAGCACCATCAATATCAGCAGCTTCCATTAGTTCATTTGGTACATTTTGCAAATAGGCAATATAGATAATCATGATGTATCCTCCCATTTGCCAACAAGTTAAAATGACTAATCCCCAGAATCCAGTGGTAGTTGTTGACAACCATCCAACTAAACTATCCATTCCTACTGCTTCGCCAATTGATGAAAACACACGAACAAAAATAAACTGCCAAATGAAACCGAGAATCAATCCACCAATTAAATTAGGCATAAAAAAGACAGTTCGTAGCGTATTGCTGACTTTCAATTTTTGTGTAACGAGCATTGCTAATCCTAAGCCTAAGACATTTAATGAGATGACAGTAACAATTGAAAATTTAATGGTAAACCATAGAGCACTTTTGAACGTATCATCAGCAAACAATTTCGTATAATTTGAAAAACCAATAAAAGAATAAGAACCGACACCATTCCAATCTGTAAATGAATAATACGTTCCTAGCACTAAGGGTACAATTATTACTAGCGTAAGACTAAGTAAAGCTGGTGTTAAAAAAAGCCAAAATGTTAAATTATTTTTTCTCATATTGCTCACTCCCCCAATTTCGTTACGAAGACTTTAAATGATTACTACTGAAATGGGCAGAAGCTATAAAGTAAGCTACTGCCCATAACCAATTAGTGCCTATTTTCTAGCTTCTTTCCAACCATCTTGAGACACTTTAATGACATCATCCCATGATGTTGAACCTTCAAGATATTTTTGAATTTCTGGACCAAATGTTGATTGTTCCCATCCAGCTGGATAGCCATTAAATACCCAACCGATTGTTTCACCTGCTTGTGAATAATCATAAACAGCTTGAGATAATGGATCTGCAATATCTAAACCATCATATCCTTCATACGCAGGAATAAAGTTTAATTCATCAACAACTGCTTTTTTACCTTCATCAGATAAGTACAACCAGTCGATGAAATCTTTTGCCGCTTTTACTTCTTTGTCTGATTTATTTTTATTCACTGCCCAATAGTTTGGCACGCCTACTGGTAATTTTCCTTCTAAACCGTCAACTGGAATTGGCAACATACCAATGCCCTCTTTCGCGAATTCTGGATCAATTTGTGCAATTGTTGGATATACCCAGTTTCCTTGTTGGATAATTGCTACTTGACCTAGCGAGAAGTATTCTTCTACTTGTTGTGAGTAATCAATAGATAATGGCTTACCAATTGAGTATTTATTTTGCATATCTAATGCACGTTGATATTGATCTGACAATTCAAATTTTACTTCTTTTGCTTCATAAGCGTTTAATACATTATTGTCAAATTCAGGTGCTAAGAATGTATTTCCTAAGTGATTTGTCATTACCCAAGTTTCTTTTCCAGGTAAAGCAAACACTCCTTTAATTCCCAATTCGTCTTTTTTAGAATCTAATGTTTTCACAGCTGCTTCTAAAGCATCATATGATTTGATTGTTTCTGCATCAATACCAGCTTTTTCAAAAATTTCTTTGTTGTAGATATAACCATAACCTTCTAAGTTATATGGCAAACCTACAATTTCGTCGTCATAAGTTACTGAGTCTAATGTACCAGCCAATGCTTTTTTTGAAGCTTCTGTATCAGATAAATCTGCTACACTATCTCTAAATTGATCAACTTCACTTGGACCTGACAAGCTAAAAATAGTTGGCTCTTCACCAGACGAGAATTTTGTCTTTAAAGAAGAAAGATAATCAGAACCCCCTCCAACAGAAGTGATATTAATTTTCACTCCAGGATTTAGTTCTTCATATTGTTGAGCCAATGCTTCAAACTGTTTATTAAATTCAACTTTCCCTTGTAAAATTTCGATAGTTACTTGATCCTCATCATTGCCTGAGGTCGAATCTTTATCTTTAGAATTACCACATGCAGCTAAAACACCTACTGCACTTAAGATTGCTGCTGTACGAATCATTTTCTTAAACATTTTACATCCTTCTTTCTTTTAATTGAGATAAAAGCTTTTCCCTAATGTCAAACACCTGATTATTCTATTATTCAAAAGAACAACCATTTATAAAAATTTTCCGCTATGTCCAAATGATTCCCCCTTATATAAAGTTATGTATGATATCGTTATCAGATAATTTAAAGAAAAACTACATGGCAATCATGCAGATTCTCTTATAACTACATTCATTTTTAGAATTTCTTCATCTATTTGAAATTCTTTATTAGCTAAAATATGTGTGATTAGATTAATTGTTTGCTTTCCTAATTCATCGATTGGTTGAGAAACAGTTGTGATACTTGGTACCGTTAATTCAGCTGTGACTTGATTATCAAATCCTAATACTGCAATATCATTTGGTACTTTAATGCCTAAACGATTAGCTTCCGCAATAAATCCAGCTGCAATCTCATCACTTCCCGTAAATATTGCATCCGGCTTATCAGACAATTTTTGAAATTCATGTGCAAGCTGCTTACCATCATTAATCGTATGTTGATTGACATACACCCAATCTTTGTTAATTTTTAGTCCATACTCATTCAAAGCTTTAGTAAAGCCTCGATCCCTTTCAATTCCTTTAACATGTTCGTCAAATGTTCCACCTGTACAATAAGCTAACTTTCGATACCCTTTTTCCAAAAGATACTTTGTTCCAATATAAGCCCCATGTTCTTGATTTAAGCTAATTCTTGGTATCTTATTCTCTTCAAATTTCCCATTAAAGAAAATATTACATAAGACAATTGGACCATATTTCATATAAGAACTTACCTTCTTTTCCTCATTTTCAACAGCACACATAATAATGCCATCTACTTGTTTTTGAAGCATTAAATTTAAGAACGAGAGCTCTTTTTTCTTATCTTCATCGCTTTGAAAGATCATGATTTGAAATCCTTGTTTATACGCTTGCTTTTGAAGCTCATCTACTAAATAAGAAAAAAATGGATTCGTGATACGAGGAACAATTACTCCAATAATATTAGTTTGCTGTCCACGTAGCTGTCTAGCTGCTACACTAGGTTGATAATTTAACGCTTTCATCGCTTTGAGCACGGCTTCTCTTTTTTCTTCAGTAACATACTTTTGGTTATTGATTACACGAGAGACTGTCGAAACCGATAAGCCAGCTAATTTTGCTACATCTGAAATAGTAGACATTTCCTCACCTCCAAAAGAAATCGTTTTCTGATATCGTTATCACTTATTGAGATTATCACAGAAGAAAAACAATGTCAACGCTTTCTTTTTCAGGACATATAAAATAACCAACCGTTTACACGATTGGCTATTTTTCATATTTTCCGCAAATAAAATCGTTGTGTAGCATAATCCCCATGCAATTCGGAATCGATATAAAAACCTAAATTCATCAACTCATCACCACTTACGGCAATATCATTCAATTGATACGTCGCATCTTCCAACAAACCGGCTAATTTTAAGGTAACTAGCGGATGAGAGGCTTCTGCTAATACTCGGAAATAAAAGACCATGGCTTCTGACTGGTCTTCTGATACAAACATCCAAGCAGTATCATTGCCTTCGAAAGGACTTTCCAAACGATAAAAGGTTCCAAATTGTAATAATTGACGATGTTTTTTATAGAACGCAACTTGTTCTTTAATCTCTGTTTTTTCGTTGGAAGTTAGTTGTGTTAAATCTAATTCGTAGCCAAAAACGCCAGACATTGCTGCATTGCTACGAATTTCTAAACTAGTGTTGCGACCTGTTTGATGATTCGGAACAGCTGAAACATGGGCGCCCATACTAGAAATAGGATATGTTAAACTTGTCCCATATTGAATTTTCAAGCGGGCAACCGCATCGGTATTGTCACTTGTCCATGTTTGTGGCATATAGTAAAGAAAACCTGCATCAAAACGGCCGCCTCCACCTGAACAACTTTCAAATAGAATATTAGGATATGCATTTGTTAGTTTCTCTAAAAATTCATATAATCCTAGCATATAGCGATGCGCTACTTCTCCTTGCATTGTCGGATCTAGTAGAATTGAATAAACTTCTGTCATATTACGATTCATATCCCATTTCACATAATCAATCGGTATACGGTCAAAAATCGCGGTCATTTGTTGATAGATATTCTCACGGACATCTGCTCTAGAAAAATCCAATACATACTGGCTACGACTTAGTGATTTTTCACGATTTGGTACAGCAAGTGCCCAATCAGGATGCGCACGGAATAATTCACTGTTTTCAGAAACCATCTCCGGTTCAAACCAAATCCCAAATTTCATTCCTTTATCATGGATTTGGTTAGCTAGCTCTACTAACCCACAAGCAAGTTTCCCCTCTGTTTCAAACCAGTCTCCCAAAGAGGTAAAATCATCTTCTCGATTCCCAAACCATCCATCATCCAAGACAAACATCTCAATGCCTAGTTCGCTAGCTTCATTAACGATACTCATGATTTTTTCTTCATTGAAATCAAAATAAGTCGCTTCCCAATTGTTAATCAATGTTGGACGTTCTTGGAGACGATATTTCCCACGAACTAAGTGATGATTAAATAAATGATGATAGGTCTGCGATAAGTCATTTAAACCGGATTGACTATAAACCATGACAACTTCAGGGGTTTGAAAACTTTCGTTTGGTTGTAATTGCCAACCAAAATTAAACGAATTAATGCCAGAAATGATTCGCGTTTGATTAAACGGATCTTTTTGAATAACTGTTTCGTGATTTCCGCTATACACCAAGTTAAAACCATATGCTTCTCCTTGAAATTCAGTCGTTGTTGATTCAACCAAAGCAACAAACGGATTTTGTTGGTGGCTACTTGACCCACGTTTACTATCTAATACTTTTATACCTGTATGCACTTTCTCTCTCGTTAATTGACGTTCTCGCGCCCATGTGCCATTCAAGTGAATAAGTTCAAACTCACGATTCGGAAAATCAGTGGATTGACTTGCTAAACGATTAATCTCGACTACGTCTTGACTCTCATTTACTATTTGCGAAGAACGAATAATTGCTGATTGATTTTGATAAATACTATATAGCAAGCGTAATTTCAATCCGGACACATCATCTTTTAATTGAATAATTAATGTTTCTGCTTCTGATTCTTCATTTGTGTACAGTGCTGGTAGTCCTGATAATTGTGGTTTACCTTGTTGAATTTCATAACTTTCATATCGAAAATCATTGATTCGACTGCCATTAGCTAACTTAATATTATGTGCTGGCTCTCGAAAATCACCATAGCCATAACCAGGAAATTCTAATGGTAATGTATCTAAAGATAGCAACCGATCCACTGCATTTGGTGCATTAGGTGAAAAAGAGCGATCTGTTCGGGGATAACGATAATTCCCCGAGTAATGGTTTATTTTTTTACCAAAATACAAATGCGTTAAATAGTTGTTTTCTTCGATACCTAAGATATAACTGATTTTATTGTTTTTCAGGTGAAAAGTTTGCGTTTGTTCGTTGTAAGTGATCATTTATTTGCTCCTCTAGTCTATTAAGGAAGGAAAGGAGAAAAATTAATTTTCCCCTTTCACTCTACCCTTATTTATATTTTGGTAGATAATCGCCATGTGCTTCGATTAAATCATCTACTAAATTAGTAATATCATCTAAAGATAGTTCTGATGAAAGATGCGGATCTAAGTATGCCGCTTGATAAATTTTTGATTTATCTAAAGTTAAGGCAGCCTCTACTGTTAATTCCTGTACATTAATGTTCGTACGGTTTAAAGCTGCTAATTGAGTTGGTAAATCCCCTACATAAGTTGGCTGTACACCGTTTTTATCTACTAGACACGGTACCTCTACACAAGCATCTTCTGGTAAATTCGTAATCAATCCTTTATTCAATACATTACCTGCAATGACGGACGGTTTTCCTGTTACGATGGAATCCATGATGTATGAAGCATACTCACGACTTCTCTTATGCGTCAAATCACCATTATTAACAATATCATCTCGCATTGCTTCCCAGTCATTGATTTGGTTTTCACAGCGACGCAAATACTCATCCAATGGAATACCTAATTCATCAATCAATTCTGGATACTTTGATTTAATAAAGTATGGATGGTATTCCGCATTGTGTTCACTGGATTCCGTAATGTAATACCCAAATCGTTTCAATAATTCAAAACGGACAGAATCAGCATGGGGATTTGGTTTTTCTGCTGCTAATTTACGAATTGTTGGATAAAAATCTTCTCCATTTTTGGTAATTTCTAATAAATATGCCATATGGTTAATTCCTGCAATTTTCCATTGGAAATCATTTAAATCGTATTGATCCGCAATACCTAGATGTTCAAATAATTCCGGCACACAAACTTGGACACTGTGACATAATCCTACTGTTTTAATGTTGGTTGCTTTCAATACACCCATCGTTAGCATTGCCATTGGATTTGTATAGTTTAATAACCAAGCATTCGGACATAATTCTTCCATTTCCTTAGCAAATTCTAGCATTACAGGTAACGTACGTAACGTTCTAAAAATCCCGCCAATTCCCATCGTGTCACCAATTGTTTGTTGTAACCCATATTTTTTAGGGATTTCAAAATCAATGACTGTTGAAGGTTTGTACCCACCTACTTGAATGGCATTAATCACAAAGTCTGCATCTTTTAAAGCTTCTCTACGGTCATGATAAGAAACGATGTCTGCACGATTTTCATTTGAGTTTTTATTGATATTCTTCAACATCAATTCAGATTCTTTTAATCTTGTTTCATTAATATCATATAATGCAATATGTGCATCTGATAGACTTGCTGTGAGCATCGCATCGCCTAACACATTCTTTGCAAAAATAGTACTACCTGCTCCGATAAACGTAATTTTTGTCATTTTTTACTCTCCAATCAATAGATAATAATTTTATAGTTTGCCACCAGTTGTAGCGATTCCTTCGATAAATTTTTTCTGGAAGATTATAAAGACCACGACCATAGGCCAAATCGCTAACAATGAACCTGCCATCAATTGTGGAAAGTTCGTTGCATACTGTCCTTGTAGATTCGCTAAACCTGAAGCTAACGGCATCTTATCAATAGACGTATTGACAATTAATGGCCACATCAAATCTTTGAAAGCAAATAATGCTGTAAAGATTCCTAAAGCAATTAGTCCCGATCTTGCTAATGGCAACATAATCTTGAAAAAGATTGTCCAAACATTGGCGCCTTCCATATATGCGGCTTCCTCTAATTCATCCGGCAATCCAAGGAAAAATTGACGTAACAAAAATGTACCAAATGCACTTACCACTCCCGGTAATATTAATGCTGGCACGGTATTTAATATACCTAAATTTTGCGCCAATAAATATTGTGGCGTGATAAAAATAGATGCAGGTATCATCATTTGCACAAGTACCATTCCAAAGAATACATCTCGTCCTGGAAAATGCAATCTCGCACATGCATAAGCCGCCATTGCTGAAAACAAGACTGAACCTGCTACACGACCAATTACCATTAAGAAGGTGTTAATATAAAATTTCATAAATGGTAATAACGAAAGGACTTGCTCATAATTATTGAATTGAAATTTTTCAGGAAAAATTGTTGGTGGTATTTGTGTAGATTCAACTAGTGTTTTCCCAGAAGTTAGTATCATCCAAATGAATGGTAGTGCCATCACAATGCCACCTAAAATGAGTAATAAGTGGGTTGACACATTTGAGAATAATTTCTTTTTCATATGTTCTGTTCCTCCTTAATAATTCACCCATTTTTTCTGTAATTTCATTTGAATTGCAGTAATGATTAAAATTATAATTAGTAAAAACATAACAATCGCTGAACCATAACCTTTATCATTTAAAATAAATGAATGCTTATAGAAAAGATAAGCTAAAGATTGCGAGTTAAACATCGCCTCACTATTAGGAGCAATCATCATGAAAATAACATCGAATACCTGAAACGCATTAATAACTGTGGTAACAACTACAAAAAACAATGTTGGGGTAACTAAAGGTAACGTGATATTAAAAAATTGTTGAATAGGACTAGCTCCATCAATCTCTGCTGCTTCATAATAATCCTTAGGAATTTCTTGTAACCCTGCCAGTAATAAAACCATGTTATAACCAATTGCACTCCAAACACCGACAATGATAATGGAATAAATTGCAATTGATGGATCTGATAACCAAGATGGACCACTAATACCAATTTTAGCTAACATACTATTAATCAAGCCATAGTCATTGTTAAACATCCAGCGCCAAATCATCGCTACTGCAGAAGGTGCTGCAACAACTGGTAAGAAATAAATTGTTCGATAAATAGACAACCCTTTTACCTTTTTATTCATTAATACAGCAACTAGTAATGAAAGAATAACGATACTTGGAATGGAAACTATTGCATAAATAAGTGTATTCATCAATGAACGAAAGACTTCATTGTCTGTAAATAACTTCTGATAATTAGCTAAACCTACCCATTCTGTATTTCCAAAGCCTACAGTTTTTTGGAAACTTAAAATAACTGTTTGAATGGCTGGCCAGATATTTAGGAGTAATAATCCTAATGCGGTAGGAAAAATAAACACATATCCCCAAAAAACTTGATCTTTACGATATTTTCCAAAAATTCGATTTTTCATGATATCCCCCTTTTTGGTATTGCTCATCAAGATAAAGACAAAATAACTCCTATTTCATCTCTATCTTTCTGAACTTGTGTAACCTTCACGTTTAATTTCCGCTCAAAATCGTATTTACTTCTTTTTCTATTTGAGCAGTCCCATCTTCTACACTTACTTTGCCAGAGAAAATTTGGTTGATAATTTGTACTTCTGCTTGTTCTGCTCTTAGACCATCTTTGTTGTAAGGACGAGGAACGCCATATTCTAGCATTTTTCCAAATGCAGTTAAGTCAATGGTATCTGAGGAAGCTGCCCACTCATCTTCAAAACCTTTCAATGCTGGAATCGATGCACCAGTTTCCGCTTGAATCTGATTTGCTTCTTTACTAGCTAAAAATGCCATTAATTTTTTGACTTCCTCAGGATGTTCTGTTTTAGCACTCGCAGCCCACCCAAGACCATTTGTAATTGTTGCATTAACTTTTCCTTTAGGTAATACTGCTGCTGAAACATTTTCAACTAAGTAATCATTTTTCAAAAATCCTGGTGCAAACCAGTTTCCTTCAATCATCATAGCTAATCTTCCTGATTGGAAACGACTAAGTTTATCTGGATCTTGTAATTCCGTAATTGTTGGTGACGCATGATCAACAAGTGCAATATCTCGGTAGAACGCCAAAGCTTCTTGTGCTTCAGGTGTATTTAGTCCTGATTTTGTGTTGTCATCCGTAAATACTTCACCACCGTTTTGATAGATAAATGGCCAATAACCAGTTTCCGTGCCAATATGTGAAGCAAATCCGTAAATGCCTTTTGATTCATCAGTCAAATCAATCGCAGCTTGTCGAAGTGTTTCCCACGTCCATGTTTCATCTGGATATGCAACTCCCGCATTATCAAAAAGTTCTTTGTTATACCACAAACCAACTACCGAAGCATCTTTAGGAATCGCATATAACTCATCTTCATACGTATAAAAATCGGCTAATCCTTCTGTAAAATCATTCATATCAATATCGTTGTCTTTTACTAAATCATTTAACCCCATCAATACACCTTGTGACATATATTTGTAAGATTCACTTGAATGCATCGTCACTACGTCTGGCATATTCCCTCCGGTAGTTGCAGCTTCTAACTTCACCCAATATTGATCCCATGGAGTTGTTTCCATTTCAACTTTAATATTAGGGTTTTCTTCTTCAAATTTATCAAGCATTTTTCTTAAGCCGGGAGCTTGGTCAGTATCCCAACTAGCATAACTTAATGTTACTTGTCCATCTTTACTAGAATTTCCACCTCCACATGCAGCTAATGTCGCTCCCATAAGAACCGTCAACCCTGTCAAAATAACTTTATTCCAGCGTTTCATCATTTTTCCTCCTCACACACCTTGTATGCGTTTTCTTTTTTCGTTAACAACAATATAACTGTTTACCAAATGTTTTGTCAATATATTTTAGTAAATAAATTAGTAAACAAAAAAAGTAAACACTCTTTTACTAGAGTGTTTACTTTTTTTAATTCATCTTCTTTTCGCTTTCTCGGATAATCATTGTATTAGCCACAGTCACGTGGATAGAAACCGTTCGATGATTGATTATTCGATCATTGACCATCCGAACGGCTATTTTTCCAAGCTCTTCCGTGTTGACATGAACGGTATTTAAAGCTGGTGTAAGGAATTCTGCTACTTCAATATTATCAAAGCTAACAATCGATATATCATCCGGGATATTGATTCCTCTTTTTTGCAAAGCTCGGTAAGCTCCCACTGCAATTGGGTCATTACCAACTACCAATGCAGTTGGTAATGCTTTGCCTTTCGTAGCTTCTAACAAGGTATCTGTTGCCTGCATTCCTTCTAAAGTTGTCCATCCTTCCAGATAAATTTGTATATAACGTTCTAAACCTTTTTGTTTCATCCATTCTTCGTAAGCTTGTTGACGCACATCATCTTCTGTTGCATGTTGGATACCTTCACCATCTAATTGATTACGTTTACCACCAATAAAAGCAATATTTCGATGACCTTTTTCATATAACCGTTCTAAATGATTCTGTGTTGCTTTTGACAAATCTGTATATACGGCATCAATGCTTTCATCGACGCTAGGATCATCAATAACAACTACATTAGCATTAACCTTTAGTACTTCCTCAATGACTGTCGGAAGTACTTGTCCAATGATTAAGACTCCCTGACATTTTTCTAGTTCTTCTTTATCTAAAGGTGTCTCTGACAATCGGATGACTTTTTTTAAACCAATTTTACTTTTTTCAGCTTCTGTTTGAATCCCTCTTCTGATTGTTCTAAAATACGGATCTTCCAACTCATCTATTTCAGATACAGTAGTAATTAACGCTAAACTTTTTGACAACTTCGAAACGGGACTTTTTTTGACATAATTATAAAAATTAACAGACTCTGTAATTTTTCTTTTGGTTTCATCTGTCACTGAAAGCGTTGGGTCGTCATTCAATACCCTTGATACCGTTGCAATGGATACACCTGCACGTTTCGCAACATCTCTAATTCCAACCATGATTTTTCCTCCTTTGCGAAGTGTTTACTAAAATATAACCATAGATTGTTAAAATAAGCAAATGGAGGTTGATTTTTAGTTCTGATTTATATTTATAAAAAAACACCTTCCATTCCAGAAAGGTGTTTTCCAACTTAACCTATTTTCCTTGTGACAATCGATTTTTCTCCATCACTTTAAAGAACGGATAATAAATAATCATACTGACAATAACTAATCCTAAGGTAAAGATAATGTTGCGCCAATCCATGCTAGATAGATACGCTTGTGCAAAAAATGGTGTGAATGATGGATCGATAATAAACCCTAGACCAATCCAGCCAAATTTTTGCGCAAAATATGTCAACAAGAGATTAACAACTGGTGTTACTAGAAAAGGGATTGCTAAAATCGGATTAAACACGATTGGTAAACCAAAAATCACCGGCTCATTAATCGAACAAATCCCTGGAATGATTGACAGTTTGCCAATCGTACGATATTCTCGGACTTTACTTGTCATCATTAGTATAACGAGTCCTAAAGTTGCACCTGCTCCCCCCATAACAGAAATTCGAAACATTTGTAAATTCATGACATGCGTCATCGTTTCATCATTCGCTAACTGTTCGGCATTGAAACCAGTTTGAGTAATTCCTAAAGTAAAGACAATTGGAAAAATAATCGAAGAGCCATTGATACCAAATAACCATAAAATATTTCCTAAGGTAACAATTAGCAAAAATCCACCCAGACTACCTGCAATATCTGTAGCAGGAGTCAATACTTGCATAATAGCTTCTGGAAAAATTTGCTTGGTTGTTGCTAAAAATAGAATATTAATGCCATAAAAAATGACAATATTTACTAATAAAGGAATTAACGTATTGATAAACACCACAACCATCGGTGGCACACTTTCCGGTAGCGTAATTTTGATTTTTTTCACTTCAAACCAACGACAAATTTCGACTACCAATAGACCAATAATAATCGCCACAAATAAACCGTTCGTGCCTAGATAGTTTAGATCGATTTTCCCCTCCACTACGGGTGTACATACCATTGCATAGACCACTGTGGCAATCATCCCATTCATAGCAGCATTGAGTTTGTATTCATTTGCTAATGAATACGCAATACCGAATGCGCTAATTAAACCAATCAATCCCATGGTTAAATTATACGGTGCAGTAATCACATCATAATTTGCTACAGAAAATTCTTTCCAAGCAGCTAAAAATTTCATAAAAAAGTTTGCAGTCTCAGGATTGTATTGCTCCATATTGATGGAAGGATTTGCCACAATTAAAAAGAATGAACCAATAACGATAAACGGCAGACCAAACATCATCCCATTTGAAATTGCTTTTAAGTGGCGCTGATTTCCTAATTTTGCCGCTAACGGACTTAAAATTCCATTTAATTTTTCTACCATACCCGAATTTTTCATTTTATCCCTCCAGATTTAAACTTGCCAAGAATTAAATTGAAACGCTGTTGCTGTTTGATTATTGGGGTCATATTGTTTTAGTATCTCTGCATACTGTTCTTTATAATCGTTATCAACTTCTGCTTGTGGATACACTTTGCTCGCTTCATTTAAGAAATGATTGGAATCACGTCCCATCTCCATGCCACGAGTCGTATGTTTATCTAATGCATAGTCAGGAATTTCTGGTACATACCCCATCGCAAAGCTTTTAATGACAATATTTTTTAATAAATCGGATGAACGGTCTTTCTCTGAATGACATAAAAAACGAATCGCATGAATAATATACATTAACCGATCAGATTCATTGTATTGAAATTCTTTACGCATTTGATTCAGACTATTAATCATAATGGCTGCTTCGGGATTTCCCATACCAATATCTTCTACTGAAATTGCTAATAAACGACGCCATAATTTTTCTTCAAATTGTGGTGAGGTAATATACATTTCATAAGCAAATTCACATGCTTCTTTCTCATAGCCTCGGCGAATAGACTTCTGTAGCGCAGAAATTACTTCGTCGCCTGCTAATCCATTGCGTGTTGTTGTTCTTGCCCAAGGATCTTGAATGATTTTTTTGTTTTCCATGGTATAATTCTCCTATCAAATAAAATTAAGGTGATTCGTGTATGGATGTTGAAATGCTCATAGAAAAGTACCAATTAAGTGATGCCGAAGCTGCTGCATTGCGTTTTATGCAACAAAATATTACGCCTTTTGCAAAAGTTGGCATTCGAGATGTTGCCAAATACTCTTATGTGTCAACCGCAACAATTGTCAATATGGCCAAAAAACTAGGCTTCTCTGGTTACAGTGAACTTGTCTTTTCTTTTCAAAATAATCAGACCTCCGATAACGCCCCTTCAGATTTAGTAACAGCGGAAGAATACCAACAATTTACACAGCTTTTACAAAAGTATCGAAAGAAACGAATCATGATTCTAGCTTCTGGTTTTTCTCAAAACCTGGCAAATTATTTTTCGGAGTATCTTAATTTGTATGGTTTTCGCGCTACTGCGAACAGTCATTTAGAATTTTTACGCCAATCGGTTGAAGATGAGATATTAATTATTATGATTTCTCATTCTGGTGAGACCCAACGACTTATTGAGCTTCTAACAATTGCTGAAAAAAATCATATTGAATGTCTTGCTTTTGTAGGAGAACGTCATTCAAAAATCGGTTCCCTTGCCACATTAACCATTAGTACAAAAACACATGCGACAAAAGGCTTTTATGAATTTGCACCTAATCTCTTTTTTGGAACAGCACTCAATCAATTTGAGTTACTTATGAGTCATTCTCTCCAAACACTATTTAAAAAGTAGTTGTTTCATTTGCATTATAGTATGTATTTTTCATTTTGTACGTGTTTTACTAGAATTATAAAAATGTTCAATCACAAAAAAACATTTTTACAAAAAAATCCGAACATTTTAAAAAACCAACAACTAACTCTCAAAAGTTAGTTGTTGGTTTTAGCTATTACCATTCAAATATATCGACTGGTCACAGTATTGGCATTTTTCAAATCCGAAACAGTGCCTTCAAACAGAATTTCTCCGCCACCTTGCCCACCTTCTGGCCCTAAGTCAATGATCCAATCGGCACTACGAATGACATCCACATTGTGTTCAATGACAATGACGGTATTGCCTTTATCCACTAAATTATTCATGATACGAATAACATTTTTGACATCCGACATGTGTAAGCCTGTCGTTGGTTCGTCTAAAATATAAATCTTTCCATTGGTTTTTAATTCATTGGCTAATTTCAATCGTTGGGCTTCCCCTCCAGATAGCGTATCCATCGGTTGGCCTAATGTTAAATAGCCAATACCTACTTCTTGTAGATTTTTGAGTTTGCGTTGAATATCCTTGGCATCGAAAAAGACTACTGCTTCTTCAATGGTCATATCCATAACATCCACGATATTTTTTCCTTGATAGGTATGTTCCAATACGGTTGGGTCGTAGCGTTTCCCGTGACAGTGTGTACATTCAATTTCAGAGGTCTCCATAAAGGACAAATTCAATTCAATACTTCCTGCGCCTTTACATTCTGGACAAGCACCTTTTGAATTGTAACTAAAATAACCTGCATCCATTCCAGTTTCTTTTGCAAATGTTTTGCGAATGCTATTCATAATTCCCGTATAAGTTGCTGGATTCGAGCGCTTATTCGTATGAATCGGCGTTTGTGTAATTTGAATTGCTTCTGGATATTCTTGTGCAAATACTTGATTGACTAACGTACTTTTTCCTGAACCTGCTACCCCTGTAATAGCGGTAAAAGCTCCTTTTGGTACGCGTAACTGGACATCTTTTAAATTATGCAAGGAACTTCGTGTACTTTCATAATAGGTCGTAATTGCTCTTGATTGCTCATTTACTGGCAGCTCTTGTTTTAAAAATCGTCCAGTCAATGTATCAGAAGAAAGCAATTGTTCATACGTTCCTTCAAAGGTGATTTCTCCTCCATGCGTTCCTGCATGTGGTCCAACATCCACAATATAGTCGGCAATTTGAATCACATCGGGATCATGTTCCACAACTAGAACTGTATTGCCAGCGTCCCGAATTTTTCGCAATAAATCATTCAAGCGATAAACATCTCGAGGGTGTAAGCCAGTGCTAGGCTCATCAAAAATATATAAAATATTTGTCAGGCTACTTGCCAATTGTTTTACCATTTTGACACGTTGGGATTCACCACCGGATAAACTATTGGTTTCTCGGCATAAATCCATATAACCTAACCCAATATCAATCAAATCTTGGACACGTTTTTGAATACCGGCAATAATTGGATGACGCGTCTCATTATCTAGTTTTAATAAAATCTCTTGTAAATTCGTTAACTGAACGGACGTCAAATCGTACATATTATAACCATCAATGGTCGAGGCTAACACTTCTGCATTGTATCGCTTCCCTGCACATGTTGGACAAGCTTGCATCACAGTGAATTCCTCTAAGACTTTGGCAGAGCGTTTGCTCGTTTCTTTTTCAGTATTCACGTTGGTTCGCATGAAACGTGTGACGATTCCTTCGTAAGTCACATTCATGTCCCCTGTTTCAGCGGTTGTTACTTTTTGTGCCTGAGCATACATCAGTAAATCATATTCTTCTGGAGTATAGTCTTTGATTTTTTTGTCTGCATCGAATAATCCTGTTTCAGCGTGCAATTTCCAATACCAAGAACCTACTGAAAAACCTGGTAACAAGATTGCTCCTTCATTTAATGACAAGTTATGGTCAACGGCCTTATTGATATCTAACGTAATCGTCTTACCAATCCCTTGACAGACTGGACACATCCCCCAGTCGGATCGTTAAATGAATAGGCATTCTCATAGCCTAAACTCGGTGTTGCAAAGCGTGAAAATAATACTCTAAACAATGCATTGATGTCTGTAATCGTCCCTAACGTTGAGCGCGCACTTCCACCAATTTTCTTTTGGTTAACAACAATTACAGTAGATAGATTATTAATTTCATCGGCATCTGGACGACTGTATTTTGGTAAAAACAATCGTGTATAGCTATCATACGTTTCGTTTAGCTGTCTACCAGCTTCTTGCGCAATTGTATCAAAGACAATCGATGATTTTCCAGAACCAGAAACGCCTGTAAAAATAGTAATTTTGTTCTTTGGAATTTTGAGACTAACATTTTTCAAATTGTTCTCTCTTGCGTGGATAATTTCAATATACTCGTTCATTTTTAATCCCCTTTTTGATGACAAAATTTTTGAGAATGTTTTGTAAGGCATGACACGGTATTTTTTGGGTGAGCTCTTATTCTATCAGTAAGGTTGAGGGATAGGCAAGGAGAACATGCGGAAATAATATGTATTTTTTTGTCAGATGTATTCAATCAAAAAACAGCCCTCTACAATCATGTAAAGTGCTGTTTCTACTCTTAGAAATACAATGTCCCTTCAAGTATACCGTCATTACTCCAAATCGTTGCTTCTTTCTTTTGGTATACATTGAATGAAAAGACTCGTTCGCCATTATTGATATAAATTTCAATGAATGAATGGTCAACGAATATATCAACACAATCAAATGTCGAAATTGTTGTACTTCTGGTCATTCCATAACTTTCATCAATCGTTTTTGCCAAATGCTCACGAGAAATAGTTACCTCTCCTTGCGGACGAAAGAGAAGTTCCCAATAATCATCTGGTTTTCCGACTTTTATACTCGTTTGTGCTGTCAACTGTAGACGGTAGACAGCTTGATCAATACGTACTTCTTGGGTATTCATTTCTTTTTTTTCAGTAAATTGTTCAATAATCTCTGATACAGGATAGCGTTTTAATCGGTTGTCTTCAAGCCACATTTTTTGTGGAAATGTTAAGCCATGTTGCCAATTTTCTTGAATTGGTTGTTCTTGTTCACCACAACCAAACCAACCGAATAAGAGTGGTTCATTTTTGCCCATAAAAGCTTGTGGCGCATAAAAATCAAAACCAGCATCCATCTCATCCCAATGTTCTACTTCAAAACGTAAGTGCTCAAGGTCTAAATGTCCGACTAAATAAATCGTTGCAAAGCGATTATGAAATCTTTTTTCCTCTGCTTCATAACCCATGGGTGATAAGAATAGCACATCTTTGCCATCAATTTGTACCACGCTTGGACATTCAAGCATATATCCCGTAGGTATCGGTAAATCGAGTAAACCAACATATTCCCAATCAAATAAATCTGAGCTTTGATAAAGAACAATAACACCTTTATCTCCAAAACCTGAACGCGCCGCTCCTTCAAACATTCCCCCACCTAACAACATGTAGAAGGTTCCCTCTCGTTCAAAAACAAAGGGGTCACGTAATTCACCAGACAATCCTTCTATGCCTTCAGAAATTATAGGTTCTGGAAATTTTTTGATTTCCCCGGCTTTATTCATCACTGCAATGGCTTGTTTCGGAATTTTGCCGTGTTCTGTTTTATAATTTGCCGTATAAAATAGGTATAATTCTCCTTTATACTCAAATGCATTTCCAGAATAGCAACCATTCTTTTCATATTCTTGATCAGGAATGAGAGCAAATTCTTGTTCACTCCATTGCACTAAGTTTTCGGATGTGGTATGTCCCCAATGTTTTAATCCATGTGTTGCGCCAAATGGATACCATTGAAAGAAGACATGGTATTTTCCGTTGAAGTAAGCCAAGCCATTTGGATCATTCATTAATCCTGCTTCGGGTGAGATATGAAGCTCAGGCACATAGGTACTCTTTCGAACATTTGCTTTTAATTCCTGGAATAATTCTTCATATTTTTCTTGATAAAATGTTTCTTTATGATTTTCAATGCTATTTTTTTTCATATTATCGTTCGGCTCCCGCCACCCCTTTCGCTTTATTGTAGATAAGGATTAAGACAATCGGTACAACAAATGCAATCACACAACCAATAATATAATGAATAACTACCGGTGGGTTAACGATTGTCATCCCGGGAATCCCCGTTAAACCAAATCCTAATGCTTTCACATCTAAGAGTTTCATATACACGCCACCAATTCCAGCTCCGATGACAGCCATAATAAACGGAACAACAGAATCTTTTAAATTAACGGCAAAAATTGCGGGTTCACTGACACCGACTAAGGTTGGAACAAAACTTGACACGGAAATTTCACGACGTTTCGAACCTTTTTTCGATAAGATAAACATCCCTATTGCAGCGCCACCTTGAGAAATAATTGATACGGCCCATAATGGTTGAATATAATTAAAGCCTGTTTGTGCTAATAATTGTGCTTCGATTGAACCAATCATATGTTGGGTTCCAGTGATTACTAACGGTTGCAATAAGGCTGCAAAAATGCCGGCACCAAAAATTCCAGCTTTCATATATAAAAAGTCTGCAACTGCACCGATTCCTGAAGCAACTAAGTCACCCAAAGGACCAAAAATCGTAAATAATGCCACAGCTGAAACTAAAATAGTCACCATAGGAACAACAATGAATGTCAACATATGCGGCGTATACTTCGTAACGATTTTTTCAAATTTTGCCATAAATAGAGAAGTTAAAATGGCTGGGAAAATCCCACCTTGGAACGCAACTTGCGGAACACTCATCCCAAAGAAATTCCAATAATCAACATTTTCTAACGTTCCTTGTACATACTCAAAGCGATTACCTAACTCTGGATGAACTAATACCAAACCAATGATAATCCCAAAGATTGGGTTTCCACCAAAACGTTTCGTTGCAGAATATGCTACAAATACCGGTAAGAAATTCAAACCTGTTGCAACAATATTCAAGAAACTAGCTGCATCTGCTGCCCAAACGTAATTATCAGCTAACGTCCCTTCTAAACCAAATAAACCAGATGTAATAAATAATGAACGAATCCCTAAAAGCATTGCACAGCCAACAATTGCTGGAATCAATGTAACAAAAATATCTGAAAAAGCTTTAAAAAATTCCAATACCTTATCTTTCCAACTACTATTTTTTGGTTCAGTAGCCGTTTGTTGACTGGTCTCTTCGACCGTCTCTCCACCCACTTGTTGATTAAATGCTTCATATACTCGTTCAACGACACCTGTGCCAAAAACAACTTGTAGCTGCCCTTTATTAAAGAAGACACCTTTCGCTCCCTCAACATTTTCCAATTTTTCTTGATTGTATTCGTCATTTTTTAATGTCAAACGCAATCTAGTAACACAATGTGTCGCACTAGAAATATTCTCTTTTCCACCGACAGCTTCGAGAACTTCTTTGACAATTTTTTGATAATCCATTCTTTTTCCTCCTTTTTTGGAACGTTCCATTTCAATAGTTATTATACTTGGAACGTTCCAAAAATCAAGCGTTTTCTTTAAAAAAAATAAAAAAAGCTGAAATATAATCATTTCAACTTTCTCGTTGTTTGGAATTCTAAAAATTTTACGGGTAGAATATGCTTATTTTGTCTTTCTTTCTGGTTATCAAAATTTATTAGCTCTTCGACACTCATTTTGGCAATCTTCTCAATATCTTGCGCAATTGTTGAAATAGTTAACGATTGATTCTGATAACTACGAGCGCCATCAAAACCGATGAGTTGTACATCTTCAGGAATGTGCCATGGTAAGCTTTCAAAACTATGTAGCACATATTCTGCATAACGATCAGTTACTGCAAAGATACCATCAAATGGACAATCTTGCTTATACATCTCTTGCAAGTACGCATCGATTCTACTGGCAAAACCAAGTGAATCTCCAGTATCACAATATACTTCATAGTCCAAATGCTCATGTTTGCAGTAATCAATAAAGCCATTCATTCGTTCATAAATCCCTAAATTGTCAGGAATGTCTCTTAAAATCATCAATAATTTTTTAGAACCACGCTGATGTAACTGTTGGGCAGCTAGACGGGCACCAACAAAATTATCACTCGTTATAAAAGGTACACGCTGATTAAAGTAACGTTCGATAGAGACAATTGGTAAATTAGACGTAATATATGGTTCGATATCGCTATATGAAATAGTAATAATTCCTTTTACTTTTTCTTCTTTTGCCATCTTGACATACTCTAATTCTAAATGAAAATCGTTATTTGAGTTGCATAAAAGCAATTTCAAATTACGCTTTTGTAATTCTAATTGTAAGTGATTCGTTAATTCCGCAAAGAATGGTGTCCAAATAGTTGGTAGAATAAATGCAATGGTATCACTTGATTGTTTTTTTAATGCACGTGCCGCTTGGTTTGGGACGTAATCCAATTCTTCAATTGCTGCTTCAATGCGTTGAGCAAGTATATCTTTTATTTTTACACCATTAATATAGTTCGAAACTGTTCCACGAGAAACCTTTGCCAACTTTGCCACATCATTCATATTTGCCATCTTATCACCCCTCTTTATTCTATTATAACCTTCAAACTTCTCATGTCTACAGTCGTAGGACGATTAGGGATAAATGTTAATGTTTGATTCATGATAATTCCAGAGATTCAGAGTCATATTGTCATAATTATCCTCCTATAAATATTGTACTATATTTTACGAAAAACTTGCGGTAGACTTTATTGTCAATATAACTACTAAACAATCAAAAATAGCCCCCTACTATTGTAGTGAGCTATTTTTATTAACTATACTTAAATTAAGTCTACATTTTCAAGTAATGCACCAGCAGCGTGTTGTCCTTCGACTGATGGAATCGGTGAAATTTTTGCCACTCGATCCATATTTGTAATGAGTACAATGATAACTGTTGCTTTCCCATATTCTCTAAGTTTAGCTAAATCCATTTGTGCTAATTTTGTGTCTGTGGTTACACTGTCACCTTCTTTGACTAAAACATCAAATCCTTCACCACCTAAAGAAACAGTGTCAATTCCCATATGAACCAAAACTTCAATACCATTCGCTGTACGGATACCAATGGCGTGTTTAGATGGAAATACTGTAGTAACTATTCCACGTACAGGGGCGTACACGGAACCATCAAGTGGTTCAATCGCAAAACCATCTCCCATCATTTTTGAAGAGAACACTTCATCCGACACATCTTCTAACGGAATATATGTCCCACTGGCAACTGCATGAAGATTTATTTCATTTGGAATATCTTCTTCAGTCGTAGCAGCGGGAACCATCATATAGGTTAGGACAAATGATAAAATCAGCGCAATCAAAATACCGAGTACAGCAAAGATAAAATATTCCCCAATATAGGCCGGCAAGCTAAAGATACTAGACAAAATATAGCCATACAAACGAACACCAAAGAAACTAATAAAGGCTGAGGCTACGGAGCTACCGATTGTTGCTGCTAAGAATGCTTTTTTATACTTCGATAAAATACCGAACAATGCAGGTTCTGTAATTCCTAAAATCCCTGATACCGCAGAAGAAAAAACGATTGTCTTTTCTTCTTTTGTTTTTACTTTTGTATAAATAGCTGCTGTTGCACCTGTGATTGCCATATTTGCCATAAACATCATAGGCATCAGCATATCATAACCCTGATTAGCAAAATTTTGTAAAGCAATTGGTGTCATTGCATGATGTAATCCTGTAAAGATTGAAATTGGTCGGATAGCTCCTACAATTATACCAGCTAAAACAGGTGAGATAGAAAATAGCCATGCTACGCCATCTGCCAATAAATTTCCTAAATGAATACTGATCGGTCCAATAATTGTTAACGTTACTAAACCAGCAATAAATAATGAAAGTGTCGGTGTAAATACCGTTTTTAACGCTTGAGGCATGATTTTGTCTACCCAACGATAGATATAGCTTAATGCCAGTACGGCAAAAATAATCGGAATGACTGTCCCTGCATAATTAAACACGGGTACTGGGATAATATTAAATAACAAAAATTCCGACACATCCCCTGCTGCAACTGCATTAGTCATTGTTGGAAATTGTAATGTCGCTGCAATAGCAACCGCTAAATATTGATTTGTTTTAAAAATTCTCGCTGCTGAAGCTGCTACAAAAAACGGTAGAAACGTAAAAACGCCGCTTGCAATCATATCAATAACCAAGAATGTATCTGTTTGATTAGAAATAACATTTAAAGCGACTAACCCTGCCATTAACCCCTTAATCATTCCTGCTCCAGCAATTGCAGGTACAATCGGTCCAAAAACACCTGATACTGTATCCATAAATAACGAAACAATACCTTTCTTTTCATTGCTACTTTGCGTACCGTCTTCATCTAGTCCCAATTCTTTGGCAATCGGTGCAAAATAATCAGCAACATCTGTCCCAATAACAACTTGCAATTGTTCGCTTTGATACTTAGTTCCAACAACTTTAGAAATTTTTTCTAGTGCAGAATAATTTACTTTCTTTTCATCCTTGATATCAAATCGCAGTCGTGTCATACAATGCCAGGCATTATTGATATTTTCTTTCCCACCAATTTGTTCAATAATCGAATTTGCTACTTCTTTGTGCGTCATTTTTCTTCCTCCTTGTTTCCGTTTTCAGCATTATAGTAGCACGCTTATATCTTCATTGTAAAATCAGTCCTATTATTAAAAATAAAAAGAAAAACACCTATATATCAACATATATACTAAAATCCAATTAAAATTGGACTGAAATTTTAGCTTATAAACAGATTTTTTTAGGCCAAATTGACAGCGTTCTATTATCCATGGTTCAATAGTCTTGTAACTAATTTCTTTATAAGAAAACAGGAGTGAAAAATGATGACACCTACTATAATCACGGATATAAAAAGTTTTGCAATTAAGCCTGATCGACACAATTTAGTTATTGTAAAAGTTGAAACAAATAAAGATATCTCAGGACTAGGTTGCGCTACATTTCAATTTCGTCCTTTAACAGTTAAATCTGCTATTGATGACTATTTAAAACCATTATTAATTGGACGTGATGCGAATCAAATTGAAGACATATGGCAGGTAATGAATGTAAACTCTTATTGGCGTAATGGGCCTGTTTTAAATAACGCAATTTCAGGTGTCGATATGGCGCTTTGGGATATTAAAGCAAAACTAGCAGATATGCCCCTATATCAATTATTAGGTGGAAAAGCTCGGACCGCTATTCCAGCCTATACTCATGCAGTTGCTGATAATTTAGATACACTTTATCAAGAAATTGATCATTTTTTAGACGAAGGGTATCAATACATTCGCTGTCAACTAGGTTTTTACGGTGGAAACCCTACTAACCTACAAACACCTGAGCAGCCAATTCCAGGTTCATATTTTAATCAAGAAGAATATATGGATACGACATTACGTATGTTTGAAGCAATTAAAAACAGATATGGTCATCGCTTTCAAATGTTACACGATGTACACGAACGCTTGCATCCCAATCAAGCTATCCGTTTCGCTAAAGCAGCTGAACCGTATCATCTATTTTTTTTAGAAGATATTTTGCCACCGACTCAAAATGATTGGTTGGCACAATTACGTAGCCAAGCGACTACTCCGATTGCTACAGGAGAGTTATTCAATAACCCTATGGAATGGAAAGAAATTGTTAAAAATAGGCAAATTGATTTTATGCGTGCACATGTCTCACAGATTGGTGGTATCACACCAGCTTTAAAATTGGCTCATTTTTGTGATGCTATGGGAATACAAATAGCTTGGCATACACCTTCTGATATCTCTCCTGTAGGGTTAGCAGTGAACACACATCTAAACATTCATTTGCACAATGCAGCTATTCAAGAAAATATTGATGTTCCTGACAACACACAAAACATTTTCGGAAATATTCCTACACCAAAAAAAGGATTCTTTTATCCAATTGAACAAGCTGGTATTGGCGTAACTTTTAACGAAGAACTGGCTGAAGAATTTCCTGTTGTTTATCGTCCTCATGAATGGACACAAAGTCGGACTCCCGATGGTACTATTGTGACA
Organism: Candidatus Enterococcus willemsii; assembly: GCF_009933335.1. Classification (GTDB taxonomy): domain Bacteria; phylum Bacillota; class Bacilli; order Lactobacillales; family Enterococcaceae; genus Enterococcus_F; species Enterococcus_F willemsii. The sequence goes on along the minus strand of NZ_MAEL01000054.1, from coordinate 69,250 downwards.
CCTTAAAAAACTACCCAAGCGATAGAGAGTCACTGTTGTAAACAGCCTATCGTTTGGGTAGTTTAATCTATTCTAGAGCGATGTATTTCACGATCAAAAGGACGAATATACGTTGCAGAATAATCAATCGCTATAATTTCACTATACTCAAAAAGTTGACCATTTTCTAAAATGGCTCGATTTTCAATTTTCATTGCAGGTGTTCCTCTTTTACATAGCAAAATAGCGGCTTTTTCTTTCGAAATTGTGATTGGGAGATAGCTTGTAATATAATGTGAAATTCTATACCCCTTTTTCTCAACATATCCTTGAATCGAGTGTTCGATTACTTCTCTGGATAAGTCTGGAAATAATGAAACAGGCATTTTTGAAACTTCTAACTGTTCAATCTTATAATTGACAATCCGTAAACGTTCAAAAGTCCAAATCTCATCTTCTTGATTTAACTGAAAAATCTGTTGCTCTTCTGGTGTAGCTTTCGTTTTTCTCAAACTTAACATTTTTGAATCAATTCGATCATAAGGTGTACGAGTGAGCGAATTAAAGATTAATGGATTTTGAACCCATTTCTCATGAACAAAAATTCCAGAACCTTGTACAACACGTACGACACCAATTTCTTCAAGATTTTTAATTGCTTGTTGGATAGTGAATCGCGAAACACCATATAACTCTGCTAATGTTCTTTGTGGTGGTAATTTGCCTTCTATAAATTGTTCTTGATAAATCTTACTTAACAAATCCTGAATAATGAATTCACGTTTTTTCATCACGAACTCCTATTCTTCATGTTGTTGGTTAGCTAATGTTTGCTCGACTTGTTCACGGACAAAGCTCAAATATTGTGGTAAATACAATGGAATATCATCAAAATTTGAACTTTGGTTTTCATACGCCTTGGCATCGAGCTGCCCCTCTTCTGTAGCGACTTCTATCAACAACTGATTGGGTTCGCGATAATAAAGCGATTGAAAGAATTCACGGTCTTTGATTCCAGAATTAATAAAATTACGCTGATTTAAACGTGTATCAATCATTTCAAGGTCAATAATACTTGATACACCAAATGCAACATGGTGAACACTCCCAATCCCATCAATGGCAATTGGATTTTCACGGTCTTGAATGACATGAACTTCTTGATAAAACTGACTATCTTGATTTTCTAAAATCGTCACTCGGTGTTGGTTTGCAAAAAAGCGAGCATCTGCTTTTTTCTTCCAACCTAATGGCAACAATTCTTTTTCGGTCGCATCAGCATACTGGACACGTAATTGAATAGCATCAATCCCTAAAATAGCATGTTCCACTGGAATGGCACTTTCTTGATAAGGAAAATAATCCGTCGCATGTTCAAATTCTCTTAATGGAACCATTGCTAATTGAGTGGCATCCGGACCTTCAAAACGTAACATTGGTCGTCCGTTGAAATTCTCAATACCATACTGGCAAACACCTTGTTCTTCAAGATAACTTTCCCAAAAACGAAGAGAAGCCACCGTCGGTACTTTAAAAATTGTTCGTTCTATTGTGTTTGTTCCAAAAAAGTAGTTATTCCCTTCTCGTACTTCAAAAAAAGTCACTTCTGTACCAATTCGTTGACGGTCATCGGAGAAAAAGACGTGGTACATGGTATGATCGTCTTGGTTGATTGTTTTCATTAGTAATTTCAAACCAAGTGTATTATGATAAAAGTCAAATGTCGGACGGATAAAGCGGTTAATAATCGAGATATGGTGAATACGTGCAGACATAATAAAATTCCTTTCTATTAGGAGGTTTCCCTATGGATTCTTTTTTTCAAGCTGGAACAAATAACCAACTTGTCGTAGCTTTTCACGGCACTGGTGGCAATGAGTATCAATTGTTGACTACTGTCGCAGAACTATTTCCTGCTGCGTCTTTATTGAGCTTTCGTGGCCCTGTTTCGGAAGGAGCACAACGACGTTTTTTTGCACCATTGGACAATGGTCAATTAGATCGACGTGATTTCGAACAACATGTTTCAGCTTTTTTGACAAAGGATTGGCCCTCTCTTGAAAAAGATTATCAAGAAGTAATTTTTATCGGTTATTCAAATGGCGCCAACTTTATTTTAGGTCTATTAGAACAAGAACCTACGATTGCTGATACCGTTATTCTACTGCATCCTAGTCGTCTCGTCTATTCTTTCAATCGGTCGAGCGATACAACCATCTTATTAACAGTTGGTGCCCAAGATACAATGAGCCTTCCTGGAGAGGTCCTTAAATTAAGCGAAGAGCTAAAAGTCGTTTTTCCTAATACAACGTTGCTATTTACAGATAGTGGTCATGAATTGAGTGAACAAGAAATCGTAGCCATTCAAAAACAACTAGGGGGAAATTAAATGATGCGTCCAGAAGAAATTCTTCACTTTTGGTTCAATGAATTAACACCTACTGACTGGTACAATAGTACAGAAGTTGATCAATTGATTCGCCAACGTTTTGCACATGTCCATCGCCAAGCTGCTGCTGGTGAGTGTGTTCAATGGCGTGAGACCATTCATGGACGTTTAGCAGAAATCATTGTTCTTGATCAATTTTCGCGGAATTTATATCGGCAATCGGCACAAGCTTTTGCCTATGATGGTATGGCTTTAGTCCTAGCACAAGAAGCCTTACAAGCACCCGATCTTGTAGAATTAACCAAAGAAGAACTCGCCTTCTTATATATGCCTTTTATGCATTCAGAATCTTTGATGATTCATAATAAAGCGATGATTTTATTTGACCAACCTGAATTAGAGAGCAACTTTGAGTATGAAAAAAAACACTACGCGATTATCAAACGTTTTGGTCGCTACCCACATCGTAACGAAGCTCTCGGAAGAAGTTCCACAGCAGAGGAACTCGCCTTTTTACAAGAACCTGATTCATCGTTCTAACACTTATTTTTTTGAACATTGACATTCTTACTTATTGCGTGCTAGAATATCCGTGGGATTGTTACCGCTTTACATGAAGCGAGCTATACTCAAATAAACGAAAAAATATTAGGGAGCTTGTTCATTATGGTTATTGAAAAAATTATCAACAATAACATCGTTGTTTCATTAAATAATGCAAACAATGAAATAATCGTAATGGGCAAAGGACTCGGCTTTAATAAAAAAATTGGTGACACGATTGATGAGACAGCAATCGAAAAGACTTATGTTATCACACAAGAATGGAGCGTCAACAAGCTAACGCAAATGTTGTCTGAAATTCCTATTGAGCATATTCAAGTCGCCAACGAAATTATCAGCTTTGCAAGAGTTTCTCTTGGCAAAAAACTTAGTGATAGCCTTTTTCTGACACTTACCGATCACATTCATTATTCGATTGAACGTAGTAAAGAAGGGATTGTGCTAAAAAATGCTTTACTGTGGGAAATTAAACGGTTCTATAATCATGAATTTTTGATTGGGAAAGAAGCCCTTTCGATTATTCGGCAGCGTTTAGGTGTAGAACTCCCTGAAGATGAAGCGGGATTTATTGCCTTTCATATCGTCAATGCAAATTTGGATATGAAAGAAATTGCGCAAGTTGCTGAAATGACAGAAATTATCCAAAACATATTGAATATCGTAAAATATCATTTTAATATTGAAATTGATGAATATTCATTGAATTACGAACGTTTTGTGACCCATCTGAAATTTTTTGTTCAACGTTTGTTTAGCGATGTTCGTCTGAATGATTTAGAGACTGTTCAGTTTATGTTAAAAATTAAAGAGCAATACACGAAGGAATATGCTTGTGCAATTAAAATTAATAATTATGTACAAAACGTATTTAATCGTGAATTAGAAGAAGATGAATTGATTTATTTAACGATTCATATTAGAAGAATAACCAATATCGATTAGGATTGTTACCATTGAATTTGTGGGCTAGACCTAAATATCTCTGATAAGGGATATTTAGGTCTTTTTTATATTATTTTAATTAGGAGGAGAAAAAAATGAATTACAAAGATTTAGCACAAACCATTATTGAAAATATTGGTGGAGAAGAAAATATCGCTTCTTTAACCCATTGTGCAACAAGATTACGCTTCAATTTAAAAGATGATTCCAAGACCAACGAATCGCTTTTAAAAAACACGGCAGGTGTTGCTGGTGTCGTAAACAAAGGTGGTCAGTATCAAATTATTATCGGAAGTGACGTAGGAAGTGTTTATAAAGAGGTCTTAGCTCAGACATCTATTGCTACAGATAGCCCTAAAAATGATGAACCTGACAACCGTGGGATGGTTGCCAAAGTAATCGATACGATTACCGGTATTTTCACACCAATTTTACCTGCAATCACAGCTTCAGGGATGTTAAAAGCGGTTCTTTCTTTATTAGTTGTTTTAAATTGGCTCACTCCAGAAAGCCAAAGTTATCAAATCTTAAACTTTATGGCCGACTCTGCCTTTTACTTCTTGCCAATTTTATTAGCTGCTTCTGCTGCTGTTAAATTTAAAGCCAATATGTATCTGTCTATGATGGTCGGAGGAATTTTACTTCATCCAAACTTTATTGGTATGGTAGAAGCTGTTAAAGAATCTGGAGGCGCCATTCGTCTATTTAATTTACCCATTACAGCTGTTAGCTATTCATCTTCAGTTATTCCAATTATTTTAGCTGTTTGGTTTTTATCTTATGTCGAACCGCTAGCTGATAAAGTATCTCCTAAAGCAGTCAAATTCTTTACGAAACCATTAATTACGATTTTCATTGTTGGTATTGTAACACTTGTAGTGCTTGGACCTCTAGGCTATTTTATTAGTGAATTAATTTCATCTGGTATCAAAGCATTGGAAACATTTAGTCCTTGGATTGTTCCATTATTGATTGGAGCTTTCACTCCACTGTTTGTGGCAACAGGTACTCATTACGGCTTAGTTCCAATTGGTATTAATAATCGGATGACTTCTGGTTACGATTCTGTTATTTATCCAGGGATGTTAGCTTCGAATGTCAGTCAAGGTGCAGCTGCGATTGGTGTCGGATTGAAATCAAAAGATTCTACAATTAAGCAATTAGCTTTTTCTTCTGGTTTAACAGCTTTATTTGGGATTACAGAACCTGCACTATATGGCGTTAACTTACGCTTTAAAACACCTTTATATGCAGCCATGATTGGTGGTGGATTCGGTGGTTTATATGCGGGAATTATGCGTGTTAAAAACTTTTCAGGCGGCTCTCCCGGTTTATTAACCTTGCCAAGTTATATTGGCGACGACACATTGTATCACTTGATTCATGCAGCTATTGGTGCGGCAATTAGTATTGTGATTACCTTTATTATTTCCTACATTCTTTACAAAGATCATACAACCGAAGAAAAGAATGAAAAAAACAATCCAACAACAACTATCGCTAAAGATACGGATACAATCCTTGAATTTTCTGCACCTGTTAATGGACAAGTCATTCCACTCGCTCAAGTTAACGACCAAGCGTTTGCTAGTGGTGCAATGGGTGAAGGTCTGGCGATTGTGCCAGCAGATGGCTCCTTTGTCTCCCCGATTAACAGTACCGTAGAAATGGTCTTTGAAACCAAACATGCCTTTGGTTTGCGTTCAGAAGACGGATTAGAACTATTAATTCATATCGGTTTAGATACGGTCAAACTTGACGGTGCGCCATTCGAGACGCTAGTAAAAACTGGTGACACTATTCAAGTTGGTACCCCATTAGTCAACGTTGACTTGGAACAAATTAAAGCTGCTGGATTGGAAACAACCACACCCATTATCTTTACCAATCACACAGAATTTGCTCGCATTGAGCAGTTAAATAAACAACAAGTTACAGCGGGTGAAACGGTACTAAATATTTACAAATAGTTCTTTTGATTAAACAAAACACCAAGGTGTGTCTTACAGCACACTTTGGTGTTTCTTTGTTCGCCGTATCAATTCCTCTCGAATTTCATCAGGCATCCGCTCAATGTATAAATCTTCTCCTAAAAATAGTAACCAATTAACCATCTCACTCACTTCTTCTGGATTGGTGCCAACAACTGTTTCTAAACGTGCTTTCGTTTGAAATGGGTTTAAATATGCTAAGGTCAAACGGAATGGGTGATACTTTTTAAATTGTGCAATCGCCTTGGCTTCTAAAGTTAAAATAAGATTGATTGGTGCAGCAACATAGTTTTTGGCTATATTTTTAGGATGTTTACCTTCAAAAACTGCAATATCGATTAATTCTTCGACCGCAAAGACGTGTTTTTCTCTAGTTTCGATAATGATTCCTTCAATAAACCACGCGCTTTTTTGTTGGTATAAATGGACTAAATACAAAGCAATCTTTCCGGTGGTAAAGGTACAAATCAGATAGCGATCTTTCAGTAACGCTTGAATCAGTTTCTCCAAAGTTGGATCAGGTAAATCCGTTAAATCAAGTAAATCAGGATTGTAGGGATTTGTCCCTTCAAACAGGAGTACTTCATTCAAATAAACCAGCTCATCTTGTTGATTTTCTGAGAGCAAGCCTATCAGTTTTTCTGATAACGATTGGCGACTTTTTAAATAAGGAAGTTGCTGGTTACGTGTTGCCATAAAAGCAATAAACAGTGCCTTTACTTCATCATCCGTAAAGTGGACACTTGGTAAAAAGGAATTTTGTAATACTGAGTACCCACCATCACGCCCGACTTCTGCTATGAGCGGTAGCCCCATTTGTTCAATTTCACGAAGGTCACGGATAGCTGTTGAACGTGAAATAGCAAATTCAGACATAATTTCTGAAATCGTAAAATGGGCGCGATTATTGATATATCTCATTATTGTATTTATTCTTTCTGTCTTTTTCATACAATCTCCTTAAATAGTGTCACTTTTTGACATGGTTTAGCTTTAGTATAAAGATATCAAAGAGAAATACAACAAATTATCTAAAGAAAGTAGGAATTGTTATGTCAAACTATCAATTAGTAGAAAAAGAAGCCTTCACTGTTTTAGGAATTGGTGTGGAATTAAAAAGTGATTACACTGATTTTGCAGGTATCACCAAAGAAAAACATGATTTCTGGGAACAAGTCACACAAGATGGGACATTAACAAAGTTAAAAGAATTAGCTGATAATGACTATATTTTTGCGGTAAATGAAGCTTATGACAACAAAATGATGCATTATGCTGGTGTCTTAACTGAAAAAACGTTACCTGAAGCAACTCGTATCATTCAATTTCCAAAAAGCACGTATGTTGTTGTCAGCGGTGAAGCTGATTCATCTGAAGAATTACAAAATGTATTGACTGGTATGGCATTTGGTCAAGCGCTGGTTGAATTACAGGATTACCAATACGTTGGCGGACCAAACGCTGCCGTTGAAATGGGACAAAAAGACGGCAAATTCTTTGGTGAAATGTGGATTCCTGTCGTAGCGAAATAATCACAAAAGGCTGAGGTAAGATGCTACCTCAGCCTTCTTTTTAGATTAATTCTCGCAAACGCGGATCCATAAAATCATCGATGACAACTTTTACCGCATCGAGTTCTTGTAAGGTGTCATGATTGCCATTCGTTGCCACAGCTACTACATGTTTGGCTTTGGCATTCGCAGCACCTTGTAGTCCAATTGGTGAATCCTCGAAGACAATCATTTCTTCAGGCGTTATCCCAACATTTTTTGCCGCTTGAAGATAATAATCTGGTGCCGGTTTACTCGCTAATGTCCCATCATTATAGACGATTTTTTCTAAGTCAAACCAACGTCCTAAATCAAAGAAATCAAAATAAAAATCCACATTGCTTTTCGGAGAAGCGGTCGCAATATTCATGCGTACATTCTTTTCTTGCAAGTAATCAAAAAATTCTGTCACACCTTGGATCAGTTCAACAGTCTCTTCTTGCAATAACAATTCTCGATACACAGCCTCTTTTTCCTCTGAATATCGTTCAGCTTCATTAGATGTGAGTTGCTTATTCAAAAATTTTTCCATAATCAAGTGATTGGTTCTGCCGTGAATCTGTTGAAATTCTTCTTCCGTGATTGGGCGATTCAATAATGATTGAATATATTGACGCCACGCTACCTCATGAATTGCTGTATCACTCAGCAATGTTCCGTTAAAATCAAAAACAATTCCTTGCATCGGTTACACTCCAAACATCATTTTATTAATTTTAGTGTACCTTAGTTAAACCACATTTGCATTAACAAAAAAACTGTCCAAAAAATTTGGACAGCTTTTGATTAAACATAAAATAAGTTTTTCGATGGATAAATGGGGTCACACGTAAATGAGATTCCCAAATTACGTAAGATTTGTTCATCATCTTTATTAAAGATAACAGTTGAATGTGCTTGCGTTTCCTTTAATTCCACTAATTTTGAATAGGCTAATTGCGCTGTTGGATTGGTTACCGCACTAATCGATAAGGCAATTAAAATTTCAGAGGTATTCAAAGACGTAATTCTGCCAGATAATTCATTGGCTTTTAGTTTTTGAATAGGTTCTAAAATATTTGGTGACAATAATAAAATTTCATCCGCAATATTTGCCAGTTTCTTAATAGCATTTAGGATGGCAGCAGCACTTGCATCCATTAATTCTGATCCTCTGCCCATCACAATTTGTCCATCTGCTAATTCCAATGCGACAACTGGCGGCATAAATTCTTGATCCATCTTCTCTTTTTTAATTTCTTCTGCATAGGTACGAGCTGGAGAAACACATGGACGAGCTTCTGGACGTAACGCAATTTCTTCCATAATCAATTGACTACGTTGTAAAGTTTCTAAATCAGTTAAGCCTTTTTTATAATTCGCTTCTGTATCAAAATAGCGACGAATAATTTCTTGTTTTGATGCTTCTTGTACCACTTCATCGTCAATGATGCCATAGCCGACACGATTTACGCCCATATCGGTTGGTGAATTAAATTCAGATTCTCTCCCAGTAATTCGTTCAATTGTCCGTTTAATAATCGGGAATGACTCTAAATCGCGATTATAGTTGACTGCAACTTCGCCATAACAATCGTAGTGGAAAGAATCAATCATATTCACGTCTTTTAAATCCACGGTTGCTGCTTCATAAGCAATATTCAATGGATGTTTTAACGGAACATTCCAGACTGGGAAGGTTTCAAATTTTGAATACCCAACTGAATGACCGTGACGACTTTCATGGTACAACTGGTTCAAGCAAGTTGCTAATTTACCACTACCTGCCCCTGGTCCAGTAACGACAACAATCGGTTTTGTCGTAGGGATAAATGTATTTTTGCCAAATCCTTCATCACTGACAATTTTGTCTACGTTAATTGGATAGCCTTCAATTTCACTGTGGGTAAAGACTTTGATGCCACGTTGTTTTAATTTATTGATAAAAATTTTAGTTGATGGTTGGCCATTATAGCGCGTGATAACAACACTATTCACTGCTAATTCATAGTCGCTTAATTCATCAATCAGACGCATAATATCCATATCATAAGTAATACCATAATCGCCACGAATTTTATTGCGTTCAATATCTCCTGCATAAACACAAATAATAATTTCTGTCTGGTCTTTCAATTTATGCAACAATTTGATTTTTGCATCTTGGTCAAAACCTGGTAAAACACGTTTGGCATGCATATCACCAATTAGTTTTCCACCAAATTCCAAATACAATTTGTCGTAGTTATTCACACGTTCTAAAATATATTTTGACTGTTCATCAATGTACTTCTGTGGATCAAAACCGATTTTTCTCACTATTCTCGTACCCCTCACTAAATTACTATTTATCAAAAAAATCTCTTGTACCATTCAACCAGAAAATGAGCAAATATACAACCAATATTCCCTGATTTTTGAAAAGAATTTTAGTTTTGTTTCTCATACAAAATAGCTAGAGACTTTATTGGAATCTTTTGCTATAATAGATAACATTATAAAAAAATTAGAATTATCATCATTTTGCAATCGAAAAGAGGTGACTCCTATTTTAATTCAAGAAGAAACAAAATTAATTTTCCATCAGAATCAAACGATTCAAAAAATTGAATGGAGTATTGCAGGCGGGAATGTTTGGCTGGTTACCAAATTTGACATCGCTAAAGATAGTCCGTTACCTGCACTATTTTTGGAACAATTAACACAACAGAAAAAAACGGTGATTCCACTATGTGCTGATGCACGGTCGTATTTCTATCAACAAGCACCTCAGTATTTAAAAGCACTTGATGGAACATTATACGGCAAATGAACACAATATAAGGAGTGAAAAGATGAAAAAATTAGGGTTTAGTATGGTTATGGTGACACTTTTACTTGCTGGATGCACGAGCAAACAAAAAGAAAATACAAGCGAATCTACTTCAAGTAAAGCCCCTTCACAAGAAATTGCAGTGGTCGTCGATCAAGAAATGTCTTCCATGGATTCGGCGTTAGCAACAGACACTTATAGCATTACCGCAATTAATAACGTCATGGAAGGATTATACCGTTTAACAGAAAATAATGAATTAGAACCTGCTGGCGCGAAATCCCTTCCTCAAGTAAGCGAAGATGGTTTAACATATACCATCCAATTAAACGAGCACGCCACTTGGTCCGATGGTTCTCCCGTAACCGCTGATGATTATGTCTTTGCATGGCGTAAAGCTGTTACACCTGAAACAAAAGCCGAATACGGCTATTTATTTGAGCCTGTCAAACACGCAACTGACATCCTTGCAGGTCAACTAGCACCCGAAGAATTAGGAATTAAAGCTGTTAGTGAACATGAACTAACGATTGAGTTAGAAAAAACTACGCCTTACTTTGACAGCTTACTCGCCTTTCCTACCTTCTTTCCACAAAACGAAGCATTTGTGACTGAACAAGGTGATAGTTATGGAAAAAATAGCGAGAATCTCATTTATAACGGTCCTTTCACCTTAGCAGATTTTGACGGACCAGGTACAGACACGAGTTGGACCTATCTAAAAAATGAAGACTATTGGGATAAGGACACCGTTCAATTAACCAAAATTGATAATCAAGTGGTCAAAGAATCATCAACCAGTGTCAATTTATTTGAAACTGGTCAAGCCGATGATATTCTATTAACCGGTGAACTTGCCAAACAATACAAAGACAATGAAGCATTTGTGACCATCAAAAAAGCTGGGACAACCTATCTATCTTATAACCAAACAGAAGCTACTTTCAAAAACGAAAATATGCGTAAAGCTATTTCTTATGTCTTTGACCGCGAAGCAATTGTTAATCAGTTGTTGGGAGATGGCTCAATTGCACCAACAGGACTAGTTCCAAGTGGTATGTCCTACTCACCAACAACAGATGAAGATTTCGCTGTTGAAGCAGGTGGCAACTTAACAATGAATATTGATGAAGCAAAAAAATTATGGCAAACGGCTCAAAAAGAATTGGGTATTACAAATCTCACATTAAAACTAGTCGCTTATGACACCGATTCAATCAAAAAAGTCGCTGAGTATCTACAGTCTTCGATTGAAGAAAATTTAGAGGGCATCAAAGTTGAGCTATCTGTCGTACCTGTCTCTGTCGCAATTGAATATGGACAAAGTACCAATTTTGATTTATTTTTATTTGGTTGGACAGCCGATTACGCTGATCCAAGTTCATTCTTAGAATTATTTACTACGGATTCTGTCTACAATTATGGAAAATACACAAATCCGAAGTACGATCAATTTGTTGCAGCTGCTAAAAAAGCTGATTTAAATCAATTGGAGCAACGGTGGGATAACTACATCCAAGCAGAAAAAACATTGATGCAAGATATGGGTGTCTCTCCATTGATTCAAAAATCAGAAGCACGCTTACGCAACCCTGCATTGAAAGGCATTATTAGTCATAGTGCAGGCGCCCAATTTGATTATAAATATGCTTATTTAGAAGAATAACAAAAAATAACGTCTAGACTCAATTCACTGAATCTAGACGTTATTTTATTCATAAAAGACAGCATCAAGGAAGAGTCCATGTGAAGGAACAGTCTCTCCGGCATTTGCACGAACTTTATTTTCGAAAATTTCATCAATGATTGTAACGGGCAGTTTTCCAGTGCCAATCTCCAATAGTGTCCCCATTATAATACGAACCATTTTGTGTAGAAAGCCATCACCTAAAAAAGTGAAATGGACCATTGATTCCTCTTGCTGAATCGTTAATTCATGAATGGTACGAACTGTCGATTTTTTGGTTTTTTTCAATGCAGAAAATCCGATAAAATCATGCGTGCCAATTAATTTTTTGCAGGCTTCATTCATTTTTTCAAAATCTAAAGGCTGCGCTACGTGAAAACTATGATTTCGCTCTAATGCAGTTGGAATGGGACTATTCCAAACATAGTAACTATATTGCTTCCCTGTACAATTGTAACGGGCATGGAAACGTTCGGGCATCTCTTCCACTCTGGTAATCACAATGTCACGTGGTAAAAATTGGTTGAGAAAATGTAACATCTCTTCTCTTGTCATGGTTGAATCTGTTTTGAAATTAGCAACTTGACCACGAGCGTGGGTGCCTCCATCGGTACGCCCTGAACCAATAATTTCAATTTTTTCACCCGTCATTTGTGTCAAAATACTTTCAATTTTCCCTTGAATGGTTTTCCCTGAATCACCTAAACGTTGCCAGCCTAAATAACGCTTGCCATCATACTCAATTGTTAATTTTATATTTCTCATGATTTGCTCCTTTGGTTTCATTTCTTGTCAAAGTATAACATACTGGGCAGTTATTTTAGGGTCGTAAGTTTTACTGGATGGCGAATCACGGTTTTTAATTTGTCTGCCTCTGTTTTTCTAGGATCACTAATATATATTTCATGATGCATGCGTGGTTCAAAATCTGGTTCGTAACCTTGTTCTTTCAAAAAATCATTCATCACTGCCGAATAATCATTTTTCTTCGTCTCGGTTGCAAGTGAGATGGCCCATTCTACATCTGTCTTGCTCACAAAATCTGGCAAACGTATCACTGAAATCCACCGAAATTTTTCTTTATGATTGTAATCCACACCTTTTAAGCCATCCATCCACCAAAAACCCTCTAATGGTGGCACAACGTATTCATAATAGCCTTCTAAATGTTTCCCTTTCATCTTTATCGTATACAAAATAGCATAGAGTTTACTGATTGCTTGGGCATACATACCATCTGGTTCATTCGGATCACCTGCACCCCGGATTGCTAAAAAATTCATTGAAGGAATCTTGATAATTTCAGGTTTATTTTTAGGTAGATAATACTGCTTATATTCTTTTTTAAAATCAATTTTTTTCATGTTTATCTTCCTCCTCAATTTATTATACCTGAATATCCTTCTGCTCATAAAAAAACTCCATGTTAATGAACACTGGAGTTTTAAATTATTATTTCTTACTTTTTTGTATCTCATTTTGAAGCTTACGATTTTTTAAACTCAAATAGGTCACAACAATGATTAATAACACAACCATTGTTCCAATCCCCAAAGTTAACCAAGGAAACGGTTCTTTTTCAATAGTCACATCCGTGTCATTAAATTTTTTCGCTGCTTCCCGATTCACTGTAAAAGTTGAACTACCTTTCCAAACCTGCTCTCCTGCGACTAAAGTCGTGTTTACAGTGTATGTTCCAGGTTCAAAAGCTTTTCCATTCAAAGGAATAAAATAATCCATCACTGTATTGGGTGCAAAATTAATTTCCCGCTCTTCAACTATTCCTGTCTCTTCTCCTTCATACATGACTTCATAATTTAGCATCATTTGATTGACATAGGCAGCTGAAAGATTTTCAATTTGCAATCCGACTGCATTCCGACCATTGACTTGTTGGCTATAGGCTTTATTAATACTAAATTCAGGTGTAACTGGTGTTAAATCAGAACGTAATAAAATGGCTAATTCACGGGCAAATAAATTTTGGACATTTCCTTCAAAGTCCTTTTCTGCAGATTGTTTGATATAAACGCCCCCAGCTAACACACCCGAAAATTCTTGATTAGGCATTTCTACTTCGGCATAAATTGTCTGCGTTCCTTCTGGTGGTAAAAGAATCTTTTCTTCAGAAAGCGTAACAAACTTTTCAATATCGAAAGGTGCAGAAGTTGATTTTTCCTTACTACTATTTGAATAGTCAATCATCCCGTTCATATTATTCACGGCCCGATTAAAAGATAGCTCTAAAGATAATTCTTTTTCACTTTTATTTGTAATAACAATTGGTAATTTTTCTTTTTTACTCGGCGCTAATTGCAAATCGTAGTACATTAACTCTGGTTTTGTTTGTGATGCAGGTGGCTCAATTGAAATGTCAAAGCTATCTAATGATTCTGCGTTGACTGTATAAGTAGTCAAGAAAAAAAGGCTAAAAAAAACTATGCTGAAAAAACATCTGCTAAAATCTCGTCTCACACTAATCACTACTTTCTATCAATTATGTAAAACCTTCCTTGAAAAGAAAGGTTGTCTATCCTAAGGAGTTGTCCCAGCATTTAATGTCCATACTAAGGTAGTGGTGTAAATTCCTTCGTACTCTACGACATCTTCAGGAATGACTAATTCAAATACTTCTAATGGCAAAGTCGTCTCCCCAATCCCAGTGCCTGTATCAGCGGTTAGAATGGTTGCGGCACTGTAATTAGCAAATCTGAAAGTTTTTAATGATTGATTCTTAAATGTTTCATCTACAAAACCTTCCATTCTAGGTAGCGAACTAACATTATTTTCTAAATCGCTGACCTTCATATTAAGTTCCGCTGTTCCTAGCGTCTTTCCAGAAGATTGAATGGTAAACTGTTCCTCTTGCTGAACACTTAAACTCCATGATGAATCCGTACGTCCACGGTTATCACGGACCACAATAGCACCTTTGGTTAATGTTGAGCCATCGCCATAGACACCGTTGCCCGCAGCAGACGTGGCATACCATTTATCTTCTCCTTTTTTTTCTAACTGAATCGCATGACTCCCAAAATTCAAATCTCTAGGTAATTTCTTCGTCACATCAGAACCATTTTCATAAGGATCTAGTGTAAGCCCTCCAGTGGTAAAACGAACCTCACCATTTGTTTCATTGGCTAAAGCAGCGGGGGTATAAATCAAGGTACCAACAATCAACAACGAACCGAACAATAATTTTTTCATTTTCTTATCCTCCGTATCTTTATCATGTAATAGCTTGCTAATAAAACTAACCCTATCCCAACAACTGACAACAATATATTGATTTCTTCTCCAAATTTTCCAATTTCATTGAACTTTTTGGCAAAATCTTTTGGTTCTGCTTCTAATTCGGGCTCTTTCCACTCCTCCTTTTCTGGTTCCCTAGTACTTAGAGTATCCTCATAGTAAAATTCCACTTTTCCAGTGGTAACTTCGGCTTGGCTATTCACAGTAAAAATAAAACTTGCTAGTACTGCAAAACAAAAAAATAGTTGCACCTTTTTTTTCATCAGTCGCACCTCCTAGGGCCCGATTGGTACATCAGATAGTTTCCAAACAAGTGTCGTCTGATACGCCCCCGTATACTTCTTTGTATTCTCAGGAATATACAGGTTAAAATGAGCAACTTCAATCGTTAATTCTCCCATAGACTGCGCATTTGTTAAACTAGCAATAGGTTGCGATTGATTCGCTTGTAAATGTATCTGGTTGTTCTGAGGGATTTCTAGAATGCCGTCGATAAAAGTGCTTTTTGGTGGATCTAAAGTCAACTGTAGTTCACCTGGCAATGTTTTTCCCAGATTCACCCAATCGCCTTCTTGCGTCACGGATAATTGCCAATTTTTTTCAAGTAAACGAGTGTCGGTTACAATTAATTGCCCTGTCGTATAGTTTTCTCCTGTCAGTGCTGACCAGTTTTCTTCCTCTATCATTTGAACTGGATGCGTACCAAAATCTAAATTATCAGGAAAGTCAGTAGACAATTCAAAAATTTCAGGTGCAAAATAAACAAAGGATTTATTACTTGATTGAGTCAATAAATCAAGATTAACCACCGCTTCTTTCGTAACTGTCGCTACAAAAGGCGAATCTAATTCTTCAGTCATTCCAACAGGACGATTAATCGTTGTCGGAATTGTAATGTCCGCACTTCCTAATACTGCTGCATCTGCTAGCTGTGCTTGCAATTGCCCTAGTTTTCCTGGATCTGTTAGAGAAGCTAGCAATGGGTCTAACAAATCAATGACTAACTTAATTGCTGTTTTTAAGGTTGTCGCTAAAAGATCGCCGACAATTGGTACTCTTACCTCCACTTTAATCGCTTTGGCTGCACGTAACACATTCATTAATCGATTAGTTGTCAAATCGCTCAATAAAATACCTAATGTATTATCAATATCGACAATCGCATGAGTGTCGGTCGCTTCGATTGGTGCAGTAAATGATTGCGTTCCTAGATTTTCAATTTGCTTAAGGAGTTGGACCTGTTGTCTAAAATCTGTTAAATCAACACGGACTAAACCTAAATCAATTTCAATATTTAATAACGCTTCAATCGCTTTTAAGACCTCTGAAAGCATCGCTACATCGGTTAATTTTAATAAGGCGGCAATTTCACCTCTGGCTTCGGTGCTCGCTTGTACTTTTCCAATCAATTCGCTTGGATAAACAAGTACAGCACGTTTCCGTCCTGCTAAAACTTTGACATCAATATCCAACCTTTGCGAACCTTCTATTGTAAAATCGACTTGCCGTTGTTCTTCTACTTGCCATCTTTGTTCAGGTGTTGTTTGACTATTATTTTCAGTCGTCACATTGGTTAAAATTTCTGTGTCTAACACCGCTGCATGGATTATTTGGATAGGACATACTAGGTTAAGAATGATTGAAACCAAAAAAAGAACGATTAATTTTTGATACCAAAATACCCGACTTTTCTTCACAACCACCCCTCCTCCAAAAGAAAACGCTTACCAAATCATCATTGCTTACATAAAAATTAACCATTCATCATCTATTTATTATTTTTTTTTAATTTTACCACCTTATTTTCATTCCAACAACTTTTTGTGTCTTTTTTTAACAAATATTATGCAAAAAAAGAACAAAAAAAACAAAACAAATAATCCATCTCAATTGAATTATTTGTTTCATTTCAATAAAAGTTCTAAAAAAATATTACTAAGGTAAAAAAAAGGGATTTTATTAATGAATAGTTGGGGGATATTGTGATAAACACCATTCTTTGATTGCTTGTGTTGCAAAAGCAGCTTGCACACTAGTTTCATAAATCATTTGGTACATCTGCTTATCCACAGTGAATAACTGTTCCATGATTTCCCATTCATTGGTCATTGTTGTATGTGACACTGTACGGTTATCTGTATTCATAGTGACTTTAATACCGTCTTGATGAAATAGGTAAAAAGGATGTTCCTGATAGTTTAAAACAGCTTTCGTCTGGACATTACTTGTTGGACACATCTCCAATACAATTTGTTGTTCTTTTACGCGTTGATAAACAATTGGGTCATCTTTGATAAAAACACCATGACCAATCCGCTCAGCACCTAACATGTCTACTGCATCCAACACGTTTTGACTACTTCCCGTCTCACCAGCATGAATTGTTACATGATAACCATATTCTCTAGCCAGGGCAATCGGTTCAACAAAACGAGTGCAAAATCCATCTTCTTCAATTGCACATAAATCAATCGCAACGACGCCTTTACCTAAAAAGCTTTTCCCAGATTCGACGACCTCAAACGCACTTTCCACCGACATCGAACGTAAGCAAGATAAAATAATATTGCCTTTAATTTCATACCTCGCTTCTGCTAATTTCAACCCATCAATCACACTTTGAATCACTTCTTCGAGTGTTAAACCTTTCATTGTGTGAAGCTGTGGACCAAAGCGTACTTCCAAATATTTCACGTTTTCTTTTGCCGCATCTTCAAATAGCTCAAATGTGATTCGTTTTAAGCTTTCTTTCGATTGCATGACTGCATTTGGCAGTGCAAAACATTGTAAATAGTCTGCTAATGATGTGCATTCTTCTGGTGCAATTAACGCATGTTTTAATTCGGTTAAATGATAAGTTGGTAACTCAATTCCTTCTTTACGCGCAATGTCTAAAACAGTTGCCACCCGTAAGCTGCCATCTAAATGGCAATGTAGTTCAATTTTAGGTAATCCGTGCATTTTTTTTCCTCCTTAAAATATTCCCAATAAAAAATCCTGCTTACGAAGAAGACATCGAGCACATCTTCTTCGTAAGCAGGAATTAAGGTTCCTGGTAGAGACTTCCAAACCAAATTATTGGAATTATACGAAATATATCTATTAATTTTTCTAAGGATACGCAATTTTTTATTCATTGTCAAATGATTAAAGAAACTACAAGAATGGTTATATCTCTGAAAAATTTATTTTACAAAAAGACGTATTTTTGCCTATTATTCTAGTGAATTCTCGCTAAAAATAAGCTATACTTCAATTAAATTATAAAGGAGGAAAATGATGAGTAAAAAACAATGGAAAAAAAGGGTTCATCTATTTGCAATTGTTGGTATTTTGATAAGTTTCTTAGCTATGGCTCCTACTTCGGTATATGCTGCTAGCAATGTGACTTATGAAAAAGAATTTAATGGTAGTAACGCTAAAGCAAATAACATTGCTTTAGGCAGAAAAACACAGGGGAATTTTTCTGGAAACAAAGATATTGATACGTACACATTTACATTATCAGCAACAAGCAATATCCAATTACTTTTTAACGGTACTGGGACTGCCAAAGAACAATTAGGAACATTTCAATTAACAAATAGTTCTGGATCAGTGATTGTGAAAACCAAAAATATTACCAATGCAACCTCACAAACACTAGTGAAACAATCCTTGCCTAAAGGAAAATATTACCTTCAATTTAAAAGTACACAAAATGTAAAAAAAGCCAAAAACTATCACTTTACAGTATCTACATTCGCGTCACCACCTAAAAAGGTTGCTGTAAAAAGTATCAGTATCAATGCGCCAACTAAAACACTCACAGTTGGAAAATCAACTACACTAAAAGCAACGTTTAATCCAACGAACGCAAGTAATAAAAGCGTCACTTGGAAATCGTCAGACACGAAAATTGCGACAGTTGATAGTCATGGGAAAGTTACCGGCAAAAAAGCCGGAAAAGCGACCATTACGGCTACTAGCAAAGATGGCAATAAAACAAGCAAAGTGACGATAACTATCAATGCAGTTAAACCGGTTGGCAAAACAGTCTACATCGCACCCAAATCTGGAAAAAAATACCATTTTGATTCACATTGTCGCGGTTTAAATAGAGCAAAATCTATCAGCTCAACTACTGAAAGTAAAGCGAAAAGCGAAGGCTATACCCTTTGCGGTTGGGAAGATTAAAAACTAGCAGGGAAATTCTAGGAATAGAATTTCCCTGCTAGTTTTGTATCAAGTAACAAGTGATAAATTTTCTCCTCTTATTCACTCACTTATGATAGGGTCCGCCTGTATTGATACGGAACGCACGATAAATTTGCTCCACCAAAATCAACTTCATTAATTGATGCGGGTAAGTCATTTTTCCAAATGAAATTTGGGCATTGCTCCGCTTCATCACTGCTTCACTTAACCCAAGTGACCCCCCAATGACAAAAACCAACTGACTTTTCCCTTGAATGCCTAATTGATCAATTTGTTTTGCAAAATCTTCACTACTTGGATTTTTCCCTTCAATTGCTAAAGCATATACATACTCTTGGTCTTTGATTTTCGCTAAAATACGTTGTCCTTCTTTTTCTTTCACTTGTAACATTTCAGCTTCACTTAAGTTTTCAGGTGCTTTTTCATCAGGAACTTCGACTAACTGTATTTCGGCATAAGCACCAAGGCGTTTGACATATTCATTAATTCCTTGCACTAAGTATTTTTCTTTCAATTTTCCAACTGTGATAATTTTGATATTCATTGTTTTAGCTCCCTTGATTTCTTCTTGTTTATTATACAAGAAATACCTTCCTTCTGCACAATCTCTTTTTTAACATAGTTATGCACAGTATACACAGGTTTATCCACAGAAAAATGCGTATAAAAGACTTTTTTCATCACTTTTTGGATAAGAACACTTATTCCCCTCGATAGTTTTCCACTTTATCCACATACTTGTGTATAACTAATCAACTGTTTACACACAACATTTCCCCAGTTTTTTCCCCAGAATTTGTGGAAAACTATTTTTTCATACTCTTATCTGCTTTTTTGCGTAAGTTCTTCATATTTTTTTCAAAATCTCGCAGTAGACTAAATGCAGAAGTAAAGCTTATACTAAAAATAAGAGTACAGACAATTCAATATGGAGGAACATAATTATGAATAATCGAAAAGATGTCACACCTCAAAAAACAAGTAATGGTGTATTGAAAAAATTTGGGATTGGTCTTTTGGGTGGTGTATTAGGTGGTTTCCTTACCATTGGAGGTACATACTACGCAACAGACGGTTTTAACTTTCAAAATGAACCACTTGTCACTGAAAATACAACGACTTCCGGTGATGCAAAAGTAAGTAATGTCAAAGTAGATGTGAACAGCGACATTACATCTGCCATTAGTAAAGTACAAAATGCCGTGGTTTCTGTCATTAATTTACAAACACCGGCACAAAGCCAGTGGGGAAGTCCTTTTGAACCTCAACAAAATAATTCCACAGAATTAGCTCCTGCTAGTGAAGGGAGTGGTGTCATTTATAAAAAAGATGGCAAAGATGCGTATATTGTAACCAATAATCACGTAGTTGAAGGTCAAAAAGGATTAGAGATTCTCTTGCAAGACGGCACAAAAGTTCAAGCTGAACTTGTTGGTACAGATGCCTATACTGACTTGGCAGTCTTGAAAATTTCTTCCGATAAGGTAAAATCAGTCGCTACTTTTGGTGATTCAGATGCACTAAAAGTCGGTGAACCAGCAATTGCTATTGGCTCACCTCTTGGCTCTGACTATGCCAACTCGGTTACACAAGGTATCGTGTCTTCTTTAAATCGTATGGTTCAAAACACCAATGAATCCGGTCAAGAAATCAGTATCAACGCAATTCAAACTGATGCTGCGATTAACCCAGGAAATTCTGGTGGTCCTTTAGTTAACGTGGCTGGGCAAGTCATCGGAATTAATTCAAGTAAAATTGCTAGTTCAGCCAATTCTGGTGTTAGCGTTGAAGGGATGGGCTTTGCGATCCCAAGTAATGATGTGACAAGTATTATTGCCCAATTAGAAGAAAATGGTAGTGTTGCTCGTCCGGCATTAGGTATTTCAATGCTGAACATGAACGAAATTTCTAGCCAACAACAAGAAAAAATTCTAAAAGTCCCTTCTTCTGTGGTCAATGGTGTCGTCGTCCGTTACGTTGAAAGTGCGACTCCTGCTGAAAAAGCTGGTTTACAACAATACGATGTCATTACCAAAGTGGACGGCAAAGACGTCAGCAATTCAACCGAACTTCGCGCTGCGCTCTACAAAAAACAAATTGGCGATAAGATGGAACTTACTTTCTATCGTGAAGGCAAAGAACAAACAGTAACGGTTGAATTAACGTTAGATCAATCGGCATTAAATCAACAACAACCCCAACAATAATCATGCAAAAAAGCTGAGTATGTCGCATACTCAGCTTTTTTTATTTAATATCAATCCAAAATTGCTGCTGTTGTTGAAAATAATCAACAATATCCAAATCGAAAGTCTCTGCTAATAATTTTCGAGAAGCAATCGTCGAGAACGCACCTTGTGCGACAATTTTTCCTTCTTTTAATAACAAGATATTTTGACTGAGCATTAACGCTAAACGAATATCGTGAAAAACCCCAATCAACGTTTTCTTTTCCTGCTGCCCCCACTGCTTCAATTCTTGAATCAGTGTTTTTTGATAACGAATATCTAAATGATTATTTGGTTCATCCAATAAAAGAATTTCTGGATCTTGGGCAAACACTTTTGCTAAAAACACACGTTGTTGCTGTCCACCAGACAACTGATTCACCACTTTATCTTTTAAATCAAGTAAGTTCGTTCGTTTTAAGCAATCCAATACATGTTGGTGTACTTCTGGTGACACACGTGGGAAAAACGTGGTTTGATAATGATAACATCCCATCAAAACTGTCTCGTAGACAGTATAATCAAAGGCAATCGTCGTGAATTGACTAAGTAGCGCTACTTTTTGTGCCATTTGCTTACGTTTTAATTGTTTGACTTCTTGTCCATCGATTTTTACTGATCCTTGGTACGATAATAAACCTGCTATTGTTTTTAACAGCGTGGTTTTGCCACTCCCATTGGGTCCTAGCATACACAAATGATTTTCTGAATGAACCGTCATGGAAACATCCGTCAAAATGGTTCGTTTTTGTAGGTAAACCGTCACTTGGTTCAGTTCAATCATTGTATTCGGCTCCTTTTTTTGAAATAGAGATACAAGAAGAAAGGTGCCCCAATCAAAGCGGTCACTGCTCCAACAGGGATTTCTCGGGGTGATAGTAGTGTGCGTGAGACGGTATCAGCAATCACCATTAAACTTCCACCGAGTAAGGCCGCTCCAGGAAGCACCCAGCGATGTGTCGCGCCTAACAAGCGTCTCAAAATATGCGGCGCAATTAAATCCACAAAACCAATTATCCCAACAAACGATACCGCACTTCCTGCTAATAATGTCGACCATAAAATGACGTGTAATTTCAGATGCTTCACTTCAACACCAACCATCATTGCTTGTTCTTCTCCTAAACTCAAACTATCTAACGCATTGGCTTCGCGCCAAAGGAAAAAACTAGCAAGCAGTGTCGTTGGGATAAATAAACGTAACGTCTCCCAATCACTACCAGAAAAACTGCCCATTTGCCAAAAAATCAACTGCTTCAAATAATCCTGATAAATCGCCGTTAACATCGTCAATACAGCACTGATAAATAACGTCACAATCATTCCAATCAAGACAACGGTTTGATTATTCATTTGACTATCTAAAGAACGTACCGCAATTAAAATAAATAACACGGTTGCTAAACCAAAAACAAACCCCGTGGCCGGTAACAATAGACTGCCGATAAATGATACTGTTACACCAGTAATCATAATTAAGGCAGCGCCTAAAGAAGCTCCTGCTGAAACCCCCAATGTATAGCTCGACGCTAACGGATTTCCTAGTAAGGATTGCATAACCGTCCCACTAACCGCTAGCGCTGCTCCGACAAAGTAAGCCATCAAAACGCGTGGCAAGCGAACTTGCCAGATAATTGTTGCAAGCATCGTGTCATCCGAATGATGAAATAAAATTGAGAAAAATTCTGCTAACGATACGTCGACACTCCCAATCGTACTCCCGAAAAAAATTGCACCCATACTCAAAAGAAACAAACCTAAAAGATAGACTCGCTTAGTCATTTGTTACATCCTGATAAGCTTCTGGATAGACTGCTTTGGCCATTTGTTTCAAAGCTTTTGTAATATGATGATTCGGTACAGAACTTGTGTCAGTATCAATTTCATAAACTGCTTGGTTCTGAATCGCTGTGACATTCGCCCAATTTTGACGAGCCAGCACTTCTTCAACCGGATTCTCAATGTAATCAACACTCGTTAAAATAACATCTGGATTACTGGCAATCGCCGCTTCTTCAGTGACTGGCAGCCAACCATTTTCTCCAGCCAAAACATTTTCAGCGCCAATTACTTCCAACATTTCATTTAAAAAGGTGCCCTGACCAAAACTATAAATATCTGGTAACGCACTAATTTCAAAGAGTACTTTTTTCTTCTCTTGAATTGTCTTACCAATCTCACGGATTGTTGCTATTTCTTGATTCATCGTATCAACTAATTCTTTCCCTTTATCGTGTTCATCTAAGGAATCCGCAATAAATTGTACATCCAATGCAATATCTCCTATGGTTGTACTGGTCGGAATCGTCACGATAGGAATTCCCGCTTCTTCCACCTGATTCCAAACACTTTCAGAAGAAGCCATGTTGATATCTGTCACATAAACAACTTGTGGTTCTAATGCAATAAGTTGCTCTGCATCAATGGCCATCATATCAAACTGTGGCAATTTTTTAAGGGTAGCATCGGCATCTGCACTTTGCATATCCACACCTACTAAATCAGCTTCGCGTCCAATATCGGTAATTACTTGTGTCATTGATGGAGCAAGGGATACAATTTTTGTTGTTTTTTCTGATAAATGAATATCTTTTCCTGCACGGTCTTTCTTTGGTAGTGTTTGGGTCTGTGTTGCTTCGTTGGTTGGGGTTTGTTGAGTACAACCTGCCAGACCAACCACTGTCAACATGGCTAGCGTTAAAGCCACTAATTTTAGTTTTTTCATCTTCTATTCTCCATCCCATCTTATATTTTCTTCATTTAAGCATACTCTTTCACGAAACTCAACTTGCACGTAACAAAAAAACGATTCATCCACTAGGAACAAATCGTCTCTTTTTTATTTTCCGACAGTGAACGCTTCGCCGACAACAGCATCGTTCCCTAATTCTAAAATACCACGCTTCATTGGTGCATTTGGTAAATGCAATTCTTTTGCTGAACATACCATCCCGTAACTAGCAACACCGCGTAGTTCACCTGGCCAAATCAGCATTCCATCAGGCATCATCGCTCCGGGTTTCGCAACGACAACTTTTAGTCCTTTACGAATATTTGGCGCGCCACAAACAATTTGTAACGTTTGATTGTTATCAACTTCAATTTCAGTAATCGATAAATGATCGCTATCTTCGTGTGGTTCACAAGATTTCACAAATCCTACCACAAACTTAGGCTCATGATCAGGGGTTAATTGTTCTGTAAAACCAGCCGCACGCATTAATTCATTCAATTTGGCTACTTGTTCATCTGAAAGATAGACTTGACCATTCCCTTCAATAGTCATGACTTCTGAAATAGCAAAGAAATTCCAGCCGATGATTCGACCGTCTTCTGTTTTCAGACAAGCGACATTGCCTTTTCTTTCAACTGTTTGTTCTAAATTTTTATCATTGTCAGTGATTACCATCAAAGTGTCACTAACATATTTTGGGTTATACGCAAAAATCACACTGTTTCCTCCTAAAATTCACTTCGACCACTATTTTAACAAATTTTTGACACTTCGACACTATTCATGGCAATATTTTTATTCAATCGCTTGAATATCCCCTGAAAGGACTAACAACATGGAATAGCTGGTATCAATCTATGTTAAAATAAATTAATACTAAGTAATGAATGAAAGGAAGTTTTGACCATGAACAAACCTCAAACCATCGACGAGTATCTAGCTCTTGTTGATCCGACACGTAGAGAAGTTCTCAATCAGATACGAACACTTGTTAAACAATTAGTACCAAGTGCAGAAGAAACCATTAGTTACAACATGCCTACGTTAAAATATAAAAATCGACCGCTTGTCTATTTTACTGCTTCAAAGAATCATATGAGCTTCTATCCATCCTCTTGGGCAATGGAAGATTTCAAAGAACAACTACAAGATTATAAACAAACCCAACATGCGATTCAATTTACCTTAGAAAAACCCTTGTCTGAAAAGTTGATAACCGAACTCGTACTTGCTCATAAACAATACATTGATGCTGGGAGAAAAGCGTAGAAATAGATCTTCCATTAGTATTTAAAAGTTGAATAGATGTATTAAACAAAAAACGATAAGACCCATTTTATCGTTTTTTATTTAGTAAGAACATTTGATTACTCTCTAGCAATCCTTTCATTCAATCAAAGTGACAAAGCGTTTATTCCAAATATTTTCATAGAAGTCAATGGTTTCTTTCGCAGTAAGAAAGGTATTGTCAGTCGTGGTTGTTGTTTGCCTGAACATCGTTAATTGGTAGCCCAAACCGTGAGCAAATTTAACTGTGGCATCCACACAATATTCCGTTTGCGCCCCACAAATTTCCAATGACTGTGCATGAATACTTGATAAAATCTGCTGTAAGTCAGTATTGAAAAAAGCATTTCCATGTGTTTTTTGAACAAAATAGGTTCCCTTTCCTTGATCTAACTGGGGAATCACTTCCCATGCATGCTCTCCTTGAATCAATACTTCATCACAATGTTGAACAAAAATAATATTTTTCCCTGCTTGATGATAATTGTCAATTCGTTGGTTCACATGTTCAATTAATTGGGGTAATCGATAAACAGGTATCGCATCTAAACAAACACCTACTTGTAAATCGATAATTAGTAGGACATCGCTAAGTTTCTCCATTTTTCTCTCCTATTATTTTTAGTATTTGTGAATATACATTCTGGTTAACTCAGTTTCACCATCTTCTTTTACCATACAATAAAACTTCCATCCGTATTGCTCATAAAAAGACCTATGACTCGTTAGTAGATAAAGTGTTCTAATCTTTTTGTCTCTCATATCTTCACACCCATAGTCCAATAATTTTCCGGCGATACCTTGCGATCGATAATTTTCATCAATATAAAGTGCACAAACATTAGGTGTTAAATCTTTCCTGTCATGAAAGTCATTTTCTATTATTCCCATACCTCCTATAATTTGACCATTATCTGATAGTACGATATACCATTGAGGAATAGATTGCTCGTTATTTATACTTTCATTCATACTTTCTAAATAAGCTTCCCTGGGAAGTCCCCACTTTTCATGAAACCATTGTGCAGCCTTTTCTTTCATTTCAATTTTATTGACCAATGAGATAATTTCAAATGTCATCCAACTATTCCTTTCCTAAAAATATGTATCATTTTATTCATACAATAAAATAGATTTCTATTTTTTACTATTTATTCGAAAAGAAAAGAAGCTGATTACTCAGCTTCTTCGGGTGCAATAATTAACACATCACATTTGGCTTCACGAATGACATAGCTTGCGACACTTCCTGTGATAAAACGTTCGACAGCATTTAATCCTGACTGACCAATCATAATTAAGTCCACATTGTATTTTGCTGGAAGTTCTTTGGCCATGGCTGTTTTGGCTGAGCCATAGGCAACGACACCTTCCACTGCCTCAAAACCAACAGAAGCTGCGTATGCTTTGGCTTCTTGAATCATTTCTTTGGCTGCTTCTTCTTCCTGCACAAAAATACTTTCATTCAATGGCGCAAAGCCCATTGTTGTGGATACTTGTGAGTCTAAAACAGATGCTACAATAATCTTTCCTTGGTTTCGACGGGCAACTTCGACTGCTTTTGCAAATGCATTTTTCGCTTGCTCTGAACCATCGATTCCCACCAAAATTGTTTGATACGTATGTTCCATTGCACTCACCCTTTCTTTACTTACAGCTCTCGAAGAAATGCTGCAATTTCCTCTTTCGTTTTACGATTTTTATTCACAAAACGACCGACTTCTTTACCATCATTAATGACAACAAAGCTAGGAATTCCAAAAATATTCCATTCAATCGCCACATCCATATAATCATCGCGGTCAACTTCAATAAATTGATACTCTGGAAATTCGGCTTCAATCTCAGGCATTACTGGTTTAATAAAGCGACAATCGCCACACCAATCTGCCGTAAAGAAAAAGACATTCTTTCCCTTCTCTACATATCCTGCAAGTTCTTCTAAATTTTTCGGAATAATCATCGAATCCCCTACTTTCTTTTAACTACTTTAAGTATACCACTTTTTAAGAATGCTCTGCAAAAAATCCTGACAGAAAAACCAGCTACCTGATTTTACTCAAATAGCTGGTCAAGATTACTTACCTTCAATAATTGTTTGTACCGTACTACGATCTAGACCACGTAATGTTTGAATCAACATTTCACGGGCTGCATCATAGTCAGCAATGCTGAACATTGTTTGATGTGTATGAATATAGCGACCCACAACACCAATCACTGTACTTGGAATTCCTTCGTTCGCTGTGTGAGCAGCACCTGCATCCGTACCACCTTTTGAAACAAAGTATTGGTATGGAATATTGTTTGTTTCAGCTGTATCTAATAAATATTCTTTCAAGCGAGGCAACATAATCAACCCTGGATCATAAATACGCATCAATGTGCCTTCACCTAAATGACCAAATGTCCCATTTTTTGTCACTGTATCATCTGCTGCTGAACAGTCTACCGCAAAGAATAAATCTGGTTTAAATTTATTAACCGCACCTTTTGTTCCACGCAAACCAACTTCTTCTTGCACGTTGGCACCCGCAATTAAGGTATGGCCTAATTTTTCATTTTTCAATGCTTCTAAAGCTTCCAAAACAACTGTACAACCATAACGGTTATCCCAAGCTTTTGAAATAATATTTTTGCCGTTTGCTGTTTTAATTGTTTCAACTTGTGGCACAATTGTATCACCTGGACGAACACCAAAGGCTTCGGCTTCTTCACGCGATTCAAAACCGGCATCAAATAAAATATCAGTTACTTCCAATGATTTTTGACCCGCTGTTCCACGCAATAAATGTGGTGGAATCGAAGATGAAATACATGGATAATCGCCTTTCATTGTTTTTAATGTAAAACGCTGTGCTGAAACCACATATGGATTCCAACCACCTAGTGGCGTAATTTTAAATAGTCCACGATCTGTAATTTGGGTAACCATGAAGCCAACTTCATCCATGTGTGCTGCGACCATCACACGAGGTGCATCTGCTTCTTCGTGTTGACGAATACCAAAAATACCACCTAATCCGTCTTGTTGTACTTCATCAACTAACGGGGTGATTTCCTTGCGCATATACGCACGAATGTCTTGCTCAAATCCGCTTGTTCCTTGAAGTTCTGTTAGCTCTTTAATTCGTTGAAATGTTTTGTCTTCCATGAGAATGTTTGACTAATGTCAAACCGACCCTCCCTTTCTAAATAACTTCTTCTATTATATCGCAAATTATAAAAGATGGAAGTTTTCTTGTTTGATTGCTTCTATTCTATGGTAAAATGAACAATAACAATAGTTGACAGAAAGGAGCATGAGAATGAATAAAGAAAATCATTTGAATTATTTTAAAGGTGGATTAATGATTGGTGCCGGTATTGGTTTAGCTACAGGCATTGCCACAACTATTTGGGCGAAAAACAAGCAAGAATTGAGCGCAGATGCCGTGTTGGATAGAATTAAACGCGCTTTTCTAAAAGAAGGTTCGATTGAGGGTTCTTGGATTAGTTTTGAGAAACAACCAATTCGTAAATTTGCCATCCACTCAGAAGCTTACAGTGGCGGGATTACACGCATGGAAGACGGGCTACTTGTCATGTACGAATTTTTGGCAGATACAAAAACTGGTACTGTCTTAGACGTCCATCGTTCAATTGCATAAAATAAATTGAAAGAAAAGAGGACATTCTTATGGGCTTATTTAACGGATTAATCGGAAATGCAACCGAAGCAAAACCTGCAGGTGTCGAAAAAGATTTAGCTGACGTTCTTATGCCAGAGGAACAAGTTGATTTAGCATTCAAACTTGTTCGTGACCTTGTTGTTTTTACAGACTACCGACTAATTATCGTTGACAAACAAGGCGTCACCGGTAAAAAAACATCGTACAAAACATATCCATATAAAAGTATTTCTCGCTTCACGGTTGAAACATCCGGGCACTTTGATTTAGATGCCGAGTTAAAAATCTGGATTTCAAGTGCCTTGGAACCTGTCGAAATTTTACAATTTAGAAAAGATAAAAACATTACACAAGTACAAAAAGCACTAGCAATGGCCGTATTGAAATAATTGCTTGATAAGCGACAAGAGTAGACTCAGCATCTAACTAGCGAGCCTACCCTTGTCTTTATTTTAAACTAACTATATATTATTCTATTTTTTAACCGATTGATAGTACGGTCAAAGAAATGGAGGATATATATGAAAAAAATTGTTCACAGCTTAGTACTTCCTGTTTTAGGGATTTTTATAACGGCATGTACGAACGAAGCACAGACAGAAGAAAGTGATGCTCGGCTTTCCGAATCAAGCATAATCGAAACAACAACCAACTCTACTACTGTGTCCAGCCAACAAGAAACGAGCGAAAGTACAGAAGTCGTTGCTTCACCTACTCTTGAAGAATTTGTCGGCGGTTGGGGCATTCCCTATTCCGAATTCTTTTTCTTTATTAATAGTGATGGGACTGCATCTGATACGAGTGAAGTCAATCAGCCACTCCCTGAAACATCATTTCACTATACAGATGATGGTCGTTCTGTTATGACACTACATAGAGCAGATGGGACTTCAAATGACTTTGTTTTAGAAAAAGACGGCACCTTGACTACGAATGGTGAAAGTTATATTTACTTAGGAAATATAACTTTAGAAGAGTTTCGTGCCAATAATGCACCAACCGAAGAAACCACCGTTGACTCAGAACCTACCACGTATACATTAGACGAGGCCATCACTGCAGCCAAACATTTTATGGCTGACGGCAATGACCTGTCTCTATTCGATAATTATACTTTCACAAGTGATGAACAATTAACCGATGCTAGTGGACGCCCCTACTATGCAATTAATATCCGCCAAAATGGTAGTAATGGTATGAAATCCATGGCAATTGGGACGATTATTGTTTATGCTGATAATGGTGAGTGTGCTTGGCAATAAAAAAATAAGCTAGACAATGTTCGCGGCATCGTCTAGCTATCCTCTCGTTTCCGAGATTCTTTGTAAAAACATTATATCAAAGAAACGGAGGTTTTATCATGGAAAATTTATTCGTAATTTTATTTTTAGTTAGTCTTGGTGGTCTTGGATATGGTACAGTTCGTTCAATCATACATCTTATAAAGAAAGACAAACAGCGAAGAAAAGACAATAAACGATTAATCATCTCATCTGCACTAGCATTAGTTATATCTTTTGTTGGTGTTGGGATAACTGCCCCTTCCCCACCAGCTGATGTCAAAGAATCTACAACAGTATCATCCAAACAGGAGGATACAAAAAAAGTTGAAAACGACAAGAAAAAACAAGAGGCGTTAAAGAAAGAACAGGAACAGAACAATCAAGAATTAAAAAAATTACGAACCGAGCTTGCTACAATTGAATATAAAGATACGCAAACAATTGAAGTAAATGATAATGTTCCCCTATTTACGAAAGCTGATTTATCTGTAAAAAAAGGCAGTTGGGAAACATATGGTGATTTAGACGAGTTGAATCGTGCGACGTCAGCTGAAGCTATGTTGAATCATGATTTAATGCCTACAGAAAAACGTGGGGATATCTCTAATGTAGAACCGACTGGTTGGAAGAATAAAAAGCTGAATAAAGGCTATCTTTATAATCGTTCACATCTGATTGGTTTTGCACTTTCTGGGGAAAATGATAACTGGAAAAACCTAATTACTGGTACCGCTCAATTAAACAATCCTGAAATGCTTCGTCATGAAATGGAC
Organism: Candidatus Enterococcus willemsii; assembly: GCF_009933335.1. GTDB lineage: Bacteria > Bacillota > Bacilli > Lactobacillales > Enterococcaceae > Enterococcus_F > Enterococcus_F willemsii. The sequence goes on along the minus strand of NZ_MAEL01000054.1, from coordinate 37,932 downwards.
ATCAAAACATATTTAGAAGAAAATGACGATCACTATGTCCGATATTCAGTAACACCGATTTTCAAAGACGATGAACTACTAGCACGTGGCGTGCACTTGATGGCTCAATCTGTAAATGATGATACCATCAAATTTAATGTATTTATTTTTAACATCCAAGATGGTGTAACTTTAAATTATGCGGATGGTTCTAGTGAAACAGATGAAGAAAAAGCGGCGAAAAAACAGAAAGAAGAACAGCGAATTGCAGATGAAAAAGCAAAGGCTGAGCAAGAAAAACAACGCATTGCTGACGAAGAAGCTAAAGCGGAACAAGAAAAGCAACGTATCGCTGACGAAGAAGCTAAAGCGGAACAAGAAAGACAACGCATTGCTGCAGAGCGAGCTGAGCAAGAACGTATAGAAGCAGAACAAGCTGAAGCGAACCGGCTTGCAGAAGAGCAAGCAACACAACAGCAAAGTGCGGCTAACAATCCGTATAGTGATGCAAATGGTAATGGTTTGATAAAAGGATCTAGTAGCGGAATTTATCATGTCCCTGGCTCTACTTATTATGATAGAACAACAAATCCTGTTGCTTGGTTCTCTTCAATTGAGGAAGCCGAAGCCGCTGGATATAGACCACCCAAACGGTAACTAAAAAACACGCCCCTCTAGTTTGGCGACCGAGGACGTGTTCACTAATAAAGACCTATGACCTAGGCTTCTTTATCATACATAATTATAACAAATTGAAAGTAGTGTTACCATAATCCTTCCTTCTAAGCTCTGCGAAATAACCAAAAGACCTTGATGTGATATTTTGCGATTAAAAAAATCACATTAATAATTATGTTCGGTAAGAGCTTTTTTTATTTTCCGACCTTCCAACTGTTATTCTTATATCTCCAGTCCCCTTAACATTTTGTTCACTAAATTAATCGATGCTGTAATTAGCAATGTATGAAAAAATATGACGTTTAGGTATGAATTTACGACGTTTAGGATAAAAATGGTTTCCTTCTTATTTTTCATGGTATATTCACTGTGAAAAATAAATAAATCAAGAGGTATAATGCAGATGAAAAAAATCAAACTATATCAAGTTTATCCATTAATTTCAAGTTGCTGTTTTATCCTATCTCAAGTATTTTTGACTAATTATAACCCTAGAGAAATTCAACCAGTATTTCAATATCTATATTTAAATGTTCTATTTCCAGTAGCTTATTTGTTTTTTATAGGTTATCTTATTCCTTTATTTTTATCAATAAGAGTCACAAAAGTTATTAAACGTATATTAGTATCCAGTGTGTCAGTCTTTTTATTAGTATATATGATTATTTATATATATTTCTTTTTCAATAAACATGGGGTTATCTTTATGAATCACGGAAATTTGTTACTAGGGATTTTGGGTGGAGTATTGTTAGGAGCTGCAAGTGCTTGTTACACAGAAGATAATCATTAAGGAAGACAATATGAACATAAAGAGAACTCAATATGTACCGACCTCTGGCAGTTAGACCAAAAATCTAACTGCCAGAGGTCGATGTTTTTATGGCTAAATATCGTTTTGAATTCAAGTTAAAAATTGTTCAAGAGTATCTTGATGGAAGAAGCGTAAAAAACGTGGTGTGATATTTTGCGATTCTTAAAAAAAAATCACACTAAAATCATACCACGAATTAACTCTCATTCGTTTCTATTCACTTTTATAAATTATTAAGTCCCATTTTAACAACATTTTGGAAGTGATTCAGAATTATTGAGAATAAGATAGAACCAACGTTACTTCGCTAATCTATAAATAGCATCTGCATAAATCACAGCTGCACGGAATAAATCATCTAAGTCCATAAATTCATTGGCTTGGTGCATAGTGTCTGTATAGCCAGGGAACATCGCGCCATAAGCTACACCACGTTTTAGTAAACGTCCGTATGTGCCGCCACCAATGATTTGTTCAAAGCCTTTTTCACCCGTATGGTCTTCGTAAACCGCTAATAATGTTTGAACCAATGGATCATCTTGAGGAACATAGTGTGGTTGCATATGATGTGGTTCCGCACTGAATGTTGGCTCAAATTGTCCAAGTGTTTCTTGTAAACCAGCTTCGATTTTTTCTAAAGAAGTGCCTTGTGGGTAACGGAAATTTAAGTTAATAAACGCTTGTTCTTTTGTCGCATCAAAATCAAATAGACCCGCATTCATTGTTAGTTTACCCATTTTTTCATCTTCATAAGCAGTGTGTAGTTTTTCGCCATACACATCTTCGTGAATATAAGTTGCTACCGCTGCAAGGAAGTTTTTCGCTCCACCAGCAAAAGCAAAGTCATTTAAAAATAGACCTAAGAAAGTAGCCGCATTGATGCCGATTTGTGGGCTTGCCCCATGTGCACCTTTTCCAACTAAATCAAATGTTACTGTTTTACCATCAATACTACTTGATCCAGTCACAGGATGTGCTTCTAAAAAGGCGGCAAAAGCTGTTGCCAATTCTTCCGCTTTCGCTGCATCTGCAACAGTAACCACTGCTTTCGCTGTTCCTGGTACCATGTTTGCACGTAAACCGGCTGTAAAGCTTGTTAAAACATACGCACCTTCATTGCTGACAGGTAAGTGGACAGCAACAGAAACATTCCCTTTTTCACCATTAATGATTGGAAATTCTGCATCAGGAGAGAAGCCAAAGTCTGGTTTTTCTTCATGCTCGAAGTAGTAGTCCATATCTCCCCAACCACTTTCTTCATCAGAACCTACCACAAAGCGGATTTTTTTAGATAATGGTAGATCTAATTCTTTAATGATTTTCATTCCATAATAAGCTGCCATACTTGGTCCTTTATCATCAGAAGAACCACGTGCATAAATTTTATTGTCTTTAATCACTGGTTCATAAGGATTTGTATCCCAGCCATCACCTGCAGGTACGACGTCCATATGTCCGAAAATACCTAGTGTTTCATCGCCTTCACCAAATTCAATATGTCCAGCATAATTATCGACATTTTTAACGACAAAACCGTCACGTTCACCATAGGCCAACATGTGTAATAGCGCATCACGAGGTCCAGGTCCAAAAGGTGCATCCGGTGTTACTTTATCGTCTTCACGTTCACTTTTTACTTTTAATAAGTCGATTAAGTCTTGCAATAAATCATCTTTGCGTGCTTCGACTTCTTTTTGCCAATCAATTGTCATTTGAGTCCCTCCAATTTTGTATTCTCGTGTTCCATGATACCACTTCTAAACTAGAAAGTGAAAAAGAAATGCAGTGATGCATAGAGAAATGGTCGCTTAAAAAATACCATTCCAATCATTCTACTTACATTCTTTTTCACCTTGTACTATAGTAAAGACAATTAGTGGTCTTCTAGAAAGGAATCTTTGCTCATGAAAAAATTAACGCCAGAATGTTTATCTATCATTCCCCCTCGCCCACAAATTTCACACAAAGGTACGTTTGGTCGCGTCGTTTTAATTGGTGGCAATCAACAATACGGTGGCGCAATTATGATGGCGGCAGAAGCCTGTGTTCGCTCTGGTGCAGGTCTTGTCACGGTTATTACCGATCCAGTTAATCATGTTGCGCTTCACGCTCGTCTACCAGAAGTGATGGTTGTGAATTGGTATGATCTTACTTCTGTACAAGAAATTTTTGAGACAGCTGATGTTTGTTTGATCGGTCCCGGACTAGGATTAGAAGCACATGGACAAACGCTACTTTCTTTCGTATTAAACCATCAACAAGCAGAACAACAACTGATTATTGATGGTTCAGGAATTACATTATTTGCTGCGTCTTCTTTCACTTTACCTTTTTCTAGTCAAACTATCTTTACACCGCATCAAATGGAATGGCAACGATTAAGTGGACTGGCAATCGCACAACAATCAGAAGAAGCAAACAAACACGCACAACACCAATTACAAGCAACCGTTGTACTCAAAAGTCATCGGACAGAAATTTATTCCTGTGGACCGACTGTTCAAAATCCTTTGGGAAATCCAGCGATGGCAACTGGGGGCATGGGCGATACATTAGCAGGAATGATTGCTGGCTTTTTAGCACAATTCTCAGATAAAGGCGCCATTCAAGCTGCGGTTTACCTTCATAGTTATATTGGTGACCTCTTGGCAAAAGAGCGTTATGTTGTATTGCCAACCGAAATTAGTGCCGCACTTCCGTATTGGATGAAAAAGTTCTCAAACTCTTGAAAAAACTATAAGAATCAACTATAATTTTGAACTCTATTACTTTTTGACAAAGGAGCATGTGTATGGTCAACACTGAATTGCAAAAAGAAAAACATTACTTGTCTCACGTGTATCAACAACTTTTACAAACTGAAGAGCTGCTTACTAAGCTCATCCAAACAGCAAAAACGGATGGCTTGCTGTCACTTAAAGAAATGGGGAAAGATATTAGCCTCAATTTTGATAGTGTTCTTGATAATTTGGATACTTTTTCAATGATTGAAATGAAAAATCGTGAAATCGATCAAATGAATATCCGAATTCAAACCAGTGAGCAAACGCTTCAAAAGGTCCAACAATTATTATTGAGCCCCTACTTTGGGAAAATCACTTTGAATTTCTCAGCAGAAGAAACTGATGAAGCTTTTTATTTTGGTCGTCATAATTTTACGGATGAAACCGGAAATACCCTCATCTTTGATTGGCGTTCCCCCATTGCTGAAACGTATTATAATAATCTGATTGGTCCATCATACTACGAAGCCAACCAACAACAAATTCCTGTCACCATTCGTGATCGTCGTCAATTTTTGATTGAAAAAGATCAATTATTACAATACTTTGATACCTCGGTTGCGATTCAAGATGATATTTTACTTGAAGCCCTCAAACAAGATACAACCCATTATATGCAAGATATTACTGCTACAATTCAAACCGAACAAAACAAAATTATTCGTGATCGTAAGCATGATATTGTCTTAGTCAACGGAGTTGCTGGTAGCGGAAAAACATCTACTATCATGCAGCGAATTGCTTATTTACTCTATTCCTTACGCCAAGAAATGTCGGCAGATAATTGTCTCATTCTTTCACCAAATCATCGATTTATCGATTATATTTCAAATGTTTTACCTTCACTAGGCGAACAATCACCTTTAAATGTAACAATTTTACAATTTCTAAAACAATATCTCTCCGTTCCCTTAGAAGATGAAAACCAGTATTTTTCACGCATCAGCCAACAATCAAACGATACACAAACAGAAACTTTACGTAGCTTATCGTTTATTGATTTTATAAAAACAACGACACATACTTTACGCCCAGAAGAATTTATCCAAGATATTCGATATAAAAAACGCGTGCTGATACGAAAAGAAACCATTATCAACTATTATCACGAGACACCGCTACATGCTTCTGTGCAAGATCGAATGCAGGCAACGAAAAAAAGAATTACTAGCGACTGGCAACGTCATTTATTCAAACAAGCCAAATCAACGAACATTCAAACACAACTGCTCGATTTATCAGAAGAACAACAACGTCATTTTTTTGGCGAACTGATTTCAGATGATTCCGAACACCATCTACAAAGGTACGCAGAGCAATTATTGAAGAAAAAATACCGTTCGATTCAAACACAAATTGATTCCTTTGCTTGGGTTGATTTAGTTTCGATTTACGAAATGCTTTTAGCTGCGTATCAAGGAACAAACAATCCTTTAACAGCCCCTTATACTGTGGATGAAGCGGTTATTTTTGTCTTGATTAGACATGTCTTAATTGAAAAAATCGACACATCACAAACTAAATATCTTTTTATTGATGAAGTGCAAGATTATACACCTGCGCAAATTGCTTTATTAAATGAACTATTCCCTACAGCCCATTTCACTATGGTTGGTGACGAAAACCAAGCAATTTTTAATTCGTATAGTACATTTGAACACATTGCTCAACAATTTGCTCATCGCCAATCAGTGATAACCTATCCTTTATTGTATAGTTATCGCTCGACAGGCGCCATTACGCAACTATTCAATCAATTAACGTCCCAAGACATTTCGATTATACCGATACGTCCACTTGGTCAAGCACCCAACTTTATTCAAATCAACCCAGCCACCGATTTAAATGAACTAGTCAGAGAAATTGTTCGAGATAATCAAACAACGACATTGACATTCCTAACCAAAACAGCTGACCAAGCAGCTGTTTTACGGGCTCTATTGCCCACTACGATCACTATCTTGCCAATCAGCTTAGCCAAAGGATTAGAATTTGATCATGTAGTTTTGTATGATGTATCTGATGAAAATTATTACACAGAACGTGATAAAAAAATTCTTTATACAGCCATTTCACGAAGCATGCAGACATTGACGATTTTATATACAAATCAATTGCCCCAATGGCTATAATCAAACACTCTCCAACATTACACGCGAATGTTGGAGAGTGTTTGATGCTAATCACCACCGGCAGCAATTTTTGCTTGATTATAGATAGCTTTTTTCGATTTCAATTCTTCTAGGTTCCCAATTTTTTCCCCTTTAGAATAATAGCCATCGGTAATCCCTAATGCCTGAAAGAGTGTCTGCTTATACGCAATTTCGGCATTCCACTCCACCGTATCTAGAATAGATAATGCTTTATGAATTGCCATCATACCCGTTTCACCCGTTGCATTAATTAATACACCATGACTATCAAGCAATAACATGTGTGGCACAGACAACTTGTTTTCTTTAATATAGGTACTTGTGATGCTCGCTAATTCTTCAGAACAATTTGGCGCAAAGTCTAATACGGGGACAGCAGCTACTTTTTGGGTTGCTTCAGTTAAATTAGGCATTGGTAGTTCAGTTGTTGCCCAAAACATCGCATTTGGAGCATGGGCATGCAAAACTGCTTTGATTTCAGGATTTGTATCGTACATTGCTTCATGCATATTAATTTCACGCGTTAATTTACCAATACCACTGACTACTTTACGAGTATGTGGTTCCACTACTAGAATTTGGGCTGCACTTAGTTCACCCAGATACGCTTCAGACATCATTGTTGGTGTCATGATAATATAATCTTTACCTGTTTCATCCGTCGCTTTGAATGAAAAATTTCCTCCTGCAACATTGGTTAATTTTCTTGAAAAAATCAGCTTTACAATTTTCGCCATATCTTCTCGTTCTCTTTCAAACATCATACGTCCATCAGACATCTATACGTCCTCCTTATTTTTTTAAACAATTTTTTTGACTGCAGTGTTTCTTGTACAGCTTCGTGAACCACTCGCGATTCCTCAAGTTGTTTTTTTCGCTTTTCATCATATTCCTTAAATAAAATCGGATTGCCATATTTATAAATATATATTGCTAAACCAATGACAATCATATTTAAGCTTGTTTGTCCTGTAAACAAAGCAAGAATGAATAATGCAATCGCGAGAAAAAGCAAGAGCAGCCATTTTAGTTTACTTTCTTGATTTGTTAATTTCATCATTTCCTTCTCCTCGCCTTCTGATTATTCGTAACGTTTGCTTGGTACAGCAACTTTATTCATATATCGATTTAACAAGATAAATAAGAGAATAAAGACGATTGCTCCAATAATCGCTAAAATATTTTTGTTAAATGCTTCAGCAAATAAAATTCGGAATTCCGGACCTTCAATCGATGCCCAAGTAATTAGTTGTCCTTTTTTAAAGCCTTCTACCGCTCCTGTATCAGCAGCTAAACCACTTAAAACAGGTGCTAAATACGTTGCCGCATACAAATAAATTGGCATAGTGATGATTCCTAAAATAAGCATTCGAAGTAAATTCCCACCCGTTAACAAAAGTCCCCCTACGGCAATTGAGTAATTAATAATACTTGCTAAAGGTAAGACTTGGTTTCCAGGTAATAAAATCGCAAATCCAATAAAAACTGGTACTAAAAGAATCGCTGTTACCCAAACTTCTGAACGACCTGCTAAAATCGGCCAATCTAAACCGATAAATACTTCCCGATCTTTAAAACGTTTCTTCATAAATTCAGACATCGCATCTGCTAATGGAGAGAGGGATTGCATGAATAATTTAGAAATCATTGGAAACAGTGCCAAAGCAGTTGCTACCTGAATAGCTAAATTTAAAGAACCAGAGATACCATAAGCAGCAGCTAATCCTAACCCCAATCCAATAATAAATCCCATCACGGAATTTTCAGAGAACATTCCGATTTTTTTCTTCAATGCATTCGTATCTGCACGTTTGTTGAAAAAAGGAATTTTATCCATCAACATATTAAATGGTAAAAGTAAAACCGCAGCTGACGTCATAAAATGTGTGACTGTTACCATTGGAATTCCTGTTAAATCTTGAATATGACGTTGGAACATATCTCCTAATTTTAATTCCAATACAACTTGTACAATCGCTGTCACAAAACCTGCGACTAAACTACCAGTAACAAAGTAAACCATGTAAGCAGTTAATGCTTTTCCCCAAACATTCCACATATCAGCATTTAAGGTTTTTGTCCAATTAAAAATCAGCATAATGAAATTCACGCCTATTGTTACTGCAAAGAAGATAAATGCATAGCTCCAAGACCATACAATTGCTGCAGCTCCCGTCCATCCCATATCCAAAGCAGGCAAATTAATACCTGTGTTCTTGGCTAATGCTTCTGACGCCGGACCAACTGCATTCGACATAAAACCGATAACCATTGACATCCCAGTAAAGGCAATTCCCAATGTAATCGCCGACATAAACGCTTTTTGAACTTTCATTCCCGTCAACAAACCTAAAATTAAAATAATTAAAGGTACAAAAATTGCCGATCCTAAACCTAAAACAGCATTGACAATACTTTCAAATACTCCCATCTATTCTTACCTCTTTTCAATTAAATTTTTGCAGACGATTATTCCTTCACTGCTGCGACAATTTGTTCATAAATATCGTCCATACCCATGCCAGTAATGAATGGTACACCTGGGAAAACTTTGACACCTAACTCTTCAGCTTGTTCTAATACTTCTTCATCCGGTTGTGCAACATACACATAAATTCCTGTACTAGGTAATTCTCCAGCAATTGACTTATAATCTACAGCATCGACTGGAAAATCAATCCCATCTTCTTCAAATTTACTTTGGATTTTACTCGCAATTGTTTGACTTGTTGCCACTCCACTTCCACATGCTACGATTAATCTTTGTTTCATTTTCTATTCCTCCTAAAAATTTTTTATTTTTTTAAATATGATTCACAAATAATTGATAAATCTCTTCTTTTTTATCTAAGGACGTGTAAGTGCTAACAAAATTTTCATCCATAAACAAATTCATAAATGATTGCAATAAACCGACCTGTTCTTTGCCATTTTTAATACCTAAGAAAAATAAATTTTTGACATTCATTTCTCGGCTATCTCCCATTTGTCGACAAGTCACGTCTTCGACTAAACGCACAATATAAATAAATGGCTTCTCCACAAATTCTGGATCAGAATGAGGTAACCCAATATTCAAATATTGAGTAATTAATCCTGTAGGAAAAGCTTGTTCCCTGCGTTTAATTCCTTCTAAATACCCTTCATTGACATAACCTAATTCCTTTAATCGTGTACCAATCACTTCAAATGCTTCTTCTTCATTATCTACTTGTAAATGAAGTTCCACTAAATCCGAATGAAACATTTCTTTGTACGACATTCCTCTCATCTCCTTTTTGTTCTTTTTTGTTAAACTTTGTTTTAAAAATAAGTTCTTTTTTGTTCTATTTTGTTTTACAAACACATAATATTACCTTTTAAAACATTTGTCAACGCTTTCTTTTAGACATTTTCAAAAAAAGTTAAACATTATTGATTGAAAAAGACACTATTTACTCGTATAATGAACTTAAACACCGAAGTTAAACAATAATGAACATTAATAAACATAGCAAGGAGGCTATTTATGTTAAAAGAAGAAAGACAACAAAACATTTTAGAATTATTGAACGAACACACGTATCTCTCTATCGTTGATATCGCTGAAAAACTTTCAGTATCTGATATGACAATCCGACGCGATATTACCGAATTATCCAAACAAAAAAAATTAACTAAATTATATGGTGGTGCCCAACGATTAGAGTTATTAGACAAAGAACGAACTACTGAAGAAAAAATTCAAACCAAAGTAGAAGAAAAAAAATACATTGGGCGCGTGATGAATAGCTTGATTCCAGATAATTCCACTATTTTTGTCGGTGCGGGAACAACAATTCTCTACGCACTCCCTGAAATCAAACGAAAAAATTTGTTTGTTACGACTAATAGCTTGATTGCCTTTAACTACCTAAGAGAACATACCGATTATCGTATTTTATTAAGTGGTGGTGAATTTTCACCAATTACTGAAGAATTTGTAGGTGAAGTGGCCATTAAGGCTTTTGAAAATCTAAATATTGATATTGCTTTTGCTTCAACGAATGGAATTTTCGAGGATAATATCACAACCGCACAATTTGATGAAGGAGCGGTTCAAAATGCTGTGTTCAAAAAATCAAAAATTCGTTGCGTGTTGGCGGACAGCTCGAAACTCGGTGTGTCAGATGTTTACACTTTCCGTCGCCTAGGGGATATCGATTACTTGATTACCGATAATTTTATTTCTGAAAATCAAATAGAATATTATGGTTCATATACCAAGATTCTCAAGGAGGAACTAAAATGATTGTTACTGTAACAATGAATCCATCCATTGATTTAGCTTATTTCATCAACCATTTTCAGTTGGGCAAGATGAATCGTTTTGATTCCCCAACAAAATCTGTTGGTGGCAAAGGAATTAATGCCGGAAGAACTGCCGCCTTATCCGGATCAGAAGTCGTCTTAACGGGTTTCTTAGCAGGTGATATCGGAGATTTAGTTGAACGATACCTAGAAGCTGAAAACTTATTCAAATTAGATATGATCCCAACTTCTGGTGAGACCCGAAATGCAATTACTATTATGCATGACAATAATACTCACACAGAAATCGTTGAGAGCGGTCCGGAAATATCTGATAATGAGGTCTATCAATTGCTAGAAAAATTAAAAAAACTTTACCAACATGAACAACTAAAAGTTATCTGCATTTCAGGATCAATCAATTCAAAAAACGAACAGATTTATTTAGAGATGCTTACGTACATTCGAGAGCATATTGATCAAAACATCCCAGTATTCATGGATATATCAGGCAAGCAGTTACTCTCACTCTTAAAGAATAATCGCTACAAACCAAGTTTCATCAAACCAAATGTCCATGAGTTAGGAGAAATTCTGCATAAAGAAATTGAAACTAAAGAACAAGCATACAGCGAATTAACACATTCCTACTTTAGCGGTATTGACTACATGATGATTTCTTGTGGCAATGAAGGTGCCTTATGTAAAGTTGGGAGTGATATTTACGATATTACCATTCCAGCTATCGATATTGTGAATACAACTGGTTCTGGCGATGCTTCAGTCGGAGGTTTTGCTCATGCGGTAGAACATAACTTTTCTCTAGAAAATATTTTCAAATATTCTATGGCATGCGGAATGTCTAATGCACAACATGGTGAAGTCGGTTTTATAAATAAAGCTGATACAGAGCAATTCATGCAACAAATTCAGGTAAAAAAATTACTCCTTTCATAAAAAATAAGCAATTAAGGGAGCTCTGTTAATCAGAGTCGCCTTAATTGCTTATTACTATATATTACCCACGTAACGCTTCTACATCACGTGCAATGACTAATTCTTCATCTGTTGGAATCAATAATACTTTTACTTTTGATTCTGGTGTTGAAATTTCTAATTCTTTTCCACGAGTCGCGTTTTTCTCTGGATCTAATTCACAACCAAACCAAGTCATACCGTTGATGATGTTTGCACGAGCATTCGCATCATTTTCACCGATACCTGCAGTGAAGACAATTGCATCTACACCGTTCATTACAGTTACGTAAGAACCAATGTATTTACGGATACGGTCAGCAAAGATATCTAAAGCAACTTGAACTTCTTCTTTATCCATGTTGTTTTCTAAGTCACGCATATCACTGGAAATACCAGTTAGACCTTGTAAACCAGATTTTTTGTTTAAGATGTTAACCATTTCTTTGATATCAATGTTTAATTTATCCATTAAGAATGGCAAGATAGCTGGGTCTAAATCACCTGAACGAGTACCCATAGTAACACCTGCTAAAGGAGTGAATCCCATAGAAGTATCTACTGATTTACCACCGTCAACGGCAGTAATTGAAGCACCGTTACCTAAATGACAAGTAATGATTTTTAATTCTTCAATTGGACGTCCCAACATTTCAGCTGCACGATGCGCAACGTATTGATGACTTGTTCCATGTGCACCATATTTACGTACGCCGAATTTTTCATAATATTCTTTTGGTAAGCTGTACAAGTAGTTTGCTTTTGGCATTGTTGAATGGAAAGCTGTATCAAATACGGCCACACTTACGATGTCTGGTAATAAGTTTTTGAATGCTTTAATTCCCATTAAGTGTGCTGGGTTGTGTAATGGTGCAAAATCTGCCAACTCTTCAATTTTAGCCATGACATCTTCATCAATAACAACTGATTTATCAAAATAGCTACCACCTTGAACGACACGGTGACCAACGCCAGTGATTTCATCATAAGAACCTAAAATGTTTAATTCGATTAATTGATCTAACAACATTTTAACAGCTACTTCATGATCTGGGATATCAATAATTTGTTCAAATTTTTGATCTTCTCCGTATTTGATTGTAAAGATTGAATCGTTTAAACCAATACGTTCTACGATTCCTTTTGCGACAACTGTTTCTTCTGGCATTTGGTATAATTGCCATTTTAAACTAGAGCTTCCTGCATTAATTGCAATTGTTTTAGACATGTAAATTCTCCTCATTCTTATTATTTTAAACCTTTGACGTAATGTTAAAGGTTATTTAGCGAATCCATTTTTAGTTTTCCAAGCAACAAATTCTTGGAAAAAAGCAGTGACATATTTTGGTTCTTTCAACGAAGTTAATTTTGCCAACAACACTTCCGATACCTGTGTTGCTTGTGAACCACGACGTTGTAAGATTAAAATACTTTTACGAGATGCTTCATTTTTAAATAAATCATCTGGCAATTGAATAATCCCTTGTACATAGACACTTTCACTTAACCATTGTTTCAAGTACTGACTTTGCTCTGTTTCTAGAAAATTGCTCGGCACTAAAAATAGTCCAAAACCACCTTCTTTTACATAGTTCATACTTTGTTCCATTAATAAATGATGTGCAAAACTATGTCCTTCTGGGGAGGCAGAAACAAATTCTTGGGCTTTCTCATCAATTGGATAATAACCAACCGGCAAGTCACTCACAACAATGTCCATCGGATCAATCAATAAACTTTGCAAGCCATCTTGATGGAACAATTGTATATCAGCATTCATCCATTGACTATTTGCAGCAGCAACTGCTAATAACGTTTCATCATTATCAACGCCAACACCAGTTACTTGGTAATTTGCAAGTGATAGATTACTAATAATCGTTAATAACAAATTCCCCATTCCAACACTTATATCCAATACAGACAATGGTTGCTCTTTGTTTGTCAATTGTTCAATTAAAAAGACAAATAAAAAGCCAATACTATCAGGTGTTAGTTGATGGTTTGGCTGTAACGGTTCAGTCTGTGACCCTTTAAGTAATAACAATTGTGAAAGCTTGCGAATTTCTTCTTGCTCTAACGAGATATTCTTTAATCGTTGATAGAGTGCATTCACTTGTTCTGTTACTTGTTCACTTGGAACCCCATCAATCACACGAACTTGAAACTGATCAATGACATTTTCCACGTTCTCTACATAGGTATCCAAATAAGAAGAATTCAATGCATTTTGTAACAATTGAATAGCTTCCAAATGCAAGTGGAAACTTTCTTCAATTTTTTCCGGAAACATGGTACACCTCATCTCAAATTCTAAACTATAACAACTCTTTTACCTGTTTAATTTTAGCTGATTTAAGGCAAATAATCAACCGCTTCCTCCTCAATTCCAATAATTCCTTGTATGACAATCTTTGTTTAATGATGCACAAGATAAAAAGACACTTTTTATTTATAAAACAGCGTCTTAATCTGTACTAATTTATTAAAAAAACTGTTACTCTTGTTTCTCTTTCTCTAAGCGTGTACTTTTATTTTCTGTATCACTTGTACTTGTGTCTGTTTTGTTTGTCTGTAGCTTTTCGGTATGTGTTTGTTTGTATTTCCCACTAAAAGCAGTAATGAACAAATCTGTGTCTTTACGCTGATAACTGATGGTACCAACGTTGTAGTGAACTTCTCCTTTTTGTTGGTCCTGCTCTGAAAGCTTTGGGTAGTCTGCTAAAAACAACTGCGTCATAATTTTCATTTCATAGAAACGACGTGTTCGTAATGAAAATTCAGATACACTTCGATAGTTTCCTAATAAAAATACAAGCAACAAACTCATTAAACCTAACGTAAAAATGGTCGTCATTAAGATGCCACCATAATGGGTATTGGTTCGTTCCATTGACTTTTTTTGACCTCCCCATTTAAGAATGTTATTTCTATTAATACACGATTTACTTCTTGTATGACTCGTAATGATTGAACTTCGGTTAAAATCGGCTCATAACCACCGTCTTCTCGTATCACAAGCTCTCCTTTCGTCTGATTCAGTTCGATTTGGCATTCATACGGAACATTTGTTTTTTCCCTAAATTTATAAAAATAAATTTTATTATTTTTTATATGTGAAAATTCACCTTCAGATAATTTGTTTTCCAATTGGATTAAGAAAACATGCCACGTCTGATCATCACGTCCTAGTACGTGATGATTTATTCGCTTACTTTGCTGAATCATCGTCGGAATCACTAATAAAGACAAACTAAGTAATAATAAGGCAATCACACATTCTAAAAGCGTAAATCCTTTAGTTTTCACGATAAATCCTCCAAGTATCACCTTTTGTCACACTTGCTTGATGATAAGGTGTAGCTTGAATCTGAATCGACATGCCTTCTCGCTCAATTTCAACCGCTGCACGATTCACTCGGATTTCTTCGTACAACACCCGCATCATCGCTACTTGTTGTTGCTGATTTTGCGACAATCGTAAGAGATACATTTGTGTATTTTGAAAAAGAACAATTCCTATGCTTAACAATCCGATAGCAACCATCGCTTCTAAAAGAATATAGCCTCTATAAATCACTAATCTTTTTTTCGAAATGCCCTTTTCCGAATAAAAAGCGATACGTAATTTTTTGCCCTTTTTCATTCCAAATAAACGAAAAGACTTGAAAACTCTGCGCATTACCTGTTCCTCCTGCAAATGTAATAATTGGCACACTACTGACCGTTAATGTTTCTGGTACAACTAAAGATTCAAGCCAGATGCCTGGTGCTAATCGAAAAGCAAGTTCTCGAGGATTATCAGTATTTTGTAGTACTTTGGTTTGGCGATTTCCGACAATTGCTGTTTGTTGGCAGACTAACATATTTTTTTCTAAACGATCTAAAAAGTACAACGTCGTCATCGTTTTCGATGTTTCTCTGCTCGCAATCATTGGTAGCAATAAAAACATCGAAACAATTACCAAAACAATGAGTGACTCAAGCAATGTAAATCCTTGCAGACGATGCTTCACTTCTCTTCACCTACTTTTTGTATTTACGATAAATTTCTAATTGTCGTTCTGGAATTGCTTTCTCCATTTCGGCTTCAGTCATTTTTTGTCCATGTTCCAATTCGTATAATTCTAACTGTGTTTCGACTGATTTAACTACAGCATTGTTACCAGTATCCGTTGCTTTCTCTTTTTGAGTAGATAAATTGGGTACAAAAACTAAAATTAGAATACTTACTATTAGTAAGACAATTGTCATCTCAATTAATGTGAAACCCTGATGTATTCGCTTTTTCATTCTATATTCCTCCTAAATTTCCATACATTGGTAAGAGCATCGCCATATAAATCGCTAAAATTAACACAGCCACAAATAAAAAGATTATTGGTTGAATCCACTGAATGCTTTTTTCTACTTTTAGAACTAAATTATTCAACAATAATTGGCTATAGATCAGTAATTCCTCACCTAACTGTCCTTTTACTTCGCCCTGATAAATAATCAAGGGAAATTCAGGCATCAAAAATGGATATCGTACTAATTGTTGTGATAATGTTTGCCCTTGTGTCATTCCTTGATGAACTTGCTGTGCAACCATCGTCAATAATAAATTATCTTCTACTGCTATCATTTGTTCTAAAATTTGATGGGCTTCTAATCCTTGCTTAAATAATCGTCCCCATTCCAGTGCAAAATAACTGGTCTGATACAGCTTAAAAAAACTGGCAAAAATGGGAATAGCAGCGAACAATTCCGCTCGTTCAATCGCTGTTTTACGTTTTAGATAGTGCCATATCAAAAAAATTAGCCCCACACTTCCTACTAAAAGACCTGCCAAAAGAAAGGGACCATGCGCTAAAAACAATACGCCCCAATGCCGATCGTCAATCATGCCCGATTGCAATAAGGGTGGTAATAGAAACAAACGCATCCCAAATAAAAGAGCAAACACAAAACACAATAATAAAATAGGATAAGCAATCACTTTTCGTAATTCTTTTTGTTGTTTTTCAAAAAGTTTCATGTGTTGTAAAATCGTCGCTAAGGTATGCTGCAGATCCCCATGAATTTCAGCTAAACGAATTTGTGTGACTTGTCGTGGTAAAAAGCCGACTTTTTCAAAACAGGTTGCTAAATTAGCCCCCACCTCTAAACTCGTTAAAAAGGCTTGTATTTTCCCTTCTGAAAATTGTCCACTTCGCTTCATAACAGCGATACTTTCTTGCATAGAAAAACCATTCTCTAATAAAGCAACTAACAACTCTAAAAATTGTTTACGGAAGATTTCCTCTTTCATCAACTTGTCCTTTCTTTATTTGTTGGTAACGTGTGCTAAATGATTGTTTTTCTTTAGCTCCATTATAAAATTCGTAAGCCAGCAATCCTTTCAGACATTGTGATTTATCTAATAATAAGCGTTGATAAATAATTCCACTTAAACAAGAACTCAACTCAGCAGACTCACCAACTAAATCGATCAGTCGCAAGCGAGTTTCGGACACATTTTTTGCATGAATTGTTGCAAAGACAGTATGACCTGTTAATGCTGCACGAATCGCAGCTCTAGCTGTGGCTTCATCGCGAATTTCTCCAATAATCAACACATCGGGACGATGTCGTAAAGACAACTTAATCAATTGTTCATACGTCTGTTGGATTTTTTCATTCGTTTGCAATTGTAAAAATGATACTTCTTCAATTTCCACTGGGTCTTCAATTGCAATTACTTGTCCAGGTAATTGACGCGCTAAATGATACATCAAGGTTGTCTTCCCTGAACCAGTCGGACCGCTAAAAAGATAGAGTCCAATTTCATCGGCTACTTTTTGCTGAATCAAGGGAACATCCTCCGGAAAAAAATAATCTAGCTTTACATGTTGGTTCTCGTGTAGGAAACGAATAACCATGCTTTCCTGTCCTCGATAATCTCCGACTGTCGACAAACGCAATCGTTGCTTCTCATTGTCTAAAGGATACGAAATAGCCCCTAATTGTGCTTTGCGTTTTTCGCCAACATCCATTTCTCCTAAATATTTGAAACGTGCAATTAATTGATTTGCTATATCGGTAGAAATCGTTTGATAAACCATTGTTTGCGTACTTCGACGAAAGATGATATCTGTTTCCTCTCCAACTGGGTAAAGATATAAATCTTGCATGTGCTGTTCTTTTCCATAAGAAATCAATGTATCTGACAATGTTTGAATATCCATTTTGTCCCCCTCTCACTATTAAAGTACGAAAAAAGCTCTCAGACTTTTTTGTCTAAGAGCTTTTTATTATTTTTCTTCTAATAGTTGTTTGGCAATAAATGACGTGTAAGCAACTTTGCCTTCTTCTGTTAAATGAACTAAATCGTCTTTAAACCATGTATCTTGTGAATTGCTTTGATTATACCAATCGATCAACGTTATATTGTCGTATTTCTCTGCCATTTGCGCCAACATTTGATTGACATCATTCTGCCAGCGTTGAGTTGGTACTCTGGTATTAATCAGGTAAACATGACGGTCGCCAATAATTTGCATTAAACTATCAAATTGTGCTTCACTGGCTGGTCCATTGGTTCCTAGGCCAAGTATTACGTTATCTTTGAGTAGTTTTTTATGTTTTAGCTTCGTCATTTCATCATTGCTACCATACAATTGACGACCAATATCTGCATCTACGACAGCATTTGGAAAGACTTCTTGTAGATTTTGTGTTGCACCTAGCATGACTGAATCTCCAAAAGCGGTCACTTCTAAATGACGTGCCTGATTTGCTTCTTCAGCAGTTAGATTATACGTTGCCATCAGTTCAGCATCATTGCCATTTTTTTCAGAATCTGTTTCATCAGTCGTTGAAGATGGTTGTTCATTCTTCGTTTGTTCCGCCACTTTTTTATTTTCTTGTAATTCTTTTTGGAAATCAGCTTGATTGGCATCTACAAAATCTTTTGGAGCAATCACTAGTCCAATCAATGATATAGCGAACACAATACCACTTATGATACCAACAATTTTACCGACACTATAAACGGGTTGTTTCCACCATTTGCGAATCCATTCAATTAATTTTCCATAGTCAAATTTGCGTAGCGGTGTTTCGACAAAGCGATAAGATAGCTCACTGGCAATTAAAATCAGGGCTAACTCGATGAAAATATGCAGCCACATCTGATTGGCGATTGTTTGCACTTTTGCTTCATAGAAAATCATTACTGGAAATTGGTACAAATAAATACCGTAGCTTCGTTTTCCTAAATACGTAAACACTGGATTTGTTAACCAGCGATTCCAACTAGCCCCCGGATGAACAACAATTGCTATGAATATAATAGCAAAAAAGGTTAGTATATACATTCCACCATAATAAACAAATGTGTACTGGCTATTTAAAAAGACAAACGAGACTAATAAAATCGCTAATGCGATACCACCAATGATATTCAATACTTGCTGTGCTTGTTTAGGTATCGTTTCTTTCAAGCGGGTACTAGGCCAAATAAAGGCTAAGCTGCTCCCCATCCAAATAGCAAAGATTCGTGTATCAGTCCCATAATATACGCGAGTTGGGTCTGTCCCTGGCGTGTATAAAATCCCCATTAAAATCGCGGAGATTAGTGCTCCACCAGCAATCCATAAAAAGATTTTCTCTCTGCGTTTAACAAATTTCATTAAGAACAAGAACACCAATGGCCAAATCAAATAATTTTGTCCTTCTACAGCTAATGACCATAAATGGGTGAATGGTGATTCATTCCCAAACCGATCAAAATAAGAGAGTCCATGATTAATTTGCCACCAGTTGTTCACATACAGCAAACTACTAGTCACAACTCCTCTTAAATTATTCAATAAATTACGTTGAAACAACGTAATATAAGCAGACGAAGTCACTAATAACACAACTAACGCTGGATATAATCGTTTAATTCGTCGAATATAAAATTGCTTTAATTGTATGTTGCCATTTTGTTGCCATTCTTGCCGTAGTAAATCTGTAATTAAATAACCTGAAATAGCAAAAATTACTGGTACGCCTAAATATCCACCGCGCATTGTTGTTGGAATCAAATGATAAAAGATAACTGCCAGTACAGCTAAACTTCGTAGACCATCAAGTCCTGTGATGTATCTCCTTTTGATTCGTTTTTTCTCCATATGCATTCCTTCTCTACTCTTTCTTCTCTTTCATGATGCCACACAATGCCCAAAAAACCAACTATGATTCGTCATTTGACGCTATTTTTTATAAAAAATAAAAGAAGAACTCTTACAGCTCTTCTTCATAAAAACGTCCTAGAATTTGGACATTTTCAGCAATACTCACAAAAGCATCGGCATCCGCTTCTTTCATCGCTTGACGTAAAAATGGTAACTCAAAACGAGTAACCACTGTCAATAAGACGGTTTGTTTATCATGTCGAAATGCCCCTTCTGCCTCATTAATAATCGTAATGCCACGACGCATTTTATCTTGAATCGCATGAATGACTTGGTCGGGATGACGCGTGATAATGGTAACCTGCATCTTCTTTTGTTTGGTAAATACCGCATCGGTCACCTTGCCACTGACAAAAATCGCTAATGCACTATACAAGGCGTATTGCCAACCAAATAATACACCTGCGGCTAATAAAATAAAGAAATTGAAGACAATTGAGATTGAACCAATTGTTCTTCCTGTTTTTTTACGAATGGCAATACTAATAAAATCCAGTCCCCCAGAAGAAAGACCGTTTTTTAAGGCATAGCCAATTCCAGCACCCATCACTGCACCACCAAAAATAGCACATATAATCGGGTCTGTCGTTAACACTTCACTGGGAATTAACTGCATGAAAACTGAAGTTAAAACCACCGTAATTCCTGTAAAAATCGTAAATTTATGCCCAATTTTAAACCAGCCAATTAGAAATAACGGAACATTTAACAGCAATAAAGCAATAGAAACAGGCAATGTAATATCAAACCAACTACTAGCAAGCGTCGAAACAATTTGCGCAATACCAGTTAGACCACTGGAATAAATTTTTCCCGGTTGATAAAAAAGATTGACTGAAACAGAAGCTAAAATAGCATACACGACTGAAAATGAAAATTTCATGGCGTAGTCTGGATGAGGCAGAAATTTAAAGAAGCGATTCATGTTTTTTCCTCACTTTGTATCAATTTGTTTTTTATTATAGGATTTTTTTTAGCAAAAAACATAAAAAAATCCGAAAAAGTGGCTTTCATTAGAAAACTATTACTTTTTCGGATTATTCTCTTATTCTTCTTCGATAGATGTTACATCGATATTCAATTCAAATAATTGAAGTGGAGAGACTGTACTTGGTGCAGCAGACATTGGATCCACCGCTTTACCGTTTTTAGGGAAGGCAATCACTTCACGGATGTTTTCTTCGCCTGCTAATAGCATTGCTAAACGGTCTAATCCTAAGGCAATTCCGCCATGTGGAGGGAAACCATAATCAAGAGCATCTAATAAGAATCCGAATTGTTCATTCATTTCACGACGAGAAAATCCTAATGTTTCAAACATTTGCTCTTGGATTGCGCGGTCATGAATACGTAATGAACCGCCACCTAATTCGTAGCCGTTTAAGACAATATCATAGGCTTCTGCATAAACTTTCGCAGGATCTGTCGCTAATAATTCAACATCACTTGCTTTAGGCATCGTGAATGGATGATGGGCTGATACATAACGACCTGCTTCGTCATCATATTCAAATTGTGGCCAGTCTACAATCCACAAGAAGTTGAATTTTGATTCATCAATTAATTGTAATTCTTTTCCTAAACGCGTACGGATTGCGCCTAATGTTGCAGCCACAACTTCAAAGCTGTCGGCACCAAACATTAATAAATCGCCTACTTCAGCATTCGTTGCAGCAACAATTGCGTCTGTTGCATCTACTAAGAATTTTGCAATTGGACCTTTCAAGCCGTCTTCTTCGACTTTCAACCAAGCCAACCCTTTGGCACCAAATTGGCTTGCATATTGGCCTAAATTATCCATGTCTTTACGTGAATAATTCGCTGCAGCACCTTTCGCATTCAATGCTTTGACTACACCGCCGTTTTGTAACGCCATTTGGAATACTTTAAAATCAACGTCTTTAACTGTTTCAGACAAATCAATTAATTCCATATCAAAACGTGTATCTGGTTTGTCACTACCATAGCGGTTCATTGCTTCATCCCAGCTCATACGAGGGAATGGTAATGTTACGTCAATATCTTTTACTTCTTTCATTACTTTGGCAATCATTTGCTCTGTATATTCTTGAATTTCTTCTGTTGTTAAGAAAGAAGTTTCAATATCCACTTGTGTAAATTCTGGTTGACGGTCCCCACGTAAATCTTCGTCACGGAAACAACGAACGATTTGATAATAACGGTCAAAACCAGCATTCATCAATAATTGTTTAAAAATTTGTGGTGATTGTGGCAAGGCATAAAAATGACCTGGATGTACACGAGATGGGACTAAATAATCACGCGCGCCTTCTGGTGTTGATTTTGCCAAATATGGTGTTTCAATATCCAAGAAATCATTGTCATCTAAGAAACGACGAATCGCTTGTGTAATTTTTGTACGTGTGATTAGATTCTTTGTCATATTTGGACGACGCAAATCTAAATAACGATACTTCATACGTACTTCGTCACCAACATTAGCATCTTCTTCAATTGGGAATGGTGGTGTTTTAGCTTTACTTAAAATAGTAATCTCATCAATCATGACTTCATATTCACCAGTAACCATTTTCGGATTAATTGCTTCTGGTGCACGGTTAATCACTTCACCTGTTACTTCAATGACATATTCACTTCGGCATGAATCTGCAATTTCCCATGCTTCTTTTGATAATTCTGGATTAAATACAACTTGGACAATTCCTTCACGGTCACGCAAATCAATAAAGATTACGCCTCCTAAGTCACGACGTTTTTGTACCCAACCTTTTAATGTTACTTTTTGGCCTAACTGTTCTTTTGACACACGACCACAATAAACTGTTCTTTTTGCCATTGAATTACTCCCCTTTTGTCATTTCATCATAAATTGTTGGAAAAGATTGATAAATTTCAGTTAATGGCACTCGTTTTTCCTCACGTGTTGCCATTGCTTTGACATTAATCATCCCTGCAGCTAACTCATCTTCTCCTAAAGTTAGTACAAGTGCGGCATTTAATTTATCCGCTGTTTTGAATTGTGCTTTTGCTTTACGATTCATGACATCTCGATCCGCAGAAAAACCAGCATTGCGAATTGCTTGAACCACTTTTAAAGCTTCCACATTGGTTGCTTCTCCTAAATTCACGACATAGGCATCGACTTGATGTAGCGTCGGCAAAGTAACCTCTTCTGCCTCTAAAACAAGCAAAATACGTTCAATCCCCATCGCAAATCCAAAACCAGGTGTTGCAGGACCATCTAGTTCTTCGACTAAACCGTCATAACGACCACCAGCACAAATTGTGGACTGTGCACCCATGCCTTTTGCATCACTCATAATTTCAAAGATAGTATCTGTATAATAGTCCAAACCACGAACCATATTGGTATCTATTTCGTAAGGAACTGCTAAAGCATCCAACATCTTTGTCACTTCATCAAAGTGTTTCTTAGACGGTTCGCTTAAATAATCTAAAATAGATGGTGCATTCGCCACAAATTGTTTGTCGCGACGATCTTTACTATCCAAGACACGTAATGGATTTTCGTGTAAGCGACGTTGTGAATCTTCACTTAGTTCAGCTAAATGAGGATTCAAATAGTCGATCAACGCTTGACGATAAGCAATACGCGTTTCTTTGTCTCCTAAAGAGTTAATCACTAAACGAATTTCTTGAATTCCTAATTGTGCAAAGAAATCCATTGCCATCATCATAGTTTCCACATCTGTTGCTGGATTGACAGAACCAAATGCTTCTACACCAATTTGATGGAATTGACGCAAACGTCCTTTTTGCGGACGCTCATAACGGAACATTGGTCCTGTATAATACACTTTGTATGGTTTTGTATGTTCTGGACCAAACAATTTGTTTTCCACAAATGAACGAACAATCGGTGCCGTTCCTTCTGGGCGTAATGTAACATGACGCTCCCCTTTATCATAGAAATCATACATTTCTTTTGACACAATATCTGTTGTGTCACCGACGCTACGCGCAATTACTTCATAGTGTTCAAACATCGGTGTACGAATTTCATGGTATTGGTAATCTTTAAACAACAAACGTGCAGTTTCTTCTACAAATTGCCATTTCTCCGATTCTCCCGGTAAAATATCATTGGTGCCTTTTGGGCGTTGGTAACTCATTTTCTTTCCTCCCTAATCATAAAAAACCATGTTCTCGACATTTTTCATTCTAAAAAAACAAAAAATCGCCCTTGTTTTCACAAGGACGAGTTAGCTACACGTGGTACCACCTAAATTTTGAAAGCATAATTACTGCTTTCCTCTATGCGAATAACGCTCGCTCGCGGAGTGGCTTTGCACGCACTCGCCTCCAGAGTGTCTTTTCTGCTTCATGTCTTAAACTACTTGCAGCCTAGGTAGTTCTCTCTTTAAAGATAAATGATCGCATACTTGTTCTTTCACTGGCTTTTTTCCGATATTAGCTATAAGTTACAGGAAAGCGCACAAAAAGTCAAGATTTTACGTTGAAATTTCAGAAAATTTGCAAGAGAATTCGGATAAAAAAACCTTGCACTTTTCCCTCAGAATCGTACACTAAAGATAAGCTTAAAAGAAAGAGAGGAATCGATTTTGAACAGCTATTCTGGTTACATCCGTCAACCACACTATTACGAAACCGATCAAATGAGTATTATCCATCATTCCAATTATATTCGCTGGTTTGAAGAAGCCCGTGTCGATATTCTGAATTTTTTACAATTACCTTATCAAGCTATTGAAGAAGCTGGATTGATTGTTCCAGTTTTAGAGGTGAGTTGTCAGTACAAAAATATGATTCGTTACGGCGATACTGTTCGGATTGATGTATTTGTCGAAAAATACACCGGAACACGACTTGATTTTCGTTATGAAATACGCAACGATGCCGAGGAATTAATGACGATTGGCACGAGTAAGCATTGTTTCTTAACAAAAGATACCCAACGATTGGTTCACTTAAAAAAAGCAGCACCAGACTTCCATCAGATTTTTATGACCTATTTTCAAGAACATGCCAACAATAATTAAGAAAAAACGTGATTTTGTTAACAATTCTAAGTTTTTCATTAAATTGGAAGCGTCATTTTTGATTTTTTATTTTTCCTTCGTATAATCAAAAGTAGGTTAACGAAAGGGGAATTTCTATGTATGTTGTAAAAGTCTTTCACGGCTATATCGCAAAAAACGGCCAACGCACACGTGATAAATCACCAGAGCAGTTGTTGTTATTTCCAGATAAAAAGCAATCCGAAGCCTTCGCAGATAAAGTAGGCGGTCGCGTGAAAAAATTAGAAGAAATTAAAGTCTGAGTCTTTCTATGTTGGAAAGTTGCTTGGGCTTTTTTTTTTTGACATTTTTTAATAAAAAAATCACAAGCAAATTTTTGTAATACTTTTTGTTTGACATGCTATTCTTAACTAGAAGGAGTGAGAGAATGAAACACCACCTGAAAGAAATAATGACCTTTCGTAAAGTAAAAATTAACCCTATGCAAATCATTGGATCTGGTCTTTGCATGCTGATTATCCTTTTTACAGGTTATTTTTTAGACAATTTATTAATTGCCAGTTTTGGCTCTCTGGGAATTTTTGTTTTCCTATATTATCAGAATTTACCATTAAAAAACTTACTGACTCGCTTTAGTGCGGTCAGTGCCTTTATTTTTTTGAGCTACATTGTTTCTAGTCTATCCACGCATCTTAGCTGGACAGCACCTTTAGTTGTTGCTACGATTGGCTTTGTAGGTCGCATTTTTTTCCGTCTCTATGAAATCACCAAACCTGGTGTCTTTTTTGGTGTGATGGTTTCAGCGATGGGAGTCAGTTCTAAAATACCATTGGCTAAATTACCAATGATGAGTCTCTTTTTTCTCTTAGGAATTGCCCTTGCCTTTTTAATTGCAATCATTGTTCATTATACGGAAAAAACACCTCCGCCAGTCATGCCTCAACGTTCATTATCCAAACGACTGGCAGACGATCCAGCAGTCATTTTAGATGGTCTTTTCTATGCTAGTACGTTATTCTTAGCAATGTATCTTAGCCAAAGCCTACAGTTAACGAATCCCTATTGGTTTGTGGTCTCGTGTGCAGCTATTTTACAAGGCGATAATTTACGCGCAATGATGCACCGAAATATCCAACGAATTTTCGGTACTACGATTGGTTTAGGTCTTTCTGCTTTGTTGTTAACCTTGCCGTTATCAACTGTGCAGACATTAGTAGCAATCACCTTACTATATATTATCGTCGAGTATACCGTACGCTCAAATTATGCGGTGGCGAACTTTTTCATTACACCAATGGCATTGATGCTCTCTTCTATCATGAAACAGCAATACGTCACTTCTCTACTGCAAGACCGCTTTATTGGTATTGTTCTCGGAAGTTTATTAGGTGTCTTAGCTGCTTGGGTGATGACAACTGGTCTAACATTTTACAACAAAGCATTCCAATTACATGAAACGCTTGATAAAGAAACAGATTAAAACGCATGGCTCCCTTTTTAGAGGGTACCATGCATTTTTTACTTAAACTGATTATAGACTGCTTGTAGCTGCGCAATATCAATTTTTTTCATTGTATACATTTCTTTGGCCACTGCTTCTGCTCGTTCAGGATTGCTACGATCCATTAAATCACCCCAGTCACCCGGTGCAATTTGCCAATATAAACCATACGCATCTTCTGCCCAACCACATGGCCATTCTTTCCCGTCTTTTGTCAAATGTTCCCACAAGAAATCAATTTCGGCTTGGTTCGCACATGCAACACAAAATGAAATTGCCATGGTAAAGCCAAATGGGTGCTTTTCAGGACTATCCATTACTCGAAAAAGACTATCTTCCAATGTAAATAGAGCTTGTTGTAATAATTCACCAGCAGGAAATTCGGCAAGTACCTGACTGTTTTCAAATAAGGATATCCACTGTTCCATCGCTGGTTTCGCTCGCCCTAGTTTTTCATTCGCAAACATGACTGCTGTGCTGATTCGCTGAGGAATATTTGATAAACTAATTTGCCATGATACACCGTATCGATCTTGCACCCAACCAAAGTAATCACTAAACGGATACTGTTGCAAGGGCATCAATGCTTGCCCACCATCCATGAATGCATCCCATAGCCGCTCAACTTCTTCTTTTGTTTCACAATCAACGAAAAATGAAACTGCCGGGGTAAAAGAAAATTCCGGTCCTCCATTTAAAGTCATAAATCGTTGGCCTGCTAATGTCAAATCGACGGTTAATAACGAACCTTTTTCCCGATGAACATCATCTACATAGTACGCTTTGTTATTAATAGCGCTATCATTAAACAGCGACACATAATATTCTGCAGCTTCCTCTGCTTGTTGATCAAACCAAAGACATGGATATATTTTATTCATTTTTGCCACCCTTTCTTTTTGAAACGACTTTATTTTCTTCATCATAAAGAAAAAGTAGCAAATTAGCTAGTAGTATGATTATAATAGTCCTTGGACTAATTTATTAAGGAGGACTGACTTCATTGAACGAACCTGAACGTTTTGATCTCGTTTATGATATCGCGGAAACATTATTAAAAAATGGTGCTGAGGTGCAACGAGTGGAAGCGACAATTACCCATGTCGCAAATGCTTTTCAACTAGAAAATTTCGATAGTTACGTCTCCATTCACGGTGTTTTTTTAACCTATCAATACAATGATATTGCAGCTAAAGCCCGCGTTCGCGATACGCCGATTTCACCAACTTCTTTAGGTAGAATCGATGCGATTAATACCTTGTCTCGGCATATTACAGAAGGAAAAATTCAACCAGAAGAAGCAAAAGAACGACTTGCAGAAATCAAAGAACAAACTTTTAGTAGCCGTCCACTTAAACTACTTGCTTATATTTTAGGAAGTGCGAGTTTTTGTTATATCTTTGGTGGTAGCTTATTAGATGCTTGTGGTGCCTTGGTTTTAGGTGGCATTTCAGCGATTTATACGTTGTATATTTTACCTAAGCTAAAGTTTTCTCCTATTATCGTTTCAATTACCAGCAGTTTTTTAATTAGCATATGCGCATCCTTATTGGTCTTACTGGTCCCGCAAATGAATGTGATGAGTCTCATTACTGGTGGTATCGTGGCACTCCTTCCAGGGGTAGCTATCTCAAACGGTATTCGGGCACTCTTTGATGAAGATTATCAAACAGGTTGGACACAAATTTTGTACGCTTTAATCACTGCCATGTCTATCTCAATTGGTGTTGGTACAGGAATTTTATTTATTAATTATGTATTGGGGGCACAGATATGACCGTTCTTCTACAACTCATTGCAAGTTTTATCGGAACTATCTCTTTTGCTATTGTCTTTGATACGCCTAAAAAATATTATCTGTACTGTGGCATCATCGGCAGTATTGGTTGGGGGATTTATTTAGTTGTGCTACATCTAACAGATTCCTTACTTATCGCAACCTTTGTTTCCGCTCTAAGCCTCATTTATATGGCGCGTGAAGCGTCATTTGGCTTGCGTGCACCTGTAACAATTTTCTTAATCTGCGGGATTTTTTGTCTCGTTCCTGGTCTTGGCGTCTACCAATTTGCCTATGAATTTTTTGTTGGGGACTCACTTCATGCAGCCGTTGTCTTAGTCAAGGTAATCCAAATTGCGATTGCTATCGCTCTTGGCATTACGTTTGGTTATGAATTACCACCGCAGTGTTTCTTTGCGTATCGTCGTCGGAAAAAGCTGGAAAGATGACTTTCCAGCTTTTATTACGTCATTTTTCCTTGATAAAATGACAAACAAAAAAGCCCCTACTCCAAAGAGCAGGGACAGTCAGTTCATTATTTAGATAATGCAGATTTTGCTTGGTCAGCTAATGCAGTAAACGCACTTGCATCGTTAACAGCTAAATCAGCTAACATTTTGCGGTTGATGTCGATTTCAGCTAATTTCAAACCATGCATTAATTTTGAGTAGCTTAAACCATTCATACGAGCTGCAGCGTTGATACGTGCAATCCATAATTTACGGAAGTCGCGTTTCTTTTGACGACGATCGCGATATGCGTAACTATATGATTTCATTACTTGTTCTTGAGCTGTTTTAAATAAAGTATGTTTTGAACCGTAGTAGCCTTTTGCTAATTTAAGAATCTTTTTACGACGTTTACGAGCTACTGTTCCACCTTTAACACGTGCCATGTTTAATTCCTCCTAATATATCTCTAATCTAATAATTGTATTATTTCATTTTTGCTAATTGTTGACGAATACGTTTGAAATCGCCACTTGATACCATGCTTGCTTTGCGTAGTTGACGACGTTGTTTTTTAGTTTTTCCGTGGAATCTATGGCTAGTAAAAGCACGAGCGCGTTTTAATCCGCCTCCGCCAGTACGTTTAACACGTTTTGCTAATCCGCGGTGAGTTTTTTGTTTTGGCATAACTAATTTCCTCCTCAAAATCTTTCATTTATCTATTTTTCGTTTTTCGGTGCAAGCACTAAGAACATGCTTCGTCCATCCATTTTCGCTTTTTGTTCTACTGTTGCAATATCAGTAGTTTCTTCAGCTAAACGATCTAGAACACGTTGACCAATCTCTTTATGGGTAATGGCACGTCCTTTGAAACGGATAGAAGCTTTCACTTTATCGCCTTTTTCTAAGAATTTTCGTGCATTACGCAATTTTGTATTGAAATCATTTACGTCAATCGTTGGACTTAAGCGTACTTCTTTAATATTGATAACTTTTTGCTTTTTACGGGCTTCACGTTCTTTTTTCTGTTGTTCAAAACGATATTTTCCGTAGTCCATAATTCGCGCAACTGGTGGTTTTGCATTTGGAGCAACTAAAACTACATCTAGGTTTGCTCTTTCAGCAATACTTAATGCTTCTGCTTTAGATTTCACTCCTAATTGTTCACCGTTCTGATCAATCAAGCGTAGTTCTCTTGCACGAATGCCGTCATTTACCATCATATCTTTAGCTATGGTCATTCACCTCCAAGTTATTTGAGAGAAAAATAAAGCAATAAAAAAATGGCTTCTTTTTATCAAAGAACCCACCGTCATTCATTACTAAATCCTTAGTTAGAATACTATTCAGCCCAGTAAGACATTCACTTAGGCGAGAAGTGGGACTTCTACTTTAATTTCTCAACTTTTATATCATAACAAATCCGTGTTCCTTTGTCAATCAGATTGACTGAAATAATTCCATTTTCTTTCAATCGGCTCATGATATAATTAAAGCAAAAGTTTGGAGGAACTAGTTATGTATCGTACACATCTTAATAGTGCTAGACAACTTCTGCTTGACCAAATCCTAAGTCTCACTCAGGATAATCCTACTATTGAAGGGATTTTTTTAGGTGGCTCATTAGCTACAGGTACGACTGATTGCTATTCTGATATTGATTTTCGTATTGTGATTACATCCCCTCTTCAGAAATCAAACTTTTTACAGTCATTATTAAATCAATTGGATGCTATTCTTTTTATAGAAACACAAACGGATTTCTATGCAGTTGTTCATTTTGAAACATTTATTAAGCTAGATATCTTTATTTATACTTGGAAAGATCTCGCACCTAATCCTTGGTTAGCTGACATTGCCATTCTTAAAGATACAGCCAATCAATTGCTCGATATCAAAGAAGATTCTCAACGTGTTACCTATGTACCATCACAAGAAAAGTTTACGTATTTTATGACAAAATATTATGCCTACTTACATGAATATTATCGTCGTTATCGTAGAAAAGAAGGCCATTATGCCCTAAGTTGTCAACTAACTTTGAAACATATTCTAGTATCCTTTTGGTATATGCAGCAACAGTATTTACCCAATAGTTTGGGAGATTGGAGTAAGTATGAAGGCACTCGCACTAAACTATCTTCCGCTCAACTCAACCAGTTAAATGAGCTATCACAATTAGAAGGCACCGCATTTATAACTACAATGACTAGTTTAATTAGAGATATTAGTCAAAAAATTTCTCAGGAATTTCCAATTAGCTTTAACATCAGTCAATTCAACAAAATTACAGCCCTCGTAGAAAAGGAGAAATGATAGTATGAACAGCTCTGCCAAAACAATAGAAGAATTAATCGAAACTAGCGAACATCGTGAATTGTTCCATCTGCTTGATCAATGGATACAAACAACTTTCCCACAGCTTTCTCGTCGTTTGATTGCTAGTGGAACCATCACCTTTATTGGCTATGGCGAGTTGTATGATGCTACAGATGATATTTACAATTCCCTTCTTAGTTTAGCCCCACAAAAGAATAATGTTTCTCTTTATATCAGTGGCGAAAAAAATGGCCAACCAATTTTAAAAAGCTACGAGCAACATTTTGCCAAATCAGCTGTGGGAAAAATTTGTTTGCGATTACGAAATCCAAAAAAAATTGATTTCAACGTGCTGGAAGCTATTGTCACTGATGTGATTGCTTGGAATGACACACAAAAGGCATCCGAATGACGGATGCCTTTTTGTTATTATTCAGCTGCTAATGCGGCTTTATTGATATAGTTATAAGGTTGGTTAAAGTGTGGCAAGAAGAACAAGTCTAGTAATGCCAACTCATCAATTGTTACACCACGTTCAATCGCTAATGAGAACATGTGGATAGCCATTGAAATTTCAGATGTTGTTGATGCCATTTGTGCACCGACAATACGACGAGTGTTTGCATCGTAAACAATACGGATTTTTACATCATGGTTATCATGCATGAAGCCTGGTTTTTGTGTATCTTCAAAGTCAGTATACTTCACATCTAAGCCAAAGCGAGGTGCTGCTGTTACTGAATAACCAGTTGATACCATATTGTAACCAAAGATTGAAATACCATTTGAGCCTTGAACTCCTGGTGATTCAATTTCGTTTCCACCAATGTTTTCACCCGCAACCATTCCAGTACGAACGGCATTTGTTGCTAAAGCAATATAAGCTGTATCTTGCAATGCATTTGAGTAAACAGTTGCACAGTCACCTACTGCATACACGTCTGGATTGCTTGTACGTTGATGACGGTCAACTAAATAAGCCCCGTTCACAAATAAATCTAATTCATCTTTACCTAATTCACTGTTTGGTAAGAAACCAATTGCGTTGATAACTAAGTCTGCTGCATACTCACCTTTTTCAGTGACAACTGTTTCAACTTTATCAGTTCCGCGGTATTCTTGTACTAATTCACCTAAGTGCAATTCAATCCCATGATCTGCTAAGTTTTTGTCCATTGCATCAGTAAATTCTGGGTCATAGTAGCTTGGTAATGAGCGATCTGCTGCATCAAATAACAAGACATTTTTGCCACGGCGTTTCGCTGCTTCTGCCATTTCCACACCGATGTATCCTGCACCAATAACCGCGATATTTTGAATTTCATCTGATTCTAACAAGTTATCAATAAATTGACCTTCTTGGAATTTTTTCATGAATGTGATATTTTTTAAATCATTTCCTGGTACTTTTGGAGAAATTGGGACAGAACCTGTTGCTAGAATAAGTTTGTCGTATGTTTCTACCAATTCTTCACCAGAAGCTGTCACAGAATGCACTTCTTTTTTCTCAAAATCAATATGATCTACTGTTGTTTCTAAATAAACTTTAGCACCTTTTGCTTCAAAATCATCACGATTTGTATAGAATAAACCGTCTACTTCATCGATTTGACGTCCTACCCAAAGAGCTGTTCCACAACTTAAGTAACTGAAATTTGAGTTACGTTCAATCATAACTACTTCTTGGTTATATTTATCTAATAAAATGTTCCCAGCGGCAATACCTGCGTGATTCGATCCAATAATTACTGTTTTTGTCATTGAGAATTCCTCCTAGTTTTATTAATCACTTTCTTTTAGTGAAAACGTTCTTATCAAAAGTGATTACCTTTAACTTACATCCTTAGTATACATAGATTGTGAACGAAGAAACTATCATTTTTTTTTGCACAAGCAAAAAAAGTGAGAGTTTTTTCTAAAAAACACGGCAGAACAATCATTTTGTCTAATTAATATAAATTAAAAAAAATAGTTTGTGAATAAAATACTTTAAAAACTAAAAAAGTGACCTGCCAATAGGGGATGGCAGGTCAAGGAGTAAAAATGAAAAAGTGTTTTGTTAGGGTTGTTTGTTGGTATGTATATAATATAATGGATAAGTGTGAATAAATTATGATAAAACTGTTTATATTTATTAAATTAGTTGGGAGGTTGTATGATGATTGATTATTTATCCACACTAACACCGAATGAATTAGATGAAATTGCGACAATTTGGTTAGGTACTAATTTACAGGCACATGATTTTATCGCCCCTACTTATTGGCATCAAATGTACCCTGAAGTAAAAGAGCAACTGACGCAAGCAACCTTCTTTGTTTATCGAAAAGAGAAAATCTTAGGATTTATTGGACTCATCGATACGTATATTGCAGGTATTTTTGTAGAACCAAGTACGCAACAAAAAGGTATCGGCAAAAAATTACTAACTGCAGCCAAACAACATGCTACTACCTTGTCCTTAACTGTTTACCAAAAAAATAGCACCGCGTATCATTTTTACCGCTCGCAAGGGTTCACAGTCACGAAAACTACTACTGATGAAACAGGAGAAATCGCATTTGAAATGATTTGGCAAAAATAAGACTCATTGGTCTCAAAACAAAAAAGAGTGGGCGTAGTATTCTAACACGTCCACTCTTTACTTATCTTGCTGCTTTCATATTTTTTCCTTCTGGGGAAAGAGTGCTCACTTTAACAATTGATTTCAAATCAACAATACGCATTTGCTGTTGATTATCTTGAATTTTAATGACCACTTGTTCTTTTCCAATGTTTTTTCCAACAATCCACCCAGAAATAACTTCATTATTTTCTGAGTCTAATTGCAGGACAACGAGACTTTTTTCATAAGCCGCACGTTGCAACGTTTCACGCATTTCCCGTAATTTCGCTTTGGCCAAACGTTTATCTGCGTCATCGCTTAAAAAAGTATCTAATAACACGCTTGAGGTCATGACAAGGAAATTTCTAAGTTTTTTAATTGTCGAAGGTTTCTCCATAACAATTCTTCCTTTCTGCTTCCACTAAGAATAAGACCCAAACTTTTCTCCCCACAATGATAGACCTTCTGATAACATCTGATAGGTTTCTTCAAAATTATCTGTATACCATGGATCTGGTACTTCTTGTTCTTCTTTGCCCGGTACCACTTCCATATACAGATGAATTTTTTCTTCTGTGCCACTTGGTGCTAAACGCATCAAATCTTTGACGTTCTGATGGTCCATGCCGATAATCCAATCAAATTCTTCAAAATCTTTTGGCTGGATTTGTCTTGCATACATTCCTGAAAAATCAATGTTCTCTCTTTTGAGAATTTCCTGCGTACCTGCATAAGGCGGATTCCCCACTTCCCAGCGGCTAGTTGCTGCTGAATCGATAACTAAGCCTAAGCGTTGCTCCTCATTATACTTTTTCATTAGCCCTTCCGCCATTGGTGAGCGACAAATATTTCCTAAACAAACAAATAACACTTTTGTCATCACTTTATTCCTCTTTTCTTTGATAAATACGATAAGAGAAGACTTCAATATCTTGTGCTAAACGAAATAGCTGTGTAGCAATCTCCAATGCAGATTCTTGGAAATTCCCACAAATCCAAGCCTCTAAAATCCCACTACAACCGAAAGAAAAAAATCGACTATAAAAATCAATATCTTGTTTTGATAATACTTTTTCTTCATCGACTTGACGAAATAATTGCCTAAAAATAGATTGAACAACAGTAAAAAATTCATTAATCAGAATGGTTCGATTGCCAATCATAGTATTTTGATAAAATACCTGCTTTTCCTGCATTCGTTTCAGCATTTTTAGTGCCTGTTCTTCCCAATTATCTAGTTTTACTTCTTTACTTGCTAAGAATTTCAACGAATCATTAAAATAGACCCATCGTAATAATTCATTTTTATCTTGAAAATGATAATAAAACGTTTGACGATTAATTGATGCCTTTAAAGCAATATCTTGCACACTAATTTTTGCATATTCTTTTTCCTCACATAATTGAATATATGCGGATGCAATTGCTGCTTTTGTCTTTTTTCCCTCTGCCATACTTACCTCACTTGTACTATTCTTGATAAGGATAACCGAAATGTTCATAGGAAAGCGCAGTAGCTACTCGTCCTCTAGGTGTTCGCTTCAAGAATCCTTTTTGAATTAAATAAGGCTCATACATATCCTCGACAGTCTCACGTTCTTCACCGATATTGATGGATAACGTGCTCAATCCCACCGGACCACCATTATATAACTCAATCATTGTTTTAATTAATTTTTGATCCACTAAATCTAAACCTTCATGATCTACTTGTAGCAATGACAATGCCTTATCAGCAATTTCGCGGTTAATAATACCATCTGCTTGTACTTGAGCAAAATCGCGCACCCGTTTTAACAATCGGTTCGCAATTCGCGGTGTCCCTCTGGAACGTCGAGCAATTTCTACTGCCCCTTCAGTAACAATTTCTGTTTCAAAAATCGAAGCCGTTCGTTGCACAATTTCCTTCAAATCATTTTCATCATAATATTGCATATGAGAAATAATCCCAAAACGATCCCTTAATGGTGCTGATAGCATGCCAGCTCTCGTTGTCGCACCAATAAGTGTGAATGGTGGTAAAGGAAAATGAACAGGATGTGCAGTTGTGCCTTGTCCGACCATGATATCCACAAAGAAGTCTTCCATCGCTGAATAAAGCATCTCTTCTGCTACACGCGGTAAACGATGAATTTCATCCACGAATAGCACATCTCCTGGCTCCAATTCATTAAGTGTTGCGATTAAATCACCCGGCTTTTCAATAGCAGGCCCACTTGTAGTACGGATATTCACTTGCATTTCATTTGCAATCACCATGGCCATCGTCGTTTTCCCTAGACCCGGAGGCCCGTATAGAAGCACATGGTCCAATGCTTCTTCTCTTTTTTGTGCCGCTTGAATATAAATACTTAATTCTTGTTTTACTTTTTCTTGCCCAATATATTGCGCAAAAGATTGCGGACGTAATGATTTTTCAAAAAATTCTTCCTCTTGATTTGCATTTGGTGAAATCATTCGATCTGTCATGTACTTCTCCTTATTTCTTCATCATTAATTTCAATCCGGCTCTTAAATATTCATCGGTTGTTTGGAGTGATTCTTGAAGTAATAATTTGTGCACGCGTTTTGTTTCTCGTTCACTATAGCCTAATGCCTGCAAGGCAGATATCGCTTCATCCAAAGCAGAATGATTAGTTGTAAATAGTTCCATTACAACTGAACCTGTCAATTCGCCTGAAAGTTCACCCAATTTTCCTTTTAAGTCTAACACAAGTTGTTGCGCTGTTTTTTTTCCTACACCGGGGAATTTCGTTAGATATGTAATATCTCCCGTTTCAATTGCTGAAATCAAACCTTCATGGTCATCATTAGCCATAATTGCTAAACCACTTTTGGGTCCAATTCCAGATACACTAATTAAGCGTAAAAATAATTGTTTTTCTTCTAAACTATTGAATCCATATAAGGTATGAGCGTCTTCACGAATCACTTGATGAACAAACAATTTTACTTCTTGATTCATCTTTCCACTATAACGATAAGGATTTCCTGATGCTATTTGATAACCGATACCATTTACTTCGACCACAATATAAGCAGGATAAATTGCTGTAATCTTTCCAATAATATATTCGTACATTCTTTTTCCTTTCTGTACATATGTTCCCTTTATTGTACCACAAATCAGATAGATATGAAAAAAATCAGATAACTCATTGGTTATCTGACTAAAGTTTGATTATTGAACGTATTGAAGATATTCTTCATACCCTTTCGCAACCATCTCATCATAAGGAATGAATTTCAATGCAGCTGAATTAATACAATAACGTAGGCCACCTTGCTCAATCGGGCCATCTTCAAAAACATGTCCTAAATGAGAATCTGCTTTTTTGCTACGTACTTCTACTCTCGGTCGACTTAATGAAAAATCCTCTTTCTCTTGAATTTCTGTTGTTTTCAATGGTCGAGAAAATGCTGGCCAGCCACATCCCGCATCAAATTTATCAGTCGAAGCAAAAAGTGGTTCACCACTCACAACATCCACATAAATACCTTTTTCATAGAAACTGTCATATTTTCCTGTAAATGGTCGTTCTGTTGCATTTTCCTGTGTAACTGCGTATTCAATTGGTGAAAGTTTCTTTTTTAATTCCTCTTTTGAAAATTCCATTTTAACTACACATCCTTTACTACTATTTTCTACGTGTTTATTCTAATTGTCTACCTATCTGCTTGTACCATGTTATAATAACGTTTAACTGACTCTGAAAGGATGATTAAGATGACGACAGCAACTTATTGGATTGAACAACTGGCATTAGAACCACATGCCGAAGGAGGCTATTTCAAACAAACTGACCGAAGTGACCAAACGATAGAAACAATAAATGGAGAACGTCCGCTATATACAAGTATTTTATTTTTATTAAATACAGAAAGTCCTTCACACTTTCATCGATTAGCTTCTGATGAAACTTGGTTTTACCATGAAGGAACATCGTTAACCGTTCACTGTATTTTTCCTGATGGACGTTATAAAGAAATTCATTTAGGAAAAAATATTGCAAATAATGAATACCTTTCTTACACTGTACCAAAAGGAACCATTTTTGGCTCAAGTGTGAAAGAAGACTATGCACTTGTTAGCTGTGTCGTTGCTCCAGGTTTTGATTACCAAGATTTTGAATTATTTACTCAAGAGCAATTACTAAAAGATTATCCTCAACACCAAGCAATTATCCAAGCTCTTGCTTATGAAACAATACCATAAATAATCTAGAATGTATTTTCATTCTAGGTTATTAAAAAACAAAAAAAGACTCGATAATTTATCAAGTCTTTTTTATTTGCGTGGCGACGTCCTACTCTCACAGGGGGCAACCCCCAACTACAATCGGCGCTAAGAAGCTTAACTTCTGTGTTCGGCATGGTTACAGGTGTATCCTTCTCGCTATCGCCACCACACTATTTTATTTTGAAGTGATTGCTCACTCAAAAC